>JBJKRT010000091.1:0-2590 GCA_046704545.1 Longimicrobiales bacterium
GGTCGACAGCGCGGGGCACTACGCCACGACCGCCTACGTGTGGGGCTCGTCCTCGTGCCCGGACTTCCCGACGAAGCTCATCAAACCGGAAGGAGACTACGTCCTCTACGGCTACGACGGCTCGTGCTGTCCAGGGACGCGGAGTTTTACGAGGTTGGGGGACGCATAGTTTTACGACCCCACCAGTGCCGGGGGTGAGTCGGGCCGTAGTGCCGAAGGCACGGAGGCCACGACCAGACGAGCCCGGCAAGGTTGTGTGAACGACGAACGGGATGGTGCCCGGCACCCAGCCGTTGGCTCTCCGTTCGCCGCGCTGTGCGAAGTTCATCGTATCTGCCGCTCGATGTCGCGCAGGCGATACGAGCGCCCCTTGATGCTGAGCATGTGGCAGCGGTGCAGGAGGCGGTCGAGGAGCGCGGTGGTCATGACCTCGTCGCCGGCAAGCACCTCCGGCCAGTCCTTCACGGCCTTGTTGGTGGTGACCAGGATGGATCCGCGCTGGTAGCGGTAGGAGACGACCCGGAACAAGAGGTTCGCCTCAATGCGACTGAGTGGCTGGAAGCCCAGTTCGTCGATGATGAGCAGGGCGACCTTCATGTACTTCTTGGAGCGGAGCCTGCGGGGTGGCAGGTCCTGGTCACGCTTGAGCGCATGCAGGAGGTCGTCGAGGCGGAAGAACGCTACGCTGAAGCCATGCTCGACGGCTTTGACGCCGAGGGCGACTGCCAGGTGGGTCTTGCCCACCCCCGGCGGACCCGCGAGCAGCAGCGCCTCGGACTCGCGGATCCAGGCACACGTGGCCAGGGTCTCGATGCGGCTCTTCTCGATGCCCGGCTGAAAGCCGAAGTCGAAGTTGCCCAGCGTCTGGCCGGGGGGCAGGCCCGAGAGGCGCAGCGAGGTCTTGATCCTGCGCTCCTCCCTGCGGCGCACCTCCTCATCCATGAGCTCGTCCAGGAAGCGGTGCGGGGGCATGTCGCCCTTCACGGCTTCGCTGAGCAGGTCGCCGAGGCGTTCCGAGGCGTAGCCGAGGCCGAGCTGCTCCAGGTGAGCCCGGGTGCGGTCCACGTCGAGGCGCACGGTGCTCTTCTTCGAGGCGGTGGTGGCGGCCGGGGCGCTCATCGTGCCACCTCCGCCAGCGCGGCGTACAGATCCAGCGGCCGCTGCTCCACCGGCGTCTCCCAGAGCTCCTGCAGCTTGCGCCCCATCCGCCCCAGGGGCGGCGGAGCCAACACCCGATCCGTCGCCTCGCCCTCGAAGCACGTGGGATCCAGCAGCATCCGCTCCCGGGTGTGGCGCGGATGGCTGCACACCACCACGCCGTCGGCCAGGATCTGCACCACGTCGGCGCAGCCGTGAACCTCGACGGACTCCTCCACGTAGCGGAACGGCACCGTGTAGGTGCGTCCCTCGAACGGGATCGTGCAGTCGCGGCCGACGCGCCGCGTGACCACCACATCGAACGGCTCGGGCAGCAGCGGCACAGGCCTCAGGCGATCGAGCTCCCGCTGCCAGCTCTCCCAGACCGGGAGTCCCGTGGCCGGACAGATCGCGCTCCTGGCCCAGCGCTCGATGCGCTGGTCCGTGCGCTCCTGCAGCTCCTCGAGCGCCTCGAACCGCCCGCCCCGAGGATCCAGACGCAGCCGGCTCAACCGAACCTTCGACTCCACTTTGCCCTTCGCCGTCGGCTCCCTGGGGGGGCAGGCGTCGATGTGAAAGCCCACCGAGCGGGCGTAGGAGCGATAGACCGGGTGAATGACGCCCCACGCCCCCGCCCCCTTCGACAGCGCGGTGCTCACGTTGTCGATCCGGTTCACCGCCGCCACCCCACTCAGCCGCCGGAACGCCGCGTTGTGGCACGTGAGCCAGCTGAGCTGATCCTCTCTCCGACTCCATACGACTGCCGGAAACCGGCTGTGCGAGAGCACCATCACGAACACGTGCAGCGGCTCCGGACCTTCGCCCACGTCCACCCTCGGGTACTCGCCCCAGTCCGTCTGGCTCTGCGCCCCGGGCGGCGTCTCCACTCGCCGGTACGTCCGCACCTTCGGCTTCGGGTAGCGGGAACGTACGTAGCGCAGCACCGAGCGGTAGTGGCCGTCGTAGCCGTGCTCCGTGACCAAGTGCTCGTACAACTCCTTCACGTTCACCGGTCTCGTCAGCCCAGCCGCTCGGTGCGTCTCGACCCAGTGATCGATCACTCTCTCGAGCTCCTGGGCCTTGAACACCCGGTCCTTCCTTCCGTCCCGCCGGCCCTCGGTCAGCCGCTTCCGTTGGTAACGGACCGCTCCTTCGGTGATCCCCAACGCCTCGGCGATCTGGCAGTTGTTCTGCCCCTTTTCCGCCAACACCTTGATCGTCACGATCTCCTCCCCACGAAGTCGTTGCGCCACGGGCAGATCCCTCCGGATGCAGGTCCAGAGTCTGACCTACCCTCTTCTTCGTGAGGTCGTAAAACTACGCGTCCCCTAACACCCAACTTCGCGCGCCCGCGGACAGTTTTGCGGGCCGCAAGGAGGGGCCCACCCGTGGCCCCCACTCCCGCCCACCAGGGGGCAGTACTGGGGCATTCCCCGTCCCCATCCACAGACCC
>JBJKRT010000092.1:0-23102 GCA_046704545.1 Longimicrobiales bacterium
CGATACCCGTAGCCGGTCCGCCACCGGCGTGTTCACCAGGTAGGCCACCAGGCCGACTTTCACCTTCTGCGCCACCGCCCGACGTACCTCGTCCGTGGTCGCGTCGCCGGACGTGCTCGTGGACAGATCCTCGTCGTGCCCCTTGAAGGAGCGCAGCCCCAGAAAGGAGATCGTGAAGTGCTGGCCGCCTCCGCCGTTCGTCTGGGAGGTGATGAGCACGTGGACGTCCGCGTCCTGACGGTCACGCACCCAGTTCACGTAGGGGATCTGCCGTCGGAAGAAGTCGAAGTCGTAGCAGCCGCTCGCCTCACAGTCGAGGAAGACGTCGATCGCCTTGGTCCGCTTCCGTTTCCGGTTCTGGGCTGCAAGCGGGCTGACCCCCGTGCACGTGATCAACAGGGCCCACACCACCGATCGGATCCGCATCCCCACGACTCCCTCTGCGAGTAGGTCGGGTGGCCCACGTGGCTTGCACGCGCACCATTCCTGGGACGCACGGGGGGGCCATACCGTTGCGCCGGCGATTTCTTACACGCCGTCGCGATTCGGCGCCGACAGACGCGGCGGAAGGGCCATGACGATGAAACGCGCTACTTGAATCCGGCCGCGCGTAGCTTGTCGAAGAGGGCGTTGGAGAGGCGCTCGGTCGTCACCTTGTCGAGCGTGCCCAGCTCGTTCAGCGCCCCGGTGATGCGATCGACCATGCTCCACATCCGGTTCCCGAGCGCCTTCGTGTTGGGAACGGCCTCCAGCACGGGGTCTTCGGAGACGCCGCCGGCCGCGGGTGCGTACGTGATGTCCGCCTCGTGGTCGAGAAGGAACTGGTGGAGATCCAGCGCGGCATTGGTGAGGTCGTCCATCTCGTCGTAGGCCTCGAAGCGTGCCCTCCTCGTGGCGAGGAAGCCCGAGTCCGCACGGGCCTGAAGCATCTGCGCCGTGTCTCCTCTGATTCCCGCGCTGTCGAGCCGCTTCGCGAACTGGTCGTGGAAGACCTTCGTGTCGGTTGCCCGCACGTGGTCCACGAACGAATCGATGAGCGTCCAGTAGCGCTGGATGTCCGGGTACTTGCTCGCGTTGGACAGGTACGCCCCGCCGAGCCAGGCGCTGCGGGGCTCGGACGGGATGCCGAACGAGGCCTCCTCCGTGCGGAACTGGTCGATCGTACCGGCGAGCGCGGCCGTAGCCAGGGCCCGCATGCGCGGAACGAGCGTGGGCGGGATCTGCGGGATCGTCACGGGAGGCAGTGCGACGGCCTTCGCCGCCGCGGCCCGCGCCGCCGCCCGCCGCGCCTGGAACGCGGCCCAGCCGTACCAGCCGCCCACGGCGAGCGCGGCGATTACGATCACGCCGGCCACCGTTCCCACCGGGAACTTCTTCTTCCTCCTGGGAGGCGAGGGCCGCGAGCGTGGCTCGGGCCGTGGCCGCGGGGGCCTGCTACGGTCGCGGTCGCCCGCATCCGAGCCGCCCGGCCCACCTGCCGCCGGCCCGGGAGCCGGTGCCGTCGAATCTTCATCTTCCTCCGCGCCCGCGGCGGGGCGGGAGAAGTCCATCATGCCCGCTTCTTCCTCTTCGTCGCGCCCGGGACCGTCCTGCTCCATCCACGCCGGAGGAGCGTCCGCCGTGAAATCCGACATCGGGGTCTCCAGATCCAACCCTCCCCCGACGTCGTCCAGGCCGACACCGGAGAAGTCCATCTCGCCACCCGACAGCGGCTCTTCGAGCACCATCCCGTGGCCGGGCTCCTCGGTCTCGTCCTCGGTCTCGGGCTCCTCCTCGAGCTCGAAGCTCTCGACGCCTCCGAAGTCGAACGTCTCCGGTGCCTCCGGCTCCTCGGGCGCGCCCGCATCACCGGCATCGGCGAGCGGCGGTCCGAACGGATCGGGCGGCGGCGAGAGGTCCATGACGTCTTCCGTCGCGGCCTCCTCCAAGGAGTCGGCGTCGGTCAACGTGAAATCGAGCGACACCTCTTCTTCGGCGATCGGCTCCTCGGGAGCCGGCTCGGCATCCTCCGCCGGAGCCTCCTCCTCCGGTGCATCCACGCCCTCGGCGACCTCCTCCTCTCTCTCGTCCCCCGGAGTCTCCTCCTTCGTAGCGTCCGGGCCTCCGGGAGGCGAAGCCACCGGCGGGGGAGGCGCGACGAAGCCCTCCGCATCCTTCTCCCGCGACAGCGTGAGGAAGATCTCGTGCGTGTGGGCGGGGCCCCAGCGATCCGCCGCGGCATCGTAGAGCTGCGTGTCGGGCCCGATGGCACCCAACTCGATCCGGAGCGCCAATGCGTCGACGCTCGGAATCGAGACTTCGTTGCCCTGAGAATCGATGTACGCGAACCGCATGGATTCAGCCGTCTATCCTGTCTGTCCGGGGGGGGCCGTGAAAGTCTAAACCCTACGCCTCGGGACGGCTACAGCCGCCGCCTCTCAGCCCAAGCCCATCCGGGTCACGAGCGTGCGGAGGTCCGGTACCTCCAGGTCGGGACGGGCGTCCGAGGGCGCAGTCGCGCCGGACCCGCCGCGTCCCGCACGCCGGTTGACCCAGACCGATCTGATGCCGAGCTCCCTTGCCGGCGCGACGTCATGATAGAGGCTCTGAGCCACGTGCAAAACCCGCTCCCTGGGCAGCGCCAGACGTGCGAGCACTTCGCGGAAATGGTTGTGCGACGGCTTGTAGCTCCCTACCTGCTCCGCGGTCACGACCGCGGCGAACGGGACCCCCAGACGCTCGGCCGAGGGCGCGAACAGATCGTCGTCGACGTTGGACACGATGGCCAACCGGTAGCGTGCGGCCATCGCGCGCAGCGCCGGCACCGTGTCGGTGAACGGCGGCCACGCTCCCACCGAACGGGCGAAGGTCTCTCGCTCGTCGGCCGTGCTCTCGAACCCCAGGGCCTCGCCGAAGCCGGCGAACACACGCGCCAACACCTCGCGATAGCGCCGGAACGGCCCTGCTTCGATCTCCGCCTCCAGGCGCGCGAACAACTCGAGGAGCTCGTCGTCCGAACGGTCGACGCCACGAGGAGACAGCAGCGACCGGAGCGTGTCCAGGATGCCGCGCTCCCAGTCGATGAGCGTCCCGTAGCAGTCGAACGTGACGGCCTCGAATCCCTGAAAGTCCACGGCGTTCGTCCCGGCGTCTCGATCCTGCGAGGAGTGCGGTCGGGCGCTCACCACGCCATGCCGAGGAGAACGCCGTTCAGGAAGGAACGGTCGTCGGCGCGCTCGGCGGCCAGGCGCAGCAGCGCCTCGAGCTCGTCGTGGTCGAGCCAGATGCCGCCGCAGGCCGGACAGCGGTCGATGAGGAGATTCTGGAGCACTTCCTTCAGCATCTCCGTGCCGTCGACCGGGCAGACGCGTACGGCTTCGCACTTCTGGCGAATGAGCGTGCCGCATTTTGCGCACGTCGGCAGACCGTCGAGGTCTTCCACGGCAGGGTGCTCCCTGCACCGTACGCACATCACGCTGCCCTGGTCTTCACTCATCCCCTGTCCTCCGTGCGGTGGCACGTTCGCGCCCCACGATGCGTTCCGGTCGAGCGGTCTGCAAGATCGTCGTCACCGGGCCGCCGGACCCGGCACACCCACGACGGCTCGTTTTGCTTGTGGTGGGCCCCGCTTCGACGACAAGTTTGAAGGACCATCCCGTCCCCCCACACATCCGATCGCGATGCCGTCCCTCTCCAAGCTCGCCTACCGAGCCGTGGCAACGGTCCTGGCCGTGGTCGCGGTGGCCGCCCAGGCCCTCCTCCTCCACCGCGGCGTGGGAGGGGCGGGGCAGATCCAGCCCTCCTTCCTCCCCGTCCTGGGCATGGGGATGCTCGACTCGGTCGTGGCGGCGCTGCTGGCGCTCGGGCTCGCGTACGGCACCGACGGGCGCCGCGGCACGCACGCCCTTGCCGTGTGCCTGGCGGCGTGGAGCTACATTCTCGCGTACAGCGGCGTGGTCGCGCTCTACAACTCGCTCGCCGGCGGGACGGCGCACGTGCTCTTCGAGGCCCATTTCCCTCTGATCGAGATGCTCGGCCTCGGAGGCGCCCTCCGCTTCTCCGCGTCGTTCCCATCTCCCGTGACCGCCGACGACCTCGCGCGGCCGGACAGCCTTCGGCTAGGGCTACGCACGCTCCAGCGGGCCCGTCGGGCCCTGCTCGCGCCGGCGGCCCCCTGGATCGCGGCCGTCCTGGCGCTCGTCGTGCTGCTGGGTGTGAACGCCATGGCCGGAGGGGTCCTTCAGGAAGCGCCGCTGAACCCGCTCGCGGCGCTCATCCGCTTCGCCGCCCTCACCGCCGTGGTGCTGAACTTCCGGGTCTCGTGGCTGCGCTCTCGGGGGGAGGCCCACGAGCGGATGCTCTGGATGGTCGTAGGGCTGACGCTGCTGTTCGCGTGCCTCGGCATCCTGATCGGCGGCAACGTCCTGCTCGCGGTCACGGGCTGGCACATTCCGCTGGTGCGCTGGCGGCCGATCGTGCTCGACCTGAGCCTCCTCTCGCTTCTCTGGGGCACGATCATGGCCGTCTCCTACGGAGCCGGCCGCAGCGCGGGGCGGCTGGCCGAGCGTGCCGCGGTGCTCGGGGGTGCACTGACCGTCGCGCTCTTCCTGGCCGCGGGTCTCGAGGCGTTGTTCGCGGACGTGCTCGTCGCGCGGCTGACCGTGCCGCCGGGAATCGGAACGGCCCTCGCCCTCTTCCTCACGGCCCTGGCGTATCGGCGAGCGCGGGCGGGCCTGGAGGACACGCTCGCGCACATCTGGTCGGTGGACGGAGCGCGCGTCGTCTGATCGACGTATGCGGCGGGCCTTGACCGCGCTATGGAACAAGGTCTATTCATGGCTGCGCCATCGTGGAATTCGAACCAACAGGAGCCCAACATGTCGGACGTCGGGGGTAATCGGATCCGCGTGATCCTCCGCTGGATCCAGATCAAGGACAACCTCGAGCCCGCTTGGGACGACGAGGGAGAGTTCCGCTTCCGTTCGAAGGTGACGACGGGCGGGACCTCTCACGAGCTCAAGTTCCCGGAGACGGGCTACTGGAACATCTCGGATGATCCGCGGCGGAACAAAGTCGACAAGATCGACAAGGTCCTCTTCGAGGGCGAGGCGGGCGATTCGCTCGTCGTCGAGCTCTTCGGCGAAGAGCTCGACCAGATGACGGCGAACGACCACCTCGAGGACTATCGCCGGGAGTTCACGGGCGCGCCGTCGTCCTGGGTCGGTCGCCACCAGCCGATCGACGAGGGCACGGGAGATCCCGAGAACCTGAGCAACTGGCGCATCTGCTACGACATCGAGATGGCCTGAGGCGCTTCGTCGCCGTCCAGGGTCGGGGCCCCGTCCGGTTCGCCGGGCGGGGCCCCCTCGCTTGTGGGTAGGGTGCGTGGTGCGTAGGGTGCTTCCAGACCAAAGCGACCGGATCGTGCCGGTGAGTACCGGCGCCCGGGAATCTTGAGGGCTCGCTCTTTCTGGACTGTGCCGTGCGCTTGCCCATCGAGCATACCGAGCATAAGGTGCGCGTGGACCGGTACCGCTCAGGTGCTCCGGCGCTACAAAGGACCACGATGAGACACTCCGCGACCGCGCTCTCCCTGGTACTGCTGATGAGCGCATCGGCGTGCGGCGGACACGCACGAGGATCTTCCCGCTGGATCGAGACCGTCGACACGCTCCCGGACGGTGCACGCCATGTCGTGAACACCCCGCCGGTCGACCTGGCGCCGCGCTGGACGATGCGCGAGGAGCTGCGGATCGGCTCGGCGACCGGCTCCGGACCGGCGAGCTTCGGACAGATCAAGGGCCTCACGGTGCTGGACGACGGCCGTATGGCCGTGCTGGACGCGATGGCGAAGGAAGTGAGGGTCTTCGATCCGAACGGCACCTACCAGACCGCGTTCGGCCGCGAGGGGGAGGGTCCCGGAGAGTTCAAGGCGCCGTTCGGGCTCATGCGTGATTCCCACGACCGGCTCTGGGTCGCCGACCACGACAACGCGCGCCTCTCGGTCTTCGATCCCGCGAGCGGATTCATCGCGACCCACCCATGGAAGGTGATGCTCTTCGGATGGATCTGGGGCGGCGTGATGACCGACAGCGACCGCATCGTGAAGCGCTCGATCACGCTGGCGCAGCCGCGGAAGAACGTGCTACGCGTGTGGGACTCGACGATGACGCTCGTGGACTCCCTTCCGCTTCCCACGCCGAGCTACGACCGGAAGAACCCGCCGGGCTCCTTCTACTGGGAGAGGCCGGACGGACGCATGATGGGCTACGTGAACGTCCCCTTCTACGCCCAGGCACAGCTGCTCCTCGACCCGCGCGGCGGGATCTGGTCGACATCCGCCGGTGATCCCTCCTACCGGATCGCCTACTGGAAGCCCGGCGGGGATACCACGCTCGTCATCGAGACGCACAGGTCTCTCCTCCCGGTCAGCGACCACGAACGCGACTCGGTCGTTTCGATGGTCGAGGGGATGCTCAAGCGCTACGGTGTGTCACCCCGCGAGAATTGGTCCAAGATCCCGCCGGTGAAGCCCGCCATCGAATCCATGTTCCTCAGTGACGAGGGCGAGCTGTGGGTGGAGACGAGGCGACCGGACGGCCGGAGCGTGTTCGACCGGTACACGCGTGACGGCACACACGTCGCGACCGTGTCCTCGCCCCGGCTACGCCTGGTGCAGGGGCTCCATCCTGTCGTACGCGGCGACCGCTTCTGGGCCGTCGTGACCGACAGCATGGGCGTGGACTACGTGGTGCGCGAGCGGATCGTACCCGTCGTCAGTTCCGGCCCAGGATCGCCAGCGCCTTCGTCTTGAGCGCTTCGTCGCCCTTCATCTCAGGGATGTGGGCAATTCGGCCCGGCAGCGAGTCGCGCAGCGCGTTCATCTCCGCCACGGCGGTCTGCGGTTTCAACTCGATGCGCCGCCCGGTCTGACTCAGCGCTACGAACGCGTCGCTCGGCCAGTCGGCGCTCCACAGTCCTTCCAGCACCGTGCGCGCCGCGGCCATCCGCTTCAGCGTTCCCTCGGCCCCGTCCATGAGCCCCGGTCGGGCCGCAGGGAAGTGGATCCGTACGGTACGGGCCTGCCGGATGGAAGCGGCGGGCAGCTTGATGATCGTCTCCAGGTGTGAGCCGTCGTACGTCCAGCCCGGAATCGAGTCGTCTCCCTGGTGCGGGACGGTCCGTCCGTCCGCCTCGACCGAGGTGGGCGGGAGCTGGTTCGGAAGCTGGATCACCAGGCCCCGCGAAGCGGGCTGCCCCGAGTAGCTGCCGTCGGTCGCCCCCACCGTCACATCGAGCGTGCGACCCTGGTCGGTCCAGTGCGACGAGAGGTGCGTCCAGGCGTCCTGCCCTCTCAGGTAGCCGTCGTCGTTGCCAGCGTCCTCGTACAGCCGAGCCGAGCCATCGGCACCCGGAAAGACCGTGAGCACGCGCGGCCCCTCGTTGCCGTTGCCCACCCTCGTGGTCGGCTCCTCCATCGGGATCACCGCCCCGGCCCGCACGAACAGCGGGATCTCGTCGATCATGTACGTCCGCGTGACCTCCCCGGGACCGTGCAGGCGCGCACCCGAGCCCCATTCGATCCAGTCGCCCGGGGGCAGCCACGTGGTACGCTTGGCGAGCCCCGTGGCCGAATCCACCGGCGTCGTCACGGGGCTGACCAGCAGGTCGGGGCCGAGCATGTACTCGCCCTCGTGTGTATACGCGGCATCGAGCTTCGGCCAGCGGTAGTAGAGCGGCCGCAGCATCGAGACGCCGGTGTCGTACGCGTGGCGTGACGCCGTGTAGAGGTAGGGCACGAGCGAGGTGCGCAGGAGCATCGCCTGGCGCATCGCGTGGAAGTACTGCGGCGCGAACGCCCAGATGCGCCGCTCCGCCTTCGGATTCTTGGTCGTGTGCGTCCGCAGCACGGGCGAGAGCGCCCCGAACTGGATCCAGCGCGTGTAGAGCTGGCCCGACACCGGCCCGGGCAGATGCCCGCCGATGTCGTGGCTCCAGTAGCCGTACAGCACGTTGGCCGCCGTGGAGGTGAACCGAGGCTCGAACGCGAGCATCTTCCACGTCGACGCCGCGTCGCCGGAGTAGCCGACCTGGTAGCGCTGGCTCCCGAGGCCGCCGAATCGGTGGAAGATGAGCGGACGGGCGCGGCCTTCCTCCTTCATGTTCTCGAAGAAGACGTGGTTCAGCCAGATCGTGGGATGCAGGTTCGGGATGGCCGTCGTGTCGAACTGCTGCCAGTCGAGCCACCAGAAGTTGACGCCCTGCCGCTCGAGGGGGTGGATCACGAGGTTGAAGTACGCCTTCGCGAACTTGCGGCTCGTGATCCGGAACGGCACGTACTTCTTCGTGGCCGGGTTGATGCCCATCGCCTTGGCCATCGCGGGATACTGCACCTCCCAGGGCTGGATGCCCGAGGCGGGATGCAGGTTCAGCGTGACCTTCAGGCCCTGGCGGTGCACCCACGACAGGAAGGTCTTCGGCTCGGGGAAGTACGCCCGGTCCCACGTGTAGCCGGTCCACCCCTTCATCTGGCCCGCCTGGTCCTTCTCGGTCCGCGACCACCGCAGCTGGAACGTGTTGTGCCAGTCCATGTCGATGACGAGCACGTCGAGCGGCACGTGGTAGAGCTTGAAGTTGTCGACCAGCGTCTTCAGCTCCTGGTCGGTGTAGGCCCAGTAGCGCGACCACCAGATGCCAAAAGCGAAGTGCGGCGGCATCGGCATGCGTCCCGACACCTTCGCGAAGTCGCCGAGCGCATCGGTGTAGGCGTGCCCGTACCCGAGCAGATACCAGTCCTGGTGCGGAGGCTGCTTACGCGCCGCGGCCCACGCGGGGTGCCCGGTCAGGAGCGGGCTGTCCGAGTCGTCGACGAGCGCCCACCCGTCGCGCGACAGAAGCCCCTTTCCGAGCGGCACCGGTCCCTTCCTCCCGTCCAGGGTCCTGATCGTTCCGCCCAGGTTGCCCGGGTTCTTCTCTCCGGGACGCCAGGTCGTGCTCACGCCGCCCGTGGCGATGCGCACCTGGAGGTTGTCCGGCCCGAAGCGTCCGCTGCCGCGCTTGTACCGGAGCGTGAGCGCGTCCGTCTCGATGACCTGCCAGTCGCCGTCGCGATGGCTCCGGAAGTGCGGGACGGGAAGGCGCCGGTTCACGACCACCATCGTGGCGCTGTCCTCGAAGTGGCCTCCCTGCGCCCATTCCATCCGGATCATCCGGTCCGTGAGGACGGTGAAGCGCGCATTGCCGACGCGAACCTCCGCGCCGGGCGCCGCCACGGGATCGTGCGGCTGCAGCTGGGCTACGAGCGCGCCCGGAGCGAGAAGGAGGGCGAGCAGGACGAGGATGCGCTGGTTCATGGCTCTGCGGAGTTCGGGATGAGGGCGCGGCCCGCGCCGGCGCCGCCCCCAACAGACGCCTTCCGCTCATCCTCCCGCAAGGTTAGGTTGGGAATATTCGGTCTTTGTTCGGTATCCGGGAAGCCCATGTCGAGAACCCTCCCCTTGCCCGTCGTGCGCGGACGCGGCGCGGCCTCCAACCCGCCGGGCCGTTTCGAGCGGCTCCACGTCGAGCGCGACGGATGGACCGAAGACGACCCGTCGCCCCGCACCGAGCTCCTCGACGACGCAACCCGCTCGATCCTCTCACGCAACGACAGCCCGGACGTGGGCTTCGGCGTGGGGCTCAACCCGTACCGGGGCTGTGAGCACGGCTGCGCCTACTGTTTCGCCCGCCCCTTCCACGAGTACCTGGGCTTCTCGGCGGGCCTCGACTTCGAGACGAAGATCCTCGTCAAGCGACGCGCCCCCGAGTTGCTGCGCGCCGCCCTCGCATCGCCACGCTGGAAGCCCGAGCCGATCATGATGAGCGGCGTGACCGATCCGTATCAGCCCGTCGAGCGGCGACTCGGCATCACGCGTGGGTGCCTGGAGGTGCTCACCGAGGCGCGCAATCCGGTGTCGATCGTCACGAAGAGCCACGGAGTCACCCGCGACGTCGACCTGCTTTCCGAGCTGGCGCGGCACCGGGCGTCGGCGGTCGTGCTGTCGATCACGACGCTCGGCAACGAGGTGCAACGTGTGATGGAGCCCCGCGCGTCGACGCCCTCGCGCCGTCTCGACGCAGTCCGCCGGCTCTCCGAGGCCGGCGTGCCGGTCGGCGTCAACGTCGCGCCGGTGGTCCCCGGCCTGACCGACCACGAGCTGCCCGCCATCCTCGAGGCCGCGGCCGACGCTGGAGCGACGTTCGCGGGCATGATCGTGCTGCGTCTGCCCTGGGGGGTAAAGGATCTCTTCGAGGAGTGGCTGGCTCGCCACTTCCCCGACCGGAAGGACAAAGTGCTCAACCGGATTCGTGAGCTGGGCGGCGGCCGCCTCTACGACAACCGCTTCGGTGAGCGCGGACGCGGGCGGGGGCCGTGGGCGGAGCAGCTGCACACGCTCTTCGACGTGACACGAGCCCGTCATGGATTCGGCTCGTTTCCGGAGCTTTCGACGGCCGCGTTTCGGCGACCGGCCTCGGAATCCGAGCGGGCGCAGACGGACCTGTTCCTGTGATGTGGACCCGAGGTGACGGGCTCAGACCACGGCTTCGCGTCCGTCCCGAGAGGCGGTGGGGCTGTTGGCGAAGCTCCACAGGAAGTTCGTGAAGCCGACGTCGTAGTCCGAGATCCCGTTCTGCCCCGTGATCTTCAGGCGCTCGTCGTAGAGCCGCTTCATGACCGTCGAGACCGCACCCTCGTACCCTCCCGGCTCCGGCCTGAGCGCGTGCAGCTCTTCCGAGAGCTCCGAACGCATGTGCAGGCCGTCCACCATGTCGTGGTAGGCCTGGTCGTCGTCGCCGGCGATCACCTTGAGCTGGCGATGGAGCCGCTCGGCGCGCGCCGCCTGCACGAGCACGGGATCGCCCGACGTCATCAGCGAGAGGTAGGACAGCACCTGGGCGTGCAGCTCCTTCCAGTATCCCTTCCGGTGCACGAACTCGTGGCAGAGGATGTGCGGCATGAGGACGCCGACGTCCTGGAAGATGGCCACGTCACCGGAGATCACGTCGCACACGCCCATGGCGAACGGAAAGACCAGCTTGGCGAGCGTGAAGTCGCGCACCACCGAGCTCGTGCGGACCCGCTGCCCCGTGATCGAGGCGATGTACTCTGTGAGGTTGCCGTTCACGGTGCGAGCCAGCTCCTCGCGGGGCCTTCGCTCGTCCGTGTAGTCCGCATCGAGGAGGCCGGCCAGCCGTTCGATCTCGGCGCGGCGCTCCGCTTCCGGCATCTCGTCCATGAAGTGGACGTCCGCTCCGAACTCCGCCTCGAAGTCGATCCACCGCACGTCCCAGCGCCGCGTCCAGTCCTTCACCGCGCTGCCGGCGTATACGCCGAGCGCGGCGGCGCTCACGATCTGCCCGGGAAGTGTGGCCCCGAGCAGGAGCCACGATGCCAGCGGCGCCCCCGCCATCAGGTCGGTCAGCGAGACGGGCGCGTAGGTCGCGTCGTTGGGAATCCGGATCTCGTCCATCGCTCCTCTATACGACGAAGGCCACCCAAAAGATTCCGCGGCTCCTGGAGCCCGTCCTGAACGACAAAGGCCGCCCGAAGGCGGCCTCCGTCGTTCCGCAGGATGAACCCCTGCCGTAGCACAAGGCTCGGCAGCCGCTACGGCAGGGGTCCCTCAACTGCGCGCCCGCACGATCCTCGCTACCGGATCCGGGGGCAGTGCTACCGCCGATCCGCCCTGAGGCTGGACCTGCTCCACCCGGGCACCGTCCGAGCTCACCACCACGTTGTCCGCTCCGTGCCTCGGTGCCCAGATCGCCAGCAGCGCCACCATGAGCGGGACCACCAGCAACGGTGCGCCGAATGCGGCCCACCACGGAATCGCGGACTCTCTGTCGATATGCGCGTGTATCATCATCCCCTCCCATCTGCCCTGCTCGGGTTCGAGCGCCCTTCCCATCCTCCTCACACCACACCTTTCGTACGGACGGTCCGGAAAGTTTCATCAACCCTGCGTCATCGATCCGGACACCATCTTAGACGTATGAACCGCCCAAAACGTTACCGGTGATGTTCGCGACCGCGCGTCACGATGGCCGATGGCCTCGCGCCGACTCCCGACCCTGGCCATCTTCCGTGACCCCCGCCGTGTGCCGGGCGCCCGCCAGCGAGCGGGTCGTGACCCTGACCCCAATCCGGAAAGCTCAAGACCGCCGATGTCCTCTCCCTCGCTCGTCGTCCTCGCCGCCGGCCTCTCCACCCGATTCGGAAGCCTCAAGCAGCTCGCCCCGGTCGGTCCTCATCAAGAGGCCCTCATGGACTACAACGTCTTCGATGCCGCGCGAGCGGGATTCCGGGAAGTGGTCTACGTCGTGCGCCCGGAGATCGAGGACGACATCCGAAGCCATGTCCACGACCTGGTGGGCGACGCGTTGCCGATCCGATTCGTCCAGCAGACCCTCGACCTGATTCCCGACGGCTACCGGGTACCGCCGGACCGTCGCAAGCCGTGGGGAACGGCCCAGGCCGTCCTGTGCGCCGCGCCCGCGCTGAGCGGGCCGTTCGCGGTCTGCAACGCCGACGACCTCTACGGCTCGGACGCGTTCAGCAAGCTCGCGGCGCATCTCGAAAAGGAGCCGCCGCCCAGCGAAGGCGCACTGGTCGGGTACACGTTGTCGGAGACGCTTTCAGGATCGGGCGGCGTGGCTCGCGGAATTTGCGTGCCGGGGCGCGAAGGGTTGCTCGAGCATATCACGGAGGTCCGCGACATCCGTCAGGTGGACGGCTGGATCACCGGCACCGATACGGACGCGGAGACGGTGGAGCTCAGGGGCAGCGAGCTCGTCTCGATGAACCTGTGGGGGTTCACGCCGCCGGTGGTGGAGCTGCTGGGACGGCAGTTCACGCGCTTCCTCGAGCATTGGGGCGCGAACGCGGACCAGGAGTTCCTGCTGTCGACGGCGCTGAACGGCCAGGTCGAGATCGGGGCGACGCGCGTGGCGATCCTGCACAGCACCGATCCGTGGTTCGGGGTGACGCACGCGGCCGACCACGAGGGGGTCCGAAGCGCGCTGTCGGAGCGGATCGCCGCCGGGCACTACCCCGCGGATCTGAGGCAGGCGTTGAGCGCTCTCTGAGGGCTACATCGCCTCGAACCGCTACATCGCCTCGAACGATGCGCCCGCCGAGGGGCGCGCGACGAACAAGCGATCCTCGAGCCGTCCGTCGAAGGTCAGGTCGCGGTAGTACTCGCTGCTCAGGGTGTCCACGACCGCCTCGACCCCCTGAGCGTCGCTGAGCGCCACGATGCAGCCGCCGAACCCGGCTCCGGTCAGACGCGCTCCGTACGCTCCACCGTCGCGCGCGAGGGCCACGAGGCGATCGAGCTCGGGCGAGCTCACCTCGTAGTCCGCCCGCAGGCTCTCGTGGGACGCGTCCATAAGCGCGCCGAACACGCTCGCGGAGCCCGCCTCGATGGACGGCTGAGCCTCCTCCACCCGGCGTGCCTCGGTGACGACGTGGCGGAATCGGCGCACGAGCTTGCCGTCGAGCGCCGTGGCGCCCGCGTCAAGCGCTTCGTCCCAGCCCACCGTGTCGCGAAGCTCCGGGTAGCTTGCCGGCGCCGACGTGACCTGGCCCCTGCGCACCAGCTCTTCCGCGACGGCCTCGAGCGCGGTCCTGCACTCTACGGTGCGCTCGTTGTACGCCTGCCGCGCGGCCCCTGATTTCTCGGCGCTCAGGAGCGTGTCCGCCACCACGAACCGCCACTCGGGCGGCACCGTGACGGGCTGCAGGCGCAACGGCGAGAAGTCGATCCGCGTCGCGTGCCCCTCCAGCGCGGTCAGCGAGATCGCCTGATCCATGCCCCCGCCCCTCGTACCGACGTAGCGCTCGGCTTCGGCCATCTCGTCGGCGAGCGTCGGAAGGTCCACATCGATCTCTCCGAGGCGCGCGAGCGCGAGACCCACGGCACACACCAGAGCCGCGGACGACGACAGCCCGGAGGCCACGGGCACGTCGGAGGTCAGCACGCCTTCGAAGCCCCGCGCGATCGAGAACCGACGCGCGAGGTGTTGGGCGGGCGCCTTGACGTAATTGCCCCAGTGGCCGGGAGGTCCCGACGCGATATCATGCTCGAGGGTGAAGTCGATGGGCTCGAAGCGCGGATTGACGTTGACCAGCCGGACGCGACCGTCGTCGCGCGGCCGGAGCACGATCTCCACGCGCCGCTGCAGCGCCATAGGCATGACGGGCAGGTCGTTGTAGTCGGTGTGCTCACCGATCAGGTTCACACGACCGGGAGCTCTCGATCGATGGGTCGGCTCACCGCCGAAGCGTGCGGTGAATGCGTGCGCGAGCATGTCTGGATTCATGGAGAAACCTGACGCCCCGCACGCCTCCCCTCAAGGCGTCGCCGTTCCTTCCTTCGCCAACCCTGTCCCGGTAGCTTCAAAGTGGACGACACGCCCTGCCCCTGGTGGGTTCGGGAGGGGTGACCTATGCGCGGAACCGTTCCGCTCGTGGTAGCGTTGGCCTGGATGGGCGCGTGCACGGGCAGCCGTCAGCAGAGCCCGGAGGCGCGGAGGCAGGCCATGGCGGACTCCGTCTCGATGGCCGAGACCGCATTCGACTCCACCGTGTTCGACACGATCACCTGGACGTCCGATACGGCAGCGATCGATCGGGGCAGCGTCGTCTACCGGATCAGCTGCTCCCTGTGCCACGGAAGCTCGGGCCGCGGCGACGCGGGCTTCGTCCTCCGTGGGGACACGCTCAAGCCACCGTCCTTCCTGGCGGCCGACTGGCGCTTCGGGAAAGACCCGCAGGCACTCCGGGAGTACATCTTCCACGGCAACGTGGCGGGGATGCCCTACTGGGGTCTGGTCGGGCTGAACTATCGGAACATCGATGCCGTCACCCGATACATCGAGGGATACCTCCGGGTGCAGTATCAGCTGACGTCCTGAGCCGCAGATGCACCGGCGCCGTGCGCACGGCGCCGGTGTATCACATGAGCGTCGGCCCCACCTCACGGGTCAGGCGCCGCACGTCGGCGAGGGCGGCCCGCGCCGTCTCCTCCGGCCCCATTCCCTCCCCGATGTGCACGCGAACCTCCCCGTGCGCCAAGGCGTAGGTGTACGCCGCCCGACCGGCGGGCACGGCCAACGGGCTGGCCGGATCCAGCTCCTCGTAGCCCACGGACACCCGGCCGTCGTGGTGCGCGCGCGCCACCAGGCGGGTGGTGCGTCCGGCCGAGGCGCGCGCCCGCACCACGGTGCCGTCGAGCGTCCGGATGTCCTCGCACGGAATCTCGTCCGGATGCACGGCCCGACCCCAGAGCGCCTGCACGACCACCGCCACCTTCACGGCCGCGTCCGCGCCGCGGAAGTCCAGCTCGGGATCGGTCTCCAGAAGCCCGCGGCGGTCCGCCTCCGCGACGCCTTCCTCGAAGCTGCCTCCACCCTCGATCACCTGGAGGATCACGGTCGTCGAGCCGTTGCCCGCGAGCGCCACGCCCGTGCATGCGGCGCGCAGCTCGTCGATGTCCTGCGCGAGCGAGGCCCCGGCACCGCCGAGCGCGGCGTTGACGCCCACCCCGCCATCCCCGTCGGCACCCAGCCACGCGTGCGCGCGACGCGCGGCGGCGTCCTTCGCGGCCAGGACGAGCACGCCCCCCCGACGCACGGTCACCTCGTCGAGCAGCCGGGCCCACTCGGGACGATCGAACCGCGTCGACGTCGCGTCCACGACGACATCGGCCCCCACGCTTCGGAGGGCATCGGCGGTGCCCGCGCCGGGAATCGCGCGCGGATGGTCCGCGAGCGCGCGCCCGGATGCCTTCCAGTCCGCCAGCTCGTCCGGATTCAGGCCGGACGGGTCGTGGACGGTGCCGGACGTGTCCGAGGCGGCGATCGGAAGCGCGTCACCGGGCTTGAGCAGGCTGAAGAGGGCACGTCCGACTTGCCCCACGCCGAGCAGGTGCAGCGTGGGACGCCCGGGCGAAGGGCCGGTGGTGCGGTATGCGTCGATACGGGTGTCCGGCCCGTCCGTGCGGGCACGCCGGGAGCGCGGGATCATGGATTCCTCCGTCGGTTCACGAGTCGCCTCATCGGAGCCACCGGAGAAGGCGCGCGAGCCGAAGGAAGGAGAAGCAGCCCGACGCCGCGACCCATCTTTCGGCGA
Organism: Longimicrobiales bacterium; assembly: GCA_046704545.1. Lineage (GTDB taxonomy): Bacteria > Gemmatimonadota > Gemmatimonadetes > Longimicrobiales > Gaopeijiaceae > SZUA-318. The sequence continues at coordinate 16,151 of JBJKRT010000092.1, forward strand.
ACCACGCAGGTTCCCGCGGGAGTTGGCACCATTCGGAGCGGAATCCGCTCCGAGGTTGCCCCGGCGTCACAGGGCCCGTCCCTCGGCCGGTCTCGATGAGTTTCGGAAGGCTAGCCCTGGAGTCGGCGGACCGTCAAGGGCGTCAGACCTTCAGGATCTTCCCGTGGTTGCTGTGGTTCAGGTCGATCCCGAGCGACCGCTCCACGGCGGACAGGAGCCGATACCGGAAGCGCTCGTCCTTGTGGCGCTGGGTACGCTCCATGCCCGGAGGATCCACGAGGCGCAGCTTCTTCGACCAATCCATCGCGGCGATACGCTCGGCCATCACCTCGGGATGCGTGCCTTCGTAGACGGGCAACCTCCCGAGCGGGCCGTAGTCGAACTCGACGACCCCACCCTGCTCGGCCTCCACCTCCTCGGGACTCTTCCGCTGCATCCAGAACTCGCGGATCTTCGCCTGCATGTAGCGGGGATGATGCACCCAACCGTAGTGGAAGATGCGCGCATGGGCGGGCGCGACCGTGATGCGGCGCTCGTCGGGAAAGCGGAACGACTGGGCATCGCGGGCCGAGTGGATGCCGATGCCGTTGCGAATGAGGCGGATCTCCTTCTGGTACCAGCCGTGCCCGCCCTGGTAGTGCTCGTAGTCACCGAAGAAGTGCAGGTAGTCGAAGAGCATGCCCTCGACGCGCCGGTCGTCCAGGAGCTCTTCGCAGCGGCGTCGAATGGTGGGGAGATCGTCCTCGTGGACGACCTCGTCCGCCTGCACGTACAGGCACCAATCGCCCGTGCACCGCTCGAGCGCGACGTTGGTCAGGTCCGCATACACCCTCGGGCCGATCGAGCGGTCCCACGTGCTGGTCTCCACGATGCGGATGCGCGGGTCGTCGATCGACTCGACGAGCCCGCGCGTGTCGTCGTCCGGATCGCCCGGAATGAGGTTCACGACCAACTCGTCCACAACGGGCAGGATCGAAAGGAGGGCCTCCCGGAACGGGTAGTCCAGCTTGGTGGCGTTGCGCGCGAACGTGAAGCCGGAGATGCGCACCGGATCAGCCCTCGAGCTCGAGAATCCGCCGGGCGTTGCCGCCGAGGACGGCTGCCTCCTCATCCGCATCCAGGTGTAGCGCTTCGATGCTCGACCTCATCCGCTCCAGGCTGCCGATCATGTGGGGATAGTCGGATCCGGCCAGCAGGTGGTCGGCGCCCGCGAAGTCCAGGGCCAGACGCAGCGCGGCCGGGTCGAAGTTCACCGTGTCGTAGTAGAACGCCCGCAGCTGCTCCGAGGGCGGCACCGTGCAGCGCTCACGGCATTCCGGATAGGCCTCGAAGCCCCGGTCGAAGCGCTCGGCCATGTAGGGGACGGCGCCTCCGAGATGGCCCAGCACCCAGGTGATGCCGGGATGCCGCTCCACGATGCCCGCGTACACGAGCGACGCCGCCGCGAGCGTCGTATCCATGAGGAAGCCGACCATCGGCATGAGCATGTACCGCTCCATCGCCTCGACGCCCACGGGATAGGTCGGATGGATGTAGACGACGGCGGCGACCTCGTCGAGATAGCTCCACAGCGGCAGGAAGCGATCGTCGGACAGCGGCACCCCGCTCGCGTTGCTGAACAGCATCAGGCCCGGAAGGCCCAGATCCTCGAGCACGCGCTCGGCCTCCTCCACCGCCGCGTCCGGCGCGTTCATGGGCAGCGTCCCCAGGGCGGTGAATCGGTCGGGGCGCGCCTTCACGTCGACCGCGAATGCATCGTTGACGATCCGGCAAAGCTCGATGGCGCGCTCGGGCGTCTCGATGCTCGTCCCGGGCGCGGTGAACGACAGGACCTGCATGTCCACGCCCTCCTCGTCGAGCACCTGCGTGCGGAACGCCAGGTCACGGTGTCCCGGAACGAGCACGTTGTAGTCACCCGGCGAATGCAGGACGGGGTTCCCGAAGTCGTCGCTGGTCACGCGGAACCGGCTTTCCCCGGAGCGGATCGCCTCGAGGAACGGGGCCGGATAGTAGTGGTTGTGGAAGTCGAGGATCATCGGTCGTGGAGCTCGGGTGCGGGTTGGTAGCCGTGTCGGGCCCAGAAGTGATAGACCGGAAGGCCGAGCAGGACCAGCCCCAAACCGAGCACGCTGCCGGCCGGGGCGTGCGCCACCTGGTTCGCCACCAGCGCGAACGCGCATGCCGCGAACAGCAGCGGAATCCACGGATAGGGACGGATCCGGTACCCCGCATCGAGTCCCGGGCGCCTGCGCAGGAGCACGAGCCCGATCGCCATCAGGCCGAAGAAGATCCACTCGGTGTAGACCACCCGCGTGAAGAGCGCCCGGTACGTACCGGTGACGACGAGGACCGATGCCCAGACGGCCTGCAGCGCGATGGCGCGGTGGGGTGTGCGGAAGCGGGGGTGGACGGCGCCCGCCCAGCGGAAGAGGAGCCCGTCGCGTGCCATCGCGAAGTAGACGCGCGGACCCGCGAGGATGATGCCGGACAGCGCGCCCAGCGTCGAGAAGACCACCAAGGCCGACATGGCCGCTCCCCCGCCCCGCCCGAAGACCGCGTCGGCCGCGTCGGCGGCCACCCGGCTCGAGGAGGCGACCGTGCTCATCGGCAACACGTACAGGTAGACGGCGTTCAGGGCGAGGTAGCAGACCGTGACGAGCAACGTGCCCAGGATCAGCGCCCTGGGGAGGGTGCGCCTCGGCGCTCGGGTCTCCTCGGCGTTGTAGGTCACCATGTGCCACCCGCCGAAGGCGAACAGCCCGGCGACCATCGCGAGCGCGAACGCGCCCGCTCCGACGTCGCCCGCCGGCGCGATGGGAGTCGACGTGGCGATGCGATGCGCCTGGCCGCCGAAGACGAAGCCGAGCAGCACGATCGCGCCCACGGCGGCCACCTTGCCGACCGTGAACGCGGCCTGGAGCGCACTTCCCTGGCGCACCCCGAAGTAATTGACGACCGAGAGCACGAGGATCGCCGCCACCGCGACCGCCTTGGTGCCGCCCGGCCCGAGCGGAACGAAGAACCCCGCATAGCGGGCGAACACCACGGCCACCACGGCGATGATGCCGGAGTGCATGATCCAGAACATCGCCCATCCCCAGAGGAAGCCCAGCGCCGGGGAGTACGCTTCGCGGAGGTAGACGTACACGCCGCCCGCCTCCGGAAACGTCGACGCCAGCTCCGCGCACACGAGCGCACCGAACAGGGTGAGGAGCCCGCACGCGAGCCAGACGCCGTAGACCCCGAGCGTCGTGGGCACGCGTCCCGTAACCTCCGAGGGCTGTACGAAGATCGAGGCGCCGATGATGGTGCCCACCACCATCGCCGTGGCCTCGTAGAGGCCGATGCCGCGCTCGAGGACCGATTCGCGGGAGGGATTCGTGGTCATGGACGCGGGCAGGGAGTGGACGGGCTCGGGAGGCCGGGGCGTCGGACCACCGGCCTCCCTCGCGCGAAAGTACCTTCAGCGCCCGGACGCCACCACGTCGAACGTGGCGGTCGCCGTCGAGCCTTCCGCCGTCACCTCCACCGTGTACGAGCCGGGGTCGACGCGCCGCGTCCTGCCGAAGCGGCCTCGTCCGTCCTCCGGTGCGTCGGGATCGGGCGTCGGCGTGAGGTCCCAGACGACCTTGTTGAACCCGGCGTCACCCGTGCCGTCGAGCGTGCGCACGACGGATCCTTTCGCGTTCTTGATCGTCACCCGCGCCGGTCCTGCGCTCTTCTTCCAGTAGGCGATGAACGCCGTCGGCGGCCGTGCACCTCGGCCGTAGCCGGCGAATCCTCTCCGAGCGGGGAGCGTCACGGGGTCCGGCGTGAAGAGATGGAGCGTGCTCGCCGCCACCTCCGGCGTGAGCGCCTGGAGGTAGCGCACGTCGAGCGCCCACATCCCCCGACCGTGCGTCGCTGCCACCAGGATGTTCTCGCGCGGATGGACGACGATGTCGTGCACGAACGTGCTGGGCAGACCTCCGCCGAGCGTCTCCCAGCGCGCCCCACCAGTCGTGGACACGTACGCGCCGATATCCGTGCCGACGTACAGGACGTTCGGGTTGACGGGGTCCTCCTTGATGACGTTGACTGGGCCCGTGGGCAGGTTGGCCGTGATGCTCGTCCAGTGCCGGCCGTAGTCGGTGGACTTCCACACGTACGGCATGAAGTCGTCGTTGCGCTTTCCGTTCTGGGCCAGGTAGACCGTGCCTTCGTCGTACTTCGACGCTACGATCTCGGCGATGAACCGGTTCGGAACGAGCCCTCCGGTGATCTCCGTCCACGAGCCGCCTCCGTCCTTCGTGACGTGCACGCGTCCGTCGTCCGTGCCCGCGTAGAGGAGCCCGAACTTCAGCGGCGACTCCGCGAGCGAGAAGATCGTCTGGTAGGCGATGTCGCCCATCTTCTTCGGGTCGTCGTACGTGAGATCCGGACTGATCCGCTCCCAACGGTCGCCGCGGTCCAGCGAACGGAACACGTACTGATAGCCCAGATACAGGATGCGCGGGTTGTGAGCCGAGACGATGAACGGGGCGAGCCACTGTCCGCGGTACGCCGGCTCGCCCGCCGCGGGCTTCGGCGCGAGCTGGACCGTTTCGCCCGTGTCCATCTTCGTGCGCTGGATCGAGCCGTAGTAGCCGGCCGAGTACACCGTGTTCGGATCGGTCGGATCGACCACCTGGATGCTGCCTTCGCCACCGGGCGCGTCGTCCCACGCCACGGCCGGAATGGCGTGGCGTCCGTGACTCAGATCGACGACGGCCCGCGCGCTCCCGATATCCTGGATGGACCCGTACACGCGGAACGGATCGCCCATGTCGTAACCGACGTTGAAGAACTCGCTCACCGGCACGTCGTCCGTGAACTGGCGCCAGGTCTCGCCACCGTCGTAGGACGCCACGACGCCGCCGTCGTTGACGTTGACGAGGTAGTCGGAGTTGGACGGATCGATCCACAGGCCGTGGTGGTCACCGTGCATCCCGTCCAGCGTCCGGAACGTCTTTCCCTGGTCCTCCGACACGTTCAGGCCCAGACCCAACACGTAGATCTTGTCGGCGTTGTTCGGATCGACGCGGATCTGGCCGAACACCCAGCCGTAGGTACCACCCAGGCGCTCCATGTACGTCCCGTCCTGGGAGGTCTTCCGCCACGTCTCGCCCCGGTCGTCGGAACGGAAGACCGTGGCCGCCTTGATCACCGGTGCGAGCGGGCGGCCGTACGAGTCGCGCTCGCCCGCCCCGGGCATGCGCCCGATCTCGTAGTTGTCGACGAACGCGTACACCACGTTCGGGCTCGAGCGAGCCACGTCGATCCCGATCCGACCCCGGTGCTCCGGCGCCGGAAGCCCCCGGACGATCGGCTTCCAGGTGGCTCCGGCATCGTCGGTGCGGTAGATGCCGCTCTTCGAGAAGCCGGGCTCGACACGCGGGTCGTTCCATGGTCGCCGGATGCGCTGCCACATCGCGACGTAGAGGCGATCGGGGTCGGAGGGATCCATCACCAGGTCGATGGCGCCCGTCTGGTCGTCGACATAGAGAACCTTCTTCCAGCTCCTGCCGCCGTCCGTCGTCTTGTAGACGCCCCGCTCTTCGTTGAACGTCCACTCGGCACCGGACGCCGCCACGTAGACGATGTCCGGGTTCGTGGGATGGACGACGATGCGCGGGATCGTGTAGGTGCCCTCGAGCCCCATGTGCCGCCAGGTGTCGCCGCCGTCCGTGGACTTGTAGACGCCCGCACCGGCCATCGAGCTGCGGAAGATGTTGGCCTCACCGGTGCCGATCCACACGACGTTCGGGTCGGAGGGGGCCACCGTGACGTCCCCGATCGCCGTCGAGACGGCCTGGTCGAACACCGGCTCCCAGGTGACGCCGTCGTTCACGGTCCTCCACACGCCGCCCCCCGCGCCCGCCACGAACATCGTGTAGTGCTTTCCGCGGGGCTCCACGACGGCCACATCGGTCATGCGGCCGCTGATGTTCGTGGGTCCGAGGAACTGCCAGGGGAGATTCTTGAAGGACGACGCCGCCGCCAGGACGACGTGCTGCCGATACATCGCGATGCGCTGGTCCGGGCGCGTGGGGCTCTGGGCAGACGCCACCGAAGGCAGGAAGGCCAGAAGGAGCGCCAGGCGGGGAATCGAGCGCGTCACCGTAGTCGTGCCGGCCACGGAGTCAACCTCCATTTCCGAGTGGATCCAGAACGTCGGGCAGGAGGTCACCGGTTCGGCGTCTCCGGAACGCGGGGACGCCGGTACGGCTTGACTCAACCTACCGGGGCCGGGGTAAGGCGCAATAGCGCCCGGACGCCTCGTCGGCACGAGCTCGTTCGCCGCCCCCTCACCTAACACACCGCCGGCCCCGCGTGTCCTTGTTCGTCGTGCATGGGCGGCGGGCTCCCTTCCACCCACGGACACGACCGATCAGCCAGGAGAGCTACCATGATCCGTACCCTGCGTCGTCTTGCCCTCGCCTCCGCGCTCCTTGCGCTCGTGGCCGTCCCGGTCCACGCGCAGAGCGCCAACGTGACGGGCAAGTGGGCGTTCACGTCCGAAGGCGGACGCGGGCCCATGACGACCACGTTCACGTTCAAGCAGGACGGCAACACCGTCACCGGCTCCGCGCTCTTCGGCGGCCGAGGCGGCCGCCCGGGCCGCACCGTCGACATCAAGGACGGAGCCATCAAGGGAGACTCGCTCACCTTCTCCCTCGAGCTGCACTTCGGGAACGGTGGCGAGGGCTTCACGCTCAAGTACGCTGCCAAGGTCAACGGTGATACGATGAGCGGCACCCAGACCACGCCGCGCGGCGAGCGCTCTTTCACCGCCAAGCGCGAAAAGGAGTAACGCGCCGTCAGGCGCCGCGCCCCCGGGGCGCGCTCCGACGACCGTCGGGTGGTGGGGGGGGGCGGCCGGGCCCGTCGGGGCCCGGCGGGGTCGGGCCGACCCGTGGAGGAGCCCGTCCCG
>JBJKRT010000093.1:0-18849 GCA_046704545.1 Longimicrobiales bacterium
CCGTCCGGGATGGTCCCCGCCCGGGCGGATGAGGTGGCGCGAGTGCGTGCGGCGCTCGCGCGGCTCGAGCCCGGCCCTCGGACCCTCCTTCGCCGGTTCTACCTCGAGGGGATGAGCATCGCGGAGATCTCTGCCCAGATGCGCATCCCCGAGGGAACCGTGAAATCGAGACTCTTCCACGCGAGAGACGCGCTGCGCGCGCGCCTCGAGGAGACATGATGGGTACGTCCGGAAGCGACGGTGACAGCATCCTACGCACGGCCCTCGAGGAAGAGGCCACGAGTGGTCGTCCGGACTTCGACGATCCGGGCCTGATGGGCCGCGTGCTCGCGACCTTCCGAGGCACGAACCGCTTCCTGGCCATCGGCGGAGTGGTGGCGAACATCGTGCTCGCCATCCTGGCGGTGATCGCGTTGACCCGGTTCCTGGGAACGGGGGACGTCGGAAAGATGCTCGTGTGGGGAGGCGCGGCGCTGCTGTGCATCGGCATGATTCTGGCCGTAAAGATCTGGTACTGGATGGAGATGCTCCGGCTCGACCTCACCCGCGAAATGAAGCGCCTCGAGGTGCAGGTCGCCCGCCTGGCCGAGGGCGTTGGACAGACGAGCGGCAGGTCGCCTGCCCGATGAGCGGTGGGATGGCGATGTTGTCGGAGGGCTACGCAGACTCCAGGCGTGATCTGATGTACGCCGCGACCACCTCATCGTCTACTTCACCCGTGGCGACCCGCATGGTCAAGGCATAGAGCTCCGTTCCGGGGGCATGGAGCGCACGGCCGTTCAAGCGAAGAAAGACAAGCGCCGAGGCCAGGCCAGTCCTCTTGTTTCCGTCGTTGAACCCTTGGGAATGCGTGAGCCCTACGAGGTAGGCGGCGGTGAGGTCCGCCAGGTCGGCTTCCTCGTCATACGCCCACCGATGAATGGGTCGTGCAAGTGCGGAGCGCACGACGTTCTGGTCGAGAACACCGTGCGCTCCACCGTACCGCTCGATCTGCTGGGCATGGATCGCCAGAACCATCGCCTCCGTGAGCCACCGCGGCTCTTCCGCGACGGTGTCATCGCTCACTTCGCAAGCTCGCGAAACACCCCGTCGTACTCGGCCATGATCTCTTCATGGGCAGCGACGGCTTCTGCGAGGTCCTCCGAATGAGGAACGACCCGAAACCCCCCGAGTCCGTCCTCGATCCAGTCCAGACGCTGTCCGGCCGGAATGCCAAGCCGCCGGACCACCTCGGCCGGAAGTGTGGTCACAACCGAGGCTCCCTGGGCCCGCGTGGTGCTCGAGAGTGTGGACATGGCGCCCCCGTCGTAGTGTCACAATAGTCACACTTGGCAATCTATTGCAGCCCCAGCACGGGGGTCAACGCTTCTCAGCTGCTCCGACGCCGGACATAGGGCCCCCGGGCCCTCCGGTGCTGGACACGGGTCGAATAGATGCGCAGACTGCAGCAGGGAGGCCGCCGTGGATACGAGTCTGTGGTGCCTGCTGCTCTCCGGCCCGGTCATCGCCCTCGGACTGCTGCGCTACCGGAGCGACTACCGGCGCCACGGCTTCGTCACGCCCGTGGGCGTGGCGCTCATCGTCGTCGCCTGGCTCATGCCCCACCTCGTGCTGGGGTATGCCTCCCCCATGTTTCCGGTGCCTCGCACTCTGCGCCAGTGGGCGGGCTACGGCCTCATGGGACTCGGGCTGGTGGGCTGCGAAATGGTGCTGCGGGGCCGCTTCTCCATCGCCATGACGGTGGGCGTCGATGCCGACACCCTGCTGACGGGCGGTCCCTACCGCTGGAGCCGGAACCCTCAGTACGTCACGTACGCGCTCTTCCTGGTGGGCTACGCCCTCACCGGGGCGAGAGCCGTGGGCTGGGCGGGCGTGGCGCTCTGGCTCGTCCTGGTGCACCTGATCGTCCTCGTCGAGGAAGAGCACCTCGAGCGCCGGTTCGGGGACCGATACCGGAGCTACAGGGCGCGCAGGCCCCGCTATCTGCTTCGATAGCAGCGTCCACAGGTGATGCCCGGCCCGAGCAATTTTCACGCTTACCGGCAGGGCGTCCACATCCAACGATGCCGGACCGGGCCTCGACCCCGCGCAGTGACCGCGAACGACGCCGAGCGGGTCCGGCAGTCCTCATCGCGAGCGCGACGCGCCGCTCCGCCGAACCACCGGACCCGCTCCCAGGTGCCTTCCGTCTCGACCTAGTTCATCGACCCCGTCGTGCAGTCGGGCGTCGCCAGCGACGACGCAGGCGCCTGGATCGCCTGCATGTTGTGCTTCGTCAGCACGGCGTTGAGCACGGCGAGGTCCTTGCCGCGCACCTTCCCCCAGTTCTTCACGGTCTGCGCGAGCTGCGAGCAGCCGTGATCCCACGAGTCGTACATCGACGGCGTGGGCCTCGTGTCACCCATCTCGAGCTGCTCGAGCTGGCGGACCAGGGATCCGTTCATCTGCACGAAGTTCTGCGGCCCGGATGCAGCACCTCCCAGGAAGAACGGCCGGATGGGACCCCCGATCTCCCCGGCCACGGAGTCGAGCTCCGTGTCGAACTTCTTCACCGCCTTCGCCACCGCGTGCGACGAGCTCCCCGCCACCGCCGAGGCGACCGTCTTCTTGAACGACTCGGCCACGTGCCGGCCGTTCCACGACTCCTTGATCGCGCCGTAGATCCTCATCTCCAGCGCATGCTGAGCCACCAGGTCCGACTCGCTCGCCGGAGAGCGTGGATCGTTCTTCACCGTCACGCTCTTCGTGTAGCTCGTCCCGTCCACCGTCAGCTTGATCGTGTACACTCCCGGCAGCGCCAGCGGCCCCTGGGGTGACGGTGGAGTCAGGTGGGGGTTCGCGTTGATGTCGTACGTGTGATGGAACGCCGGAGGTGAGTCGTAGCGAATGTTCCAGTTCACACGGTTCAGACCGACCTTCGTCGGTAGCGGCTTCAGGATCTTCACCCAGTAGCTCGGTGCCGGTGGATGCGACGCGATCGACACCTGCTTGATCGGCGCGCTCGACATGTGACGCACGACATGGCCCGACGAGTCCAGGATGTCGAGCGTGATGTAGCCCGTCGGCGTCGACCCCAGCGAGTAGTAGATCAACGCCCCGGGCGGCGGGTTCAGCGAGTGCGGCACCTCCCGATGGAACGGCGTGTCCTGGTTCGTGTTTCTACGCACCCGGATCGCCTCGCCCGGCTTGAACAGGTGCGCCGGCCCGCTGGCCATCGTCGCCGTCATCTGACGCAGCGGCGAGATCCCGTCCAGGATCCAGATACCACGCCCGTACGTTCCGACCACCAGGTCGTTTCCCTTGATCGTCGCGTCACGGTACGACGTTGTCGGCAGGTTCAGCCGCAGCGACTGCCACTGGTCCCCGTCGTTGAACGACACGTACATCGAGCTCTCCGTGCCCGCGAACAACAGCCCCTGCTTCTTCGTGTCCGCACGGATCACCCGCGCGAAGCTTCCGCTCGCCTGCCCGGTCGGCAGCCCCTTCACGATCGGCTTCCACGTCTTGCCGTAGTCTCGCGTCCGGTAGAAGTACGGGTGGTAGTCACCTGCGCGCTGCGTGTTCACGGACGCGTACGCCTCGCCCGGATCCTGATGCGACGCATCGATCGCGTCGATGTCCGACAGGTCGGAGTCCGGCAGGTTCGGGATCGAGACATCCTCCCACGTCTTGCCGTTGTCGCGCGTCAGCCAGATGAGCCCGTTGTCCGTGCTCGCCCAGATCTCGCCCCGTGCCACCGTCGACGGCGAGATCGCCTCGATCGCACCGCCACGCCGGCCGGATCTCCTGCGGCCACGGCTGCGACGCTTGGGCGGCTTGACGCCCTTCGGGTACCCGAGGTCGGGGCTCATCTTCGTCCAGTGCATCCCCCCGTCCGTCGTCGCCATCACGTACTGGAACCCCGCCAACATCTCGTGCTGGTTCCACGGCGCGAAGATGAGCGGGGCGGTCTGCGTGGAGCGCAGGTGCGCGTTCGGGTTCACCGCCGGGCTCACGTTGACCGTCTGCTCGCTCGGGAACGCGATCTTCAGGATGCCCGAGCCGCTCGAGTACACGACGTTGGGATCGAGAGGATCGGCGATGACCGTGCCCCACTCCCAGCCACCCACCGGGTGCCAGTCCAGGGGGGTGATCTCCCCGTAGTTGCCGCGGCTCCGCACACGGATCGCGCCTGCGTCCTGCTGCGGCGCGTACACCCAGAACGGCCAGGAGTTGTCCGTCGAGATGTGGTAGACCTGCTCCGTAGACTGGTTGTACCACGGGCTCCACCTCTTGCCGCCGTCCAGCGTGATCGTCATCCCCTGGTCCATGCCCATGAAGATGCGCTTGCCGTTCGTCGGATCGACCCACAGCTGCTGCGGGTCGTCGCCGCCCGGAGCGCCACGCCACCCCGTGAACGTCTTTCCGCCGTTGGTCGACACGTAGCTCGACGTGTTGAGCGCGTACACGATGTTCGGGTCGCTCGAGCTCACGTACACGCCGCAGTTGTAGCCGCCCTGCCCGTTGCGGATCCGGGTGTCCGTCGAGTCCATCTGCCGCCACGTCGTGCCGCCGTCGTCGGAGCGGTACAGCCCCGTGTTCGTGATCAGGAACACACGCTGGGCGTTCGTGTGCATCGCCACCGCCACGTCCGTGCGCCCGAACAGATACGGGAGCCCGCCGCCCTTGATCTGGTGCCACGTCAGGCCACCGTCTGTCGACTTGTACAGCTTCGTGTCCGTCGGACCCTTCTGAGCGCCACGCCGAAAGAACCGCCCACCACCCGGCCTGGCGTAGTGGCTATCGGTCGTCGCAAAAATAACGTTCGGCATGTCGTACGCGCGCGCGAGCCTCGAGATGCCCGTCGAGTCGTTCACGAACAGCGTCCGCGTCCATGTTCGCCCGCCGTTCGTGCTGCGGTAGACACCACGCTCGCCGCCCTTCGTGAACATCTCGCCCTGCGCCCCGACGAGCACGATGTTCGGGTTGCTCGGGTCCACGATGACCGAGGGGATCTGGCTCGTCGAGTCGAGCCCCATGTGCTCCCATGTCTTGCCCGCATCGGTCGACTTGTAGACCCCGTCGCCGGCGTTGACGAGGAAGTCGCCCGTGCCGACGTAGATGATGTTCGGGTTCGACGGAGCCACCTCGATCGACCCGATCGACGACACGCTCTTGACGTGCTCGAAGACCTGGTGCCACGTGACGCCCGCGTCGTCGGTCTTCCACACCCCGCCTTGCGGTGAGCCGGCGTAGAAGACCCCCGTCTCGCCCGGCCCTATGGCGCCGGTCACCGCGGCCGCGCGGCCACCGCGCAGCGGACCGATGTTGCGCCACACCAGCCCCTGCAGCATCCGCGGTGGAATCGTTTGCGCCGCCGCCGGTGCAGTCAGGACCGCGAGCGCCAGACCGACGCTATATCCCCATCGATACCAACTGGCATGCTTCATTGATCGCCTCCCCGCCAGAGTCGCCTCTCATGTAACAGCGCCGGATAATACCGGAGGTTCCGGAAACAGGACAGGCGCCCGCGTCCATGTGGGTATTGACAGATGGGACGCGCCGCATCCCGGTGCAGCATAGCCAGACCGGGGGTCCTCGCGACTCCGCAAGACGCCTTGGAGACGAGTGCGTGATCGGATGTACGCCGCGACCACCTGATCGTCTACTTCACCAGTGCCGACCCGCATGGTCCGGGCGCAGAGCTCCGTGCGGGGGACGTGGAGCGCACGGCCCCCCCCCCGAGTCCGTCCTCGATCCAGTCCAGACGCTGTCCGGCCGGAATGGCAAGCCGCCGGACCACCTCGTCGCTCCTCCGGCAGCCATCCTCCGGCGTCACTGTGCGGCACGTTCACCGCCGAGCCAGGCATCGCCCGCTTGCGGACCCCACACCCTCAGGACCGCAACAGGAGTCACGGCAGTGTCCGTGACACCCTGAGGGATCCGGCCGACGCGCGCAGGTGACTCGGTAGTGTATCCGCAGCGCGGCCACACCGGTCACGCCACCCGACACCTCTCCCCGTTGCCCGCCGTGGCTCCGGTCGGTAGCATGGTCGTTGCCGCTAAGGTCCGCACGGTGGTGCGGCCTCCTGCCTTGGCCGTCAACGTGACTCTCACAGGCGACGATCATGAAACGGGCTATTCGAATCCTTACCGGCGTGGTGCTCCTGAGCGCGTCTTTCGCCGATTACGCGACCGCGCAGCAGCCTCCCCGCGGGATCCGGCGCACGATTCCCATCACCAACATGATTCGGCGAGCGTTCGAGGCCGGCACCCGCGACTCGACTGGCCTACCGGGACCCAAGTACTGGCAGACGACCACGGACTACACCATCCACGCCAGGCTCGACCCGAGCACGTCGGTGGTGACGGGCAACGAGACGATCGTGCTCCACAACAACAGCCCGCACGAGTTGCGGAGCATCGTCTTCCGCCTGGACCAGAATGCGTTCGCGCCGGACGTGCCGCGCAACGGCACGGTGCCCCACACCACCGACGGCATGAACGTCACCGCGATGACCATCGACGGGCAGTCGGTCGATCTGACGACGCCGGTGGCGCGCGGCGAAGGCCGCTTTCGCCCATCACGGGAACCGGCGGAGCCCATCGCGATCAACTTCAACCTGACCAGCGCCCAAGTCCGGTTGAGCAAGCCGATCGCCGCACACAGCTCCGCGACGCTGGAGATCGAGTGGCACTTCCAGGTGCCGGACGGCAGCATGCGGATGGGACGTTTCGCCGATTCGCTCTACCAGGTCGCCCAATGGTATCCGCGCGTGGCAGTCTACGACGACTACAAGGGCTGGGACACCGAGCCGTATCTGGGGAGCGCGGAGTTCTATAACAACTTCGGCCACTTCGACGTGACGTACGACGTGCCCGCAGGCTGGATCGTCGGCTCGACCGGCGTGTTGCAGAATCCTGAACAAGTGCTGACGCAGGGCGAGCGGGACCGGCTCGCCAAGGTGTTGGATTCGGATGACCAGATCCACATCGTCGATCCCGGCACCATGGGGCCCGGGAATTCGACCGCCGCGGGCACGCGCCTCACGTGGCACTTCGTGGCAGACAGCGTAGCGGACGTGGCCTGGGCGGCGTCGAGGAACTACGTCTGGGATGCCACGCGGGCGAACATCCCGGGGAAGGGCTACATCCCGGTCTACATCCTCTACCTGCCCGGACACGCGGGCGCACCGCAGCATTTCGATCAGGTCGGCGAACGCGTCCGCCATGCGCTGCAGTTCTATTCTCGCCTCTGGATGCCTTACGCCTTCCCACACATGACGGTCGCGGACGGTCCTCAGCTCGGCATGGAGTACCCGATGTTCATCATGTCGGCGCTGGGCGCGGCGGATCACGAAGCCGGCCATGAGTGGTGGCCCATGATGGTCGGGGTGAACGAGACGTGGTGGGGCTTCATGGACGAAGGGTTCAATCAGTACATGAACATCCTGTCCGCGGACGACCGTATGGGTCGCGCGCCCGACGCCGGGCTCGACGGCCCGGGCCAGGCGTACGGCCGTACGAGCGGCAACGAGCAGGAACCGCCCTTGATCTGGGACGAGAACTACGCTGGTCCGATGTACTCGTTCGCGGCCTATGGCAAGGCGCCCATGATGCTCTCCATGCTGGGTGGCATCGTGGGCGACAGCGCGGTGTGGAGAGCGCAGAGCGCGTACGCGCACGCCTGGCGTTTCAAGCACCCCACGCCGTGGGATTACGCATTCTTCATGAGCAACGCGCTCCACCGGGACCTCGGGTGGTTCTGGTACTACTGGATCTGGACGACCGAATCGGTCGACGGCTCGATCCAGAGCGTGACGACGAAAGGCGCCCACACGGTGGTCAGGGTTCGACAGGACGGCGAGATGCCGTCGCCAGTCGTGCTGAAGGTGGAATTCGCGCCGACCGGACCCGCCATCAAGCCGATGAAGAACAGCGTGATGACGGATTCGGTGACGGCGGAAGTGACCTATCCGGTGGACGTTTGGTTCGGCGGCAACAGGACCTTCGAAGCCGATCTCGACTTCGGCGGGCGACAGATCGCGAAGGTCACGCTCGATCCGCACAAGCGCTTCCCGGACAGGAATCCCCGTGACAACGTCTGGCCCGAGCCGAAGCCGGTGCACCTGACCCCGGAGGTGCTGGATCGGTACGTGGGGACGTACCGACTCCAAGGGATGGGCGAGCTCACGGTCACACGCGAAGACACGACGCTCTGGGTGCAGCCGACCGGAGGGGACCGGCTCCGGCTCGTGCCGACGTCCGAAACTGAATTTCATCTCAGGGAAGCGGACGCCACGATCACGTTCAAGCGAGGCCCCGATGGCAACACCACCGCGATGGTGGTCAAGCAGATGGGGCAGGAGATGGAGGCCCCGAAGGTGAAGCGGTAGGGGTACACGACACCTCGAGCGTGCGGCAAAAAGAAGGCGTCGATGAACATGGAGCAGCCACTCGCGCCCGGGACCGCACGGCCCGTACGGGGAGTCCGCTCTCCACCGAAGCCATCCTCACCCATAGAGACGCGGACCGGCGAGGGAGGGCGAGAGAGCTCGCCCCCCCTCATCCGCCGGTCTTGGACGTCTCCCGGATGAACGCGGCAACGTCGTCGTGGAGCTTCTGGAGCGCCGGCGTGTGCACGTACACCATGTGGCCCGACTCGTAGTAGTGGTACTGGATGTTCTTCTGCAGGCTGGGCGGAATCTGCAGGTGGTGGGTCTCGAACCACCCCTCGTAGTAAGGGGTGGAGATGTCGAAGTAGCCGCCGAGGACCATGACCTTGAGGTCCGGGTTGCGCTTCATGGCCACGGCCAGGTCGGGGAGCACGTTGGGGAGCTGGATGAGCGGGTGGCCGGCTCCCGGGGGCTGATGGCGGTAGTCCCAGCTGCCGTAGACGCCGATGCCGGGCTTGTACGCTATGCTTCCTTTGTAGTTGAGCGTCCGGCGCACGTAGTCGTTGAAGGCCGACACATACGCCGAGCTGATGGCCGCGTCCTGGGGGTCGTAGCTGGTGGTGCGGCTCAGCGGATCCAGGGTGGGGCCGGTGAAGCGCGTGTCCAGCGTCCCGGTGGTGAGGTCCTGATCGGCCAGGAGATTCTTCTCGAAGGCCCCGTACTCGATGCGCAGGTTGGTCTTGAGAAGGTACGCCACGGGCAGGCTCGTGTATCGATGCAGCCTTTCCGCAATCTGCTGCCGGCGCTCGACGCTCAGGCTGTTTCCTTGCTGGAGGGCCAGGGCGTAGTCGGTGGTGGCGAAGCGCTCCACCTCGTCCAGGAGGGGGCGCAGCTCCTTGGGCTGGTCGGGGAGCTTGTGGTGGTACCAGGCGGTGGCCGCGTAGGTGGGCAGAGCCACCTCGTAGGGTTCGTCGATGGAGGGGTTGAGCTTGGGGTCGTCGGGCATCATGTCCCAGTTGAGGATGCACGACAGGAGCATGACGCCGTTGAGGTCGACGCTCTGGTCTTCCAGGGCCAGCGGGAGCCCCGCACCCCGCATGGTGCCGTAGCTCTCGCCGAAGACGTAGCGGGGCGAGTTCCACCGGTCGTAGCGGGACAGGAAGCCGGTGATGAAGGAGGTGAAGGCGTGGATGTCCTGATCGACGCCGTAGAAGGCCTTCGCCTTGTCCTTGCCGTAGATGCGGCCGAAGCCGGTTCCCGGCGCGTCCACGAACACCAGGTCGCTGACGTCGAGAAGGGTCTGCTCGTTCTCCACGAGCTTGTAGGGCGGTCCCTGGGTGTGGGAGTGGTCGGCAGTGACCACACGGCGGGGCCCGAACGCGCCCATGTGCAACCACACGGTGGCGGAGCCGGGCCCGCCGTTGAACAAGAAGGTCACCGGACGCTTGCCGGCATCGGCTCCCTCCTTGAAGTAGGCGACGTACGACATGGTGGCCGACGGCGTTCCGGGTTTGGAGGCCGCGTCGTCCCAGCCCCGGGCGTGGACCACGATGGTGCCCAGCACGGCCTTGTAGTTCACCACGCCCGTCGCGGTATGGACAGAGCCTTCGCTGGTTGCGTCGAGGTGGGCCAGGGCCGCGGAGTCGGCCGATGCCTTGGACTCCGAGGCTTCGGTGACTTCGGTCTGGGCGGCCGCCAGGGTGGCGGAGGAGAGCAGGAGGGCCGCAGCCAGCAGGACGGGGAGGCGCTTCATGTTCATTCTCGAAGAGAGGACGCGGCGAGCCGGTGGCCCGTCCGCACCGTTGGTGCCGGCGCGCACGGTAGGCCCCGGGCCCCCGGGCAGCAAGGGCCGCTCGACCGGCCGTGCCCTCCCTCGGTGCGCGACGGCCAGCCGAGCGCGCAAGCCGAGAACGAGTGAGGGAGTGCGGAGGGAGCCGGACCCCACTAGCCGGGCCGACGGGTCCGCCCCATAGTGATGCAGGTCATGTTTCGAGTAGGCTGCACACGAGGCGAGGGCGCATGAAAGCCCGGCTATCGACGGACTCAGAACCGCGCGATCGCACGCTGGCTGTAGCGGACCCTCCGCCGACGATTCCCGGTCCACCCGAGCGGCGAGCCTCGCGCCTCCGCCGGCGACGGGCGCTGCCGCTCCTCGAGGGTGCCCTGCTCGTCGCGACGGCGCTGGCCGGCGCGTGCGACCAGACGTTCGAGCCGCTGGCGAAGAACGACATCGCCGACTTCTCGGTCTTCGGCTACCTGGACGCCTCGGCGGACACCCAGTGGATCCGCGTGATGCCCGTGCGCTCCCTGAAGTGGACGTCCCCGGATTCCTTCGGGGATCGGGTCACGCTCGAGGAGCAGGGCACCGGCCGGATGATCACGCTGCACGACTCCCTGTTCACGTTCAACGACAACCGGCCGTCCCCGGTTGCCGGGTCGATGTGGGTCCACAACTTCTGGACGTCGCAGCCCATCGAGCCCGGCGCCCGCTACACGCTCTCCATTCAGGGGGACAGCGGACAGGTCGCCACCGCCGACATCGCGATCCCACCGGCGTATCATGTGGAGTTGTCGATCGCCCAGCGCGGCGGCTTCAACCTGTCGGGCCAACTCCACATCTCGGGTGTGAAGCACCTGCCGTTCGTCGCGCAACTGATCTGGTTCCGGGACGGCTGCAGCATCGGCGTGGACACGGACACGGTCTGGTACGCGGGAGGCCCCAGCGAGGACGGCAGCTACACGGTCCTAGTCAGGAAGGATTCGCTCAAGCCTCGGGGAGACGGATTCTGCGGTTCCCCACGGGTGCTCGCGCGCGACCTCTGGTTGGTCGGCTCGGACTCCCTATGGCCCAGTGGCGTGAGCTACGCACCCGGCGCCCTCGGCGCTGCGAGCCTGTCGACGAACGTGGAGAACGCGATCGGATTCGTCGGTGGCGTGCTCACCCGGTTGTTCCCCTACGGGGACTGCACGTTCAAGACCACGAGCCTGAACCCGCCCGAGTACTGCACGCTGAACTACGATCTATCCTCCGCGAGCCTGGAGGGCACGGTGTCGGAGACGCGCTGCGGCCGCGGCCCTCTCGACAACGCCACGGTGACGCTCACGCAACTCGACGCCGACCCCGCCGAGGTCCGCACATTCCTCACGGCACCGGACGGACACTACTGGATCGCGGCGCTGGAGCCGGGTACGCGTTACGCGCTCGAGGTGAGCCGCGGCAAGGGGTCGGTCGTGATCGGCCCGGTCTACAGCATGGTGGAGGATACCCTGACGTTCACCTCCGGTGAGCGAAGGGAGCGCGACTTCGGCCTGCATTGGCTCCCCTCGTGTGAGCTTCTCATGTCAAGCTCATTGTCTCGGCCTTCTGACCTCGGGCTGGGAGCCTCACGAGGCAGGTAGATTGCGCCCCTTTACCTGCGGGCGAGGCCGGTCTCGTCTAGATTCGTCACGGACCCCTCTCCATCCCGCTGACCCTGGGGGATCGGATGGCGACATCCGACGCATGTGACCGGGGCCTGAAGGCCTTCGATCGCCGGAAGTGGGCAGATGCGTACGAGTACCTGGCGGCCGCAGCCCGGAAGGGGAGCCTCGAGCCGCAGGCCCTCGAGACCCTGTCGATCGCGGCGTATCTGGTAGGGCGTTCCGACGAGAGCGTCGACGTACTCGGCCGGACCCACCGGGAGTACCTGGAGCGGGATGATCCGGTGAGCGCAGCCCGCTGCGCGTTCTGGGTGGGCTTCCAGTTGACGATGCGTGGAGAACGCGCCCGCGGAGGTGGGTGGCTCGCACGGGCGGAGCGGCTGCTGGACACCTGTGCGGAAGACTGCGAAGAGCGGGGCTTCGTCCTGCTGCCTCGAGGCCTGCGCCTGCTGGCCCAGGGGAACGCCGACGCCGCCTACGAGACCTTCCTGGAAGCCGGCCAGGTCGGCGAGAGGTTCGGGTCCCGGGACCTCGTGGCCCTGTCCCGCCTCGGCCGGGGCCAGTCGCTGATCCGGTCCGGGGCCGTCGACGACGGCGTGGCCCTGCTGGACGAGGCCATGGCCGCCGTGGATGCCGGCGGACTTGGTCCAGTGGCTGTCGGCACCATCTACTGCGCGGTCATCGAAGCCTGCTACGAGATCTTCGACCTGGGCCGCGCGAAGGAGTGGACGGCGGCTCTGAGCGACTGGTGCGCTTCGCAGCCGGAGATCGTGCCCTTCCGTGGCGAGTGCCTTGTGCGCCGATCCCAGATCCTGCGTCTCCAGGGGGAGTGGCCGGACGCCCTGGAGGAGGCGCGTCGGGCCGGTCGGCTCCTCACCGACCCCAGGAACGAGCCCGGCGCGGGGGCCGCCTTCTACGAGCAGGCCGAGCTCCATCGGCTGCGAGGAGAGCTTCGCGAAGCCGAGAAGGCCTACCGCGAGGCCAGCCGGCGCGGTCACTCGCCCCAACCCGGGCTGGCGCTCCTCCGCCTGGCCCAAGGCCGTGTCAAGGACGCGGACGCCGCCATCCGGCGCCTGGTGAAGGAGGAGGCCACCCCTGCCGAGAAGTCGAAGCTGCTGCCCGCCTGCGTGGAGATCACGCTGGCCGCCGACGACCTCGAGGCGGCCCGCGAGGCCTCGGAGATGCTGAGCGAGACCGCCGCCAGCCTCGACGCCCCCCTCCTTCGCGCCCAGGCGGGGACCGCACGGGGAGCGGTGCACCTCGCGGAGGGTGACGCCCGGGCCGCCCTCCCGGAGCTGCGCACCGCGCGGACGATCTGGGAGGCGCTGGACACTCCGTACGAGGCCGCCCGCGCCAAAATCCTCATGGCCCGGGCCTTCCGGGAGCTGGGGGACGAAGACACGGCGAAGATGGAGACGGAGGCCGCCCTCCGGGTCCTGGAGCGTCTGGGCGCCAAAACACACCTGGAGCTCATCGCCCCGGCCGAGCGGCCTTCCGCCACCGAGCGGCGCTCCGGTGGCGCCGACGCCCACGGCCTCACGGCCCGGGAGCTGGAGGTGCTCCGGCGGGTGGCGTCCGGGGCCACGAACCGGAGCATCGGTAAGGAGCTCTTCATCAGCGAGCGCACCGTGGAGCGGCATGTCTCCCACATCTTCGCAAAGCTCCAGGTGTCGTCGAGGACGGCGGCCACGGCGTACGCCTACGAGCACGGGCTGGTGTAGCCGCCCAACTCCGACCGTGGCTCCACCGAGGATGGGTGATTCCACTCATCTCCCCTTCAGTCCGTGATTTGAGGGTTTTCCCCGAAGCCCACCGCTCCTGGAATCCAGAGATTGAATCGAGGCTCGAGCGCGACACCTTCGGGCCGGCGCTCCGCACCGCACGTTCCCACTCCCTCGAAGGAGGTACCCCCATGTCGGAGGCAACCTACGACGCGACCCTCGCCACGCAGGTGGCGGAGAGCTACGAGCGCCGTTTCGTGCCGGCCATCGGCCGTCCCGTGGCCTCACGGCTCATCGAGGCGGCCGAGCTCCGGCGAGGAGAGCGGGTCCTGGACGTGGCCTGCGGCACCGGGATCGTCGCACGACTCGCCGCCGGTCGGGTGGGACCGGAGGGAGCGGTGTCGGGGCTCGATCTCAACCCTGCCATGCTCGCGGTGGCCCGCGAGGCTGCCCCGGCCGAGGCGTCCATCGCCTGGATCCACGCGCCGGCGGAGAACATGCCCCTGGAGGACGAGCGCTTCGACGTGGTCCTGTGCGGCATGGGGCTCCAGTTCTTCTCGGACCGCAGCGCTGCCCTCAGGGAGATTCGCCGGGTGCTCGTCTCCGGGGGGCGCCTGGTGGCCAACGTCCCAGGCCCCACGCCGCCCCCGCTCCATGCGATGGCGGACAGCCTGCGCCGGCACGTGAACCCGGAGACGGCCGGGTTCGTGGACGCGGTCTTCTCACTCCACGAAGCCGACGAGCTGCGCTTCCTGGCGAAGGGGGCGGGCTTCGGCAGCGTGGAGGTGCGATCGGAGGAGACGCCGCTGCAGCTGGGCGCGCCCGGCGACTTTCTCTGGAGCTACATCCGGAGCACGCCGGCCGCGGCTGCGGTGGCGAAGGTGGACGAAGAGCACCGGAGCGCGCTCGAGCGGGACTTCACCGAGGCATGCACGCCCTTCCTGACCGACGGGGTTCTGAACGGGGCGGTGCGGATGACGACGCTGAGGGCGGTGAAGTGACGGTATGGCGGTCCCTGCACGGCCACGCTCCTGGACTCCACGCCATGAGAGGACGACATCACCCGATCGACCAGAATCCGACCACCATCCAACCGCTCATGCCGAAGAAGAAGACCGACGCCCATGCGCCGTGGAATCGCCGGTTCGCGGTCCGGGCCCCGGCGATGCAGCAGATCTCGCTGACGAGGAGGACCACGCTGTAGAGCGGGCCAAGCCCGATCACTCGATCGATGCCGCCGTGGAGCAGGGTGTCGGCCAGCTCGAGCGGGGGAATGAACGACGCAATGGCGAAGAACCAGGGCCGAACCTCGAAGAAATGGGCTTCGAGGTCCCTGCTGCGCTCGAGGTCGGAGGGCACGATCAGGACCGCACAGAGATACCCGAGGACGGCGTAGACGAGGAGGACGACGAAGTTCGGGAAATACCACGTCGCGCGATCCGCGTGGCTGAACACGGTGGCCCACCAGAAGCTCACGAAGATCAGCCCCACGTTGACCACCCAGAGCCCCTGCACCCAGTAGAAACGCACGTCGCGGCGGTGCTCCAGCGCGTTTCCCACCCCGGTGAGGAGATGGGTCAGGCCGAGCCCCACGACGATGGAGAGCAGGACGGAGACGAATTCAAACGTGCTCATGGCCGCCTCGAGGAGTCCCGACATCCTTTGGGCCAATATGCTCGCCCGAGCCGGCCTGCGCCAAGGTGACCGTCGAGGGTGAGGGCCTCGAATGCGATATCCTTCTCTCTGGCGCGGAACTCCGGTCGCCGTGCGAACCCGAGCTATCCAGATTCAGAGTGGCCGGCCACGTACGCCACGTGAGCGCGCGTCGGCCACGAGACCGGTCGGACGGGCGCCGCCCAGACCACGCGTAGGCTCGACGCATGCCTCCTTCAGGTCGACCCTCAGAACATTCGTCGACGTGGCGACCAGCACATGGTAGGTCATGCCTCAAGGGCCCGCGATGATGGGCGCGCGTCGATCTCCGAGCGCTCGCACCAGCCTCGGCAGCACCTCACCCAGGCGAGCCTCCACCTTCAGGTCGGCGAGCTCATCGCCGCGGGTCGGACCCAGGTTCACGATCCCGACGGGGATTCCGGCCTTCTTGGCTCCGTACACGAAACGGCGTCCCGAGAAGACGGTGAGCGAAGAGCCGACGACGAGCAGCACCTCGGCCTCCTGCATCAGGCGCCACGCGGCGTCGACCCGCTCCTTCGGCACGTTCTCGCCGAAGAAGACCACGTCGGGCTTGAGCACCCCGTGGCAGACACGGCACCCCGGGACGCTGAACCCGGAGATCGTCTCGGCGGACACTTCGGCGTCGCCGTCGGGCGCCCGCTCCACGGCCCCGCCCGCTGACCGGCGGGCACGCTCGAGCCAGGCTCCGTTCAGCGACAAGAGCAGGTCCTGGAACGTCCGGCGGGGCAGGGTCTCGCCGCAGTCGAGGCAACGGACGCGCGCGAGCGAGCCATGAAGCTCGATCACCTCCCGGCTTCCCGCCGCGTGGTGAAGCCCGTCCACGTTCTGCGTGATCACGCCGGCCAGGACGCCCGTACGCTCCAGTTCCGCAAGAGCGACGTGCGCCGCGTTGGGCCGCGCCGCCGAGAAGGCCGGCCACCCCACAGCACTCCGACTCCAGTAGCGGGCCCGGCCCTCGGGGCTGCCGACGAACTCCTTGTAGCGCATGGGCTGGCGCGTCCTCAGGCTGCCCTGCGGCCCCCGGTAGTCCGGGATGCCGGACTCCGTGCTGCACCCCGCGCCGACGAGCGCGACGGCACGGCGGCTCCTCAGCAGCCCGACGAGCTCAGAGAAGGGGTCGTCGGGGCTCTGCCCGAGCGCGCCGGCAACGCGAGACTCGAGAGGGCGGGGGTCTCCAGAGCGGGGGTCTTCGATCGGCATGATGGGTGCCTACCCCGAAAGCTGCTGGAAGAGTCGCTCGCACGGGGTTGCTCGAGGGCGCCGTCACATGACCCATGTCTGCAACCCCCATGCCTTGCCGAGCCACCTCACATCAGGAAGGCTCCTCGAGATCACCGGCTCCTCCTGCCCAGGACCCCGGCAATGACCGACAACCGCACGCCAGACCTCGCCCTCCCGAGGTCCACGCACACTCGTACGATCCGGAAGGAAGGAGCCCGCGCGGCACGCACGGGCCCGGCGATGCCTCGGTGTCGGCCGTGAACGACACCGTTCAGCGCAAGGCGGCGGACGACCATCGGCTGCGGCGCGACATCGGCATCATCGGCCTGTTGTTCTCCGCAGTGGGCTCGATCATCGGCTCGGGCTGGCTGTTCGGTGCGCTCGCCGCCGGTCAGATCGCCGGGCCGGCGTCGGTGATCGCCTGGGCCCTCGGAGCCGTGATGATCATCATGATCGGACTGTGCTATGCCGAGCTGGGCACCACGTTTCCCGTCTCGGGCGGCGTCGTGCGCTTCCCGCACTACAGCTTCGGCTCCTTCGCCAGCTACACGACCGGCTGGATCACATGGGTCGCCGCGGCTTCGACCGCTTCCATCGAGGTGGAGGCTGCACTCCAGTATGCCACGAACTACGTTCCGTGGCTCCAGCACCTGGAAGGCGGGGTGCCGGTCCTGACCGGCGCCGGCTTCGCGGTGGCCGCCGGCCTGCTGGCCGTCTTCAGCCTGGTGAACGTGCTCGGCATCCGGTGGTTCACGCGGCTGAACAACGCGCTCGTGTGGTGGAAGCTGGTCATCATCTCGGTGGTGATCGTGGCGTTCTTCGTCACAGCATTCCACGGGGGCAACTTCACGCACGCAGTCCAGAGCGCTGCGCCACACGCCGGCACGGGAGACCCGGCTTCGGGCGGGGGTTTCATGCCCTACGGGTGGAGCGGTGTGTTCGCGTCCATCGCCACCGGTGGGATCGTCTTCTCCTATCTCGGCTTCCGGCAGGGCGTCGAGCTGGCCGGGGAGACGCAGGACCCGCAACGCAACGTGCCCATCGCCATCATCGGCTCGGTGCTGATCACGGGCGTCCTGTACATCGCGCTTCAAGCGGCGTTCGTCGGGGCGCTGCCGCCCAGCGCCCTGAGCCATGGCTGGGCGCACATCGGCACGAGCTTCACCGGTCACCTCAGCAACGTGGCCGCCGCATACGGTCCGCTGGCCGCGCTGGCCAGCGTGATGGGGCTGACCTGGCTTGCCGTCCTCCTCTACGTCGACGCGTTCATCTCCCCCGCGGATACGGGACTGATCTACACCACGGTCACCGCCCGGCTGTCGTACGCCATGGGCCGCAACGGCAATGCACCGCGCTCCCTGG
This sequence comes from Longimicrobiales bacterium, assembly GCA_046704545.1. Taxonomy (GTDB): domain Bacteria; phylum Gemmatimonadota; class Gemmatimonadetes; order Longimicrobiales; family Gaopeijiaceae; genus SZUA-318. The sequence continues at coordinate 17,795 of JBJKRT010000093.1, forward strand.
CCAAGGTGAATCAGCGTGGGGTGCCCTGGATCAGCGTGATCCTCACGTTTCTGGTCGGGCTGATCTTCTTCCTTCCTTTTCCCGGATGGCAGAAGCTGGTCGGCTTCGTCACGTCCGCCACCGTGCTCTCGTTCGGCTCCGGACCGCTGGCCCTCCTGGCGCTGCGCAAGCAGATCCCTCGCCAGAAGAGGCCGTTTCGCCTGCCGTGGGCTTACCTGATCGCCTACCTGGCCTTCCTGTCCGCCAACCTCATCGTCTACTGGTCCGGGTGGGATACGGATTGGAAGCTGTTCGTGGCAGTGCTGCTCGGCTACATCGTGCTCGCATTCCACGAATGGCGCTACGCCGATGACACCCCGCCGCTCGAGTTCCGCTCCGGCGCGTGGATGCTCCTGTGGCTCGGCGGTCTCGCCCTGGTGAGCTGGCTGGGCTCCTACCCCGACCCGGCCCAGCACGCAGGCAACCTCGGGCTCTTCAGCTTCGGCTGGGCAATCGTGGTGCTCGGCGCCTTCTCCGGCTTCGTGATGTGGGTGGCGATGCGCCTGCGCCTGCCCGACGAACGGGTAATGGCGCATCTGGGCCAGCCTGTTGCCGACCAGGACGGCCCGAAGACGGTGTGAGGATCGGCTTTCCTTCTCAGCCTCTACCCGCGACCAGCTTCTCGAAGCGGGGCTTGCCCCTCAGGCCGGCGAAGGTCGGGTCGATCCGGAGCCACCCCGGAGAGAGGAAGTAGGGCATCTCGAGCAACGGCTCGAGCAGGTCCAGGGCCTTCTCCGGTTCTCCGACCATCAGGTAGATGCGAACGAGCTGGTGCTGATAGTAGGCGCCGTTCACGGCGTCACGGCTGATGGGGTCCAGGGCGACACCCTTCTTTCCTTCGGCGATGGCATCGTCCTTCCTCCCCATATAGGCCAGCGCCAACCCCAGCAGCACATGGAGCTGCGGATCGTTCGGAGCCGACTCGAGCTGTGCCTCGAAGGCCATCCGTGCGGTGTCCGCGTAGGCCCGGGCGCGCTCCTTCTCCCCCCGGAACCAGTACGTCTGCATGAAGACCG
>JBJKRT010000094.1:0-67818 GCA_046704545.1 Longimicrobiales bacterium
CCCCCCCCCCCCCCCCGCGCGCCCCCCCCCCCGGGCCCGGCCCCCCCCCCCCCCCCCCCCCCCCCCCCCGCCGCGGTGCTTCGGGGTGCGACCGCGCTGGTGGCGGTCTACTTCCTGGACTTCTCGATGGCGATCTTGCGCCCCTTCGCCTCGGCCACCTTCGGCAGGTGAATCTCGAGGATCCCGTTGTCGAAGTGGGCTCGGATGTCGTCCGCCTTCACCGTGCGCGGCAGCGTGAACGAGCGCTGGAACGAACCGTACTTGCGCTCCCACACGTGGTAGCGACGCTCCTCGTCACCCTCCGTGCGCTCCTCCTGCTTCTCGCCGCTGAGGGTCAGGACGCCGTTCTCCATCTCGATGGAGATGTGGTCCTCCTTCATGCCCGGGAGCTCGGCGCTCAGCACGAGCTCGTCCTTCGTCTCGGACACGTTGACCGCGGGCATCCACGTCGCGGTCTCGCTCGGCCCCGAGTAGGGCAGATCGTCGAAGAAGCGCGACAGCCGGCTCGAAGCCTCCTCCAGCTCCCTCCAGGGGGAAAGCGAGGGGGTGCGCAGAGAATAGCGAGTGATGGCCATGAGGTGCCTCCTTTCTCCTAGAGTTGATCGGGTTGTCCCGCCGATTGGCCTCGTCACGCCTGTGCAGGAGCAACCCGCGTGCCAGGAGAAAAGGGGCTGAAGACTGTCAAACTGAACGAGCCCAACGGGTTACGGAGCCTCACGGTCTGTCACTTCGACACGGCCGGCACGGTGACGCTGTCGATCCGGCAAACCACGGCCTGTCCCTTGCAATCGGATCGATGACAAAGGCCTTGGGTAGGCGGAGGCCCGGTGCGACATTTCGCACCGTGCCGTGCAGAATCTGCCCTGCGTGAATGATTGGAGGATGTCGTGGAGGATCGGATCCCCGTCGGTGTGCTCGGTGCCACCGGCATGGTCGGGGCTCGACTGGTGGGCATGCTCGCCCGTCACCCCTGGTTCCGGGTGGCCGAGGCGGGTGCGTCGGATCGCTCTGCGGGCTCCCGCCTGGGTGACCTGCTGGCGTCCGAGGAGATCGGACCGCTCCCGGATGACGTGGCCGACATCGAGGTCCGTCCGCTCGAGGGCTCCTGGAGCTCCCCGCTCCTTCTGTCCGCGCTTCCTTCGGGCGTGGCGCGCACGGTCGAAGCGGACGCTGCGGCAGCCGGGCATCTGGTCGTCAGCAACGCGTCGGCATTCCGCGCCGACGCCGAGGTGCCGCTCATCATCCCCGAGGTGAACCCACATCATCTCGAGCTGATCGAACGCCAGAAGAAGCGCTGGCCGGGCGCGATCGTGACGAACCCGAACTGCGTGGTCACGGGCCTCGCGACGGCGCTCGCTCCGCTGCACGAAGCGTTCGGACTCCAGCGCGCCGTCGTGACGAGCATGCAGGCCATCTCCGGCGCCGGCCGGCCCGGGCCTTCGGCGTTCGACCTGGTGGACAACGTCCTTCCACTGATCCCGGGCGAGGAGGAGAAGATCTCCGCCGAGCCCAAGAAGATTCTCGGGACGATCGAGGGCGGGGAGCTCGTGGCGGCCCCCTTCGCGCTGAGCGCGACCGCGACCCGCGTGCCTGTGCTGCACGGGCATACGGTCACGGTTTCCGCGGAGTTCTCGAGGAATCCGAGCCCCGAAGAGGCGGCCGAGATCCTCACCGCGTTCCGTGGCAGGGTCCACGCTCTGGATCTCCCCACGGCGCCGGATCGGACGATCGTGGTCGCGGACGATCCGTCGCGGCCGCAGCCACGCCTGGATCGCGACGCCGGCAACGGGATGACCGTCACCGTCGGGCGTATCCGTAGCGACGAAGTGCTCGGTCTGTCGTTCCTCGTGCTCGCGCACAACCTGATGCGCGGAGCCGCGGGAGCCGCTCTGCTCAACGCGGAGCTCTGCAGAGTCAAAGGCCTCGTCGACGCGGCTGCGGAACGAGCTCCGTGACCGAGCCGGCTCCTGCCGCGCCCGTAGTCTACAAGTTCGGCGGCACCTCGCTGTCCGACGCCGACCGCATCGCTCATGTGGCCCGCCTGATCGCGGCGGGACCACCATCTCTGGTCGTCGTGGTGTCGGCGATGGGCGGAGTCACCAATCGGCTGGCCTCCCTGTGCTCGTCGGCACACGGTGCGCCCGCCGGCGACGAAGCGGCCGGCATCGCCGAAGAGCTGCGCGCGCGCCACCTGAAGGTCATCGCCGACCTGGATCTCGACGCGGAAGAAGCGGAGACGGCCCGACAGGGTGTCGAAGCGCGCCTCCGAGAGCTCCTCGACGACGCCGGCCGCATGGAGGCGTCGCCCGCCGGAGCCCGCGACGACGCGCTGCTGTCCACGGGTGAGGACCTGTGCGCGCTCCTGGTTGCCGCGGCGGCGCGCCGCGCCGGGAGAGACGCCGTCACCGTCGACGCGCGCCGCGTCGTGTGCACGGACGACCGCTTCGGGCACGCCGTCCCCGAGGCCGGCGCGATCCGGCGCCTGGCGCAGGAGATCCTCCCGCCGGTCCTCTCGGGCGATACGGTGCCCGTCCTGCAGGGCTTCGTAGGCTCGACGGCGGACGGGCGCACCACCACGCTCGGCCGGGGAGGCTCGGACTTCACCGCGGCGCTGCTCGGCGGTGCCCTCGATGCGGACACCGTTCATATCTGGACCGACGTGGCCGGAATCCTGAGCGGCGATCCCCGTGAAGTCGGAGCACCCCGCCTGCTGGAGGAGATCGGCTTCGAAGAAGCCGTCGAGCTCTCGTGGTCGGGGGCGAAGGTCATCCACCCGGTCGCCGCCAAGTGGGCGGTTTCCCAGGGCGTGCCGCTCCGCATCCGCAGCACGTTCGAGCCGGAGCACCCGGGAACGCTCATCCGCAACGACGTGCGCCATGTGGCCCAGATCGCCGCCGTCGTCGCGAAGAAGGGAGTCGCGCTCATCAAGGTCCGCTCGCACCCGGCCGCGCTCCCGTACGGGTTCCTCGCCCGGGTCTTCGAGATCCTGGCCCGGTATCGTCTCGAGGTCGACCTCGTGGCCACGAGCCACTCCTCGACCGCCTTCACGATCGACGAGGCCGCGGAGATCGACGACGTGGCGCGTGAGCTCTCCGTCTTCGCGGACGTGGACGTGGGACGCGACCTCTCGACGGTCACGGTGGTCGGACGGGGGCTGATGGCGGAGCCGGGCATGGACGCGCTGGTCTTCTGGGCCGTGGAGCGGGCCCCCGTGCATCTGATCTCCCAGGCTTCGGACGTGAGCCTGAGCTTCGTCGTGAACGCCGCGGACGCCTCCGACCTGGTGCGCCGCCTGCACGCGGCGCTCATCGAGCTGAGAGAATCACCGCCCCGGAGGAGCGCATGAGAATCGCCCTGGTGGGATACGGCCGGATGGGCCGTGCCGTGGAAGCGGAAGCGCGGACGGCAGGCCACACCGTGGTCGCGCGCTTCGATCCGAACGAGACCTCCGCCGACGCGGCCACGCTTGCGGACGCGCTCGGCGACGCCGAGGTGGCCGTCGACTTCAGCGTCGGCGAGCAGGTCGGGACCACGGCCACGGCCGCCGCCGACGCAGGCGTGCCCCTCGTCGTGGGAACCACCGGATGGGGTCCCGACACACTGGAGGAGCTCGCGTCCGTGTCCGAGCGCATCGGGATCGTGCACGCACCGAACTTCTCGGAGGGCGTGCACGTCTTCATGCGGCTCGCCCGCGAGGCGGGCCGGCTCGTGGATGCCGTGGGCGGCTACGACGTGCACGTGCACGAGGTGCATCACCGGCACAAGCGCGACCACCCCAGCGGAACGGCACGCCGCCTGGCGGATATCCTCGTCGACGTGCTCTCCGCGAAACGGCTCTGGCGCCCCGGCCCCCCGGACGAGGTGGCCGACCCCGAGACGCTCTACGTGACGAGCGTGCGGAGCGGCGAGGTGCCGGGCATCCACGTCGTCGGGATCGAGGGCAGCCACGACCGCCTCGAGCTGCGGCACGAGGCGCGCGGGCGCGAGGGGTTCGCTCGGGGTGCCGTGCACGCGGCCGAGTGGGTTCGCGGACGGCGTGGGCTCTTTACCTTCGAACAGGTGATGGACGACCTTCTGGCCGAACGAGGCACGGGAGACGAGCATGAGTGAGAGAAAGCGGGAGCGGTTCCGGGGCGTGGGGGTCGCGATGGTGACCGCCATGGAGCAGGACGGCTCGGTCGATCTCGAGGCGTTCTCGCGACATGTCGAAGCGATGGTGAAGGGCGGTGTCGACTACCTGGTCCCGTGCGGCACGACCGGGGAGAGCGCGACGCTCACCAGCCGCGAGCAGGAGCGCGTGATCGCCGCGACGGTCGAGGTGGCGGACGGCAGGGTGCCCGTGGTCGCCGGAGCCGGAGCGAACGCCACGGACGAAGCGGTCGCACGCGCGGTCGCGGCACGCAAAGCCGGAGCGGACGCGGTTCTGTCCGTGGCGCCGTACTACAACAAGCCCCCTCAGGAGGGCCTCTACCGGCACTTCAAGGTGATCGCGGAAGCGGCCGAGATCCCGGTCGTCCTGTACAACGTGCCGGGACGTACCTCGTCCAACATCCTTCCCGACACGGTGCTCCGCCTCGCGGAGATCCCGAACGTCGTGGGCATCAAGGAGGCCTCCGGCAGCCTGCAGCAGGTAGCCGACATCCTGGCCCGACGGCCCGAGGGCTTTCTCGTGCTCTCCGGCGACGACGAGATGACGCTCCCCCTGCTCGCTCTGGGCGCCGACGGGCTCATCTCCGTGGTCGCCAACGAGGCGCCCGCCGCGACGACCGCGCTCGTCCATGCGGGCCTCGACGGAGAGATGGAGGGCGCCCGGCGGATCCACATGCGTCTGCTCGACCTCATGCGCTGCAACTTCATCGAGACGAACCCGATTCCCGTGAAGACGGCCGTCGAGATCCTCGGGGGCCCGGAGGCGCACTTCCGACTCCCGCTCGTGCCGATGTCCCCCGAAGGCCGCAAGAAGCTCGAGCGGGCCCTCGCCTCGGCGGGGCTGCGCGAGCCCGCTCCGGAGACGGTATGAGCACGACCTCGACGTCCCTCCGCTCGGAGATCGAGCGCCTCACGGCCAGGGGCGACGATGTCGATCCGGCCGAAGCGCGCCGTGCGGTGGCTGCACTGCTCGATGCGCTCGGGCGGGGCGAGGTGCGCGCCGCCGAGCGGACCTCCGAAGGATGGCGCGCGGTCACGTGGGTCAAGCAGGGCATCCTGCTGGCGTTCCGCATGGGAACGACGCGCGCGTTCGAGCCCCACCCGAACGCTCCGAACGCCGACTTCGACGGCTCGACCTTCCGCTACTTCGACCGCGACACGCTGCCGCTGCGCGATACGCATGGCGTGGAGGAGAACGTGCGCATCGTGCCGGGCGGAAGCTCGGTGCGGGCAGGCGCCTACCTGGCGCCCGGGGTCGTCATCATGCCCCCGGCCTACGTCAACGTCGGCGCCTGGGTGGGTACGGGCACGATGATCGACTCGCACGCCCTCGTGGGATCGTGCGCCCAGCTCGGCGAGCGCGTGCACCTGTCGGCGGGGGCCCAGCTCGGCGGTGTGCTCGAGCCGATCGGCCTGCGGCCGGTCATCGTCGAGGACGACGTCATGCTCGGGGGCAACACGGGCGTGTTCGAGGGCACCCTGATCGGGCGCCGAGCGGTCCTCGCGCCGGGAGTACAGCTCACCGCTTCGACGGCCGTCTACGACCTGGTGCGCGAAGCGGTCTACCGCGCTTCGGCCGACGCACCGCTGACGATCCCCGAGGGTGCCGTCGTCGTGCCCGGTGCGCGTCGCGCTGCGGGCGCGTTCGCCGCCGAACACGGGATCGCCCTGTACGCCCCGGTCATCGTCAAGTACCGCGACGAGCGAACGGACGCGGCCACCGCGCTGGAGCAGGCCCTGCGCTGACCGCGGCCCGCCGGGCCCGGAAAGACCGAGCTACACCCCTCCACCCGGCCCGACGGGAGGCATCGCCCTCCCCAGCGCGGCCGCGCCGAGCGCCCCGTCCAGCGGGCGGGCCAGCACCTTCAAGCGCTCTTCGGTCACCTTGCGCTCCACCGCGGCGCGCAGCGGCCCTCCGGGCTGGAGCAGCCCGCCGCCGAGCGCCAGATGCGGGGGCTCGTGCCACGGTCCGAGCGTCTCGAGGAGCGTGAGCACATGGCCCACGAGCTCGTCGACGGCCCTCGCGAGGATCTCCGCCGCGACCTCGTCGCCGACCTCGGCCGCGAGTGTGACCACGGGCGCGAGCGCCGCGACCTGGCTCTTCGAGGCGTCCGCGGACCACTGGACCAGATCGTCGGGTCCGGCCAGACGGAGGTGATCGAGGATCACCTTGCGGAGATTGGTCTCCCGTGCGCGTCCGTCGGCCTGCCGCGCGATGCGTCTGAGCGCCTCCACGCCGATCGCGTAGCCGCTCCCCTCGTCGCCGATGTGGCGACCCCATCCGCCCACGCGCGCCTCACGCCCGCTCTCCGAGCGGCCCCACGCGATCGAGCCGGTGCCGGCGATGAGCAGGATCCCCGGCCCATGGCCGAACGCGTCGTGGAACGCCGCCTCTACGTCGGTGCCGACGCGAACCATGCGCGCCACGCCGGTCCGGCCCAGCTCGAGCTCCACCGCCGAGCGAGCCGCTTCGCGACCCGCGCCCGACAAGCCGGCCCATACCACCTCGACCGGGGTCTGCACTCCGGCCGCCGCGGCGGCTGCCCGCGCGACGCCGGCGACGGCCTGAGCGGCCCCGAGCGGATCACGCGCGCTCGCGATGGCCGGCCCTCCCTCCGCGCGTCCGACTTCGCGGCCGTCGTGGTCCAGAACCACGGCACGTGTCTTCGTACCTCCTCCGTCGACCCCGATCACGTACCGGCTCATGCGGCCCCCCGGCGCAATGCGCCCACCAGACTGCCCACCACGAACGTCGTGATCGAACCTACCAGCACGTACCACGGCCAGGCCATGTCGTTGCGGAGCAACACCACAATACCGATGCCCACGACCATGCCGATGATGGCCGCACCCTGCCCGGGCCGGCGGGTGAGCACGCCCAGGGCGAACGCGCCCAGCAGTCCTCCGTAGACGAGCGACGCGATCCCGAGGGCGACCTCGACGGCCGTCGTGCCTCTGGAGAGCGGGATGAACACCACCGCACCCACCACGAGCAGAAGGGCCCAGACGAGCGTGAACAGCTTGCCCGCGCGCAGGATCCGTGCATCGTCGCCTTCGGCGCCCGCCAGGGGCGCCCAGTAGTCGTAGGCGGTGGCGGACGCGAGCGAGTTGATCGAGGACGACAGCGACGACATCGCCGCGGCGAAGACCCCGGCGATGAGGAGTCCGGTCACGCCCGACGGAAGCTGGTCCACGATGAAGCGCGCGAAGATCGTGTCGCTGCGAGCGAAGTGCTGGCCATGGTAGAACGACCACAGACCGAGGCCGAGCACGAGGAAGAGCGCGAACTGGACGAGGATCGCGAAGCCGCTCCCGATCAGCGCCTTCTGGCTGGAGCGGAGGTCACGGCAGGTGAGCAGCCGCTGGACGATGAGCTGGTCGGTGCCGTGCGAGGCCATCGACAGGAACGCCCCGCCCAACACCCCCGCCCACAGCGTGTACGTCGTGGACAGGCTCCACGACGGATCGATCACCCGGAGCTTGCCCGCCGCCGCCGCGCTCGAGAGCACGTGCGACCATCCTCCCGGCACGGCGAGCTGCAGCGCGACGAGCGCGATGATCGCGCCGCCCAGGTAGAGCACCATCTGGAGCGCGTCTACCCAGACGACCGCCTTGATGCCGCCGAAGTACGTGTAGACGAGCGTGAGCACGCCGATCACGGCGATCGAGAGCCAGTACGGCCACCCGGTGATGAGGGCGAGCGGAATCGCCGTGGCGAAGAGGCGCACGGAGTCGGCGAGGAGACGCGTCACCATGAAGATGGCGGACGTGAAACGGCGGGCGCCCACGCCGAAGCGGGTCTCGAGCAGCTGGTAGGCCGTGCTCAGCTTTCCGCGGTAGTAGGCGGGCAGCAGCACCACGGCGACCACCGTGCGACCGACGATGTAGCCGAGCGCCAACTGGAGGAAGACCAGGCTGCCCAGGTAGGCGACGCCGGGCACGCTCAGGAAGGTGAGCGTGCTCGTCTCCGTGGCCACGACCGAGAGCATCACGGCCGCCCACGGCAGATCCCGGCTCCCGAGAAAGTAGTCGGTGCCCCCCTTCTGGCCGCGCCCGAGCCAGGCACCCCATGCGGTCGTGCCGACCAGGTACAGCACCAGGACGACGAGATCCAGCGGCGTGAATGTCTTCATGGGCTCACTGGCGACGCTCGGGCACGGGCTGGTCCGTGATCGCGAGGGCGGCCGCGTTCGCGATCGCCCGCCTGAGCGCCTTGTGCTTCTCGTTGGCCCGGCTCGGATGCACCCGGTTCGTCAGCAGGATGACGAAGAGATCGAGGTGCGGATCGATCCAGATCGAGGTCCCCGTGAAGCCCGTGTGCCCGTATGCGCTCGCGCTCAGGTAGTCGCCCGCGGACGAGACGCCCGAGGGGGTGTCCCAGCCGAGCGCGCGGCTGGACTGGTCGTCCCACCGGTGCGTGAAGCGCCGGACCGTCGCGGAATCGAACAGGTGCACGGCCTCGGGCCGCGCCGCCGGACACGGCTCACCGGGAACGGCGCCGGGCGTGCACGCCGGCATCGAGCCGCCGTTGAGCATCATCGTGGCGAAGACCGAGAGGTCGGCGGCGGTCGAGAAGAGCCCGGCGTGACCCGCCACCCCGCCCATCGCGTCGGCGTTCTCGTCGTCGACCTCGCCCCAGACGAGCTTGTGTCTCCAGATCGTGTCCAGCTCCGTGGCCGCGATGCGCGTGCGGAGCGACGAGTCGGGCCGGAACATCGTGTCGTGCATGCCCAGCGGGTCGAACACGTGCTGAGCCAGGAAGCGGTCGAGCCGCTGACCGGTGACCTTCTCCACGATCCATCCGAGCGTCATGAAGCCGAGATCGGAGTACACCGTCTTGGTGCCGGGCGCGTACACGAGCGGCTGGTCGGCGACCGCGTCCTTGTACGCCTGCACGCCCTTGTGGTCGAAGAACCACCGTCGATACGCAGGCAGTCCCGAGCGGTGCAGAAGGAGCTGACGCACCGTGACCTCGTTCTTACGGGGATCGCCGCGCGACCACCACGGCAGATAGCGTACGACCTTGTCGTCCAGGTGGAGACGTCCCTGATGGACGAGCATCATCACGGCGGTCGTCGTTCCGACGACCTTCGTCAGCGATGCGAGATCGAAGAGCGTTCGTGGTCCCGCGCGCAGGTGGCTCCCGTAGGCCAGCGTGCCGAACCCCTCGAGACGCACCAGCCGCCCGTGCCTTCCGATCGCCACGGCGATGGCCGACGCCACCGAGTCGGTCACGCCCGCGCGCGCGATCGAATCGACGCGGTCGAGGCCCGCCGCCGACATGCCAACCGAAGACGGAGCGGCCATGGGCTCCGCTTCATGCGCCACGGCCGCGCTCCCGCCGGGCCGTCCCCCGCCCCGCTTCACGATGCCCGCCGCGACCAGCGGATTGATGGTCGTGTCCGTGGGAGCGCGGATCACGGTGCGCGCCCGGTCGAGCCCCTCACCGATGCTGTAGGAGGGCGGCAGCGGGATGGGGAGTCGCCCGGAGATCGCCGCCTCGCCGAACAGCGCGTGCAGCGCCGCGCGCTGAGAGACGCCCCGGTCTCCCCACGCGATCAGGTAGGACCTCACGGTCGGAAACGCGTTCAGGAGGTACGGGCTTCCGAACGAGATCAGCACGGTGGGCTTGTCCGCCGCGGCCTGGGCGACCAGATCGCGCATCGCTTCGGGCACGGCGTCCGGCCCCGCCCCTGCCGTGGGGGGCACGTAGGCGCTGACGATCACCTCGTCCGCATCGGCGATGCGGGCTGCCGCGCGGGCGTAGGCCGCCGAGTCGCTGCGAGGGTCGAGCGACACCTCCCGTACGTGCGAGACACGATCCGACAGTCCGGCGTCGAAGTCGCGGCCCGTCCACAGCCAGTCCTGCGGGGCGTAGCGGATGTGCAGGACGCTCGTGGTCGAGTCCGGCAGGAAGGGAACCAGGTGGTCGCTGTCGCGCACCAGCGTGATCGAGCGCGCGGCCGCCGTGTCCGCGAACGCGACGTGGGCGCCCGTGCCCACGACCTGATCCACGCGGTCGAGCGGCACCAGCCGGTTGCGATACAGGCCGACCCGGGCCTTGAGCGCGAGGATCCGGCGCACCGATTCGCGAATCCTGCCCCGGGAGATACGCCCGTCCCGGACGGCGGCCACGACGGAGTCGATCGTGGTCTCGACGTTCTTCGGATCGAGCAGCACGTCGGCCCCGGCCTCGACCGCCCGCACGGCCGACTGCCCGACACCGTACGTATCGGTGATCGCCTTCATCGTGAGCGCGTCGGTGAAGATGAGGCCGTGGAACCCGAGATCGTCCCGCAACAGTCCCGTGAGGATCCGGTGCGACAGCGTCGCGGGCGGCGCTCCGGGGCCGAGGATGGCGGGCATGGCGATGTGGGCGGTCATGATCGCGTCGACCCCGATGTGGATCGCATGCTCGAAGGGGACGAGCTCCACCGAATCGAGACGGGCACGGTCGGCGTGGACCACCGGAAGGCCGAGGTGGGAGTCGACGTTGGTGTCGCCGTGGCCGGGGAAGTGCTTGCCGGTCGTGAGCGCGCCGCCCGCGTGGGCGCCCCGGATGAAGTCGGCGCCCAGCCGGGCCACGAGCTGTGGATCGCCCCCGAACGAGCGGGTGGCGATGACCGGATTGTTGGGATTCGAGTTGACGTCCAGCACCGGAGCGAACAGGAGCTGCACGCCGACGGCGCGCGCCTCCTCGGCGGTGATGCGTCCGTATTCGTAGGCGAAGCGGTCATCGCCAATGGCTCCGAACGCCATCGTGGGCGGGAACTGCGTGCCACCGCCCTGGGGAAGCATCGACGGAAGCGCCCAGGTGCCGTTGATGCGCATGCCCGGCCCCCCGTTCTCGAAGTCCGAGCACACGATCAGGGGCACGGGTGCCCGCTTCTGCAGCGCGTTCAGCTTCGCGGCGTACTCGAGCGGGAGCCCGATCGAGGGGCTCACGCCTCCGATGTGATCCACGGCCACCCACCGCTCGAGCGGTTCGAAGCCCGGGGCCGAAGGAGACACGTAGCTCCCCGGGATCCACACCACGACCATCTGTGCCACGAGGTCGTGGAGCGACAGCGACGACAGGGTGGAGTCGACCCAGTCGCGCTCGCCGGGCGTGAGCCGGGGTGGAGCGAGCATCGGCTTCGGAGACGCGGGCGGCGGGACCGGTGTTCTCGTACAGGCCGCGACCGACAACAAGAGCACGGCGGCGAGCGTGGCCCGCCACGGCAGCGACACGATGCTCCGTCGGACCGTGCTCGTCGCGTCAGTCACCGGACACTCCTGGGCGTGCGGGAATCATCATGCCGTCACCGATGTGATAGAACGGCGGGATGGCCGTCGGCGTGTGGCCCTGGATGGGAAACGCTCCGAACAGGGCGTCGGCCGCGGCCACCTGACTCTCCCTGGAGCCGCTCCACGCCAACATGTAGGCCTGCACGTCCGGGAATTCACTGATGAGGTAGGGATTGCCGAACGTGACCACGATATGGGGAACGCCCAACCGGTGCAGCCGCTCGATGAACCTGGAGGTCTCCTTCGGAAGCGCGACCGAGCCGTGATACGACACCGCGGTCACATAGGTGCTCACGACGACGAGCGCCGAGCGGCGCGCCTGGCGCACGAGGCCGGAATAGACGGCCGCCGGCGTATCCTCGTTGAGGTCCACGGTGACGAGGCGCGGATACGTGGCCCGCAGGCGTCCGTCGAAGTAGCGCCCCGCGAGCACGTCCGAAGGACGCCGATAGGTGATGGAGAGCACGCGCGCGGAGCGCGTCCCGCGCAGCGGAAGAAGGTGCTTCCGGTTGCGCAGGAGGGTGATCGACTTGCGGGCGATCTCCGCCGCGACCTCCTGGTGCGCCGGAATGCCGACCACACTCGGAATGGCCTCCAGATCCACGGTGCGCTTCCGATCGAGCCCGAGCTCGTGCTTGGCCCGAAGGATCCGGAGGACCGCCGAATCGACGACCGACTCCGGGATCCGGCCGTTCTCGACGGCTTCGACGATCGCGTCGAGGTCGGTCTCGGTCGAGAGCGGCTGGATGAGCACGTCGGCACCGGCCAGCACCGCGCGCACGGCGGCCTCACCGCCGGGATACCGCCGCGTGATGGCGCCCATGTCCATGGCATCGGTGAACACGAGACCCCGGAAGCCCATCTGGTTGCGGAGCAGCCCGGTGAGGACGTCCTTGGACAGCGTCGCCGGGTCGTCCGTGCCCCCGTTGAGCGCAGGGACGGCGATGTGCGCCGACATGATCGCGCCGATGCCCGAGTCGATGGCCATCTGGAAGGGCTTCAGCTCGATCGAGTCCAGATGGGCCCGATCGAAGTGGATGACCGGCAGCGCGAGATGGGTGTCGATGTTCGTGTCCCCGTGCCCCGGAAAGTGCTTGCCCGTGGCGATGACGCCGTGGTCCTGCATGCCGCGCACGAACGCACAGCCCAGACGTCCGACCTCGTTGGGGTCGCCGCCGAACGAGCGCACGTTGATGATCGGATTCTTCGGGTTGTCGTTGACGTCGAGCACCGGCGCGAAGGGGATCTGCACGCCGATCGCCCTCCCCTCCTCCGCGGTGATCGCCCCCATCTCGTACGCGAGGTGCGCGTCTCCGGTGGCCCCCACGGCCATCAGGTAGGGAAACTCCGTCGCCCCGCCCAGGGGAATCGTCCCCGGCATCTGGATCGCTCCGTGGAACCGGAAGCCTGCGCCGGTCTCGAGGTCGGCGGACACGATCAGCGGCAGCTTGGAGAGCTTCTGCAGCGCGTTGAGCTTGCTCGCGACCTCGGTGGGTGAGCCCACCGACATGAGGATCCCCCCGACGTGGTCCTGCTCGACCAGCCGGGTGATGCGGTCCCAACCGCGCGATCCCACGGGGGAGAAGTTGCCCAACACGCTCGGCATGAGCATCTGGGCCACCTTGTCACGGAGGCTGAGCCCCTCGAGCGTGCGCTCGGCCCAGGAGAGGGTGTCTGCCGTGCGGGACGTGTCGGGCGCCTGGGACGTGTCGGGCGCGGCGGCGGGGCGCCGGGGCGCCGCGGCGGGAGGCTTCGGAGCGACCGTGGACGGTGGAGCCGCCGCAGGACCGCACGAGGCGAGCGCCAGGAATCCGAGCCACCCCACGACGCTCCGGGCGAATCCTCCGGCCTGCGGGGTGGGTCGATACGGCATCCGGCTGAGTCGTCTCCCTGGTGCTGGCAGATCGGAGAAAGTGGGGAGCACATTGACGGCGTCGGGCGCGACCCCGATGCTGGCCATATGCATGGGACGAACCGAGGACACGCGCGACGCCGGATGAAGAACGGTCGGGAACTTATCCCCTCCCTCCGACCCCCACAATCCTGGATTCTGGCACTGCTTCTCGGTTCTACCCTGATCGTCGGCGCGGTTCCTGGACGACAGGGCGAGCCCACCCGACGGACGGCCGCCCCGGTGCGTGTGCAGCCGGGAGTCGAGGTCCTCCTCTCCGACTCGCTGAACCTGGTTCGCGGCAAGCGCGTCGGGCTGATCACCAACCAGACCGGCGTCGACTCCGCCGGGACCTCGACCATCGATCTCCTCGCTCATGCGCCCGGCGTGCATCTGGTGGCGCTCTTCTCTCCGGAGCATGGGATCCGAGGTACCGCGGCGCCGGGAGCCCGCGTGCGCAGCGGGCGCGATCCGAGTACCGGACTCCCCGTCTACTCGCTCTACGGATCCACGCGCCAGCCGACCCCGAAGATGCTCGCGAACCTCGACGTGCTCGTCTTCGACATCCAGGACGTGGGCGCACGCTACTTCACCTACGTCTCGACCATGGCGCTCGCCATGGAAGCCGCGGGTCGGGCTCACATTCCCTTCGTCGTGCTCGATCGCCCGAATCCGCTCGGCGGCGCCCTCGTGCAGGGAAACGTGCTGGACACCACGTACGCGAGCTTCATCGGGATGTACCCGGTGCCGATGCGGCACGGGATGACCGTGGGCGAGCTCGCCCGGATGATCCGGGGCGTGTGGGGTGTGAAGGTCGACCTGCACGTGGTTCCGATGCGGGGATGGCGACGCGACATGTCGTTCGCGGCCACCGGGCTCCCGTGGATTCCACCCTCGCCCAACCTTCCCACGCTCGAGAGCGTGCGGGACTATCCCGGCACGTGCCTGTTCGAAGGAACGCCGCTTTCCGTGGGGCGCGGGACCCGTCGGCCGTTCCAGTGGGTCGGCGCGCCCTGGCTCGATGGGGCCGAGCTCGCGCGCCGTCTCAACGCGCGTCACATCGCGGGCGTGCGTTTCGAGCCGGCCACCTTCACGCCCCACCATCCGGGCGACGGAAAGTTCGACGGCCGGAAGGTGCAGGGCGTCCGGCTCGTGCCGACCTCGAAGAGCTTCGATCCGACGAGCGCCGCCGTCGCGATGCTCGTGGAGGCGTACCGGATGTCGAGAGGCCATTGGAAGTGGAACGCGCGCCACTTCGACGAGGTCGCCGGCACGGACGCCCTTCGAAAGGGCATCATCGCGGGAGAGGGCGTGGACCGACTCACGGCCGGGTGGTCCGCCGAGGATGCACGTTTCCGGGCGCTGAGACAGCCCTACCTGCTGTACCGCTGAGCCGAAGGCAAATGCACTCCCGCGGGACCACTCCTGAACATCCCGCTGGCGCTGCGGTACGTAGGCCTTAGGATGGAAGACACGCCAGCGGGTGCCGGTACGGGTCCGCGACCCTCACGCAGGAGAAGCGCATCATGAAACGTCTCCCGATCTTCCTCGCCCTGGCGACCGCCTCGCTTCTCGTGGCGGCGCCGTCGGTCCAGGCCCAGTCCAAGATGTCCGGCATGGGCTCGTCCTCGAGCCCCGTCATGTCCGCCGTGCGTATGACGGTCTCGCGCTATGCGAGAAACCTCGTGGGCTCCGCACGGGAGATGCCCGCCGACAAGTACTCGTTCGCGCCCACCAAGGAGCAGATGACGTTCGGCCACCTCATGAGCCACGTGGCCAAATCGAACGAGTTCTCCTGCTCGACCATCTCCGGCATGCCACGGCCGACGGCGAAGGTGCCGGGCGAAAGCGCTTCCAAGGCAGCGCTGGTCAAGGCCGTCCAGGAATCCTTCGACTACTGTGAAAAGGCGCTCGCCGGCGTCGAGGACTCCCAGCTCGGAGGCATGGTGCCGTTCTTCGGGGGACGGAAGGTCTCGAAGGCGGGCGTCGCGCTCGAGATCTCCGAGGATCTGGCCGACCACTACAGCCAGGCGGCCATGTACCTGCGTCTCAACGGCAAGCTGCCGCCCACGGCGCAGCACCGGGGGATGTAGCGGCCCGAGCCACGAAACGGCGCTCCGGGCGTCCCCCGCCAACGGGGGAGCGCCCGGAGTTCGTCCGCTCGGCGCGCGGAAGAAGAGCTCCTACGCGTTCTCCGCCAGGATGGGCTCGCCGTCCGGTGTCGGCCCCACCGCCACCCGTGCGGCCGCACCCCTGAGCACCGACTCGATGTCGAGGCCGACCGCGCCCGACAGTGCCTCCAGCGTTCCGAGGGCGCCCTGCACACGCTGGTTGACCGCGTTGGACACGCCCGTGCCGCCACCTCCGTCGACCACGACGACCCGGTCGATGTCCACGCCCTGGACCGCTTCGACCGAAGTGCTCAGCAACTGAGGGAGCTTCTCGGCCAGCAGCACCGCGAATGCCTGATCTCCGCCGGCCTTCACCTGCTCGTACAGCATCTGGAGCACCTCGGCGCTCGCGCGGCCCTGCTCGAGCACGGACGCGGCGTCGCCCTCTGCCCGGGCCTTGGCCGCCGCACGCTCGGCGTTCGCAGGCTCCACGACATCGGCCTGGAGGCGTAGCTTCTCGCGCTCCACGCGGCGGCTCTCCAGCGCCTTCTGCGCCTCGACCTCGGACTCTTCGGCCTTCACCTGGGCCGTACGCTCCACGATCTGGGCCTCGCGATCGAGCTCGGCCTTGCGCACGCGCAACTTGTTCTGGGCCTCGGCGATCTGCACGGCGGCGTCGGCTTCCTTCACCTCGGCAATCTGCCGCGCCGTCGCCTGGCGCTGCCTCGTCTCGGCGGCGGCGTCCGCTTCCGCGATCTCCGCGTCACGCACGGCCTCCGCCGCCCGCTTGCGTCCGATGGCCTCGAGGTAACCCCGTTCGTCGCTCACGTTCTGGATCTTGAGCACGTCCAGGTGGAAGCCGAGGGCGGCCAGATCCTCGCCGGCATCCTCCGAGAGCGCGCGGGCGAATCCGAGCCGGTCTTCGTTCACCTCCTCGGGGGTGAGCGTCGCGAGCACGCCGCGCAGGTTCCCCATGAGGGTGTCCTTGGCCAGGCTCCAGATCTCGTCTTCGGTCTTTTCGAGGAGCCGTTCGACGGCATTGTTGAAGACCGTCTCCGGCTCCGACGCGATCTTGACCGCGGCGATCGCCTCGATGTTCAGCGGGATGTTGCCCTTCGAGAACGCGTTCGCCACCGAGATCTCGACGGGAAACGTCTCGAGGGAGATGTGCTGCACCGTCTCGATGATCGGCACTCGCAGCGTCCGGCCGCCGACGACCGAGCGGTAGCCGACGGACTCGCCCGTCTGGAGCGCCCGCTTGCGCCCGGTCAGCACCGCCGCCCGGTTGGGCGGTACGATCACGATGAGCGAGCGGATGGTCATGACCGCGACGACTACGACGACGAGGATCACGATCGCCATCGTCACGCCACCCTGGATGAGATCCTGGTTCATGAGGTTCT
Organism: Longimicrobiales bacterium; assembly: GCA_046704545.1. GTDB lineage: Bacteria > Gemmatimonadota > Gemmatimonadetes > Longimicrobiales > Gaopeijiaceae > SZUA-318. The sequence goes on from JBJKRT010000094.1 coordinate 16,842, forward strand.
TGCCGTCCGTTTGAAGGAAATCCGATTCAAGGCCCGGGCAGCAGGTCTCGTCCAGCAGGGGCGACGAGCGCCACGCCGTTGCGCATCTCGACCACGAGGACGGACGTCCACGCCGTCGGATTGCCCTGCGCTTCAGCGGAGGGATGGGGCAGCGCCCGCAACTCGATCTCGCGCCCTCCCTTCTCCACCACGACCCGGCCACCGTCGGAGCCGATCGGGAGCGTCACGCGTCCCGTGTGTCCCGCATAGGACGACTCCCCCTCGACGGCTCCCGACTCGGAGCCGCGCACCCAGGAGAAAGCCGCGTTGATCAACGTGCCCGCGAGCAGACCCGTGGCCACGGCGAGCACGGCCGTGACGATGCCGGATCCGCCCTTCCACACGAACGTGCGCAGCGTTCCGACCGCCCCGAAGCCGAAGAGCGCGTACGTCACGGTCCGGATCGAGAAGATCTTGGAGGCGGCGTGCGACCACCCCTCGCCCCCTACGCCCACGTCCGCGTGGCCCGCGTCCACCTCGACGTGGGGCGCCTCGACCTCGAGATGGCCCGTGTCCATCTCCATGTGGCCGGCATCGAGCCCGATATCGGCATCGACCCCGCCGACATCGCCGTGGAGATCGACACCTCCGTGGGCTCCGAAGAGATCACCGAGGAGAGAGAGTGCCAGGAACCCGCCGCCCAGCACCAGCGCGAAGACGTAGAGAGCTGCCATGTTCACCGGAGAGTACGGGTGAAGCGGGAGGCGTCTTCACCGCTCAAGATCGGATGCGGGAGGGCCGCGCGAAAGGAGCGCGTGCGGTCGGCGGGAGGCTCGGGGTCGGCCGAGGCGCCGGCAGGAAGAGACTACCGGCTACCAGCCCTTCCGGCGTACGCGCTCGATCTCGCGGCGGAAAGCCTTGGAGAGTGCCTGCGTGACGGGGCCGACCCGGCCGTCACCGACGGGACGGCCGTCGACCTCCACCGTGGGGCGCACTTCGCTGGTCGTGCCGGTGAAGAACAGCTCGTCGGCGGCCGAGAGCTCCTCGACCTCGATCGGTCGCTCCTCCACGGGGATCCCGTTCTTCGCGGCCAGCTCGAGCACGAGCCCCCGGCTGATGCCGGGCAGCACGACGTTCGTTCGCGGATGCGTCACGACGGTGCCCTCGAAGACCCCGAACAGGTTGTTGTGGGCCCCCTCAAGCGCGATGCCGTCACGCACCTGGATCACGTCGTCCACGCCCGCGTCCACCCCGGCCTGATAGGCCAGAACGTTGGGCAGCAGCGCGATGGTCTTGATATCGACGCGCGCCCACCGCCGGTCCGGAACCGTGACGGCTCGAAAGCCCTGCTCCCACCGCTCCGGCGCGGGCCGCGACCACGCCTTCGCGAAGGCGTAGACGGTCGGCGCGACCGGCTCGGCCGGAAACGGATGCGTGCGCGGCGCCACGCCTCGCGTGATCTGCACGTACACGAGCGCGGTCTCCGCCGACGTCAGGTCGTTCTCCTCCAGGAGGCGGCGGAACACGGCCTCCAGCACACCCGCGTCGAAGTCGATGCGCATCCACTCCAGGCCGTGCCGCAGCCGATCCAGATGGCGATCGAGGTAGAACGGCACGCCACCGTAGCACGGCGTGACCTCGTACACGCCGTCGCCGAAGAGGAAGCCACGGTCGTCCACCGAGACCTTGGCTTCCCCCTTGGGGACGTACGCCCCGTCGAGATAGACGGTGCTCACCGGAGTGTCGAAGCCGAACGGGTCAGTTCGACTGCTGCCCCCCGAGACGGTCGAACTCCTCCAGGAGCTCGGCCTCCGGAATGGAGTCGTCGGCCTCGGACGCTTCCTTCACCTCGGCGTCCTGGACGCCAGGATCCGCGGCCTTCTTCTCCTCGGCTTCCGCAGTCGAGGCCCCGGCGCTCTCCGCCTGCTCGGCGCTTTTCGCGCCCTGACCGGAGCCGATCTGCTTGGGCTCCTCGGTCTCGCCGGCGATCAGGCCCATGTTCTGCTTGAGGGCCGCGAGCTTCGCCTCCACGTCGGGCCCACCACCACCCGAGCCCGCCTCCAGGCGCGTGAACTCGGTCTCGAGCGTGTCTCCCTGGAGCGCCTCGGTGACCTCGGCCTGCGCGACGTTGCGCCGCTCCTCCTCCTCGATCTTGTCGGCCATGCGGTTGAACGCCTCGAAGGCCGATGTGTCGGAGAGACCCGACATGGTCTCGTGGATCTGGCGCTGGGCCTGCGCACGCTTCTGCTTCGCGATGAGCAGGTTCCGCTTGCGCTTGGCCTCTTCGATCTTGTCGTTGAGCTGGCGGAGCGAGCCCTTCAGCTTCTCGGTCTCGGCCGCCTGCTGCTGCCAGGTCTGTTGCAGCGCCGAAGCCCGCTCCGCGTGCTCCTGCTGACGGACGAGCGCCTGCTTGGCCAGGTCGTCCCGCCCCTCCTTCACGGCGAGCATGGCCCGGTGCTCCCAGTCCCGCGTCTGCTTGACCTCGTCCTCCAGCTGCGACTTGAGCTTGCGCTCGTCGGCAATGGCCGCCGCGACCTCACGCTTCGCCTTGGCGAGCTGGTCACGCATGTCCAGGATGATCTGGTTCAGCATCTTCTCGGGATTCTCGGCCCGGGAGATGAGATCGTTGATGTTCGACTTGATCACCGTGGACAGCTTGGAAAAGATGCCCATGTCAGCCCTCCACCTCTGCGCCCGCCAGGGCCCGAATACGCTCCATGTGTCCCGACGCGGCCATCTCCATGGACTCGGTCGAGGCCTGAATCTCCAGGAAGTCCAGAGTCTCCAGCTCGAGCGTGTCGCTCAGGATGATCTCGCCGTTCTCGATTCCGTACGCGCCGTGGACCATGTCCGTGGCGTTCAGCTCCAGCAGCGTCCGGTACAGATCCTTCAGCCCGTCCCCGTCACCCGGCAGATCCATCACCTTCATCCGGATCAGGAGAAGGGGCGGAGAATAGTGGATCACCATCGGGAGTCCGCTGTTCTTTCCCCGGACGAGAAACATGCCCTCGTCCACCTCGTCGTACTCGAGATCCATCCGAATCAGGAAGCTCTCGAGATCTTCTCGGGTAACCATGGCCTTCTCCATTCGCTGAGCCTGCGCGCAGCACTCCGGCCCTACCGAGGGGCGGCGCGCCGCAACGCTCCACATCGGACCTTACGGCGACCGTTCTGTGCCGGTTTCCCGATGCGGGCGAAACGCCGCGCCGATCCGGACCTCGAAAGGTAGTGCCTGGGCCCAGGCCCCGACACCGCCCGACCGGCCTCTTTCCTACCCCACTTTCAAGAAGGGTGCCAGGTGGAGGCCGGTGTGTGAGTCGGGTGTAGCGGCCACCGTCTCCGGCGTGCCCTCGACGACGATACGGCCGCCGGCCTCTCCACCTTCAGGTCCGAGGTCGATGATCCAGTCGGCCGTCTTCACCACATGCAGGTTGTGCTCGATGACCACGACCGTGTTGCCCAGGTCCACGAGGCGTCGAAGCACCTCGAGCAGCATCCGCACGTCCTCGAAGTGGAGCCCCGTCGTCGGCTCGTCGAGGATGTAGAGCGTGCTGCCCGTCGAGCGCTTCGAGAGCTCGGTGGCGAGCTTCACGCGCTGGGCTTCTCCTCCGGACAGCGTCGTGGCCGACTGGCCCAGGTGCAGGTAGCCCAATCCGACGTCGTCGAGCGTCTGGAGCTTGGCCTTGATGCGGGGCACCGCGTCGAAGAAGTCCAGCGCTTCGCTGACCGTCATGTCCAGCACGTCGGCGATGTTGCTGCCCTTGTAGTAGACGTCGAGCGTTTCCCGGTTGTAGCGCCGCCCCCGACACACGTCGCACGGAACGTACACGTCGGGCAGGAAGTGCATCTCGATCTTCACGAGCCCGTCTCCGGAGCATGCTTCGCACCGGCCGCCCTTCACGTTGAACGAGAAGCGACCCGGGCCGTATCCCCGCATCTGGGACTCGGGCAGGTTCGCGAACAGGTCACGGATGGGCGTGAAGACCCCCGTATACGTGGCGGGGTTGGAGCGGGGCGTCCGACCGATGGGCGACTGATCGACGTCGATGACCTTGTCCACCCGATCGAGACCGTCGATCCCGTCGTGGGCCCCCGGAACCAGCTTGCTCCGGAAGTAGTGGCGCGCGAGGGCGTGGTAGAGCGTCTCGTTGACGAGCGTCGACTTGCCCGACCCGCTGACGCCGGTCACGGCGATGAACGTGCCGAGCGGGAACCGCACATCGATGCCGGTGAGGTTGTGCTCACGCGCACCCCGCACGACGAGCGCATGCTCGGGGTCCACGGTCCGACGCTGCGCGGGAACGGGAATCTCCTTGTCACCCCGGAGATACGCCCCCGTGAGGGAGCGCTCGTCCTTCGTCACGTCGGCCAACGTTCCCGACACGACCACGTGGCCGCCCGCGCGTCCCGCGCCCGGTCCGAGATCGACGAGGTGGTCCGCAGCCCGGATCGTGTCCTCGTCGTGCTCGACCACCACCACCGTGTTGCCCAGATCGCGCAGCCGACGGAGCGTATCGAGCAGCCGCGCGTTGTCGCGCTGGTGAAGGCCGATCGACGGCTCGTCGAGAATGTAGAGGACGCCCACGAGCCGGCTGCCGATCTGGGTCGCCAGCCGGATGCGCTGGGCCTCCCCGCCGGAAAGCGAGCCGGCCCCGCGCCCCAGCGTCAGGTAGTCGAGCCCCACGTCGCGAAGGAACCGGAGCCGCTCGCCGACCTCCTTCAGGATCGGGCCGGCGATCTCGGCGGCCAGCGGCGGATGCTCCGACGTCCGGTTCCGCCGCGGTCCGGCACCACGCTCCGCGACCGGGACCGACTCGAAGAAGGCCGACGCCTCTCCGATCGACATGTCCACGACGTCGCCTAGCGAGCGTCCGGCCACGGTCACGGCCAACGACTCCGGCTTCAGCCTGCTCCCACCACACGTGGCGCACGGCAGCGTCGACATGTACTCCTCGAGCTGGCGGCGCACGGCCTCCGACCGCGTCTCCTGGTAACGCCGGTTCACGTTGGCCAGGATCCCTTCCCAGTAGTCCTCGTAGTGGCCCTTGAAGCCACCGGACCCGGACTTGTAGGGAAAGCGGATCTTCATCGAGCCCGAGCCCTGCAGGATCGCCTCGCGGGCCTCTTCGGAGAGACTCGACCACGGGGCCGCCGGATCGAACTCGTAGGCGTCGGCGAGACCGGGGATCAGCGAGCGACGCAGGTGGCCGCCCGGCTCGCCCCACGGGAGCACGACTCCCTCCATGATCGACAGGCTCGCGTCGGCGATGACGAGCTCGGGGTTCACCTCCTTGCGGGTACCGAGTCCCCCGCACTCCTCGCACGCACCGTACGGCGAGTTGAAGGAGAACTGACGCGGCTCCATCTCCGGCAGGCTGGTACCGCAGACCGCGCAGGCGTAGTGCTCGCTGAACAGGTGGATCAGCGGTTCGTCCGCATCCGCCCGATGCTCCGCTACCTCCAGGACGCCCCCCGCGGCCTGCAAGGCCGTCTCCACCGAGTCCGCGAGGCGGTCCCGGTCCTTCTCGCGCACCACGATCCGATCGACCACGACGGCGATGTCGTGGTTCTCGTACCGATTGAGCATCGGAGGCTGGGACAGGTCGTAGGTCTCGCCGTCGACCCGGACGCGAACGAACCCCTCCTTGCGGGCGCGCTCGAAGAGCTTGGCGAACTCACCCTTCCGCCCGCGGACCAGAGGTGCCAGAACCTCGATCCGGGCGCCCTCGTCCAGCTCCAGCAGCCGGTCGACGATCTGCGACGCGGACTGTCGGATGACCGGCTCGCCGCAGTTCGGGCAGTGCGGCGTGCCGGTACGCGCCCACAGCAGCCGGAGGTAGTCGTAGATCTCGGTAACCGTGCCGACCGTGGAGCGCGGGTTTCGGCTGACGGTCTTCTGCTCGATCGAGATGGCGGGCGACAACCCCTCGATCGCGTCGACGTCCGGCTTTTCCATGAGGCCGAGGAACTGCCGGGCGTACGCGGAGAGCGACTCCACGTACCGGCGCTGCCCTTCGGCGTAGATGGTGTCGAACGCGAGCGAGGACTTGCCCGAGCCCGAAAGGCCGGTGATGACGACGAGAGCTTCCCTCGGGAGCTCCACGTCGACGTTCTTCAGATTGTGCTCGCGGGCACCCCGAACGATCAGCTTATCTCGCGACATAGCCTGGTATACTACCCACGACTCGAAGGGCGTTCAATGCGGGGGGACCGGGCTCCTCCGAGGCCCGCACCTCCCGGGAACAACTCCTACAGCGAGGTCAAGGGATCTCCTACATCGAGGTGCGAGTCCGGGGAATAGCTTGCAGATAGGGGTGGTCCAACCACGCCCGGAAGCCCTGCCCGGTCCCGCACGGGAGGTCCCATGCTCGAGTCGCTGCTCGTTCCCCTGGATGGCACGGAGTTCAGCGAGCGGAGCCTCACCCTGGCCGGTGGGATTGCACGGAGGACCGGAGTCAAGCTCCACGTCGCCCACGTGCACGCCACGTACCTGCCCGATCAGCTCCTCTCGAACACCCAGTTCCACTACGAAGGGCTGGACCTGAACGAGTACGACGATCGGCACAGGACAGAGGAGCGGACCTACCTGGATCGGATCGTGGTCCGGCTGGGCGCCGAAGGCGCGGACGACGTCGAGGTCGTCCTCCTCGAAGGGCAGATCGCCGAGGAGATCGCGGCCTACGCCGAAAGCATCGACGCCGATGCGATTCTCATGACCACGCACGGCTACGCCGCCCTGAGCCGCCTCAGGCTGGGAAGCGTCACCGACGCGCTCATACGCCGGACGACGCTGCCCCTCGTGCTCCTGCACCCCGGCCACCACGGCACCGTCCCCCCCGAGGTGACCTCGTTCGAACACGTCTTCGTCCCGCTGGACGGCTCACTCCTCGCCGAGTCGATCCTGGAGCCGGCGATGGACCTGGCCCGGGCGCACGGCGCCCGGCTGACGCTCTTCAACGTCGTGTCGCCGCGCGGCGCGTTCGGGATGCGCCTTCTTCCGCTCCTGCCGGACACGCTCACGCCCGAGTTGGAAGAGAAGCACGACTACCTGCAACGGGTGGCAGAGACACTTCGTACCCGCGGCTTCGACGTGTCGGTCGAAGTGGCCACGAACGACTCGCCGGCGCGCGCCATCGCCGACGCGGCGGAACGGTTCGGCGCCGACATCATCGCGCTGGCGACGCACGGCTACGGCGGGCTGAAGCGGGCGCTCCTCGGGAGCGTGGCGGACAAGGTGTTGCACACCACGTCGCTGCCTCTGATGGTACGCCGGTCGATCTGAGGAACGCGCTCCTCAGTAGCCCCACTCGCGGTAGACGAACACGCCCACGATCTGGGAGTTCTGGCCCAGCTCCGCGAGCCCGGGAGTCTGGCTGCGCAGGAAGCGGTCCTCGACGAATCCCTGGGCGTTGTAGTTGTCGGAAAGGGCCCAATCCACACGGGCGCCCCCGAGCCAGCCTGCGCTGGACGCGCCCTCGGCCGGCTTCCGGAGGACAACCACGACGAACACGTTCTGGCTCACGTACTGGCCGATCTCCACCTGGGTGTTCGCGAGCGCGGTCGACAGGACGCCGAGGTTGCCCGCCTGGAAGTCGCCCGCCTGGGAGATGGACAGGTAGTCGACCCCGATCTGCTGTGCCACCGCCGCGCCGATGCGGTTGGCCGCCACCCCGGTCAGGTAGGTGACCCCCGCGCCCGTCGCGCCCTGTACGAGCGCGGATTGCCCGCTCGACAGCTCGTGCGCCGGCCGCCCGAAGACGAGGTAGCTGACCAGGTCCGACTGCGGAACGCTCTTTTCGTCCGTCGACAGGTTCACGCGCGGCTGCGTCAGCGTACCGCTCACCGTGGCGGTTACGCTGAGCGGATCGTTGCCGACGCGCCGGATGCGGGTCACGGCCTGGATGTCGAGCGTCGGGTTCACACCGGGCGTGCCCACGAAGCTCACCGTGCTGTTTTGCGAGACGACGTCGAAGCGCCGGCCCAGAACCGAATACGAGCCGCGCAGCGCGTCGAGCTCCCCGACCATGACCAGGTCCCGGTTCAAGCGATCGTATGTGACCACCAGCGGGCTGCCGGCCGGCGTCCCGATCTCGACGTTCATGTCCTTGGAGCGCAGCCACGTATCGCGCGGTACGGACAGGTTCACGGACACGCGCAGGTTTTCCAGGAACGGGTTGCGCAGGTCCGCAAGCATCGGCCGGGACGACAGGACGGTGGTGTCGACCACGTTGAACACGTCGGGATCGGTGAGGTCCACTACCTCCGAGCTGCGCGCGAACTCCTCGAGATAGAGCGTGCCCTGATCCACCGTCAGCTTTCCGACCATCCTGGGACGGTCGTACGTACCGTCCAGGGTGAGGTCTCCGCTGATGCGGCCCGCCATGTCCTTCCGGTCGACGGCCTGGAATCCGGCGAAGTGGATCTTGAGATCCAGCTTGGGATTGGAGACCGGCTCCAGAACCAGCTTGCCGGTGACCTCCGAGGTGCCGACCGCGTGTGTCGCGACCTGAACGTCGACGCTCCGGTCCGGATGGAGCGTGAGCTCTCCGTTGATGCGTGTGTGGCGCACGCCGATGGCCGGAACCGACCAGGCGGCGTCCTGCAGCTGGAGAGAGCCGCTGGGCTCCGGCCTGTCGAGCGTGCCGCCGACATGGAAGTCGCCGGACACCGTGCCCTTCACGTCCTTGAGCAGCGTGACGTAGCTGAGCGCCACCGACGCGTCGAGCGAATCGGCCCGAACGCGGACGTCCATGGGAACCGAGGGCGAGCGGTCCTGCACGTCGGTCAGGGCCAGGTCCACCGGCACGGTCCCCCCGGCGGTGAGGACCTTTCTCTCCGTGTCCCATGCGTCGAGCTGCACCCGGGCCTTCTGGTCGCGATAGTCCAACGTGCCGCCGAGACGTGCCAGCTTCATGTTCCCGTACCGGGCGTCCGCCAGATCGAACGAGCCCCCGATCAGAGGATCGGCGGCGGGACCGCTGACACGCATGCTCAGGTCCAGACGTCCTCCGAGGTCCAGCGACTCGCGCTGGGCCACACGCGCGACCCGCTCGAGCTGAAGGCCCGAGGCGTCGAGCCGGAAGTCCGATCGACCGGTTCGCGACAGCGTGCCCGATGCGGTCAGGCTCATCGGCTCCGCCCCGCCGCGCGCGATCTTCAAGCTGTCGATCGTGACCGAGGAAGAGTCCCACGCGACACGGGTTGGCCGCACCATGCGCCACGCCAGCGAGTCGAACGTGGCGCTGGCGGTTCGCAGATTCACGGACCCGCCGGCGGAGTCGATCGCAAAGCTCCCTGCGGCGGAATACACTTCCCCCGGTCGGCGGCGAACCGCCACCGATCCGTCACCACGACCCTCCGCCATGTCGGCCTCGACGTGGACGGCCTGGAAGCTGCGACTCACCGCACGCACGCCGTCGGCTTCGAGCGAGAAGCGCACGCGGCTCGCGGACGATCGATACCCCAGCGCCTGCACGTGGAGCGTCGCACTGTCCACGCGGTCGAGTCGGTAGACGCCGGAGCGGAGCCGCGCTGTGGCATCCACGTCGAGCGAATCGACTGACCCCTCCAGGCGGGCTTCTCCCTGCAGGGCGCCCGCCATCGCGACCTCGGCGGTGTCGGGTAGATGCTCGGGGTTCACACCCTGAAAGCGGAGCAGCTCCTTCTCGAGCACCGAGAGCGTGTCGCGCGCGATGACCGTGTCGCCCATGAAGATCGGCCGGAGCCCGATCAGAGAATCCGATACGAACCGGATGTGTGCCTCCCCACGGCGCGTCGCCACGACGCCGAGCCGACCCGATCCGTTGAGGTGGACGCCGCCGAGATCGGCTTCGACGGTATCGATCGCGAGCATGCCACCGGCAACATGCAGGCGCGTGGTGAGGGTGTCGATCCGGAGCCCTCCGATGCGCGCCCTCCCGGCGTCCAGCGTGGCGACGGCTTCCGCCGAGTCGGGCGATACGCCACGGCCGTCCACGTGGAGGTGGCCCGACCACGCGGTGGGACGCGGCAACCGCCCTACGAGCCGGGAGACGGCTACGTTCGCGAGCTTCGCGTCGAGGTGATACCAGGAGCTCGGCGCCCGGGCGTCCACCTCGCCGTCGAGCGCGAGGCGTCCCCCCGCCCCCGTGAGGTCGCCCGTGAGACGGAGCGAGTCGAGAAGGCCCGTGGCATGCAGCGTGCCGGCCACCGATCCCTGGAGGTCGAGGTCGGGGCGGATCTTCGCCAGGAACGCGAGAGAGAGCGGAGCGAGCTCGCTCCGCAGGTCGACGCTCCAGCGCCGCCCGGCCATGCGCTGCACCGACCCCTGCACCGTCACCCGGGACGCGGAGTCGGCGCCCTGCGTCGCGTCCAGAGCGACCTGCACGCCTTCGTCGACCCGCCCCGACAGCTTCAGGGTCGCCTGTCCGGTGCCGGACAGGATCACGCTCGGCGCCACCGCCGCGATCATCGCGAAGTTCAGGGGATCGACGCGCGCCTGGAACCCAGTGAAGCCCGGATCGTCTCCAGCATTCAGCTCGCCCCGGACCGCGACCGTGGTGGGCGTTCCCCCGAAGCCCGACGGCACGATGGTCATCCGCCCGGTCGTGGAGAGCGCGTCGAGGCTTCCGGACAGCGTCAGCGTCCCCCGGAGCCACCCCTGGAGGGGAAGCTTCCGGCCGAGCCACGGCTCGAGTCGGCTGACGAGCAGGGGGCTCGCTTCGATCGACAGATTGCGCAACTCCACGTTCCGTCCGACCGACAGCCCGCCGTCGAGCAGGAGCTGGCTGGCCTCCAGGTCCACCCGCATGTCGTGGAAGTGCGCGTCCAGACCGTCGCCCGACGTCACCGTGATGCCGCCGCCGAAGTGGCCGTCCGGAATGCGCGCGTCGAGCCAATGCAGATCGGACAGCGATCCACGCCCGCGGGTCTTCAGGTTCGCGGCGAGCGCCCATGCCGATCCTTCGCCGGTCTGCGGTCCCAGGCGCACCTCTCCGGTCAGCGTGGAGTGGGGCAGGCTCAGGGTGGCGTTCCGAAGGTCGAGGCCGCCGACTCCGTAGCTCAGGCTCCCCCGTGCGTCCGTGACCCGCAACGGGTCGGCGAACAGGTACGCATCGACGGACAACGATGACAACGTCGCCTGAAGCGGCTCGGTCCCACCCAGCCTCAGCAAGGCATCGGCGAGATCCAGGTCGAGCGAGTCCAGGGAGATCCGATGCAGCCTTCCATGGCCTCCCGGAGCCGGCTCGGTGAGCGTCCCGGGCGACGCTCCTGTGCCGAGCGGCGAGAGGATGTCGATGCTTCCGCCCCGGATCCCGACGCGGTTGATGGCGATCCGCCGGGTGACGCGGCTGGAATCGGTGACGGGTCCCTGCGGCCGAAGCAGATGGGACACGTTGGACTCGTCCTCGCCCGGATACCGGCTGATCTCCACATGCGGCCCCCACAGCATGACCGACGACACACGTGGACGCCCCGTCAACAGGCTCAGGATCGAATAGTGCAGACCGATGGAGTCGACGGTCAGGAACGGTCGCCCTCCCCGAGCATCGAGCCTGACTCCGACCAGCGTGGCACCTTCCAGCAGGCTCGGACTCCGGATCCCCGCCACGGTCAACGGCCCCTCGAACATCCCTTGCGCACGGTCCAGGATCTGGTCGAGCACGAACCGCTGACCTTTACCCGAGCCGACGATGGCGATGATCGCGAGCCCCGTCAGGGCCACGAGCCCGGCGATGGCGACCGCGATCCGGCGACCCCACCGCCGGGGAGGACGCCGCTGGGCGGCTTCGGGTGGGGCACCGGTCGGGTCTGGCATCAGAACGCCTGACCGATGGAGAAGTGGAGCTGGAACCGCCTGAGCGAGAACCGCGGAGAAGCGCCGTAGAACACGCGCGGCCCCAGGACGGCCAGATCACGAGAGCGCACGTACGGAATCGTGGTACCGTCGACGGTGATCTCGTCGGAAGGCTTGTCTCCGAGGTTCGGATCGTAGGGGCGAATGCCCGTCGTGACCACGGACAGGTCCTGGCCACCGCGGAAGCGGTACGCGAGGTCCATGCGCACCGGCCCGATCGGGCTCATGTAGCGCACGCCGATGCCGGGGGTGGCCTGGATCGAATGCAACGTCACCTTCTGGTTGTGCCCCCATACCTGGCCGAAATCGGTGAACGTCACACCCTGGAACTTCGAGGTCAGAGGAAACCTCAGCTCCACGTTGGCCTCGAAGAGACGCGTTCCCCCCGTCGCCCTCGGCGTGAAGCGCCCGTCGGCCATGGACGACGCGTCACACGTCAGGTTCATAACCTCCTGCACGGTGCACCCGGCACCTCCGGAGCTGACCGGCTGCAAGAGATCTGCCACGTCCGCCTGCAGCACCCTCGGCCCCAGCCGGTTCTGTGCAAAGCCGCGCACCGAGTTGGCGCCTCCCGCATAGAAGCGCTTCTGCGGGTGCACGATATCGGCTCCGCCGCTCGTCGACCCGCTGAGCTGTCGAAACTCCCCGTTGCCGACCCATCCTCCACGTATTCGGGTCGCGAGGATGGTCTGCCCGAACAGCGTCGTGTACTGCGCGGCGTCCGCCACGATCCGGTCGTAGCGAAAGTCCGATCCCGTCCACACGTCGGCGTGCTCGAAGTCGAGGATGATCGAGTGCCCGCGGGTGGGGTTCAGGACGTTGTTGGTCGCGTTCTGCGTATAGTCGAGCCCGACCGGAGCGAGCCAGTTGGCACCCTCCAGAATGGACACGTCACGCGGCGTACATACGAGAAAGCTCGTACACAGAAGGACCTCTGCGGCCGAAAGGCTGTCGCGCTCCGGCCGGTACGACAGCGTCAGCGTCGATCGCGGGCCGACCGCGCGGGTGAGCGTCATCGTGAGGCCGACCGCCCTGCGGACGAAGATGTCCGGCACGCTCTGCCGCTCGTTGAAGAGGGTCGCCGTGAAGGCGTTCCGGCTGGAGAAGATCCACGGCTGGGCGAAGTCGACCGAGGCGAGCCACGTGGGCTGGGCGAAATCGCCCCTGCCGCTCTGCGGACAGAGGAGCTCCCTGAATCCGGACGCCAGGAGGTTGGACACCCGGCCGCGCACCTGGAGCCGGCGCCCTCCGCCCATGAAGTTCCGGCTCACCCAGCGTGCGTCGACGTTGAAGCACTCCGCATCGTCCCATCCGGCTCCGGCCCGCACCCGGTGCACGGGCCCCTCCTGCAACGTGACGTCGACGGGAATCACCGAGTCCGGACTACTCTTGAGGTCGGGACGCACGGCGGCGCTGCGCACGATCTCGAGCCCGAAGAGCCGGGCCTGTGCCTCCCGGATCTGGTCGAGACGATAGAGGTCGCCCGGGCGGAACTGGAGCGTGCGCAGAACGGTCGTCTCGCTCAGGCTCTTCTTACCACCCGCGACCGAATCGTCGATCGTGATGTGTCCGTAGCGCGCCCGGACGCCCGGATCGACGTCGAACGTCACACGCGCCTGGTAGGGGTGCTGAGCCGGGATGAAGTAGTTGCGCAGCACCTCGGCGTGCGCGTAGCCCCGGTTGGCCAGGCGCCACACCAGCGTGTCCCGGGTGGCGTCCATCACGAGAGAGCTGAGCCGACCGCCTCGTTTCAACGGGAGGTTATCCAGCACGCCCTGGCGCCTGAGAGCGCTGTCGACACCCACCGTCTCGACGGTGTCGACCCGGACGGGGCGGCCCTCCTGGATCGCGAAGGTTACGGTCGCCGCGCTGTCTTCGACCGGAGAAACGCGGTAGGAGATCCGTGCATCGCGAAAGCCCCGCCGCTCATACCAGACCTTGAGACGAAGGGAGTCGCGGGGAAGCTCGGACCGGTCCAGGTAGGAGCGTTGGATCGCGAAGTCGGCGCCCGCCCAGCAGGCCGGAAGAAAGAACGTCGACCGGCATTCGGTCTGGCGCGTGACGATCGCGCGCGACAGCGAGTCGGACGAGAAGCTCCGGTTGCCCTCGAAGCGAACCTTCCGAACCTCGACCCGGCCCACCTGTCCCGCGGCCGGAGCGGCCAGCAGCGCCAGACCCAGCAGGGCGACCACGCCGGCCCGCCTCAAGCGCCCGCACCCGACCCGGAAGAAGCCTCTTCTCGTACGGCCGTCGGCACACCCGCGACCGGCTCTCTGGCCAGAAAGAGCCGGACCACCCAGAAGGTGACCGCACCCACGCCCGCCGCAAGAACACCGGCCGTCAGCGCGGAACGGAGATTGTCCTCACGATCCGGCGGCACCCGTACCCATCGACGCTTCATGACCCCATCCGTCCTTCCAAAGAGACCCGGCGTGGGAAGGTCCGCGCCTCCAGGATCTCGAAGCGCCCCCCGGACGGCACGGACAGGTGGGGCACGACCATGACCTCGTGGTCGGTCACACGGACCAGATTGAAGCTGTTCCGGCCGGCCTCCGGTCCCCTCCCTCGGCTCGACGCCGTCGTGCCACACCGTATGAGAGGAATACCCGGCCCGTCTCCCGAAGGAGCCAGGGCGCGCGACGTCGTGAGGTGGGTCTGGTGGACGTGTCCTCCCAGGATCAGATCCACGCCCACCGCCTCGAACCGCTCGAGGAGCCGTCCGGCGCCGGGCAGGGGCCGCCCTCCGAGGGCGTCCGGAGTCGGGACGAAGTGGTGATGCGTCACCAACACCTTCACATCGCCCGGATCGGCCGATGCGAGCGCACGCTCGGCGAACGCCACCTGGTGGGCGTCGATCCGCCCTCCGATGATGGCACGCCGCGGAGCGGAGGAATTCAGGGCCACGACCACGGCGCCCCGTACGCGCGTAACCGAGTCCAGCGAGCGTCCCATGTAGCGGCGCCAGTTTCCGTAGGGAGCCACAAGCCGCTCCCACAGCCGGTAGAGCGGCACATCGTGGTTCCCGGGGGTCACCACCACCGGGATGTCGCCGAAATCGTCGATATAGGCGCGTACCGCCCGGAATTCGCTACGCTTGGCCCTTTGCGTGAGATCGCCCGCGATCACCACGAGGTCCGGCTCCAGGGCATGGGCCGCCGCCTGGAACGCAGCCGCCGTGCCCTTCCGGTATGGCCTGCCGTACTGGAGGTCGGATCCGTGGAGAATGGTGAGCACCGGACCGCCCTCAGGCCCCGACCGACTCCGGCTCCGGTGCCTGCCGCAGCCGCATCGCACCGACGATACCGACACCGACGACGACGATGCTGATGGCCTGCGCCAGTGTGAACATCCCGAGGAACCGGTCGTCCTTCGCTCGCAGGAACTCCACCAGGAACCGCTCGGCGCCGGCCAGGATCATCCACACCATGAAGAGCCACCCTCGCCGATGATGATGGCGTCGGATGCGCCAGAGAAAGAGGAAGATGAGCGTCGAGAGGGCGACCTCGAAGAGCTCGGTCGGATAGACCGGAACCACCTGTCCGAACTTCTGGACCAGCGTGGAGTCGACGGTGATGCCGAAGTACTGGTGCAGGTTGGTGACGGTGGTCGGCGGAGATCCCTGTGGAAAGCGGACCCCCAGCCAGGAGGCCGTCGGCCGACCGTAGTCGTCGCCCACCAGGAAGCATCCGATACGGCCCACCGCGTACGAAATTGCGAGCGCCGGCGCCACCGCGTCCGCCGTCTTCGGCAGCGGAAGCTTCTGGCGCCGGATCTCCCAGACCACCAGCAGCGTGGCCAGCCCGAATCCGCCGTACCACACGAGCCCGCCACGCGACAGCAGGAGCGCCCTGGGATCCGTCAACAGCTCGTGGTAGTTGAGGAAGATGTAGTAGGTCTTGGCGCCCACGATGCCACCGATCACCGCCATGAACACCAGGTCCCATACCTTCTCGGGATCCTCGCCCAAGCGCGCCATCTCGGACCGCGTGACGTAGGCGGCGGTGAGGAAGGCCAGCAGCATCATCATCCCGAAGGAGGTGAGGGGCTGGCCGCCCAGGAGCGGTATCCACCGCGGGAACTCGAAGAGGATCGGATGCATGGTGGGTTAACCTATGCGACGAGAGGCGCGGGGAAACCGGAGACGGGCCTCCTCCTCCATGGATCGCACGTTCATGCAGTGTTGTGGGACAGGCCCGGAAACGGAAGGTCGGCGGCCGCCGTGGCCGACGAAGGAGCCGTCTCTCCCCGGTCGAAGCGGAAACGCGCGGCGCGTGCGATCATGGCTCCGTTGTCGAGCGACAGGCGGGGAGATGCGCGGAACAGGCGCCGGTCCTCTCCGAGCCGCGCCGCCAGCTCCTCGCGCAGGCGTCCGTTTGCGCTCACACCGCCGCCCACCAGCACGCGCCCGCACCCGGTCTCCTCGACCGCGCGCATCGTCTTGCTCGCGAGCACGTCGACGACGGCCTCCTGGAAGGCGGCCGCCACGTGCGCGCGCTCCGCCGCGACCGTGCCTTCCTGCTCCAGCTTTCCGACCAGCTCCACCACCGCGGTCTTCAACCCGCTGAACGAGAAGTCGTAGTAATCACGATCGCCGGGCCGTTGCCCTCCCCGGAGCATCGGGCGGGGCAGCCGGTGTCGGCCGGGCTCTCCGGAGCGCGCCGCGCGCTCGATCTCGGGCCCTCCCGGGTACCCCAGGCCGAGGAGCTTCGCGACCTTGTCGAACGCCTCCCCCGCGGCATCGTCACGTGTGGCACCGAGCAGTCGGTACTCACCCCAGCGCTCCACGTGCAGGAGGAGCGTGTGCCCCCCGGACACCAGGAGGCCGACGAACGGCGGTTGGGCCTCGGGGTCCTCGATCGAAGGCCCGAAGAGGTGTGCTTCGAGATGATGCACGGCGACCCACGGCCGGCCGAGCGCGAACGCGGCCGCCTTGGCCCAGCAGACGCCCACGAGAAGCGCCCCGATCAGCCCGGGACCGGCGGTCACGCCGAAGATGTCGATGTCGGAGAGAGTCACACCCGCCTGCGACAGCGCTCCATCGACGACGCTGTCGACCTTCTGGAGATGCGCCCGCGCAGCGAGCTCGGGTACGACACCCCCGAACACCTCGTGGACGTCCTGGGACAGGATCACATGGCCGAGGATCGTGTGCTCGCCATCCAGGACGGCCGCGGACGTCTCGTCGCACGACGTTTCGAGTCCGAGCACGAGGGGACCGGGACGCCTCACCTCGGTTTCGCTCCTCCGGAAGGCCGATGGCCCCCGCTGCTCCGGACGGCCGGTCTCCGGACGGTCACCATGTCCTGCTCGGGCGCCGCGGATACGAGATCGGGCACGCCGCTCACCCGAACGGGCACGCGGCGCTCCTCACCGGGCGTCATCCCGCGCAGCTCCGAGGCCGCGATCCGCACGCTCAGCTTCGCAGGATCCACCGCGGTCACCGGCGTCCTGGCGCCGGTCAGCGTGACCCTGATCGAAGACGGCTGCACCACGACCGGTCCACCGATCGCCTGAGAATCCACCTCTACCCGGACGGCGGGCAGCATCCGCTCGATCTCCTCCTCGACCCGAAGCGTCACCATCACGGTCTGCGGGCTGACGTGGACGCCCTTGAGACCGCTGGTGTCGACCGCGACCCTGACGGTTCCGGTGGTATCGACGTTCGAGAGATCGAGCGGCCGCAGCAGCACGGAGTCGACGTGCTCGATCCGGCTGCTCGCCCCCCTGATGTGGATCATGTGAGGGTTCAGCGTGACGGGACCCGCCATCGCCATATGCGTCCGCAGACGTCCCTGCAGACGCACGATCGCGGGCACGACCCGCGTGAGGGAGCGCTCGAACGTGAGGTGTACGGACGAGGGGGAGATGGCGTCGACGTTCAGGCGGGTGCCCGCCCCCAGATCGACCCACTCACGCCGCAGCGTGACCGTCGTGTCGCGCGACCCGACCTCTGCGATCGGCACGTGCACCACCGGGCCCTGTCGGGGGAGGCGAACCATCTCGCCGGCCGGTCCACCCAGCCGGAGCTCCACCGTCGCGGGGGTGGGAGGGCCGCCCGTCGTCCATGCCGTGTCGGTTACCTCGACCTCGACCGGCACGGACGGAAAGGTCTCCGGATTGGGCTCGTTCTGGACGAGCGCCCAGAGGAACACCGACAGGCCGAGGGCCAGAAGCTTGAGCCTCCAGTTGTGGGTAAGTCGGCGTAGCTTGACGGGCACGTCCGGCTACCCATCGAGGAGGCGGCGAATCAACTCCTCATTCTCGGGCGCGGCCCAATTCGTCACGCCCGCGGTCTTCTTGTAGATCACCCCGTCACGTCCGACGATGAACGTCTCGGGCACGCCCGTCATCTGGTACTGCTCGAAGATCTTGCGGGACGGGTCCCAAAAGATCGGGTACGTATAGCCCATCTTCGCCGCGAACTTGAACGGGTTGCTGCCGGCATGGCCCAGGATGGGATCCATCTGGCCCGGCTTCGCGTCCACGCTCACGGCAAGAATCTGAAAGCCCGTGCTGTCCTCGAAGTGCTTGTAGAGCTTCTCGATGGACGGCATCTCCTCGCGGCACGGCCCGCACCAGGTCGCCCAGACATTGACCAGGACGACCTTCCCCTTGAACTCGCTCAGAGACACCTGGTGTCCGGCCGAGTCGAGCGCGACGAAGTTCGGCGCGGGCACGCCCGCGAGTACCGGCTGGTAACCCGTGCGTCCCACCCACGCGACCGTCACGATGGCGAGGACGACAACGATCGCCCAGAGGTATGGAGAGCGGATCAGGTTGCGTTTCATCGGCGTTCGATGGAGAAGCTCGTGCGCGTCCACGCCCGACCGGCGCGAATGCGCAGAATGCTACGGCTCAGAAGGGTGTTTGTTCCCATTTTCCCATGCATTTCAGCTACCCTTCCGACCGACCGAAAGCTGCACCGCAGCGCCCGGCTGGAGCTCGGTCTGAGCGGCCGGCTGCTGCTCTACCACGATGCCCTGATCGCGTCCGAAACGGAATACCTCCTTCACGTTCGAGACCACCAGGCCGAGCGAATCCAACTTGGTCCGAGCGTCCGCTTCGGTCATGCCCAGCACCATCGGCATAGCCACGAGCGGGGGGCCGGTGCTCACGGTGAGCTTCACTGTGGTGGGCAGCGGCACGACCGAGTCCGGCGGCGGGTCGACGTCGACGACCCTGCCCCGCGGCACGTCGGACTGCGCCGAGTCGGTGGTCACGACGAATCCGCTCGTCTCGAGCACCACCCGGGCACGAGACACGTTGAGGTCACGAACATCCGGTATGGAGCGCAGTTGCGGTCCCATGCTCAAGGTGACCCGCACCGGCGTCGACGGCATCGCGAGCTGCCCAGGCAGCGGCGACTGCCCGAAGACGAGTCCGGAAGCCACGGTCGGATGCCGGATGGAGTCGACGCCGGAGAGCTTCATGCCGAGCCCGGTGATCCGAGCGCGCGCCGCCTGGAGCTGAAGGCCGCGAAGATCGGGCATGGTGAAGAGGTTGGAGGGCGGTGGCGGGGCGGGAAAGACGATCCGGGTCGCAACCACGTATCCGCCTCCCCAGCCGATCAGCGCGAGCACCAGCGCCTTCCAGAACAGGGAGAAGGCGCCGCTCCACGTTCTCCCCTTCCGGCCCGAGCCCCCCCCGGAGCGGGACGACCCACGCCCACCTCTCTTCTTGCGCCGCCGTCCGAGCGACTCCCCCAGCTTCATCCGCTTCTCCTCATGCGTGCCGCGAAGGCGCCGTCGAAACCGGTGTCCTGCGGCAGAATCACGAGCTGTCCCTTTTCATCCATGTACTCGGGCGGTACCGCATCGCTCGCCTCCAGAGCGAACTCCGGATGCCGGTCGAGAAATGCACCGACCTGCTCCCCGTTCTCCTCGGCCTCGAGGGTGCACGTCGAGTAGACCAGCAGCCCCCCCGGCCGAACCCGATCCGCCGCCGCCTCCAGAAGCGACTTCTGCACCTCGGCGAGCTCGGTCACCGATGCCGGCCGCAGTCGCCACCGCGCGTCCGGATGCCGTGCCAGCGTCCCGGTTCCCGTGCAGGGTACGTCGAGCAGGACCATATCCACCGACCGGATCGGCGGACGGCGGGCATCCGCGACGACCAACCCCACCCGGCGACCGGTCCGGCCCGCATTCTGGCGCACCAGATCGAGCCGCACCTTCGAGCGATCGGCGGCCAAAGTATAGAGGACACGCCTCGAGAGAGCGAGCGTCTTTCCCCCGGGCGCCGCGCACAGATCTGCAACGTTCATGCCTGGATCGGGATCCGCATAACGCGTCACCAGGTTCGCCCCCGGATCCTGAACGATGGCGGCCAGAACGCTCAAGGCCCGCCCCGGGTCGGTTCCCGGTGCGAGCCGCACCGCGTCGGTCCCCTTCCCCACCGGCTCGGAGTCGATGCCTTCCCGGGCGAGCCGGGCCGCGGCGGCAACGGCGTCGGTGTCGAGCGGTACCAGACTCGTCGGAGAAGCCCGGTTGTCCGCCTCCACCAACGCCCGGACCCCGTCGGCGGGCCATCGGCCGAGCCACCGGGCGACGAGCCAGCGTGGATGAGAGCCCCAGGAGCTCAGGAATCCAGCGGGGTCTCCCGAAGGGTCGGGAAACAGGGCCGCTCCGTCCCCGTCACGCGCCACGGCGCGCAGGACCGCGTTGACCAGCCCGGCCGCTCCCCGGCCGGACGCCCGAGCCGCCAGCTCGACGGACTCCGAGACGGCCGCATAGTCGGGCACGGCATCCATGTACAGGAGCTGGTAGGCACCGAGCCGGAGCACGTCCAGCACCCGTGACTCCAGATTCGCCAACCCACCGCGCACCCGCCGCTCCAGCAGATGGTCGACGCGACCCCGCAACCGCACGCATCCGAAGACGAACTCGTGGAGGAACGCACGGTCGCGGCGCTCCACCTCATCGGCAACGCGTCCGAAGGCCAGGTCCAGGCGCCGTCCTCGCCCGACCTCACTCAACAGGTCGAGCGCGATTCCACGGACCCCGACCTCCACGGCTCCGCTCAGTCGAGCATCCCGGTCGTGGGTGAGGACGGCACGGCGATCTCCCGGGACGGCATCCGGCCCGCGAGATAGGCGAGGCGGCCCGCCACGATCGCGTGCCGCATGGCATGGGCCATACGGACCGGATCGTCGGCCGCCGCGAGCGCCGTGTTCATGAGCACCCCGTCGACGCCCTGCTCCATCGCCACGCAGGCATGGGAGGCCGTGCCGACGCCCGCGTCGACGATCACCGGTACCTCGAGGCGTCGCTTGATCTCCCGAATGAAGTAGGGATTGACGACTCCGAGCCCGCTTCCGATCGGGCTGGCCAACGGCATGACCGCCACGCACCCGGCATCCTCGAGCTTGAGGGCGGTGATCAGGTCGTCGCTCGTGTACGCCATGACCTTGAAGCCCTCGTCCACCAGGGTGCGCGCGGCTTCGAGCGTGGCCGCCACGTCGGGAACCAGGGTGTCCTGATCGCCGATCACCTCGAGCTTGACCCATTCGTTGAACCCGGCCGCCCGCGCGAGCCGCGCGTACCGGACGGCGTCCTCGGCCGTGTAGCACCCCGCGGTGTTCGGGAGGAGGAAGAATTCCTGCGGATCGAGATGGTGCAGGATCCCCTCGTCGTTCGTCCGGTCCAGGTCGACCCGTCGCACGGCCACCGTCACCATCTCGGTTCCGCTGGCGCGGATCGCGTCGACCATCGCCTGGTTGGTCTTGTACTTGCCCGTGCCCACGATGAGCCGCGAGGAGAAGTCACGCCCGCCGATTGTGAGCGGGCCGTCCAGGGTGCCGGTGCTCTCCACCGTTGCCGTATCGCTCATATCCCTCATCCCCCGCCCACGAAATGGACGAGCTCGATGGTGTCTCCTTCCTGCACCGGAACGTCCTCATAGGCGTCCCTGGACAGGATCTCCCGGTTCAACTCCACCACGACCAACGAAGGGTGGAGCTCCAACGATTCGAGCAGCGCACGCACGGTCTGTCCGTCCGCGATGTCACGCTCCTTCCCGTTCAGCCTGACCCGGATCGTCGTCGCCTCGCTCATCGTTCTATCGTCGGTCCCCGCGTTTCGATGTTCGTCGCGCCGGACCCGGTCCGGGCGAGCACTTCAAGGTACTCCATCGCGGCGTCGACGGGATCCCCGGCGTCCCACACTCCTCGGATCACCGCCACACCGTGGGCGCCGGCCGCCATCACCTCAGTGACCCTGTCCACCGTCACCCCACCGATGGCCACGACGGGGACGTCGTCCGCGACGCCCACCGCCATGCGGACCGCCTCCGCGCCACCAGCCACCCGGTGAGGATGGCTCGGCGTCTCGTAGACCGTACCCAGGAAGACGAAATCCGCGCCCTCACGCACCGCTGCGTCCACCTCTTCCGGCCCGTGCGCCGAGGCGCCGATGTGGGCTTGATCGCCCAGGATCCGGCGGGTCGGCGCGACTCCGAGCGAGCGGCCACCCAGGTGCGCACCGTGAGCGGCGGTCGCCAGCGCGACGTCCACGCGGTCGTTGACGAGAAGCAGCGCCCCGGCATCGGCGGCAGCGGGCACGAGCGTCCGGGCGAGCTCGTACAGGCGGGCACCGGAGGCAGCGGGCCCCCGAAGGTGCAACGCCAGGCTTCCGGCTCCGGCCCGCAGGAGCGCCGCCGCCGTGCGGACGAAGTCGGGCCGCCGGAGGATATCGTCGTCCGTGACGACGTGGAGACGTGGGAGGGCCCCCCGGGGCCGGTGCGACATCAGACGAAGCGCTGGCCGACCCGGACCCCCCGTCCGTGGATCCAGTCCAGCGCGCGCATCCGGCGTCGACCCGGAGGCTGTACCTCCTCCAGGCGCAGGCCTCCATCCCCGGTCGCCACCACCAGGCCTGCCTCGGAATCGGCCACCACTACGCTGCCCGCATCGCCATCGGCGTCGTGCGGAAGATCGTCCGGAGCGGTGATCTCGGGCCGGAAGAGCTTCACGGGCTGTCCGTCGAGCTCTGTCCACGCTCCCGGCACGGCGTCCATGGCACGCACGTGCCAAGCGAGCTCACCGGCGGGACGATTCCAGTCGATGCGTGCCGTCCGCCGGTCGACCTTGGGCGCGAGCGTGGCGCGAGCGTGATCCTGCTCCTCCTCCTCGACGAGCCCCTCACCGAGCAGCGTGAGCGTCTCCAGGAGCGCTTCGGCGCCGATCTCGGAGAGCCGGATGGCGAGCTCCGAAGACGTCTCGGCGGGAAGGATCGGCTCCTCCACGCGCCGCAGCACCGGCCCCTCGTCCATGCCCTCGGTCATGCGCATGATCGTCACGCCCGTGACGTCGTAGCCTCGCGCGATGGCCCAGTGGATCGGCGCGGCGCCCCGCAGCTCGGGCAGCAGCGATGCGTGCACGTTGAGCGAGCCGAGCCTGGGCACGTCCAGCACCTCGGGGCGGAGGATGTGACCGTAGGCGACGACGATCGACACGTCGGGCTCGAGCGAGCGGATCTCGCGCAGGAAGTCGTCGCCGCGCGGTCGCTCGGGGTCGAGCACGGTGAGGCCCAGGTCGAGCGCCACCTCCTTCACGGGCGACGGTACGAGGTGCCTGCCACGCCCGGCGGGGCGATCGGGCTGCGTGACGACGCCGACGATCTCGAAGCCTTCGTCGTCGAGGACGCGCAGGGAGGGTACGGCGAAGGCGGGCGTCCCCCAGAACAGGATCTTCACGGGATCTTCACGAGCTGACCGCTTCGGCCCGGAGCTTCTTCCACTTCTTGAGGAGCATGCGGCGCTTGAGCGCGCTCACGCGGTCCAGGAAGAGGACACCGTCCAGGTGGTCGATCTCGTGCTGGAGCGCCCGTGCGAACAGCTCGTCGGCCTCGACGGAGATGTCCTTTCCGTCCGGGTCCTTTCCCTCGATGCGGACCCTCGCGGGCCGCCGGACGATCTCCTCCAGGCCGGGAATGCTCAGGCACCCTTCCGGCTCCTTCTCCGTCTCGTCACTGGCCCATACGACCTTCGGATTGACGAGCGCCACCTTCTCGTCGGGCTTGTCCTCGTGGCGCAGGTCCACGACGCACACGCGCTTGGAAAGTCCGATCTGAGGCGCCGCGAGACCGATGCCTTCGGCGTGGTACATCGTCTCGAACATGTCGCGCACGAGCTCGCGCAACTCGTCGTCGAAGACGTCCACTTCCTCTCCCGGCGTCCTGAGCACCGGGTCACCCATGATGACGATCTCGCGGATCACCGCTACTCCTCTTCCTTGCCGCCCTTTCCTTCGAGCACCTGCGCCACCCGCGACCGGTCGACCGTCAGCCGGGTGTTTTCGGCGGTGCGCACGGTGAGGCGATTCTCCTCGATGTGCACCACGCGGCCGATGACCCCGCCGTTGGTGACGATCTCGTCTCCCTTCTGGATTCCGGCGAGCATCTTCTGATGCCGATCGCGCTCCTTGCTCTGCGGCCGGATCAGCAGGAAGTAGAAGATGGCGAAGATGAGGACCATCTCCACCAAGAACACTACGCCCGAGCTTCCTCCCGGACGTCCAGCCATCAACAGCGCCGTGGATGGCGTCATTTCCCTGGGCTCTCCCTCGTTCGCGTATAGGGTGGCGGGGTTCCTAACCCCCCGCACTCCGGTAGCGTTCCAGCCAGTCGGTACGCCAAGCCTCGAACGACCCCTCCGCGATGCGCGCCCGGGCCTGTTCGGCCAGGCGCACGAGAAAGCGGAGGTTGTGGATCGAAACGAGCCGTACCGCAAGCCACTCTCCGGCCACGACCAGGTGCCGAATATACGCACGGTCGTAGCGCGTGCACGCATAGCAGTCGCAAGCGGGATCGATCGGACGAGTATCGTCGCGGAACCGGGCCGCCTTCAAGTTCACCTGGCCCTCCTCGCTCGTCCAGGCGGTTCCGTGCCTCGCGTTGCGCGTCGGAGCCACGCAGTCGAAGAGGTCGCACCCGCGGGCCACGGCCTCGAGCAGGTCGTCGGGGTAGCCGACGCCCATGAGGTAGCGCGGCCGATGCGCCGGCAGCTCGCCGTCCAGGAGCTCCAGCACGCGCCACATGTCCTCCTTGGCCTCACCCACGCTCAGGCCGCCGATCCCGTACCCCGCCCAGTCGCCCATCCCTCCCACGGCGCGGGCGTGCTCCAGCCTCAGATCGTCGAAGACGTTGCCCTGCAACACCGGAAAGAGCGTCTGCACACCGACGCCACCGTCCTCCCGCTCGAGCGCTCCGAATCGATCTCGGCAGCGTTCGAGCCAGCGCAGGGTGCGCTCGTTGGCTTCCTGGGCGTGGGCACGGTCCGCGCCGCCCGGCGGACATTCGTCGAACGCCATGATCACGTCCGCTCCGAGCGCGCGCTGCACCTCCATCACCGACTCGGGCGTGAACGTGTGGGATGAGCCGTCGAGATGGCTCTTGAAGACGACGCCGTCGTCCTCGATCTCCCGGATCCCGGCAAGGGAGAATACCTGGAAGCCGCCCGAGTCCGTGAGGATCGGACCGTCCCAGCGCATGAAGGCGTGAAGCCCGCCGAGCGCGCGCACGAGCTCGTGGCCGGGCCTCAGATAGAGGTGGTACGTGTTGGCCAGCACCATCGTCGCGCCGAGCGCCGCCACCTCTTCGGGGATGAGGCCCTTCACCGTACCCTGCGTGCCCACCGGCATGAACGCCGGTGTGGACACGTCGCCGTGCGGCGTCGTGAACGTCCCTGTGCGGGCGGAGCCCTCTGTAGCTTCGAGTCGGTAGTCGAACATGGCGCGGTGAATGTAACGGAGGCGAAAGGGGCTACGACCGTCCCACGATCGCCATCGCGTCGCCGTAGGAGTAGAAGCGGTACTCGCCCTCGACAGCCGCTCGATAGGCGTCCATCGTGCGCTCGTACCCGGCGAAGGCGGCGACCAGCATCAGAAGCGTCGAGCGAGGAAGATGGAAGTTGGTGAGGAGACAGTCCACCGCGCGGAACCGGTAGCCCGGTCGAATGAAGAGATCCGTCTCGCCGGAAGCGGCCGAGATGCGGCCTCGCTCGTCGGCCACCGACTCGAGGGTGCGCACGGCGGTCGTACCCACCGCCCACACGCGACCACCCTCCTCTCGCGCCTCGTTGACGACCGCAGCGGCGGCGGCGGGCACCCGGTACCACTCGCGGTGCATCTCGTGCTCGTCCGGATCGTCGCCCTCGACGGGGCGGAAGGTGCCGATTCCGACGTGCAGCGTCACGGAGGCCCGCCGGACCCCGAGCGCTTCGAGGCGGCCCAGCACCTCGTCCGTGAAGTGGAGGCCGGCCGTCGGCGCCGCCACCGAGCCGGGCGTGCGCGCGTACACGGTCTGGTAGCGCTCCCGGTCGAGCGCCTCATCCTCACGCTCGATGTAGGGTGGCAGCGGCATGTGGCCGTGCCGCTCGAGCGCATCCTCGACCGTGAGATCCGTCACCAGGCGAACGAGCCGCCCTCCACCCGCCACGGAGTCGAGGATCTCGACCTTCAGATCCTCCGCCACCAACACGGTGCGCCCCGGCTTGAGCTTGGAGCCCGGCCGCACGAGCGCCTCCCATAGGTGATCGTCGGACGTCTCCGGCGCCGGGCGCACGAGCAAGATCTCCGAAGGCGCCCCGGTCGGCTTCCGGCCGAGCAGGCGGGCCGGCAACACCTTGCTCTCGTTGACCACGAGCACGTCGCCCGGGCGAAAGAGCTCGACGACGTCCCGGAAGCGCAGATGGCGAAACGGGGCATCGCCCGGCGGCATCACGAACAGGCGACTCTCGTCACGGCGCTCGGCGGGATACCGGGCGATGCGCCCCGGTGGGAGCGCGTAGTCGTAGTCGGAGACGCGTGAACCGTCGGAAGCGTTCATGGAGCGGGGCCGGGGGATCGCTGAACGAGGAGTCCCCATGTTCGCGGACACGGTTGTGGTTGTCGAGCGTCGGGGGACCGTTCCGCTCCGGTGCGGGACGTCGCCCACGGCGACGGCATCAGCCCTCGGACGCTTCCGGCCCGTGCTTCTTCCTGAACGTCGCCCACCCCGCCGGCACCAGGAGGTCGTCGGAGATCGCGGCGATCTCCTCGGCGGCACGCCACATCGCCTCGAGTCCGGCGAGCTCGCCGTCCAGCGCACGGCGCTCCTCCTCCTCGTGCAGCGCCATCTCCAGCCCGACCCTCGTGGTGAGGGGGAGCCGCGCGAGAACGCCGGGGATGCCGGCGGCGCCCATCGGGCGAAACACCGCCATGCCGGCGAGCTTTCTGTCCCCCCAGGTCGCCGAGACGTAGCCCTCGGGCCCTCCGCCGGCTTCGATCTCGTCCACCGCCCGGCGCACCACCTCGTCCTTGGCACCCTGGCGATTCACCCGGGGAAGGACCAGGGCGGCCGCGCGCAGCGCCCGCTCGCCGGTGATCGTGCGCTCTCTCCAGTCGGACTTCACCACCAGGGACGGTACACCGGACGCGTCGGACGGACCGAAGCGGGTGAGGCTCGCCGCGTTGCCCCGAATCGTGATCGGGCGGCCGTCGTCGCCCTCCACCATCACACGGCCGCGCGTGCTCCGGATCAGATTCCCGATGTTGATGAGACCGCTGAGTCCGACGAACACACCACCGCCGGTGGCGAGATTCCCGATCACCGCGGCCGTGCCCACCGTCGCCATGACGCCGCCCCACACCAACGCCCTCCTGCGCCGCACGCCGAACCGGTCGCCCCACCTCCAGAAGGCGAGCTCACGCCGGAGCGGCTCACCGATGCGGACGAGCTCGAGTCCCTCCGACGTCCGCGCAACGCCGATGTTGTCCGTGGACGCCCTCATGCGGGAGGCGCGAAATGCCTTCTCGCACTCCTCGAGCGCCTCCCAGCGCTCCTCGAGCGGGGTCAGGTTCCACCGGTGGCAGCGCGGACAGACGACCCAGAGCCGGCCGCGCTCCTGGTCGTAGGCGAGGCGGCGGCCGACGGGAAAGTGCTCGACGACCTCGTTGGCACCGAGATCGGCCTGGCAGAACATGCAGTGGGTGTACATCGTCCGGCGATGCTATGCGGAAGGCATCAAATCCGCAACATGTGGACGCCGCCCCGCGTCCGGCCGGTGGCCTACCCCCGCATCAGCCTTCGCCGAACAGCGTGCCCTGCGTTCCCCGCCCCCCCGCCCTGCGCTCCTCCGGGAGCGTGAATCCGAAGCGCTTGAACGCCCGGGGGGTGGCGACACGCCCCTGGGGCGTGCGCATCAGGAAGCCTTCCATGATCAGGAACGGCTCGTAGACCTCCTCGAGCGTCGTGGCGTCTTCGCCCATCGCCACCGCCAGCGAGTTCAGCCCGACCGGACCTCCCTCGAACTACTCGATGATCGTCTTGAGCACGCGCGCATCCATCTCGTCGAGCCCGTACTCGTCGACGTCGAGCATGGCCAGCGCGTCCTGTGCGACCCGCACGTCGATCCTGCCGTCGGCACGCACCTGGGCGAAGTCGCGCACCCGGCGCAGGAGCCGGTTCGCGACCCGGGGCGTGCCGCGCGAGCGTCGCGCGATCTCCATGGCCCCGTCGTCCGTGGCCTCCACCCCGAGGATCTCCGCGCTCCGGCGCACGATCGTGGCGAGCTCGTCCGCCGGATAGAAGTTCAGGCGCTGCACGATGCCGAAGCGGGCCCGCATCGGCGCCGTGAGGAGCCCGAAGCGGGTTGTTGCACCGACGAGCGTGAATCGCTCGATCTTCATCGTCATCGTCTGGGCCTTCGGGCCCTCGGACAGGCGGATCTCCACCTGCCAATCCTCCATGGCGGGGTAGAGGAATTCCTCGATGATCGGCCTGAGCCGGTGGATCTCGTCGATGAAGAGGATGTCGCCCCGACGCTGGTTCGTGAGAATCCCCACGAGGTCCGCGGGCTTCTCCAGCACGGGTCCGGACGTCTGCTTGATGTTGACGCCCATCTCGCGGGCCAGGAGCGACGCGAGCGTCGTCTTGCCGAGCCCCGGTGGGCCATGGAAGAGGATGTGGTCGAGCGGCTCCTTGCGTTGCCGCGCGGCCTTGATCGAGATGCCGAGCGCCTCGCGCACCTTGGCCTGCCCGATGAACTCCGCGAGCCGTTGAGGCCGAAGCGAAGGCTCGGCCTGCTGGTCCTCGGAGAGCGACTCGGGGGTTGTGATCTCGGTGCGTTCGGTCATGTCTCGCGTTCGGCGGTTGGTGGAGCCTTCATCTTGGCGATGGCGGGGGAGTCTGTCGAGCCGGAGCGGCGAGCGCGCCGAGCCTGCCCCCCAGAAGCCGGAACACCTGGGTGGGTAGCGCGCTCGTGAAGTCGAAGGAGCCGGCGTCGCCGCCGGGCACGTACGCCACCACGACCCCGAAATAGCGATCGCCCGCGAAGAAGGCGAATGTGGCCGTTCGGTTCACTACTCGCGATCCGACCTGGCCGCCTCCGCGCGTGAACACCCGGTACCGGTTGTCGCCGGTGCCGGTCTTGCCGCCGATGACGAGGCGCGTGCCGTCCTCCGCGGCCAATGCCCCTCGTGCCCTTCGGCCCGTGCCGTTCTCCACGACGTCGATCATCGCCTCTCGCACAGCGGCTGACACGTCTTCGCCGAGCACCCGCTCCGGCTCCGCCGGACGCTTCACGAAGTGGGTCTCGAAGGGTGTTCCCTGACCGAAGCGCATCTCGTGGATCCGTACCGTCGGGTAGCGAAGGCCCCCGCTCAGGACGATGCCCACGAGCTCGGCGAGCGCCAGCGGACGATCGCCCGAGCTGCCGATGGCCGTGCCGATCGAAGGAACGATATTCGCAAACGGGTAACCGACCCGGCGCCAGCGGTGCAGGATTCCCTGGAATGCCTCGATCTCGAGCATCGTACGGATTCGCGTGTCCTGCGCGTTCCGGTGGCGTGTCCGAAAGAGCCAGCCGTAGACCGCGATGCGCTGGTCACGACTTCGCTCGAGGACTTCGGAGAGCGTGGCCCCCGGGTGGTGCAGCACCCACGACGCGACCCACAGCTCGAGCGGGTGCACGCGCGCCAGGTACCCGAGATCCGAGAGCGTCTGGCCGGTCGGGTCGCTACGCCGGTACAGGCGGGCGAGATCGTCGTCCGAAAGGTGCTCATCGGCCGCTCGCCCCCTGATGAAGCTCCGGAACGTCTCCAGGTCGGCATCGGGCGCGACGGTCCGGTACGCCCAGGCCAGCCTATGGCTTCCCAGGTGCCGCTCCTCGACCAGCGCGTCGAATACCGCCGGGCCGCTCCGGCCCGCATACTTCCGGAAGAAGAGGCGCACGAAATGCGTGCCTTCGCGGTCGGCGAACCGTGTGAGGTACTCGCGGCGCAGGGAGTCGCTCCCCGCCTGAATGGCCTGGACCGCGCCCGTGCGGGCCATCTCGTAGGCCACCAGGTCGCGCATGAGGCGCACGAACGGCAGGTTCACCGACTCGCGAAAGGCCTCGCGCACCTGGAGGATCCGGTCATCGAATTTCGGATCGAAGTTCGCGAACGTCTGAACGCCGCCGCCCGTCGCGAATCGTTCGGCCGGAGAAGCGGAGTATGTGCGGTCCATGGCCGCCGAGAGCATCTCGGCGAGAGCGGCGCCGGGATGGGCGAGCAGGTAGTCGACCGCCCACCGCGTGATACGGTCCGCCGGCCAGACCGTACGGGCCCGCAGCGAGTCCTCGGACAAGCCCGACAACGAGTGGTGTAGCTCTTCGACGACTTCCAGATACGTGACGAGTGTACGGAGCTTGGCCGTCGACCCTAGCTCCAGGCGCGACGCGGCGGACAGACTCAGCGGGCCCGGGAAGTTGTCGGTGGCCACGCGGATCGCGTTTCCGTCCGTGGTACGCTCCAGGAACGTGATGGAGTAGAGCACCTTCGCCGGGTCTCCCCGATCGAGAATGCGCGCCTCCGCGAGGCCGTTCGCGCGTACGAAGTCCGGGTCGGACAGGGAGCGCACCAGGCGCGTGCTCGCCCCGCTCCACACCACGTCCAGATCGGAGAACGCAACCAGGTCTAGGCGGTCCAGGTCGTAGAGGCTCGGCAACCCCGTGGTCGCCAGCAGCTGAGCGCGCGCG
The DNA here is from genome assembly GCA_046704545.1 of Longimicrobiales bacterium. GTDB lineage: Bacteria > Gemmatimonadota > Gemmatimonadetes > Longimicrobiales > Gaopeijiaceae > SZUA-318. Next base: position 47,647 of record JBJKRT010000094.1, read on the forward strand.
AGGTTCTGTGCCTTGCGCTCCACGAACGACGCAGGCAGCCGCCCCGGTGCCCGTTCCAGGGGCTTCACCGACGTCCGCGCCATGCGGGCCTGATCGGCCAGCCAACGCGATATGATCTGACGGCGCACCAGAAGCCCTAGATAGGCGTCGGTGAGATCGGAGAGGTCCGCGCGGCCGGCGGAACGCGTGAGATAGTAGCTCGGGCGTCGGTGGGCGATCATCAAGCTCAGCATCTCTCGGTATGCGCGTGCCTTGCGCACGCGCCCCGCCGAGTCCGTGGGCTCTGCCAGGAGCACGCGGTTCACGTCCTCCAGGCTCTCGCCGTACCACGCCCACATCCCATCCGCCACACCGATCACTTCGCCGTACCCGCTCTGCGCCGCGAGCGGGACCGAGTTCAAGTAGTCGGTTACGATCTGGCGGCGTGTCTGGAGCGTGTTCGGACCCCGTCCGTAGGCTCGTAGCGACGCGGTGAGCATCTGACGGAGCTTCTCGCCGGGCCCCCGCGTCACACCGTCGGGCGAGTGACGAAACTTCTCGATCTGGGTCGCCAGCGTGCTGGCCCCCGCTACGCTACGGTCCACCCCGAAGACACGGAGACCCATTTGCGCGACGCTCAACCCCAGCCGGCGCCACTCCACGGCGGGGTTGCGTTCGGGATACCGCGGATCCAGGTAGTCGCGGCTCTCGATGAAGAGCAGCGATCGCCACACCAGGTCGGGGATCGACTCGAAGTTGTCGTAGGCTCGGCCCGGATACTCCTCGTGCACCACGTAGCGGCCGTTCCTGTCGACCACCTCGAGGCCCGCAGCGGTCTTGGCGCGATAGATCGGATACGCACCCAGGCGAGTCGCGTTCAGGAGCCATCTCGACACCCGTGCCTGGGCGGTGACCGTGAACCCCAGGGAGTCGAGGCGGCCCGTCAGGACGGGAATCCTGGCGTAGCCCAGACGGATGTCGTAGGGCCCGCCCCGAGGAAAGACGATCCGGTCGCTGGGCCCCCTGCCCAGCTCGTAGTGGATCCCTGCGGTCGCCCGGCTGAACAGGCGGGCCTGGAGCCACGAGGTGCGTGCCTCCTGCACTGCGGCGACCATGCCGATCAGAAGGACGAGCGCGATCAACCCGAGTCGTGCGCGACGACCGGGGCGCCCGGGCTTCGGCCGCGCACGGCGGCCCGGGTCGGCGTACTTCCGGCGTTGCGAGCCGTGTCGCCGATCTTCGGAGTGGCTCAAGAGGGGCTGCCTCCCGCGAAGGAAACCACCTCCAGGAATCTGGACACTTATCCGCGGCTGCCAAGGCCCTCGGAGGCCGCGCGCTCACACGTCCTCGTCGTCCTCCAGCACCCGGCGTTTGAACGCCTTGAAGCCGGGCACGTCGGTGAGCTCTCCATCCATGATCCCCGCCACCTCCTCGGCTTCCTTCCACTCCGCCTCGAGCGCCTCGGCCTCGGCCTCCTCGTCGAGTCCGATGGCCAGAGCGATCCGCTCGGAAGGATCGATGGTGTCCAGCGGAAGTCCGGAGCGCCCCAACCCCCGGACGAATTCCTCAGGCCCCCCGGCACGCTCGAGCAGCGCCGCCGCGGGAGCGATCTCCTCCGGATCGCGCCGACGTCGGTCGACGATGGCCAACGCCACCCGCAGCGTGGGGCGCGCCTCCTCCAACGGCACCGTGGGCGTGGCGCCGCACAGCGCGCACGTAGCAAGCACGGCGGGGCCGGCCGGCACCTCCAGGATCCGAAGATCACCGAAGGCCGACGGCTCGAGCGCGAGCGGCGCTCCACACGCGGGACACGCTTCGACGAGGGGCACGCTCGCGAACAGCCCGGTGAGGAGGTCGGCGTGCTCCTGAAATGGGCTCAGGATCCACTTCGTGGGCGGAATTCGTGGCGTGCCGTAGATATCCACCCCGCCCGCCGACCGCTCGGGGAGCGAGGAGAGCATCCGCTCCAGCAGGCCGGGCCGCCTCAACGGGTAGGCGTCGAGCCGCCGGCTGTACCGCCAGTCGGCGAACTCCGGGCGTACGGGCTCCCCCACGCGTACGAGCTGCGCATCGCCGACCGCGAGCAACGACAGATGCTCGCCCTCGAGAAGCGCGCGCCCCTCCCGCCGAACCAACCGCTCGCACGCTTCGAGCGTCTCCCAGCGTTCCTCGAGCGGAACCGGGTTCCAGCGCGCACAACGCGGGCACACCTGCCAGAGCCGTCCGAGGCGCGGATCGAAGGCGAGCCGGATCCTTCTCGGAACCTCGCCCGGCTCGAAGGATTCGAGGGTCTCGTCGCAGAAGAAGCAGTGCATGGCTGAAGCCTCGGGCCCCGTGCCATCGGGGTCAAGCGTCGGCCGGCTCCCGGGCAATCGCGGGAACGGTCGCAACGCGATCGCGGATCTCCCCCGCCGACGCGGGGTGCCAGTGGATGGGTGGGAAACGGCGGAACGGACGGGGACAGGGACCCGAGGCGGAAGGGGCTCGTGGAAGCCTACCTCATCAGCGGCTGGTTTCTGGGAATCGTGCTGATTCCCGTGGTGGCGCATCGCCGCAGGCTCACGTCCGCGCTGAGCTGGCTCGCTCTGATCTTCGCGCTTCCCTGGCTCGGGGCCCTTCTCTACGTCCTGGTCGGGGAGCAGCAACGGCCCATGCGCCGCGCCCGCCTCCATCGCGAAATCCGCGACGTCAGCCGGACCGGAGAGCGCCTCCGCTTCCAGGAGGCCTGGGCGGTGGAGCCCCCCCTCGCCCGCAAGCATGCGGCCTTGAGGGCGCTGAGCCGTCGGCTCGGCGGCTTCTCCGCTCTCGGCGGGAACCGCGTCGAGGTCAGCGCGGGCGATGACCGGACCGTGTCGCGCATGATCGCGGACATCGACGGCGCCGCCCATCACGTCCACCTCCTCTACTACATCTTCGAGCCGGACCGAACCGGACGTGAGATAGCGCTCGCGCTCGAACGAGCCGCGTCGCGGGGCGTCGCGTGCCGCGTCCTGGCCGACGCCATCGGTGCCCGTCGCTTCCACCGCAAGCTCGCTCCGAGACTGCGGAAGGCGGGCGTCGACGTGCGCAAGATGCTCTCTCTCCCCTTTCTCGTCCGAACGCTGCGGCCCCTCGACCTGCGCAACCACCGGAAGCTCATGATCGTGGACGGCCGGATCGCCTACACGGGTTCGATGAACCTGATGGACGCGGACGCGCCGGTCACGCCGGACCTCGCCCCGTGGAGCGAACTTGCCGTGCGCGTCACGGGACCGGCCGTACTCCAGATGCAGATGATCTTCGACGAGGACTGGCGCCACAGCACGGACGACGCGCTCCCGCAGGAAGGCCTGTTCCCGCAGCCCCTCGTGGAAGGCGACGCCCCGGTCCAGGTCGTTCCATCCGGTCCCGACGATCGTGTGGACGCGATCTACGACCTGCTGGTGGCGGCAATCGACGACGCTCGAGAGCGCATCGTCCTCACGAGCCCGTACTTCATTCCCGACGAGCCGACCCGGGTCGCCCTCCAGCTGGCGGCTCTGCGGGGCGTGCGCGTCCAGGTGGTGATCCCCCGTCGCAGCGACGCGCCCATGGTGGACCGTGCGGGACGCGCGCACCTCGGCCCCCTCCTGGCCGAGGGCGTGGAGGTGCACGAGCACCGGGCGGGATTCCTGCACGCGAAGACGTTCACGGTCGACCACAGCCTGGCCATGATCGGCTCGGCGAACTTCGACCGTCGCTCCTTCCATCTCAACTTCGAGATGAACCTGCTCCTCTACGACGAGCAGGCCGTCGAGCAGGTGGTGCGCATGCAGGAGCGGTACCTGGTGGATACACGCCCGATCACGCTCGAGGAGTGGCAGGCCAGGCCATCGATCGTACGGTGGGCGGAAGACGTCCTGCGGTTGATGAGCCCGCTCTTCTGACCCGACTCGATGCGGGGCGAATCGAGGAAGGAAGCCTCGAAGGTCGGGCGGAGCCCGTGCCGGCTACTCGTAGGAGAGGGCTTTCCGGACCAGATCTTCGGTGGAATCGCCCGCACCGTCTTCGAGTGCCTGGCGCACCGCCTGGTCGGCGGCGGTGAAGGAGTACCCGAGGGCGATCAGGGCCTGCACGGCACCCTGAACGGTCGGGGCCGCGTCTCCCGGAGCCCGCGGCGTCACGATGGCGAGGTCGGCCACCTTGTCGGCGAGATCGAGCGCGATCTTCTCGGCCTTCTTCTTGCCGATGCCGCTGACCTGCGTGAGTGCCGCGTGGTCCTTCTCCACCAGCGCCCTCGCCAAGCGCTCGGCCGTCAACGCCGACATCATGGCGCAAGCGAGGTGCGCACCGACACCGCTTGCCGTCAGCAGCCGCCGGAACAGCATCCGCTCGTGGGCATCGATGAACCCGTACAGCGCCACCGAGCTCTCGGTCACCACCTGGAGCGTGCGCAGCTGCACGGTGTTCCCGGCAGCCGGAAGACGCCGGAGGACGGTGAGCGGGACCTCGACCTCGTAGACGACTCCGCCGCCCGTCTCCACCTCGACGGTGTCGGGGCCACGCGTGAGCAGGGTGCCGTTGAGACGGGAGATCACGGGCGTGCCTTCACAGATCGCGGCTCCGGTTGGTCGTGCCGGTTGGATCGGAAGCCGACAACCTCGCCGGCTCGGACGTCGGGCGCCAGGGCCGGCTCAGCGCGGAAAGCTGCCGACCAGGCAGTGGCAGAGCGCCGCCGCCACACCGTCCGCCGCATCCGCGGGAGCCGGCTCCTCCTTGAGGTGCAGCTGGTGCTTGACCATGAACGCGACCTGGTCTTTCGTGGCCCCACCCGTGCCCACCACCGCCTTCTTGATCTCGCGCGGAGCGTATTCCGCGATCGGAACATCGCGCAGCGCGCCGGCCAGCAGGATGGCGCCACGGGCATGCCCCAGGGTGAGCGCGCTCTTCACGTTCTTGCCCTGGAACACGTCCTCCACCGCCATCGCATAGGGTCGATGGCGCTCCAGGAGCGAGACGATCTCCGTGTAGATCTCCCGAATGCGGTCGGCGAGCGGCTCCCCGGCGGATGTCCGGATCACACCGCATTCCACGAGCCGGATGTCCCCGACGTCGCGACGCTCCACCACTCCGTACCCCGTGACGGCGGTCCCGGGATCGATTCCCAGGACCAGCGCGCCCTCGCTCACATCGCCTCGGCGAGTACCGCTTCGTCGATATCCGCGTTGGAGTGCACATGCTGGACATCGTCGACGTCGTCGAGGGCGTCGAGCAGCTTGATGAGCTTCTCTGCGTCCTTGCCCGTCACCTCGACCTCGTTCTTCGCGACCATGGTGAGCTCGGCCGAGGAGGGCTCGATGCCGGCGGCCTTGATTCCCTCCTGGACCTCGTTGAAGACCGTGTAGTCGCAGGTGACGATGAACTCGTCTCCCTCGTGGGCCACGTCCTCGGCGCCCGCCTCGATGGCGGCCTCGAAGATCTTCTCTTCGGTGTAGCGCTCGGCATCGATGACCACCTGGCCTTTGCGCTCGAACTGCCAGGCGACCGACCCGGTGGTGCCGAGGCTGCCGTTGTGCTTCCCGAGAACGTAGCGCAGGTCGGCGACCGTCCGGTTGGCGTTGTCCGTCATCGTCTCGATGTAGAGCGCCACCCCCGCCGGCCCGTATCCCTCGTACGTGATCTCCTCGTAGTGCACGCCCTCGAGCTCGCCCGTGCCCTTCTTGATGGCCCGGTCGATGTTGTCGGACGGCATGTTCTGGCCCTTCGCCGTGTCGACGGCGAGCCGCAGTCGAGGGTTGAACTCGGGGTTCCCTCCACCCTGGCGGGCAGCCACGGTGATCTCGCGGATGAGCTTGGTGAAGACCGCGCCCCGCTTGGCGTCGAGCGCGCCCTTCTTGCGCTTGATGGTCGACCACTTGCTGTGACCGGACACGGATCCTCCCGGAAGGTTGGCAGGTGTCGGCCGGGAAACACCTGCAAAATCGATATCGAGCGGCACCTCGAAAGGTATGAACGCGAGGGGTGGACGATCAATCGGGGGTGGAGCCGCCGTGCCGGGGCGCCCCGCCCCCGTCCGCGGAGCCGTCGTCCAGGTAGGCCTCGAACAGATCCTCGAACTCGCTCAGCGAAGCCCCGACCGCCATGGGCAGGAGGAGCGCCAGGGCATCCAACGTCACGACGGCGTTCTGCGACGAGTCGGTCGGGTACACGCCGCGCAGGCGCTGGTGCAGATGCCGGTTCACGACCTGGACGCGCTCGTAGAGCTCGGTGAGACCGTCGAGGTCCAGATCCACCGAGAGGCCCTTCCTCCGCCGCATCCACTGCCCCAGGAGATACATCGACGCCGCCCGGTATACCGTCTCCTCGCGCGTCGAGAGCGGAAGATGGAAGCGTGCCATCGGCCCGAAGAAGGCCGTGTGCGGACAACCGCTCGTCGGCAGGACCAGACCGAGCAGCGAGCCGAGGGCCCTCTGGATGGGCGCTTCCCGGAAGACGGTCGTGCGCTCGGGCGTGGTGACCTCGACCGACACCGTCTCGTACGACATGAGCCCGCTGAACGCTTCGGCCAGCTCGGCCAACCGCACGGCGGCCGGACAGCGCGGATGCTCCTTCGGCGAGAGCGGACAGTGGGGACACTGGTGGAACTCGAGGTTCGTCCACTCGGGAGCCATCGGCGCGTCGGAGTGGTCATCGCCGGCCAGACCTCCGCCCAGGTGGACGGTGAACGCACGATGGGACCCGTCGGCCAGGCCGAACCGGTAGTGAATCGTTTCCGGGGCAGGATCGAACATCCTTCCAAGCTAAAGCGGAGTCCAAGCTGGCGCTAAGACGACGCTCGATGAAGAATCATGCCGATGCTCTCGTGCCGTCTCCTCCTACGACTGCTTACGAACTTCCGATGAAACGACTCGTCCTGCTCGGACTCGCGTTGGGTCTCACGGCCTGCAGCCATCCGTCCGGCCGCCCCTCCAGCCACGCTTCCACCCCGTCCGTCCCCACCCGGCCCGTCCACGCGGTCGCGGGCCTGAAGACCGACACCGCGTTCGCACGCGAGGTCAAGGACGCCTTCCGGCACGCCTGGCACGGTTACGTGCGCTACGCCTGGGGTCACGACCGACTCAAACCCGTCAGCGAGACGTACCACGACTGGTATTCATCGCCGCTGCTCATGACCCCGATGGACGCGTACGGGACCATGCGGATCATGGGGCTCACGCAGGAGGCGGACTCCGACAAGGCCCTGATTCTGGGCCACCTGTCCTTCGACCACGACATGATGGTCCAGGTCTTCGAGGTGAACATCCGCCTGCTGGGCGGCCTCCTGGCCGCCTACCAGCGCGATCACGACCCGCGCTGGCTCGCGCTGGCCAAGGACCTCGGCAATCGGCTGATGCCCGCGTTCAAGTCTCCCACAGGAATGCCGTACGTGCGCGTCAACCTCGCCACGGGGGCCACGGCGGATGCGGACAACAACCCGGCCGAAATCGGGACGCTGCGCCTGGAGTTCGGGCTGCTGTCGCGCATCACGGGCGATCCGCGCTACGCCGACGCGGCACGCCGCGCCGACGAGGCGGTGTTCCAACGGCGCTCGAAGATCGGCCTCGTCGGCACGATCATCGACGTGGACAACGGGAAGTGGCTGAATCCCGCCAGCCACGTGGGCGGACGCATCGACTCGTACTACGAGTACCTGCTCAAGTCGTGGCTCCTGTTCGGCGACGCCCAGGACCACCGCATGTGGACCTCGAGCGTGGACTCGCTCAACAAGTACGTGGCCGACTCCACGTCGACGGGCCTCTGGTATGGCGTGGTGGACATGAACACCGGAAAGCGCACCGCGACCACGTTCGGAGCGCTTCAGGCCTACCTGCCGGCCGTGCTCGCGCTGAGCGGCGAGATGGGCCGGGCCGAGAGCCTGATGAATTCGGTCTATTCCATGTGGACCCGATACGGAATCGAGCCCGAAGCCTTCGACTACGAGACCGGCAAGATCCTGGATCCCGGCTACGACCTCAGGCCCGAAGCGCTCGAATCGGCCTATTACCTGTTCGTGCTCACGGGCAACGAACGGTATCGGGACATGGGGCGCGACATCTTCCACCGGATCGTGAAGGCCACCCGGGTGGCGAACGGGTTCACCCGGCTCACCGACATCCGCACGCAGAAGAAGGGCGACGGAATGCCCTCGTTCTTCCTGGCGGAGACGCTGAAGTACGCCTACCTGCTCGCGGACCCGGGAGCGCTCGACTTCGACAAGGTGATCTTCAACACGGAAGCGCACCCGCTACGACCGGTCGCGACCTCCTCGCGGTAGGCCACGGACGGGTCGTTCGCTCACCTACGAGGCGCGCGACGTGGGACTCGCGTTGCGTGCGGCATCCGTGACTTCGGCGAGAAGCCGGTTGAGCTCGTGCTCCAACTGGCCCGCGCGCCGCTCCGCGTCTTCGGGCTCGATGAGCCCGTTGGCCATGAGGTGGCACGTGCTGTAGAACTCGCGGAAGTGCTTGAGGAGCTTGTCGATATAGCCGCGCACCTCGGAATCCTCCCGCCGCTCCGCCGCCCCGATCTTCGGCCCCTCGTTCGCGCTTCCCGACGCCGCGAGCGCCCTCTGCACGATGAGCAGCGCCGGCACGAACGCGATCGCCGCGCGCATCCAGCGATCGTCCACGAGCACGACCGCGAACGTCAACAGCGCGAGCATGAAGAGGACGGTCACCGCATCACCCTTCTGGGTCTCCATGTGCTCCTCTGCGGAGATGGGTCGGGGGAGGGATGCCCACAAAGTGCGTGATTGGCGCCCACTTCGCACCAGGGTCCTGCTTCGTCGGGGGACGAGCGCTCGAAAGCGTCGCCTCCGGGGGCCGTCCCCCGACGGAACGGGTCAGCTCACGTAGCGCTCCAGGAGCCCGAGGACGTGATCGACGTCGGCCTCGGTGTGGTCGGCATTGATCTGCGTCCGGATCTCCTCGTCGCCCCGCGGCACCACCGGGTACGCAAGACCGGTCACCAACACGCCCTCGTCGTAGAGGTATGCCACCAGATCACGCGTCTTGGCCGTATCGCGAATCATGAGCGGCACGACCGGATGCGGTCCCGGAATCGTCTCGATCCCGATCCGGCCCAGCCCCTCCTCGAATCGGCGGGTGAGGCCGCGCAGCCGCTCCAGCATCGCGGCACCTTCGGGGCTGTCGACAATCTCCACCGACCGGAGGGCGGCAGCCGCCTCGCCGACTGTGATCGGGTTCGAGTAGATGTACATCTGGGAGGATTCGCGGAGGAACCGGACGGTCGCGGCATTGGAGGCGACGTAGCCCCCGTTGACCCCGAACGCCTTGCCGAGCGTTCCGACGAGCACGTCCACCGGCGCCGATCCGGTGTGCTCCTCCGTCCCCCGGCCCGTCGCTCCGAAGGCACCCACGCCGTGCGAGTCGTCCACGAGACAGACGACGTTCTCCTCGTATCCGTCGTCGTGGCGCGTGCACAGCTCCATGATGCGATCCAGCGGTGCGTGATCGCCTCGCATCGAGAAGATGCCGTCGGTCACGACGACCGCACGCTTCGCCCTGCCCTTCCACGCCTCCAGCGCCTTGTCGAGCGCATCCATGTCCAGGTGGGGATAGATCTCCTTGCCGACCGGACGAGCCAGGCGCATCGCGTTGATGATGCAGTTGTGGTTCAGCTCGTCGGAGATCAGAACCGTGTCCGGGGTGACGAGCGGCGTGATGGTCGAGACGACCGTCGCGTAGGCCGACGAGAAGATCATCGCCGCCTCCCTCCGGTGGAACGCCGCCAACTTTCGCTCGAGCGCCAGGTGCGCCTCGTAGCTCCCCGAGATGAAGCGGACCGCGCCCGGACCCGCACCGAAGGCGCGCGTGGCCTCCTCCTCTGCCGCGATGACGTCGGGACGGAGGCCGAGACCCATGTAGGAGTTCGAGTTCAGGCGGATGAACTCCTTGTCTCCCTCTCCCTGGAGCAGGAATCGCGGACCTCGGTCACCCTCGGCCGGCTTCACGCCCACCACGATCTTCTCCGCGCCCTTGGCGGTACCCGCCTCCTCGAGGCCCGTCACATGGGCGTCCAGTACGTTGCTCAATCGATCCAATGGCATGGCTCTAGCCTTGTCTCAGGTGCGTCAGCATGTCGTCGGTCATGGCGCCCATGTCGAACTCGGGCTTCCAGTCCCACTCATCCCTCGCCGCGGAATCGTCCATCCGGTCCGGCCACGACTCCGCGATCGCCTCCCGCACGGGATCCACGTCGTAGTCGATGCGGAAACCCGGGACGCGCTTGCGAATCTCCGCCGCCAGGATTTCGGGCGACAGCTGCATCGCCGTGACGTTGAACGCGTTGCGGTGCACGAGTCGGCTCGGATCGGCCTCCATCACGCCGATGGCCGCCCTCACGGCGTCGGGCATGTACATCATGTCGAGGCACGTGTCGGCTCTCAGGAAGCACGTGTAGCGCTCCTCTTCCACCGCGCCCCGGAAGATGTCGACCGCCCAGTCGGTGGTGCCGCCTCCGGGCGGTGCTCCGTAGGAGATGAGCCCCGGGAAACGCACGCCGCGCGTGTCGACACCGTAGCGCGAGTGGTAGTAGTCGCACAGCAGCTCGCCCGACACCTTCGTGATTCCGTAGACCGTGGTGGGCCGCATCAGCGTGTCCTGCGGCGTGGGGTCCTTGGGCGTGTCGGGCCCGAACGCGCCCACCGAGCTCGGGGTGAACACGGCGCACTCCTGCTCGCGCGCCACCTCGAGAACCGCCTCCAGGCTGGACATGTTGACGTGCCAGGCCAGGCGCGGATCGCGCTCGCCGACGGCGGACAGGATCGCGGCCAGATGATAGATGGTGTCGGCGTGGTGGCGCATGACCGCCTGTCCGAGCGCCTTGGCGTTCGTCGCGTCGAGCACCTGGAACGGTCCCTCGTCCACGGTTTCGGACTGGGGGGTGCGCAGGTCGGTGGCCAGAACGTTCTCGTCGCCGTAGCGGCGGCGCAGCTCGGGTACGAGCCAGGAGCCGATCTGTCCGCCGGCTCCGGTGACCAGGATTCGCTTCAAGGGAAGAGCTCCCGGAGGGTCCAGTTGTGATCTCGTCGTGAGCCCGCGGCTGCCGAACGGCAGCGCGGCTCCCAGCAATGTAGCGCGGCGCCGCGGCAACGTCGAAGGCGGCAGCCCTCTCCCGATCTTCCGCTCGGCACATACCTTAACGTGAGAGCCGGTCCTTCGACCGCACCGCCCACCCGACCCTCCCTCGGGAGATGACCATGCCGTCCAAGCGTGAATCCGGTGCCAGTTTCCTCCTGCACGCGGTGACGCCGGACGACGTCGTCGTACCCGATGACCTCGGCGAGGAAGAGCGCATGCTCGCCCGCACGATGCGGGACTTCTCCGAGCGGGACGTGGCGCCCGTCATGGACGACCTCCTCTCCGGCGATGCGGCGACCGTGCGCCGCCTGTTCGAGAAGGCGGCGGAGCTCGGGCTCTTCATGGTGGAGGTCCCGGAGGAGTACGGAGGACTCGACCTGAACGTGCTCGCCGTCACGGGCATGTGTACGGCGGCTCGCGAGCTCGGACCGATGAGCTCCGTGCTCTTCGGCCACCAGGGCATCGGAACACTACCGATCGTCTACTTCGGCACGCCCGAGCAGGTGGAGAAGTACCTGACCCCCTGCATGGAGGGCCGGATGCTGTCCGCCTTCGCGCTCACCGAGCCCAGCAGCGGCTCCGACGCGATGAACATCCACACGAAGGCCGTCCTGGACGAAGCCGGCGGCCATTACGTGCTGAACGGAAGCAAGCAGTGGATCACGAATGCGGGATGGGCGGACCTCTTCGTGCTCTTCGCGAAGGTGGACGGAACGCACTTCACGGCGTTCCTGGTCGAGCGCGACACACCCGGTCTCGAGGTCGCGGCGCCGGAGCGGCTCCTCGGGCAGCACGGCTCCTCGGTGTGCGCGCTCTCCCTCGAGAACGTGCGCGTGCCCGTCGGGAACGTGCTCGGCGAAGTCGGCAAGGGACACAAAGTCGCGTTCTGCACCCTCAACATGGGAAGGCTCAAGCTCAGCGCGACGAGCGCGGCGGGCGCGGCGGCCGCTCTGGAAGCCGCGGTGGCGTACGCCGCCCAGCGTGTGCAGTTCGGCCAGCCCATCGCGGAGTTCGGACTGATCCGCCGCAAGCTGGCCGACACGGCGGCGCGGGCCTGGGCCGCCGAAACGGTGGCCTTCCGAACCGCCGGCCTCGTCTACCGGGCGCTCGAGGCCATGAAGGAGCGCGGGACGGTAGCGCTCGACGAGCGGCTCGGCGCGCTCGCCGAGTTCTCGGCGGAGTGCGCGATGGCGAAGGTGTACGGGTCGGAGGCGTACAACGCCGCCGCCGATGAAGCGCTCCAGGTCTTCGGCGGCTACGGGTTCAGCGAGGAATACCCACCCGCGCACATGTATCGCGACGCGCGCATCACCCGCATCTACGAGGGCACCAACGAGATCTGTCGCCTCTATGCCCAGCGCTCGATCCTGAAGCGGTGGGCGACGATGGGACCGGAGGCGTTCGCCGAGATGACGGCGGCGGGCGAGCGCCCGGCGGCGGACGGCTCACCGGCTGACGCCACGGAAGCGACGGCGTTCTCCGGGCTCCCGGCCGCCCTCGCTTCGCTCAAGGCGCTCTACGGCCTGCTCGCGCGGGCCAGCGCGGAGCGCCTGGGACCCGAGCGGATCGCCGACGCGGACCACCAGCAGTTCCTGGCGAGCCTCGCCGACATCGCCATCGAGATCTACGCGGCGGAGAGCGTCGTGCTCCGGGTGGCCAAGCTGGGCCTCTCCGGGGAGGAGCCCGAAGGGGCCGTGTATCGCGCCCTGGCATCGATCGTCTTCGAGCGTGCGGCCGACAGGATCCGAACGGAAGCGCGCACGGTGCTCGCCGAGCTGTACACCGGGGAGGAGCTCCGAACCTGGCTCTCGCGCGTCGAGCCTCTGTTGCCCCTCCCGCGTGCGCTCGTCGAGGCGCGAGCGGTCGTGGCCCGCAAGCTCCTGGAGACCGGAGGACGCCTGCCGGAAGGGCGCGCGTGAGGCTCCACCTCCGAAGCGGTCCGCGGCGACCCGGCCCTACGTTTCGAGCGCGCCTTCGGCCGCCTTCGCCAGGTTCTCGTCCTTGCCGGCGACCAGGAGCGTGTCCGACTCCTTGAGCGGCGCATCCGGATCCGGCACCGAGTGGATCTCGTCCATGAGCACGTCGTGGACCGCCACGACGCTGATCCCGTGGCGGCCCGGGAGCTGTAGATCGCGTAGCGTGTGGCCGACCCAGGCTTCCGGGACCGCCATCTCCTGGAAGCTGAAGTCCGTGCCGAGCTTCACGTAGTTGAGCAGGGCGGTCCTGGAGATGCGCTTGCCGAGCAGAAGGCCCGACTCGCGCTCGGGAAAGATCGTCTCCGTGACGCCGATCTTCTCGATCAAGCGCGCATGGACCTGCGAGATGACCTTCACGTAGATCTCCCGAACGCCCAGGTCGCGCAGTGAGAGGGTGGTGAGCGCGCTCGCCGTGATGTCCTGACCGGTGCTCACGACCGCGGCGTCCGCGTCCTCGGCGCCGATCCTGCGCAGCGTCCGGACTTCCGTGCCGTCTCCCACCGCGGCCCGGGTCACGAGCCGGGCGATGTGATCCACCCGGTCCGGGTCACGGTCCAGCGCGGCCACGTCGTGGCCGATCGATTGGAGCACCTCCGCCACGGAAGCCCCGAAGTTGCCGAGCCCCACGATCACGAACCGCTTCATTGGGCCTTCCTCGTCATCCGATGATCACGTCCTCGTAGGCGAACCGGAATCCGCCGGACCGCACGATGTCTTCCAGAGAGATGGCGGCCGCGACGCTCAGCGGCCCGACCCTTCCGATGTACATGAGCGCGACGCCCACCAGCCTCCCCGCAACGGACAGATGCTTGGTCACGCCCATGGAGAGGCCCACGGTGTTGAACGCGCTCACCGCCTCGAACATGTAGGAGAGGAACCCTGCATGCCCCCCGCCCACGCCGGTGGGGCCGAGCTCCGTCACGGCCAGAATCAGGATCCCGAGGGTGACCACGCAGAACGCGACGACGACGAGGCCGATCGCACGATGGATCGTCTCGTCCGGGAGCGTGCGTGTGCGCGTCCCCGTGAACCCGCGGCCACGAAGCTTCGCGTAGGCGAGAAGCGCGAGCACGGCGAGCGTCGTCGTCTTGATTCCCCCGGCCGTCGAGCCCGGCGACCCCCCGACCGACATCAGCAGGATCGTGAAGAAGTTCGTCCCCGGAGTCGTCGCCGCGTAGTTGACCGAGTTGAACCCGGCGGTGCGCGCGGTCACGCTCATGAAGAGGCCGTTGACGACGCGGTCGAGCGGGGGCAGCGCGGCCAGCGTGTTCGACCACTCCAGCGACGTGCACACCAGCCATCCCGCCACGATGAGCACGGCCGTGGTCCCGAGCACGAGGCGCGAGTGCAGGGAGATGCGGAGGCGGCGCCCCGGCGATCGGTTCCAGCTCAGGTGGAGCTCCTCGAGCGTCAGGAACCCGAGCCCGCCGAGCACGATGAGCGCCGCGATCGTGACGAGCGTCAGCGGCGAGCTCTGGAAGCTCATCAGCGAGTCGGGAAAGGAGGAGAATCCGGCGTTGCAGAACGCGCTCACCGACTGGAAGACCGCGTGCCAGACCGCATGCGCGATCGAAAACCGAGGCAGCCAGAGGATGGCCAGGAGCACAGCGCCCACGGTCTCGATGACGAATGTGAACAGTACCACGTTGCGCACGAGCTTCTTGAAGTCGATCTCGGGAACGAGCTCGGCCTGGGCGGCGGTGGTCGCCTCGTGGTGCAGCGACAGGCGCCTCCCCAGCGCCAGGATGATGAGCGTGGTGAAGGTGAGGATCCCGAGCCCGCCGAGCTGAATCAACAGAAGCAGGTAGGCTTCGCCCCAGAACGTGAAGTGCGTGGCCGTGTTGACCACCACGAGACCGGTGACGCACACGGCGCTCGTCGCCGTGAAGAGCGCATCGATCCACGAGAGTGGCTCCCCGGTGTAGAGCCCCGGCAGAGCCATGAGTCCGACCGTTCCCGCGGCAATGAGGCCGAGGAACGATCCGACCAGGAGTCGGGGTGGGGTGAGCAGCCGCCGGAAGACTCCGCGTCGGCGCTCCTGGACGGTCCACGAGGGGAAGTGGCTCAAGAAGCGGCTGCCTTCCGTGCGTGGGTGAGGTGCCGGAACCGTGCGCCTCCGGTGCGCACGACCGGAACAACCTATCGATCCGACGGGCGGCTCGACATGCCCGAACGGGGAGCCCGGGACAGCGTCGGATTCACGAGGCCGGCTTTGCGGCGGACCGGGGACGAAGGCCCGAACCGAGCGCCTCGTCCCGCACGTCCGCTACCGTGCCCGCCTCGGTCGCGTAGACTGCGATCCCGAGCGCCGTCAGCGCCTCCAAGGAGTTGCGACCGATGTCGCGACACACCACCCCGTCCACCTGGCGGTCCGCGAGATGGGTGGCGACGACACAGCGGCCGCGATCGTGACGGCGTTCGGGATTGACGAAGGTCTCGACCTCGGAGCCCTCCGTGTCGAGCAGGGTGAACGTCGGCGCCCGGCCGAAATGCTCGCTCAGCCTCGCCGCCAATCCTTCTCCGGACGCGGTGGGAATACAGAGCTTCATGATCATCTCCCTGGGTCCTGCGTGCATCGAGACTTCACGGATGTCCTCGGAGTCCGCGTCGAGCGGCCGTCGGCCGCTCCGCGGGCAGGTGGGAGACGACTCCGGATCCACCCCATGAAGCGTATCGCACCGAACTGCGAATACCAACCCGTTCGCACACGGTCCTCCGGGCTCCTCCTCGGTGGGCTTGCTCGCCACGCCGACCGACCCTAGCGTGCCTCCCCACAAATTGCTTTTGCCGACGTTCCAGGTACGGACGGATCGGCGCGGGCCATGCCGGGTCCCTGCCGTTTGTTCGACCGCTTCGAACGTCTCCCTCTGTCCAGTGAGATGGCCCATGCATGGCCTTCTGAGAGCAGGAAAAGCCGCCGCGGTCGCATCGGCTTGTGTGGTTACGCTGGCCGGCGCCGGCCGGCTGGGACAGGCGCGGGCGCACCGCGTCGTCGCCGAGCACCCCGACTCCTCGGGACCGGTCATCGGGCGCACGGTCGTCCATCCGGCCGTCGCCCACGACGTGTCGCCGGCCCTCGCGTCGCTCGATTCGCACCATCGGGCCCCGGCCGCTCACCGTCCCAGCGCGGCGGCGCCGAGCTCGTCGGCCAGGACTCCGACGCGAAGGGCTCAGACCGTCCCACACACCGCCGAAGCGGTCGAGCAGAAGACTCCGGGCACCGAGCCCGCGGCCCGGCTCGTGACCAGCTTCGACGGCCTCGGCGTGGGATTCCACGGACCGCAGGGCACGAAGCAGTCGGGGAATCCCTCGGACAACAGCCTCGCCGTCGGGCCCAACGACATCTTCCAGATCGTCAACGGCTTCGGCATGGCGGTCTACACGAAGAAGGGCAAGAAGTACGATTCGACGGGTCGGGTCCTCTTCGGCCCGGTGCCGGTCAACGACGTGTTCAAGGGATTCGGAGGCGACTGCGAGGCGCGCAACAGCGGCGACGCGGTCGTGCGCTACGACCAGCTCGCGAACCGCTGGCTCATCATTCTGCCCATGTTCTCGCGCAATCCCTACCGGGCGGATCAGCCCAAGCCCTTCACCCCGGCCGACGGAGCGCGCAGGAGCGTGGTCGGCGTCCCGGGCCAGCCGGGCGGTCCTGAGATCATGTACCAGCCGGCCCCGCCGCCCCCGTTGACCCAGGCGGACTCGATCGCGCGTCGCCAGAGGATGGAGCGCATGCGTGAGCGCTATCGCGAGCGTCGTCGCGAGGAGGCCGAGTCCAAGGGACCCAAGGGCGTCTGGGCGATGTGCTACGCGGTCAGCACGAGCTCGGATCCGCTGGGTGCGTACTACCGCTACGAGTTCCTGCGGCCGTACTTCCCCGACTATCCCCGGCCGGCGGTGTGGCCGGACGGCTACTACATCCCGACGAGCACGGGCGACCACCGCGTCTCCGACAGCGTCGCCACGCAGAAGCATGCGTGCGTGGCCGACCGGCAGGCGATGCTCCAGGGCAAGCCGGCCAGCGAGCAGTGCGTGATCATCGACAACGTGAGCTTCCTCAACAACTCGGACGTCGATGGGCCGACGCCGCCTCCGGCCGGTGCGCCCAACATCATGCTGGCGGCCGGCGGGATGCAGCTGGACAGCATCTACGAGGACAGCGTGATCTACGCCTGGCAGTATCACGTCGACTGGAAGGATCCCGCGAAGACGAAGATCACCGGCCCCGAGAAGATCAGGGTGGCCCCGTACCACTTCCTGTGTAACGGCCAGCTGAGCAAATGCGTGCCGCAGCCCGGCACGGACCGCCGGCTCGACTCCCAGGGTGACAAGCTCATGCAGCGGTTGGTCTACCGCCGCTTCAAGGATCACGAGTCCCTCGTCGTCACGCATTCGATCAACACCGCCGAAGGTGGCGGAGGCGTGCGCTGGTACGAGTTCCGTGTGGCCCGGAAGAGCCGCGCCGTTTCGCTCTATCAGGAGGGCACCTACCTGGGCGACGGCAACTACCGGTGGCTCGCCAGTGGCGACATCGACAAGTTCGGCAACATCGGGATCGGGTACTCGTTCGGGGGCCCGCACGACTTCCCGGGGCAGCGCTTCACGGGCCGCCGCCCGAGCGACCCTCTCGGCAAGCTCACCTTCAAGGAGACCATCCTCGCCAAGGGCGAGGCCGCCCAGACCAACACGCTGCGGTGGGAGGACTACACGACCGCCGCGATGGATCCCAGCGACGACTGCACGGTCTGGTACGTGGGTGACTACCTGAAGAAGGGTGAGACGAGGTACTCGACGAAGATCGGCGCCTTCCGCATGCCGGGCTGCACCGACTAGTCGTCGAAGGCGGTGGGGGGGGCGGGCCCGCCCCACCGCCCTTCCCTTCCCTCCCTCTCGGATCGGGAGCGCCCATGAACCGCCTCGCGCGGACCCTGCTCGGTGGGGCGATCGCGTCCGCCTGCCTGACGGCGGTCGTGGGCGCCAGCCGCTACGAGCGAGGGCGCACGGGCGGAAGCATCGAGCAGAAGGCGCCCGGCTCGGAGCCTCCTGCCAGGCTGGTGGCGAGCTTCGACGGCCTGGGCGTGGGCTTCGAGGGCCCCCAGGGCACGCGCCGGGCCCGCAATCCGTCGGACAACAGCCTCGCCGTCGGGCCGAACCACATCTTCCAGATCGTGAACGGCTTCGGCATGGCCATCTACACGAAGAAGGGAGAGGAGTACGACTCGACCGGGCAGGTCCTGTTCGGCCCCGTGCCGGTCAACGACGTGTTCAAGGGATTCGGAGGCGACTGCGAGGCGCGCAACAGCGGTGATGCCGTCGTGCGCTACGACCAGCTCGCAGGCCGCTGGCTCATCGTCATGCCGATGTTCTCGCGCAACCCCTATCGGCCGGACCAGCCCAAGCCGTTCACGCCGTCGAACGGCGCCCGGGAGAGCGTCATCGGCGTCCCGGGGCAACCCGGTGCGGCCGCCGTCCTCTACCGCCCGCCGCCACCACCGCCGGGCGTGAACGTGGACTCGACCCGGCGGGCGAGCCGGATGCGTGCGCGGGCTCGGGAGAAACAGCGAGCCGCCGCCGGCGAGCCGCTGGGCGTCTGGGCGATGTGCTATGCCGTCAGCGCCACCTCGGACCCGCTCGGCGCGTACTACCGCTACGAGTTCCTGCGACCGTTCTTCCCGGACTTTCCCAGACCGGCCGTTTGGCCGGACGGCTACTACGTTCCGACGAGCACCGGCGACCAGCGCATCTCCGACAGCGTCGCCACCCAGCGTCACGCGTGCGTGGTGGACCGTCGCGCCATGCTCCAGGGCAAGCCGGCCACGGAGCAGTGCATCGTCCTGGACAACGTGAACTTCCTGAACGACGCGGACGTGGAGGGAGAGGCGCTGCCGCCGCCCGGAGCGCCGAACCTCGTGATCGCCAACCGCGGATCACGCGTCGGCGGCGACTTCCGGGACAGCGTGCTCGAGGTCTGGAAGTATCACGTCGACTGGACGGACCCGTCGAAGACGAAGCTCGTCGGTCCGACCGACATTCCCGTCGCCCCCTACGAGTTCCTCTGCCAGGGCAAGCTCACCTGCGTGCCCCAACGAGGCACGAGCCGCCTGCTCGGACAGCCGGGCGACAAGATCATGCAGCGGCTGGTCTACCGCAGATTCCCCGATTATGCCTCCATCCTCGCAGTCCAATCGGTCCACACCGACGAGGGGGGCGGAGGCATCCGCTGGTACGAGCTGCGCGTGGATGCCGAGAGCGGTGCCGTGTCGTTGCATCAGCAGGGGACGTACCTGGGCGACGGCGCCTACCGGTGGCTGCCGAGCGGCACGATCGACAAGTTCGGCAACATCGGCATCGGCTACTCCTTCGGAGGCCCGGGACGCTTCCCGGGCCAGCGATTCACCGGCCGCCGGCGCAAGGATCCGCTCGGCCGACTCACCTTCCGGGAGACGATCCTCGCCCGCGGTGAGGCCGCCCAGACCAACACCTCGCGCTGGGAGGACTACACGACGGCGGCGCTCGATCCCACGGACGACTGCACGGTCTGGTACGTGGGCGACTACCTGAAGAAGGGAGCGACCGCCTATTCCACGCGGATCGGGGCATTCCGGATGCCCGGCTGCGGGGAGTAGCCGAGCGGGCCGAAGGCGCGCGGCGGCGGACGGAGGTGCGCTTCGCACTCCCGCCTGCCGTTGCCGCGCAAGACCGTGGATGCAAACTTGCAGTCGTCATGCCCCCTGCGACCGATATCGTCCGACTGCGCATCAACGGCGACCTTCACGAGGTCGGCGTGCCGTCGCACTACACCCTTCTCGAGACGCTGCGCTACGTGCTCGGACTGACCGGGTCGAAGCAGGGCTGCGACAAGGGTGACTGCGGCGCGTGCACGGTCCTGGTGGATGGTCGGCCCACGCTTTCGTGCATCACCCCGGTGTTCGAGGCCGAGGATCGGGAGGTCGTCACGGTCGAGGGGCTGGCCACGTCGGCCGGGCCCCACCCGCTCCAGGACGAGTTCGACCTGAAGGGGGCCGCCCAGTGCGGCTTCTGCACGCCCGGCATTCTCTGCTCCGCCGCCGCGCTGCTCGAGCGAACGGACGCGCCGACCCGTCAGGAGATCCAGGAGGCGC
>JBJKRT010000095.1:0-23747 GCA_046704545.1 Longimicrobiales bacterium
TCCGGCGGCGTGGACATGTCGGACCACGAGGTGAACCTGAAGATCCTCATGGCGCCCGCGGTGGCCGGCGGGCAGATGTCGGACGATCGCAGGAACGAGATTCTCCAGGAGCTGACGGACGACGTGGCGGATCTGGTGCTGGAGGACAACCGCACCCAGAGCCTCGCCATCTCGCTCGATCTCATGCGCGCGGCGGAGGCCGGCGACGACTTCCGCGACCTCATGTTCTCGCTCGAGAAGTCCGGGGAGCTCGACCGGGCGGCGGAGTCGCTGCCGTCTCTCGACGTCCTCGTGGAGCGCCGGGATCAAGGTGAGACGCTCGCCCGGCCCGAGCTTTGCGTGCTCCTCGCCTATGCCAAGCTCTCGGTCAAATCGAGCTTGCTTCACAGCTCCCTTCCGGACGACCCGGTGACGGAGAGCTACCTGCTCGGCTACTTCCCTCCGGCAGCGGCTCTGGCGGCGGGGCACGAGAATCTCAAGGCGCACCGGCTGCGTCGGGAGATCATCGTCAGTCAGCTCACCAACGATCTCGTCGACCTGATGGGCGCGACGTTCGTGAACCGTATCATGCGCGATACCGGACGGAGCGCCGAAGAGGTGGTTCGGGCATGGATCGTGGCTGCCCGCCTGGCCGGTCACCGTGCGCTGCTGAAACAGATGAGCGAGAACGAGAGCGGGTTCGACGCGCGTGTCGGCTACCGCTGGCTCCTGGGGCTCGCGAGGGTGCTCGAGCGAACCACGAGATGGGTGCTCCAGAACGTGCGTCCCGGGACGCCGCCCGCGCGGGTCGTGGACGAGAACCTCGAGGGTCTGGCCCTGCTCAGGCAGCGGTTTCCGGAGCTGGTCGCCGGAGAGGATCGCGCGCTCTTCGAAGACCGGCTGAGCGAGATCCAGGAGCTCGGTGCCGGTCCGGACTTCTCACGCGACCTGATCACGCTACGCTTTCTGGACCAGCTTCTGGAGATCGTCGAGATCGCGCGCGAGACGGAGTCGCCGGAGGTCGAGACCGGTCGAGCGTACTATGCGGCCTCCGAGGCGTTCGAGATTCCCTGGCTGCGTCGCTCGACGTTCGACGCAGCCGGAGACGACCGATGGGAGCAGCGGGCGGCTCAGGCGCTTTCCGAGGACCTCTCCCGGGCGCACAGGAAGATCGTCGTAGCCACCATGCACGTGCTGGAGCCGACCGCCACGGTGGAGCGTGCGATGCGAAAGACACTCGAGTCGCTCTCGCGCCAGGTGACGCACTTCCACGAGGTGCTGGAGGAGCTGAAGAGCGAAGAGGCCCCGGGCCTGCCGGCGATCTCGGTGGCGGCCCGGGACCTCGCAGCGGTTGCGGAACGAGTCGACCGCAGCCGAGCGGCCGTCTAGGACGCGCCCGTCGCCTTCAGCACGTCATCCACGTACTTGTCGACGCTCGCCACCACGCGCACGACGTCCTTGCGGGCCTCCGCGGCCGCGAGGTCCGACGCGAAGTCGAGGAATACGGCGCGTACGGCGTCGCGTCCGCCATTGCCCCGACCGCGTGTGCTGCGTTTTCGCCCCGCGGCCTTGCGGGTCCGGGGACGGCCGGGCTTGGACGGACTCATCTTGCGCTTGACCTGCAGGGGATACCGGGCGTGGAACTGACGCTTGGAGAGCTTTCCGATCGCGGGGCTCACCCCCTTCGCGATCTCCATGAGCTCGTCCACGCTGGCTTTCGGATTCTTCTTGAGCTCCGCCTCGACGGCTGAGAAGACTCCCTCGTCGACCTGTACCAAGAGGCACCTCCGGGGGACTCGTCGGCCTATGGCCGATAGAATATGCAGGGTGTATGAGGGAATTAGTGAATGGTTTGTCGCGATGTCAAGAAAAAAACGACAGTGACGCGCAAACTAAAAAGAGATAGTGGCCGATAGTCGGAGATCAGAATTGTCCGAAGACCAGGGAAAGGCCGACGAAAGAGCCACGCAGCTGTTCGGTAGTGACCCGGGGAAGGCCTTGGACACCGTAGACGAAACGGTACCCTGCGTCGACTCGCATGGAGACCAGCTTCATTGCCCAGACCGACGCCGTGACCTCGGGCTCGACGACTCCGAAGTTGTCGGAGCGGAGCTCGGTGCCGACCACGGGAACCACTGCCTTGGCGTTTCCCGCGCCGAGCAGAAGTCGTGCGGTCCACCGGAGGTGCCGTCCGTCGTGGATGCGGATTCCCGTGAGGAGCCCGCCATACGCCATCCGGAGCTCGAGTGCCGAACCCGGCCGCGACAGGTCGAGCGGATGCATCATGAGGTACCCTGCGCCACCGAAGAAGAAGTCGTCTCCGACGCGTACGGCCACCGCACCACCGGCCATGCCCACGGAGTGGCCGCGCATCGAGGTGGCTCGGAGGCTCGCTTCGACCATGGCCTGCGCCGCCCGCTCCTGCTGCGCCGACGCGCGGCCAGCGGCGGCGACGCTCACGAGCACGACGAGGGCGGCGAGCCCGATGCGTCTCATCGATCCTCCTTCCGCGGACGTTCTTCTGGCCGTAGCCGGCGCGATGTCGCACAAGTATAGACAGGGTCGGGGCCCGTGGATACCGACGCGTGCCGGGCCCGAAGCGAGCCGGAGAGGGACTTGCGATATTCGTCGACCGAAACGAGCCTCTGCATGAATGTTGTTGGTCCGGCTCCGACGATGGATCTTAAGACGTTTCAGATCATAGACGATTCCGATCCCGATACGGAGTTGGAGAACCCGTTGGCCGGACCCATGAGATTCCGCGGCACCCGTGCGGCCGGCCGGGCCGGCCTCACCATGATCGAGCTCGTGGTGGTCCTCATCCTGGCGTCGCTGACGCTGGGCATCGCGGCTCTGTATTTCGGTTCGTACTATCAGAAGACGTCGGCCCGACGCGCGGCCCAGGTCTTCGCACAGGATCTGACCCTGGCTCGGGCGTCGGCGCTTCGGGCCAGGCAGCCGGTGGTGATCCGGTTCGATGTGACCGATCGCTGGTATTCCATCACCATGCAGCAATCGGGTACGGAGCTGGAGCGTCGGCGGTTCAAGACCAACGCCGACATTTCACTGAGCGCGATCAACCTGGAGACCAAGGGTGACAGCCTCGTCTTCAGCTCTCGAGGCGAAGCCAGCCTGAAGGGAGGTACGGGAAGCGTGGGTACGGCAACCTTCACATCCGGGGATGTCACCTATACGGTGAGCTTCAACAGCATGGGGGCCTCCAAGGTCCAGGAGAATTGAGCGAAGCGTCATGTGCGCCCCGCCGTCGCCCGGACGGTTTCACGCTGATCGAGGTCATCGCCGCGTTGGTGATCTTCTCGATCGGCGTGCTGATGGTCATCCGGCTCAGCACGGCGCTGGGCTCGCAGATGGATTACGCGGCCACGATGTCGGAGATCGTGACCGTGGCCCAGGCGCGTATGGACTCTCTGCAGGCGGAGCCGTTCGATTCACTGGACGTAGGCACGTCGTCGGACACGATGAGCGTGCGCGGCGTCGTCTACACCCAGGCGGTCTCCGTCACGCTCCAAACGGCACTGCTCAAGGAGATGTCCGTCTCCATGACGCCTCCCTCCAGCGGCCATCCGACCTATTCGGTCACGTCCTACAAGGCCAACAGCTGGTAACGAAGCATCGGGCGGTTCGGTCCCGAGGCGGGTTCACCCTGATCGAAGCGATGGTGGCCCTGGCGATCTCCTCTGTGCTGGTCGTGCTGGTCAGCTCGGTGTTTCTGGTGCAGAATCGCTTCTACGCCGACCAGATCAAGCGCGCCACCGTCCACGACGACGCGAGGACGATCACCCAGGTGATGGGTGACGCGCTCCGGTCGGTCATGCCCGACGGCATCACGCAGGCGACCAACAAGGAGATCACGATCCGCTCGCCGATGGTGCTGGCGGCCGTGTGCGCGGTCTCGCACGGGCAGGTCGAGGTCCAGATGGAAGGGGGCGACGAAGGGATCGATACCAGCGAGGTCGCGGGCTATGCGGTCCGCAACGACACGACCGGCGCCTGGACCTACCACAACGCGAGCTGGAAGAACATCAACGGGAGCGGTGGCAACCCGGCCAGGGACTGCGCCGCAAACGGGGCCGACACGACCGGCGCCACGAGCGAGTTCGTGAGGCTCAAGAACCTGGGTCCGCCCACACCGTCCGTGTCGACGCTCCTGATGGTCTTTCGGGAGACCCGTTTCAAGATCCAGACGTCCGTTCTGGACACCACGACGCAGGGCCTCTTCCGTGGGGTGTACGGCGATACCCTCATCGAGTACGTGACGGGCCTCGACACGAGCGCGGCGTTCGAGTACCGGACCGGCGGAACGACCTACGCCACCTCGGTGGCCTCCGCCCAGCTCGACAGCATCGACGCAGTGCGCGTCGTGGCGCAGGCACGCGTGCGGCCCGAGACCGGCACCCAGGGCGACATCACGTACGGGTGGTCGGTGAACTTCCTGCTCCCGAACGTCCGATGAGCACGCTGCGGCCGGATCCCGATCGCGGAGGGTTCGTGCTGGCGCTGGTCGTGCTCATGCTGTTCGCGATCGCCATGGCCGGTGCTGCGGGCTACATGGCGGTGCGGACCGAGTTCACGCTCGCCACCGGGAACCGGGACGGCTCGCAGGCGCTCAGCATCGCGCGCGGCGGACTCGAGCGATTCCTCGCGGAGCAGATCGGCGTGGTAGGGGACTCGGTCAGCTACGCGATCGGAGGCGGGTACGCCACCGTGACGAGCCGGCGGGTGTTCGAGAAGGACAGCCGGGACATTCTGTACTATGTCCGCTCGGAGGGTGAGGTCACCGATCCCCGGTACCCGACCAATCCGGCGACGCGCGTCGTGGGCACATACGCCTGGCAGCACCTGTCACCCGTTCCCCACCTGGGCGCGCTGATGGCCGCCATGAAGAAGGTGGAGGTGAGCGGCGGCAAGATGTATGGGTTCTTCTCGGTCAACGCCTACGTCGACGGGACGGACCATGCGACGAGCTCACAGTGCTCGGGCGGGGGGACGACGTCGATCGCCGGCGTCGTCGATTCCCACGAGGTGAAGACGAACACCGGCGGCACGGTTTCGGGGAGCCCGGACAAGCTCGTGTTTTCGAGCGACTCGGCGGTCATCGACTCGGCGGGCATCCGCTGGGACATCCTCACCGACCCCGATTTTCCCGTGGATATCGACGGGACCACCCCTCCCCAGTGGTATTCGATTCCATCGGACTCGTTTCCGGTCGTGCGCTATCCGGGCGATCTGAGCGCGAACTCCTCCTGGTCCGGGCACGGCGTTCTCATCGTGACCGGAAAGCTCACCATGGAGAGCGGGTTCTACTGGGACGGAATCGTGTTGGCCGGCAGCCTCGGAAACGTCGGCGTGTACTGGCCATGGCAGGCCCCGCGGGTCTACGGCCTGCTCATCGGCGGGCTGAACGGAACGGATACGTCCGTGACGCTCCAGAGCGGGTACTACTACTACGATTCCTGCTATGCGTGGTCCGCCGACAAGGCGCTGTCCTACGTCGACCCGGTCGCCAACACGATCTTCGAGGTCAACTGAGCGGAGACGGCTCTTCGACGCTCTGGATGGACGGCTGGTCCAGAAGCATGATCTTCTGCCAGATCTTGCGGCTCAGCCCCGTGGTCAGCGCCTCCACCTCGTCCACGGACTGGAGCACCACGGCGTCATCGAAGCGCTCGGCGTACAGCGCGGCGATCTTGGAGGTGAGTGACAGCATCTCGGTGCAGTAGTCGAGATAGCGTGCGAGCTGCTCGGGCTTGAGCGTGCGCTTGGGCGAAGACGCCGTATCGCCTTCGTGAAGCACCCGCTGCGGATCCTTCGTGAGCTGGTGCATGTCGACGATGTGCGCGACCGCCCTGAGCTCACGCATGAAGCGCAGGGCCCGCTTCCGCTTGACCCGGTTCTCGAGCGAGACGAGGAAGACGAGCCCGAGACCGATGAAGACCGCATCCTGGAGGCCCGACTCGAGCACCTGCAACGCGTCGCCGAAGCTGTGGATCGCTCCCCCGGGTGCCAGGGTCGAGAAGGCCGCGACGACCGCGGCCACGACGAGCGTGGCGGCGAGCCAGGTGGCGGCCCTCAAGTACAGAATCGGCTTGGCGACCCAGGCCAGGCGGTCTCGCGTCTGCTCCGCGATGGCGAGAAGCTCGCCGCAGATGTTGCCCAAACCGCTGGCAGGAAAGCGCTCGTCGATTCGACGACGCAGGATCGCGATGGTATCGACGATCCGGTCGGCGTCGAGCGCCATCGTGGGCGGGCCCCAGGCGTGGTCGACCCTCTGTGTAGGTGAGGCCATGGCGAGAATGATTCCCATGAATCACGGTCTGCGCAACGCCCCCGCCTTGCACCGAACGAGGACCTCTTCCATGATGGGCGCTTCCATGGTCGGCTCTCCATCGCCGTTCGTGGTGTAGGACACGGTTACCCTCCCTGCCGGAGTACCTGATGGAACCCACCAATACCCGGAATCCCGAGTACTATCACCGGGTCGTCGATTGCCAGTGGGCATGCCCCGCCCACACGAACGTCCCCGAGTACATCCGCCTCATCGCGCAGGGCCGCTACACGGACGCCTACATGCTGAACCGGGAGTCGAACGTGTTCCCGGG
The DNA here is from genome assembly GCA_046704545.1 of Longimicrobiales bacterium. Lineage (GTDB taxonomy): Bacteria > Gemmatimonadota > Gemmatimonadetes > Longimicrobiales > Gaopeijiaceae > SZUA-318. The sequence goes on from JBJKRT010000095.1 coordinate 6,600, forward strand.
CATCCTGGGTCGGACGTGCGATCGGCCGTGCGAGCCCGCCTGCAGGCGGACCCGAATCGACGGCAAGCCGGTGGCGATCTGCCGACTCAAGCGGGTGGCATCGGACCTGCGTGAATCGGTCGTGCATCGCCTGCCGGAGATCCCCGAGAAGAAGAACGGCAAGCGCATCGCGCTCATCGGCGGAGGGCCGGCCTCGCTCACCGTGGCGAACGACCTGCTCCCGCTCGGCTACGAGTGCGTGCTCTACGAGAAGTACGACAAGCTCGGCGGCCTCATGCTCACGAACATTCCGGCGTTCCGGCTACCGCCCCGGGTGCTGGACGAGGAGATCGGCTTCATTGTCGACATGGGACTCGACGTACGCCTCGAGACGCCCGTGACGAGCATGAAGTCGCTGCTGGACGAAGGCTACGACGCGGTGTTCGTCGGCGTCGGGGCTCCGAGGGGGAAGAACCTCGATCTTCCCGGTCGCTACGACACCGAGCGGATCCATATCGGCATCGATTGGCTCGAGGCCGTCGCCTTCCAGCACATCGACACGGTGGGTGAGCGGGTGCTGGTGATCGGCGTGGGCAACACCGCCATGGACTGCTGTCGCACCGCGAAGCGTCTGGGCGGAACGGACGTGAAGGTCATGGCGCGCCGCGGACGGGAGCACTTCAAGGCGTCCGACTGGGAGCTCGAGGATGCGGAGGGCGAGCAGGTCGAGGTCCTGGAGAACCACTCTCCGACCGCCTACGTGGTCGAGGACGGCGAGCTCAAGGGAATGATGTTCGACGTCGTCGAGTGGCACACGGACGAGAACGGGAAGCAGAAGGCCGAGAAGCTCGACGAGGTCTTCATCCCCGCGGACGACGTGGTGCTCGCGATCGGTCAGGAGAACGCCTTCCCCTGGATCGAGCGCGACATCGGCATCGAGTTCAACCACTGGGACATGCCGATCGTCGACCGAGGGACGATGCAGTGCTCGCGGCCGGGCGTCTTCTTCGGCGGAGACGCCGCCTGGGGCCCCGAGAACATCATCTGGGCCGTGGAGCACGGACATCAGGCGGCCATCAGCATCCACAACCACTGCCACGACGTCGCGCTCACGGAGCGACCGGCGTTCGGGATGAATCTCATCTCGCAGAAGATGGGCATCCACGAGTGGAGCTACGCCAACGACTACAACCCGGCGGCGCGCACCGAGATGCGCTACGTCGACCTCGAGGAGCGCCTGCGGGGGCTCGGCGTGGAGGCGGAGCTCGGATTCAACGTCGAGGAGACGGCGCACGAAGTGCAGCGCTGTCTCAATTGCGACATCCAGACCGACTTCACGGCCAACCTGTGCATCGAGTGTGACGCCTGCATCGACGTGTGCCCGCTGCACTGCCTCACGATCGTGCCGAATGCGGACGAGGGCGAGCTGCGCCACGAGCTCACCGCACCGGCCGAGAACCTCGACCAGGCGCTCTATGTCTCGGAGGACCTTCCCCAGACGCAGCGCGTGATGGTCAAGGACGAGGACCTGTGCGTGCACTGCGGCCTGTGCGCCGAGCGCTGCCCCACGGCAGCCTGGGACATGCGGAAGTTCGAGTTGCTCATCCCCTACGCAGGACACGAACCGTGGCCCACGACTCCGACGGTCGCATGAACGATCGCGTCAACGACTTCGCGCTGAAGGTCGGAACGGTCAACGGAACGGGATCCGCCAGCGCCAACAGCCTGCTGCTTCAGGCGTTGTTCCGCATGGGGATTCCCGTTTCCGGAAAGAACGTCTTTCCGTCCAACATCCAGGGACTTCCGACCTGGTACGAGATCCGCGTCAACAAGGACGGTTACACGGCGCGCAGCCCCGATTTCCACCTGATGGTGGCGATGAATCCGCAGAGCTACGCGCGCGACATCGCGGAGGTCGTCTCGGGAGGATGGATCCTCTACGACTCTTCGCGGCCGCTCGACGAGGACCTGATCCGCGAGGACGTGACCTTCCTCGGCATTCCTCTGGCGCACATGTGCGTGGAGCGTTTCGAGCGTGCGCGGGAGCGGGTGCTGATGAAGAACATCGGCTACGTGGGTGCGCTCGTCTCGCTGCTCGACATCGACATGGACGTCGTGCGCGGAATGATCGAGGAGAAGTTCGCCGCGAAGAAGCGGCTCATCGATTCGAACTTCGCGGCCATCGAGATGGGCGCGGAGTTCGCCGGAGAGCACTTCGACTGTCCGCTGCCGATCCGTGTGGCGCACATGGACGCGACGCGGAACAGCGTCATGATCACAGGAAACTCGGCGCTCGCGCTCGGGTGCGTGTACGCCGGCGCGACGGTCGGGGCGTGGTACCCGATCACACCGGCGACCGGCGTGATGGACGCGTTCAAGGAGCACTGCAAGCGCTTCCGCGTAGATCCCGAGACGGGCAAGAACAACTTCTGCATCCTGCAGGCCGAGGACGAGCTGGCCGCGGCCGGGATGGTCGTCGGCGCGGGGTGGAACGGCGCGCGCGCGTTCACCCCGACCAGTGGACCCGGCATCTCGCTCATGAACGAGATCATCGGCCTGGCCTACTACACGGAGATCCCCTCGGTCTTCGTCGACGTCCAGCGCACCGGTCCGTCCACGGGCATGCCCACCCGCACGCAACAGGGCGACCTGATGTCGGTCGTGTACGCGTCGCACGGCGACACCAAGCACATCGCGCTCTTTCCGTCCAACCCGAAGGAATGCTTCGAGTTCGCTGTGGCGGCGTTCGATCTCGCGGAACGGTTCCAGACGCCGACGTTCCTCGTCTCCGATCTGGACATCGGGATGAACGACTGGATGATCCCGCGCCTCGAGTGGGACGACGCGTACCGCCCGGATCGCGGCAAGGTGCTCTCGGCCGAGGAGCTCGAGGCCGCGGAGAGCTTCTACCGGTATCTGGACGTGGACGGCGACGGCATCCCGTACCGGTCGGTTCCGGGCGTACACCCGAAGGGGGCGTACTTCACGAGAGGCTCCGGGCACGACAAGTACGCGAAGTACACGGAGGATGCGGAGGCGTACACGGAGGTCGTGGACCGCCTGGCGCGTAAGGTGTACTCTGCGCGCGACCACGTGCCGGCGCCCGAGCTGTTCCAGGGCTCGAAGCCGGCGCGCCACGGGATCATCGCGCTGGGCGGCTGCCACTGGGCCGTCATGGAGGCGCGCGACGAGCTGGTCGGCCAGGGCGTGGAGATCGACTACCTGCGCGTGCGCGGCTTTCCGTTCAACGACACGGTGGAGGAGTTCCTCGCCTCGCACGAGGTCGTGTTCGTCGTCGAGCAAAACCGCGACGGGCAGCTTCGCAACCTCCTGACGCTCGAGACCTCCGTGAGCAAGGAGACGCTCGTGTCGGTCCGCTTCTACGGGGGGCAACCACTCTCGAAGGGACACGTGCTGTCGGGGATCCAACCCGCCCTGGACGCGGAGCGTTCGACCACGGAGGTGGCGTCATGACCTACATCACCAAGCCGGTCGCCCGGCATCCGAAGATGCGCCCCAACGCGCTCGGCCTCACGCTGCGCGACTACGAAGGCTCGATGTCCACCCTGTGCGCCGGGTGCGGACACGATTCCGTCACGTCGGCGCTGATCCAGGCGTTTTACCGGCTCGACCTCGAGCCGCACCGGGTGGCGAAGCTCTCGGGCATCGGCTGCTCGTCCAAGACACCGACGTACTTCATCAAGGAAGCGCACGGCTTCAACGCGGTCCACGGGCGGATGCCGGCCGTGGCGACGGGCGCGAACGCGGCCAACCGCGACCTCGTTTACGTCGGGATCTCCGGCGACGGCGACTCGCTCTCGATCGGCCTCGGACAGCTGTGCCACGCGATCCGCCGCAACGTGAACATGCTCTACGTGCTCGAGAACAACGGCGTCTATGGGCTCACGAAGGGTCAGTTCTCGGCTTCGGCCGACGTCGGGAGCGTGTCGAAGAAGGGCGAGGTGAACCGGCACGGGCCGATCGATCCGGTGCAGGTGGCCTTGTCGCTCGGCGCGACGTTCGTGGCACGCTCGTTCTCGGGCGACAAGGCGCAGCTCGTGCCGATCATCGAGGCGGCGCTCAAGCATCGGGGCCTCGCGTTCGTGGACGTGATCTCGCCGTGCGTGACGTTCAACGACCACGAAGGCTCGACGAAGAGCTACGCATACACGCGCGCACACATGCACGAGGTCATCGAGACCGACTTCGTGCCGCTTCGCCGCGAGATCACCGCCGAGTATGGGAGCGGGGAGGTCCGGGCGGTGACGATGCACGACGGGAGCGTCGTGCGCTTCCGGAAGGTCGCCGAGGACTACGACCCGACCGACCGAGGTGCCGCGCTGGAGCATATCCGCGCGGTGCACGACGCGGGCGAGGTGCCCACGGGCCTGCTGTACCTCGAGGAGACGCTCGAGGACATGCACGACTTCGAGGGCACGACGGATACACCGCTCGTGGACCTGCCGTACGAGAAGCTCTGTCCGGGCAGCGCGGCGCTGGAGGAATTGCAGAAGGAGTGGTGGTAGGAGGCGGCACGAAGCCGGGCGCGTGGTGCGGCTGTCGGCTCGTGTCGGGCCCGGTTGAGCACCGGGCGCGGACGCGGGCTTCAACCCCTTCCGCACCTTGACCCGCCACCCTTTCTGTGCGAACGATGAAGGGGTATCCGGCACGGACGGCTGGATCCTGATCGCTTACAAGGAGGAGATAAGATTTCAGATCCACGCGTCAACGACCAGATCCGCATCAGTCCCATCCGCCTCATCGGCGCAGACGGTGAGCAGGTCGGGGTCGTTTCCCTTCAGAAGGCCCGTGAAAGCGCGCAGGAGGAGGGTCTCGACCTCGTCGAGGTGGCTCCCCGTGCCCGCCCCCCGGTCGTCAAGCTCATGGACTGGGGCAAGCACCGCTACGAGGAGCAGCGCAAGCAGCGGGAAGCCCGCAAGCACCAGCACCGTGTCGAGGTCAAGGAGGTTCAGCTCCGGCCGCGCACGGACGACCACGACTTCGAGACGAAGCTCAAACGCGCACGCAAGTTCGTGGAGAAGGGCAACGTCGTGAAGATCGTGCTCCGCTACCGCGGCCGTGAGCTCCGCCGGCCCGAGGTCGGCGTCGCGACGCTCGACAAGATGATCGAAGCGCTGGACGACGTCGCGCACGTCGAGCAGCGTTCGAAGAACATCGAGGGACGCCGCCTCTTCGCGCTATTGGAGCCCGGACCCGCCTGAACGCGAGAGGCCAGAGCGCACTGATGCGCGCGAGGGGGGACGCCGAATCGGCGTCCCCCCTCGTTGCGTGTGTTGCGCCGGGCACCGCGGCGACGCCCGCCCCCTCGGGGGACCACGGCGGTCCGAAGGTCAGCGATGCGTGACCGTGTAGCTCCGCTCTCCAGCTCGCACGTCGACGGTCTGGGTGCGCCCGTCGAACCATCGTACTTCGATGGCCGAGACCGTCTTCGCGGGATCGCTTCCCATGACCTGCGCCGCACCGTTCTCCGACCAGTAGCCCGACCCTGCCTGGATCTCCCGGCGTGGCCCCTTCGTTCCGTCGGAATACACGACACGGAGGCTCGAGCCGATCGCGTCCTCGTTGCCGTTCGGACCGACGAGACGCACCAGCAGCCCGGCGCGCTTCGATCGGTTCAGGTACAGCTTCAGCGGAGCGTCGTTCTGCGCCACCGCGAGGTCGACCTTCCCGTCGCCGTTGAAGTCGGCGAGCGCCGCTCCTCTCTGCTCTCCGTACACTTCGACGCCGCTCACCTGGCCGGGTACGGCAACGAAGTGGCCCTTGCCGTCTCCTTTCAGCCATAGCCCGCGGCCGGCATCGAGGCGCGGGAAGTCGGGCTCCACCGAGAACAGGTTCTGGCTCAGGAAGATGTCCTCGTTACCGTCCGCATTGTAGTCGCCGACCGCTGCCGCGAACGCGTTCGTGAGTTGCGCGGCACGCGGCAGAGGGACGGCCTCGAAGTGGTCGCCTTCGTTCAGAAAGACCATCTGCTGGAGCGTGTTGATGTCGCGGTGGTCCATGCTGCTCAGCTCGGGACCGAGGATCTTCTGCAGCGAGGCATCGGCAAACTGCCGATGGGTCTTCACGTTCCGGAGGATCGTGTTCGGGATCGTCGCGGCGTAGTCCTGGAGCTGGCGGCGGGGGACGTACGCCTTGCTGGCCGCATCCCAGAATGCGTCGATGATGTCCATGCGGCCGTCGAAGTTGAAGTCCTCGTAGTAGAGCCGGAGCGGGTGCCCGGGTACGAGCCGGTAGGAGGAGTTCAGGCCGAGGTTCGTGGCGACGATGTCCGGTCGGCCGTCGTTGTTGAAGTCGCCGGTGGCCACCCCGCTCCACCATCCCTCGTACTTCGACAGCCCCATCGAGTCGGTCACGTCGTGGAACGTGCCGTTGTCGTTGCGGAACAGCTTGAGCGTGCCCCATTCCGTGCTGAGAAGGAGGTCGGGGTCGCCGTCACCGTCGAAGTCGGTGAAGACCGCACCCGTCACGAGCCCCAGCTGCTGAAAGGCGGGCGAGTTGGTCTCGTCGAGCGCGAAGTGGCTTCCGCGGTTGAGGAACAGTCGCGACGTGGCCGACGCCGGCCAGCGGGCCGGCACGAACCGTCCGCCGACGAACAGGTCCACGGTCCCGTTGCCGTCGTAGTCCGCGGCCGCCAGCGCTCCGGTCGTCGAACGGTACGCGGGCAGGTCCGCCGCCCGCACGATGTGGCCCCCTTTCACGGTGTAGTCGAGCGCGGAGGGCGATCCCACGTTGCCCTGCTCGATGTTCGCGCTGCCCACGACCAGGCGGGTGGCGCCGTTCTCTCCCCAGCCGAGGATCGTCGTCTGGTCGCCGGGCGCTACGCGCGTGACCGAATCGATCGAGACCTGCTTGAAGCGTCCGTCGCCCAGGTTCTCGAAGATCCCCATGCGTCCACCCCTGCCCGACGCGACGAACAGATCCGGCCTGCCGTCGTGGTTGTAGTCGATCCACGAGACCCCGGGACCCTCCCGGGTGAGCTTCACGGGCAGCAGCGGCTGCAGGTGGAAGTCGTCGAACGGATCCTCGTGGTGCCGGTAGGCGGCGTTCGCCGATACGTCCTCGAACGTTGCGTCCGGCGAGATCGCCGCGGGCGTGGCGTGCGGCCGCGCCGCCGCAAGCATCGTATCCGCTGGCTCCGTCACTTCGTACAGTCGGTTGCCGCGCACGCTGTCGACGACGGTCGTTGCGCCTCCCGGCCACGTCACCTTCAACGTGTGCACGCTGTCCGTGCTGCCGGCCGCGAACACGGTCAGCGGGTCGGAGCCCGAGAGGTACACGCCTCCCGACGCCACCTGCTTGGTCTGGGTTACGGGGGCGCCGTCCAGCTCCAGCTCGGCGCCGATCGCCTGGGTGTTGGGTGGCCGGCCGATCAATCGGACCGCGATGCGCGGCGCCGTCCCCGTGTTCTCGTACACGGCGGCCACCTCGTTCATGCGGTTGGTCACCAGGTCGAGGTCCCCGTCGTGGTCGAGGTCCGCGAGCGCGAGCCCCTGGGAGATGTCGGAGTCCTTGAATCCCCACTGGGCGCTCACGTCAGTGAACGTCAGGTTGCCGTTGTTTCGGAAGGCCTCGTTCACCAGAGGAAGCCTCGGATAGTCCACGAGGCTTCCCACCGATGTGCGGCTCCCCTGGGACACGTCGCGGTTGATGCGGAGCTGGGTGTCGAGGTCCTGCAGGTCGTAGGAGAAGCCGTTGTTGACCAGAAGGTCCTCGTAGCCGTCGAGGTCGACGTCCAGGAACTGCGCCGCCCACGACCATCCGGTCGCGGCGACACCGCTGTACCAGGAGGTTTCCGCGTACGTCCCGTCGCCCCGGTTCACGAACAGCGAGTTCCGGTTGTACTGAGGCTGGCGATCGATGCCGTAGCGGATGTTCGGATACGGTCCCCGGGGGATGTAATGCCGCGCCCGGCGCGCATGCACGGGGCTCAGCATCTCGGTGGTGAAGATGTCCGGCTTGCCGTCCCGATTCACGTCGGAGAAGTCGACGGCCATCGACGAGAAGCTGAAGTCGCGGATGGCCCGGGGATCGATCTCCTTGAAGACGCCGTGCCCCTGATTGATCCACACACGATCCGGCGTCCAGAAATCGTTGCAGACGTACAGATCGGGCAGGCCGTCGCCATTGAGATCCTCGAACTTGGCTCCGAGTCCCCAGTCGCGCGGCAGACCCATCGGCTTGCCGGAGGCGTCCAGGAAGTGACGCTTCGGGTCCGCCTCCCGGAAGTGGCCGGTGCCGTCGTTGAGGAAGAGCTGGTCGGGCTCGCCGACCTCGCGTCTTTGCGGGGGCAGGCCCGGGCGGTGGACCAGCACGTAGTAGCGGTCGTACGGCTTACGCAGGCTGTACGATTTGTGCCCGTTCACATCCTTCTCCGACACGGTCTTGGACCATGTCAGGTCCTTCATGTCGATGCTGTCGTCGATCGAACGCTCGCGGTAGTTGGCGACGTACAGGTCGAGATCACCGTCACCGTCCACGTCGGCGAGCGCGAGCGTCATGTTGCCCTTGTGTGCGGTGTCGCCGAGCCCGCTGTCGGTCTCGCGGGTGAAATGGCCCTTCCCGTCGTTCAGAAAGACCGTCACCCCGTCGTGGATCGAGCCGACCAGGAGGTCGAGGTCGCCGTCGCCGTCGATGTCCGCGAACACCGCGCTCGTCGAGTACTGGTTCGGGAGGGCCACTCCGGCGCTGTCGGTGATGTCCTCGAAGTGCATCCCGCCGAGATTCCGGTACAACCGGTTGGACCCGTCGAGCCGGGCGAAGTAGAGGTCCGTCCAGCCGTCCCCGTCGATGTCTCCGGCGGCCACGCCCGACCCGTTCAGATACTGCCGGTTCTTGGCGGCTTCCTGCCGCGTCAGCCGGTTCTCGAAGGTGATCCCCGTCTGGGATGGTCGAAGCTCCGAGAAGCCCGTAGAGCCCCAGCGCCCCGGGGAGACCTGGGCCCACCGGTATCCGTCCTCCTGGTGCCAGGTGAGCTTGCGGCTACCGGAGCAGCCCCCGAGCGTCGCGAGAAGAAGGCCGCACACCAGAACCGGTCGAGTCCGACGAGCCGCGCGTCGGACGAAGCGTGTCGGAGGGAGTCGGGTGCTCAGACCAGCCTCGGAGGATGGGAGGGTGCGGGCAGGGGGAGTCGCAGACGACGGTAGGACGGCGGCCATCCGTAGGCAAGCGATGCCGGGCGTCGCGTCGCGTCGGGCTCGCGCACCGACGGATCCGCGTCAGAGCGTGTCCGGGAGCACGGGCCGGGTCTGCGCCGCGGCGTCTTCGGGAGCTTCCTTGCCCACACGACGTGCGAGGGGACGGTACATGAGCCCGTAGAACATCTCCAGATAGCGACGTGTCTCCTCGCGCTCCAGCGAGGAGATATGGCGCCAGAATCCGTAGATGCGTGACAGGCGCAACAGCTCGTGCGCATACCGCCGCCACGTGTAGCGTGCCTCGACGCGATCGAGCGCCCCCCGGGAGATCTCCTCCCACACATCCGGATCGTCCCTGGAGCGTCGGAAGAAGTCGGCCATCATGTCCGCAGCGGCGTCGCCCGAGAGGGGATCGATGTGGAAGCCAGAGACTCCGTGCTCGATGAACTCGAGCGGGCCGCCGTAGCGGGTGGCGAAGACCGGGAGGCCGCTGCTCATCGCCTCGACGACGGTGAGGCCGAAGGCCTCGAACAGCGCCGGTTGCACGAACGCCCCGTGCTTGTCGGCCACGAACCGATAGAGGGCGCCGACCTGGTTCTTGTCGGTCTGCATCTCGATCCAGCGAATGTTGCCGTTCGTGGCACCGCTGTGGTCCAGGAGGCGGTGCATGCGCTCGATCTGGCTCCGTTCGTCGCGGTCACCGGATTCCTCCGGATCGAGCGTACCGCCCACGAGCAGGAGGTTCACCATCTCCTGGAGCTCCTCGTGCTGCGTGTACCAGCTCACGAGGCCGGCCATGTTCTTGATGCGGTCCAGACGGGACATCGCGAACAGCACGGGCTTGTCGCGGTCGTGGAGGTCTCCCCGGTGCGGCACCTCGGAGTCCTCGTACACCATGTCGAGCACGGTCGCCTCCGCCTCCGCCACACGCGGACGGTCCTCGGTGTGCGGGAAGAAGACCTCCGGATCCGCACCCGGGCTGACGATGTTGAACTTCGGATCGAAGCAGTCGATTCCCGACACGACGCGATAGAGGCCAGGGAGCGTGAACGACTGGTAGCTCTCGTACTGGCCCACGCTCTCTTCGGTGCCGGCGATCTCCTGGTATGTGCTCGTGATGATGAAGTCCGCCGCGTTCATGGCGATCATGTCGGCGGTGAACTGGCATGAGAAGTGGTTGTGTGCCTCGAACTCCCGCCAGCGGAGGTCGGAGTCCCGGTACTTCGTCTTCTCGAGCGCGTGGGCGATGTTGCACTGCGTCACGCCCATGCGGTGCGTGAGGATCGTGGCTACCAGATTGCCGTCCGAATAGTTGCCGACGACGATGTCGGGCCGGTGCCCCAGCTCGGCCAGGAGCTCGCGCTCGGCGTCGATGGCGTAGCGCTCCAGGTACGGCCAGACCTCGAACCGCGACGTCCACTCCGGGACCACTTCCCCTGTCCGGGTCCGGAAGGGCACGCGCAGGATCTTCGCGTTCCGGGTGCCGAGGATGTGCTCGACCCGTTGATCGCAGCTCGTATCGCCCGCCTCCGGGATGAGCCTCGTCAGCACGACGATCCGGGGCTCCACGTCGATCCCCTGCTCCTGGATCGACTCGTACATGGCACGCTCCAACGCGCGCACCTGGTCCAGGATGTAGACCACCTGACCACCCGTGTCCGGCTTGCCCAGGACGTTGGCCTGCCCGAAGAACCCATGGGGCGAGACGATCGCGATGGAGAAGACCATCGGAATCTTCTCCAGGAACGTGGCCAGGCCTTCGGCGTCGGGGTCGTCGAGCACGTGCGCGAGGAGGGTCATCGTCTCGCGGGAGCGTTCCGGCGTGCGACCCCACCCCTGCTCGAAGCCGAGCAGGTGCAGCTCGCGCTGCCAGTCGTCCGGAGGCGACTCCAGGCTCTCGATGGCCCGTCCCAGGGCTTCACGCAGCTCGCCCGCGTCGCGGATGACGTCGTTCAGCATGAGCGGACGGCCCTCGACATGGTGCACCCTGAGGAACTCGAAGAGCTGCTCCGGTCCGCCCTGGCCGGCCCCGTTCAGGTGCCCCGACAGGTGTCGGTTGAGGAATTCGACGCCGTGCCCGATGTCGTCTTCGCTCGAGAGCTTCGGGAAATTGCGCTCGAACGGCCCGAGGTCGACCTCGAGCGTGTAGCGCTCGCCGCGCGGGCGGCCCTGAACGACATGTTCCTTGGCCGCCAGAAACTCGGAGACGCCGATCTCACGGATCTGCATCTCCAGGGTGTGGACCTCGAGATACCGCCAGCGGGCCACGCGCTCGCGGACGGCGAGGTGGAGCAGCGGATCGTCGAGCACGGCCTCCTGGGTCCGGTGCAGGACCCGGTCGATCGGCGAATCCGGAAGGTCGGCTCCCGGAGGGGTCTCGACGAAGGCCTCGTATGCGTGCACGAGCTCCGCCCAGCCCAGGAAGCGCCGCTTCGTGGTGAAGAGGCGGCGGAAGAGCAGGTAGAGCGAGTCGCGATGGTCGTGCAGGGCCTGCGGGAGATCTCGAATCATTCGGAGTCTTCGTCTTCCGGGATGCGGATGGCGCCGAAGAAGTCGTAGTGCTCGATCCCGTCCAGCACGCCCCAGGCGTGATCGCGCTGCGCGAAGTAGATGCGTGGACGATCACGCAGATGGTCGAGCTCGGGCGTGTGGTTGCCGACGACGACGCCGAGCGTGTCGCCCGAAAGCATGTCGGCATCGTTGCCCGAGTCGCCGGCCACCAGGAGCCGGTCCGGAGGGAGATTCCACTTGAAGCAGAGAAAGCGGATCGCCAGGCCCGGCGACGCTCTGGGGGGAAGGATGTCCAGATATCGTTCGTGGTCGACCATGGACGTCGCCTGCACGCCGGCATGGCGGAGGCGTTTACGCACCGCTCCCAGGTCCGGGGCATCGTTCGGATCGAGGATGTAACGCAGGCGATACTCGGAGTGCGCCGTCTCCCCATCCTCCTCCAGACCCGGAACGTCACGCAGGACATCAGCGATTCTCTCCGGGTCCCAACGGTAGCGTATCTGGCGCTCCCACGAGCGGTCGGCCACGGTTCGGGAGCCGTAGTGGACCGTGGCCCCCGACGAGGTGATCAGGATGTCCGGCGGAGGAAGAAGAAGGTCGCCGAGGATTTCGAGGGCCCTGGAGAGGCTCCGTCCCGTGGCGATGCCGAAGCCGGTCCCCTGTGGGGCACACCCGAGCCGGTCGGCGAGCACTTCGAGCGCCTCGCCATCGCCCGTGAGGGTATCGTCGATGTCCGTGATGAGGATCCTGTCCATGCGCGGCAGACGGACGGGAACGGGATGCACGGCCGGAGCGGGGCGCCGACCGGCCCTGATCCTCTCGGCTTCGGTCACGTAACGGCGCACGTGACTCTTCCAGGAGAAGCGCTCGTGAACGCGGGCGAGACCGTGCTTGGACCACACCGCCCAGCGTCTGCGGTCCGAGAGCGCATCGAGCATCACGCGTCCGAGCTCCTCGTGATCCATCGGGTCGGCGAGCAGGCCGTGTCCGCAGGCCTCGAGGATGTCGGGCGGGCCCCCGTCCTGGGTGGCCACGACGGGAAGTCCCGTGGCGGCGGCCTCGATGAGCGTGAGCCCGAACGGTTCCGTGATGGCCGGGTTCACGAAGATCCCCCGTGAGCGAGCGGCCAGGCGGTACAGGTCCGGGACGTCCTGGGGACGGTGATGCTTCGGGTACGCGACCGAGCCGTACAGGTCGTAGCGGTCCACGAGGAGGAGGATCCTCGTCAGAACGCGCCGTGGCGCGGCCTGCATCTCGGCGATGTCGTCCCGTGTCCCGGCGACGAGCACCAGGTTGGCCGCCTCTCTCAAGCCCGGCGTTTCCGCATACGCCCGCAGAAGCCCCTGGAAGTTCTTGCGGTAGTCCGGGCGGGCGAGCGCCAGGATCATGGGCTTGTCGGGATCTTCCAGGAAGCGGTTCACCTCGCTCGCGATCGGCGGCTCGGGCCAGAACCGCGACGGCGGGGAGAATCGTGACAGGTCCACGCCCGGAGGGATGACCTCCATGCGCTCCGGATGGTAGTTCTCGTAGTCCTCGTACTGCTGGTGTACCTCCTGCCTGGTCGAGGCGATGACGAGCGAAGCCGCTTCGAGCGCCTGCTCTTCGGCCTCGATCCGCGTCGTGAGGTGATACCGCGATTCCAGGGTTTCCGGGTCTCCGCCCTCGGCCAGCAATCGCTCTCTCTTCACACGCCCGAGTGAATGTCCCGTGTACACGAACGGCACACCCAGGAGCTTGCTGAGCTGCGATCCCACGTAGCCGGCGTCGGCGTAATGGCTGTGGATGACGTCGGGCACCCGCCCTTCGGCGCGTACGTAGCGGATGAGCTGGTCCAGCAACGAGTCGAGATGCGGCCAGAGCGACTCCTTGCGCAGGTAGCGGCGGGGCCCGAATGGGAGACGCACGATCCGCGCGCCGTCGGCGATCGTCTCGAACGGCTCCCGATAGTGGTCGTCGACCCGGCGGTCCTCGATGCGACGGGTCACCAGGTCGACCCTCTCCACCCGCGGATGTCGCGCCAGCTCACGGGCCTGGTCGACTACGTACGTGACCTGCCCGCCGGTGTCCGCGTCCCGTCCCAGCTCGATGTTGTCGCTTCGCACCAGGCCGTGGACGCTCAGGCTGAGCACGTACAGGCCACGCGCGTCAGGAGCGAGCGGCTCGAGGCGTCGCGTCGTGTCGGCCCAGCGGCGCAGATGACTCTCGTAGAGTGAGAGATCGGTCGCAGTCGCTCCTTGAAAGCGGCACGCTTCAGCAGCAAATGCGCTTGCCCGATCGATGATCTCGTCGGGCGGAAGGCCCTCCAAGACGCCCTTGCACGCGATGGCGCTGAACGCGTCTCCGGCGCCGACCGTGTCGACGACCTCGTCGACGTCGTCGGCTTCGTGGTGAAGTACCTCATCGTCGCGCGTGATCAGGAATGAGCCGTCGCCCCCACCGGTGACGAAGAGAAGCTCCAGGTCGTGCCGGGCCCGGAGCTCTCGCGCCACCGCCACCCTACGCTCGAGGCTCTTCACGTCCTCGCCGGAGATGGCTGCAAGCTCCTCGTTGTTCAGCTTGATCCAGTGGGCGGTCTCGAGACACCAGTCGACGCGGCTTCGGGTCCACCACGGGGGCCGGAGGTTCAGATCCACGAAGGTCGGGGCACCCGCCCGATCCACGATCTGGCGAAGGGCTCGCCATGATTCCTCGGAGCGGACGGCCAGGGAGCCATGGTAGACGAGCCCAACGTTCTCGAGTGGAAGGTCGTCGACGACGGAGGAACCGAGATGATCCCACGCCTGGCCTTCGGGGATCTCGTAGGCCACGTCCTCGGCGTCCGGCGAGACGATGACCGAACCCGTCGGATGATCCGGATCGACGCCGATGCCCCGCGTCGTGAGCCCCCACGACTCCATGTGGTCGAGGATCTCGCGGCCGTAGGGGTCATCGCCGACCGCGCTCACCAAGAATGGGTCCGCACCGAATCCGCATAGATGCCAGGCTACATTGAACGGCGCTCCGCCCAGCACCTTTCGCCCGTCGGGAAAGTTGTCGAAGAGCACTTCGCCGAAGACGAGCGCACGGGTGCGGCGGTCGGGGGGTGCATCGTTCCCCGCCGGCGGGTCGGCGCGCTCTTCTCGGCTCATTGTGCGGTTGGTTTGTTCCCCGGATAAGGCTTTCTTCTACGTAAACATGAACCGCCTCGATGTTCATACCGAAGGAGTGCGAAACCGGTGTCACGGACGCACGATCGACTGTTGGCCACGGACCTGGACGGAACCGTCATCCCCCCGGACGAGAGTGCCGAGCGCCTGGCGGAGGTCGACGCCTTCGCGTCTGCGGTGCAGGGTCGGAACGGGCTCGCGCTCGCGTACGTGACGGGGCGCCACCTCGAGCATGCGCTGGACGGGATCCGGAGCGTGGGGCTTCCGGAGCCGGACTTCCTGGGGTGCGAGGTGGGCGCTGCGCTGTACGCCCGTCGCGACGGGACGTACGTGCCGGATGAACGATACCGGCGCGCGATGTCCGAGGCACTCGGTGCGGACGGCCGCGCGGCCGCCCGCGCCCTCGCGGCGCACCCGGACGTGGAGCTCCAGCCCCCGCGTCACCAGGGGGAGCACAAGACGAGCTTCTTCGCTCCCTGGCCGGTGGATGGCCGTCTCCTGGACGAGCTCCGGGCTCTGGCGGGCGCGGCGGGGGCGCGTGTAGGCTTCGTGGTCAGCAGGGATGTGAACACCGGCCGGGCGCTGGTGGATGCGCTTCCCGAGGGCGTCGCGAAGGATCGTGCGGTGCGGTACCTGGCGGAGGTTCTGGGGCTCGGCCTGGAACGGGTCGTGTTCGCGGGCGATTCGGGCAATGACGAGGCCGCCTTGCTGGCGGGATTCCGATCGGTGATCGTGGGCAATGCGCCGGCCGCTCTGGTGGAGCGTGTACGTGCGGAGGCCGAGCGGCTGGGGCGGGCCGAGCGCGTCTACCTCGCCCGCGGCCGCTACGCGGCCGGCGTGCTCGAGGGGTGCCGCCACTTCGGTATTCTCTAGGAGTGTGTTCGGTGAGAAGACGGAACGACATCTTCGTGCGGGGAGCGGTGGTCACGCTCCTTGTCGGGTTCTTCGGCGTTTCGGGGCCACGCGCGATCGAGGCCCAGGAGCCGGTGGTGCATGCGGTGCTCTTCTTTTCGCCGACATGCCCGCACTGCCACAAGGTCCTCAGCGAGGATCTCCCGCCCCTGAAGCAGAAGTACGGTGACCGCCTCATGCTCGCGGGTGTGGACGTGACGACGCCACGCGGCCACGACCTGTTCGAGGCGACCGTCGCGCATTTCGACCTCAAGCCGCCGAGGTACGGTGTTCCCACGCTCGTCGTGGGAGCGGACGTGATGGTGGGTGACCGTGAGATTCCGGAGCGCTTTCCCGGGCTCGTCGAGAAGGGCCTCGCCGAGGGAGGCGTGGACTGGCCGGACGTGCCGGCGCTTCGGAGCGCGCTGATGAAGGCCGAGACGGCGACGAAGCGTTCGCGCGACGACAGCGCGTCGGTGGACACGACGGACGCCGCCGCCGCCGACGCACCGGCGAGAGATACCGCGGCTGTGGAGCCCGCGATCAGGACGCATCTCGCGTCGTCGGGACCTCCGCCCGGCCCGCTGGCCCTGTTCCGCCAGGACCCGGTCGGAAACGGGATCGCCGTGCTCGTGCTGTTCGGTCTGATCGGGGCGCTCGTCGCGTCGGCGCTCGCGGCGGCGCGCAGCCGGGCGGGCGCCGTGCGCCTTCCATCGTGGACGATCCCGGTCCTGGCGACCATCGGCATGGGCGTGGCGTCCTATCTGGCGTTCGTGGAGGTGACCGGCCACGCTGCGGTGTGTGGACCCGTGGGCGATTGCAACGTGGTTCAGCAGAGCTCGTATGCCACCCTCTTCGGTCTCCTGCCCGTGGGCATGCTCGGACAGATGGGCTACCTGGGCATGTTCTTCGCCTGGGGCCTGGCCGTCCTCGGGCCACCCCGCCTCGTCCCGCTCTCCTGGAGCGTCTTGTGGGGGATGGCGTTCGTTGGAACGGCCTTCTCGGTCTACCTGACCTTCCTGGAGCCGTTCGTCATTGGGGCCACCTGCGTGTGGTGTCTGACCTCGGCCGTAGTGGTCGCGCTGATCCTGCTCGCGGCGACGCCGCGAGCGGTTCCAAACCCCGGCGTCGAGTCGTTATCTTCTTAGGTTTCGCCCGCGGCCGCGGGTGCGTGGAAACCGATGCGGGGCTTCAGGGTATGCGGTCCGGACAGATAGGTGTGGTAACACCCAGCTTGAGAGAGAAGGCGTAGATGGCTGACGATACACAGGCCACCGGCGGTCCGCCCGCCGGGGCAGCGCAGGCGGGAGCAGCGAACGGAACGGCGAGCGCGCCGCCGAAGAAGAAGGGGCGGGGCGGGGTGCTGCTGCTCATCTTCGTGCTCGTGGTGGCGGGGCTGGGTGTGGGCTACTGGTACGTGAAGCTTCGTGGGGTGGTGTCGACGGACGACGCGTACGTGGACGGGA
>JBJKRT010000096.1:0-5297 GCA_046704545.1 Longimicrobiales bacterium
TCCTCGTCCTTTCCTTCGAGAAACATGTCGGTGGCGGTCGGCCCGGGCGCCACGGCGTTCGCGGTCACGTCGCGACCGCGGAGCTCGTGGGCAAGGATGAACGTCATCGCCTCGACGGCGGCTTTGCTCGCGGCGTACCCCGTGTAGGTGGGGAGGGCGCGCCCGACGACCGACGAGGAGAAGTTGACGATCGCCCCACCGGGCCGCACGCGCCGCGCCGCTTGCTGGTCGACGACGAACGTCCCGCGGATGTTCGTGCGATACATCCGGTCGAGTGCGCCCAGGTCGAGATCGACGAGGGGTGCGAGCAACAGCAGCCCGGCGGCGTTGACGACGACGTCGATCCCGCCGAACGCTCCCTCCGCCGTGTCGAACAGATCGGCAACGGCACCCTCGTCGCCGACGTCGGCGGCGCGGGCGATTGCCGTAGCGCCTTCGGCCTCGAGCTCGCGCACGGCCGCCTCGGCTTCATCGTGGTTGGACGCGTAGGCGACGACGATCGCGAAGCCGTCCGCGGCGAGCCGTCGCGCGATGCTGCGGCCGATCCCACGCGAGGCGCCGGTCACGATCGCGACGCGCGAGTCGGTCATGTCGGTCTGTGGCACCGGGCGAGCCCGTGACCGACGTCCGTCCAGGTCGCCCCGGCGTCGATGGGCTCGGCGGGCGGAGCGACGGAGACCAAATCGGTGAGTTCGGCGGTCACCACGGAAGTGGGCCCTCTTCGTTCGAGAAGGTGCCGGTCGGACCGTCGGAGCCGAGGAGCGCGAGGCGCACCGGCTCGCGTGCCGCCTGCTCGACCGTGCGCGTGCCCGCGAAATTGTTGAGGTCCGTCGCCGTGAAGCCCGGGCAGGCTGCGTTGACCTTGATGGGCGTCTCCTCGAGCTCGATGGCGAGGGCGAGCGTAACCGCGTTCAGCGCGGCCTTCGACGCGCTGTAGCTGGGTCCGAACATTGCGCGATGAGGATGCTCGGAGTCTGCATTCAACGTCAGCGAGCCGGCGCCGCTCGATACGTTGACGATGCGTCCGGCCGCCGCTTGGCGCAGGAGCGGCAGCATCGCCTGCGTCACGGCGAGGACGCCGAACACGTTCGTTTCGAACACCGAGCGTACCTCGTCGAGAGATATGACGCTCGCACGGCCCGATTCCGCGGCCTTTTCAAGAGTCCAGCCCGGCTCGTCCAGGTGCGAGATGGCCGCGTTGTTCACGAGCACGTCGAGACGGTCGAACTCCTTGCGGATGTGTTCGGCCGCCGCGGTGATGGACGCCTGATCGGTGACGTCGAGCTGAACGGCGTGCGCGTCCGCTCCGATGTCCTTCGCGGCAGCTTCACCACGCTCGAGGTTGCGCGACCCGACGAGCACGGTGAAGCCCTGCGCCGCGAGATCCTTCGCGATCTGCAGGCCGATGCCCTTGTTGGCCCCCGTGACCAGGGCGACGGGCTTGTTCTGGATGGCCATTTCCATTCTCCCATTCGTTGCGGTGATCCCGGTGCTCATCGGGTGGCTGCCGTGCGGACTTCGGCGGAGACGTCCCCTGTTTCGAGATCTTCGATCAGTCCGAGTCGGGAGGGCCGCCATCCCAGCAGCTCCCGCGTACGCTCGCTCGAGGCCGCGAGGTCCATCCCCGCGAACATCGCGAACCAGCCGAAATGCTCGGCTGCCTCCTCTTCCGACTTGCCGACGACCGGAACGCCGAGGCGTCCGCCGATGATCGTGGCGATCTCTTTGAGCGGCACGCCCACGTCGGCGACCGCGTGATAGCGGGCGCCAGAGACGGCGCGCTCGAGCGCGAGCCGGTAGACACGGGCGGCGTCGAGACGGTGGACGGCGGACCAGCGGTTGGTCCCCTCACCCACATACGCCGACACCCCTTTCTCGCGGGCGAGGCCGATGAGTACCGAGATGAAGCCGTACTTCCCCCCGCCGTGCACCTGCGGAAGGCGGACCACCGATGCGCGGATTCCACTTGCTTCCATGGCGGCGGTCGTCGCCTCCGAACTGCGTGGATAGGAGGGGGTGGTGGGGAGTGGCGGATCGTTCTCGGTTGCCACTCCGCCACCCGGCACGACGGCAACGCCCGAAGTGACGATCAAGGGACGCTCAGAGCCTTGGAGCTCAGCTCCAAGCGCCTCGATCGCGCGGCGATCCAACTCGGAGCTCTTGGCGAAATTCGAGAAGTCATGACTGAAGGCGGTGTGGATCACGCCGTCGGCTTTGGCCGCGCCGGAGCGCAGACCGTCGAGATCCTCGAGGGAGCCGCGATGCACCTGAACACCCTCCGCCCTGAGCGCCGCCGCGCCCGCGTCGGAGCGTGCCAATCCCAGCACCGTGTGGCCGGCGTTCAGGAGCTCCTTCGCGACTGCGGAACCCACGAATCCGGTCGCACCCGTCAGAAATACATGCATGTGGAGTCCTCTCTGTCGCGTGGTGCCGGGCTGGTGACAACATCTGGCCAGAGCGCCCGGAAGAGTCGACGTCAGTAACTGACATCAAGCGTAAACGTGACGTCAGTCACTGTCAACACTATCTTTCGCTCATGTCTCGTTGGGAACCTGACGCACGCAGCCGACTGGAGCAGGCAGCTCTTGCGCTCTATGCGGAGCGCGGCTACGAGAACACGACCGTCGCGGAGATCGCCGCGCGCGCTGGCCTGACCGAGCGGACCTTCTTCCGCCACTTCGCTGACAAGCGCGAGGTCCTGTTCGGCGGTTCGGGTGCGATGGTGGAGCGACTGGTGGCACCGATCCTCGACGCTCCGGACTCCGCGACGCCGATCGACGCCGCGATGTCGGGTCTCGAAGCCGCCGGCGCGCTACTCGAGGACCGCTCCGAGCTCGCGCGCCAGCGGCACACGATCATCGCCGCAAGTCCGGAGCTCCAGGAGCGCGAGCTCATCAAGCTCGCGCTCGTCGGCAACGCCATCGCCGACGCACTGCGGCGCCGCGGCGTCGAGGACCCGGCCGCACGCCTCACGGCCGAGGTGGCCGTCGCCGTGTTCAGGAGCGCCTTCGACCGATGGATCGACGGGTCCGACGGGAAGCGCTTTTCTCGGCTCATCCGGGAGTCGCTCGACCAGCTGAAATTGATCGCTGGCTGACACACTTCCTGGGAGGGCAGGCTGTGCGCGGATTGCGCCGCATATCCTGGGAGGATTGCCCTGTGGGTGATCGCATACCCGCAAGTGGGTGGGCTCCATCATCGCTACGCCCGACGCACATTCACAGTTCGCGCCTCACGCCCATCCTCCCATGGCCTCGGCCCGTACGGGCATTCTTCCGCTCTTCACACGCACGCGCCCGGTCACCCGTAGCCTCGGCTCAAGCAACGTTTGCCGCTTGCCCCCCTCCGACCCGCTGCCTACCATGCGCCTCCGGTCAACCGGCCCTCTCAATCTCCTGCCCTTATGAAGCATCCAGGAAGAACGGCACCGTTCATCGGGCCCAACGGGGAGATTCTGTCGGGAAGTGGAGCAGTTCGTCGTCGATCTCGATGAGCTTGTCGACGCCGTCCGCGCGAGGCTCGGAGAGAGCAAGGTCGCAATTGTCGGGCACTCGTGGGGATCCGTGCTCGGCATCCTCTACACAGCGCGGTTTCCCGAGAAAGTATCGGCCTATGTGGGCACGGGGCAGGTCGGCGATATGGAGGCGAGCGGGCGGATCTGCTACGAGTTCACCCTGGGCGAGGCGGAGCGTCGCAACAAACGGAACGCCGCTCGGCAACTCCGTTCCATCGGCCCTCCACCGCATACCGCGCAGAAGGTGTTTGTGCAGCGCAAGTGGCTGTGGCGCTTCGTCAGCGTGGTACGCGGATTGTCGAGGTGGCAGTTCTTGCGGTTCATGCTCAGCCGACCGGAGTGCTCGGTCGTGGACTTGCCCAACCTTCGGCGCGGATTCCGGTTTTCCGCGTGCTCGACGTGGGAAGAGGTTGCCAAGGTGAACCTCGCGAGCATGGCACCCACCCTGAAGACGCCAGTCTTCTTCTTCATCGGCCGGCACGATCATGTCATAGCGCCGGAAGTCGGTGTCGCGTACTTCGACGCGCTACAAGCGCCGTCGAAGAAGCTCGTATGGTTCGAGGAATCCGGTCATTCGCCGCCGTTCGAAGAGCCTGCAGAGTTCAATCAGGCGATGGTGGATCTCGTGCGTCCCCGCGGATAGTCTTCCCCGAACGGGCCCGCCCTCCCCCCACGATCCTTGCGTGTGGGGCACCTTCGGGGGAGGGGCCGGCCCCGATCCCCTGACATCGAAGAGCGCGTCGCCGGCCAGCGAGGTAGGCGCAACACCGTCGCAGGTCGTGGCTCGCAACCGGTGACGGCAACCTATTAGCTTCAGCTTTCCTGACCCCCGATCGGAGCGACCGTGGCGGACCATCTCGACGCGGTGAAGAGCGCGCTGGGCGAGCGATACGCCATCGAGCGGGAGCTCGGGCAAGGCGGGATGGCGACAGTCTACCTCGCACAGGACCTGCGTCATTCCCGCCCCGTCGCCATCAAGGTGCTGCGGCCGGAGCTCGGACCCATGCTCGGCACGGAGCGTTTCCTCCGCGAGGTCCAGGTCGTCTCGCAGCTCAACCATCCGCACATCCTACCGCTGTTCGATTCCGGGGAGGCCGCCGGCCTTCTCTACTACGTCATGCCCCACATTGTGGGGGGCTCCCTGCGGGCGCTCCTCGAGCGCTCCGGACAACTCCCGGTGGTCGACGCCGTGACGATCACGCGACAGGTAGCGGCAGCGCTGGACCACGCACATGCCCGGGGAATCGTCCATCGCGACATCAAGCCGGAGAACATCCTCCTCCACGAGGGGGAGGCGATGCTGACCGACTTCGGGATCGCCCTCGCCCCTCACGCTCCCGACGCCGGCCGACTCACCGGGACCGGCTTGGCGCTCGGATCGGTACAGTACATGAGCCCCGAGCAGGCCGTGGGGGAGCGTACCGTGGACGCGCGCAGCGACGTGTACAGCCTGGGAGCCGTGCTGTACGAGATGCTGGCCGGTGTGCCACCGTACACGGCCGGCACCGCGCAGGCACTGCTTGCGAAACGACTCACGGAGCCGGTTTCTCCCATCCGACACCTCCGACCGGCGGTCCCGGTGGCCGTCGAGACGGCGCTGGCCACCGCACTCGCCAGCTCGGCCGCCGACCGTTTCCCTTCCGCGGCGGCCTTCGCCCAGGCGCTCGATCCACAGACCCCGCAGCCGACGCGCGCACGCGCGCTGGCCGTGCTTCCGTTCGTGAACCTCAGCCCCGATCCGGAGAACGAGTTCTTCGCCGACGGCATCACCGAGGACGTCATC
>JBJKRT010000097.1:0-31483 GCA_046704545.1 Longimicrobiales bacterium
CCGCACATATAGCCTATAGCCAGGGTTAGGCCCTCCAGAGCCCGCCGCCCCGCCCGCGGGGCCCCCCCCCCCAGCCCCCGCGGCGGGCCCCCGACCGTTCGCGGGACCACGCCATGCTGAACTTCCGCAGGTTTACGGGGCTCCTCTCCGGCATTCTGGGCTCCACGCTCGTCATCATCGTCGGATTCCTGGCGTTGTACGCGTGGCCCGCCATTCGCCTCAACGGCATCCGCTTCCTCGGCCAGAACAGCTGGAACCTGGGGAGCATGTACGGCAACCCGATCACCGTGCATGGACAGCAGATCCTGCCCGGCGCCCACTACGGCATCCTGTTCCTCATCGTCGGAACCGTGCTCAGCACGCTGATTGCCGTGGCCCTCGCGGTGCCGATCGGAATGGGCGCGGCGATGTTCCTCGCCGAGGGGGTTCCAGGCCCCCTGCGCCCCTGGATGTCCTTCTTCGTCGAGCTCCTCGCGGCCATTCCCAGCGTCGTCTTCGGACTCTGGGGATACGCGGTGGTGATCCCCTTCCTGGGTCACCACCTGTTCCCCGCGATGGCCAGGTGGCTCGGCTTCATCCCCTTCTTCGGCGGAACCACGGGCAGTGGGTACGGCCTGCTCACCGCCAGTCTCGTGCTGACGCTGATGATCGTGCCGCTCATTACCACGACGCTGCGCGACGCGCTCGTCACGCCCGAGGCGGATACGCTCCGCGAGGCCGCCATCGCGCTCGGCTCGAGCCGGCAGGAGGCCTTGCGCAAGGTGCTGCTGCCCTCCGTGCGCCGCATCCTGATCGGAGGAAGCATCCTCGCGACGGGCCGCGCGCTCGGCGAGACCATGGCCGTGCTGATGGTCAGCGGCAACGCGCTCAACTACCTGCCTCACAACATCTACACGCCGATCTCCACCATGGCATCGTTCATCGTGTCCCAGCTCGACAGCGCGATGCAGGACCCGACGGGCATGGCGGTCCGGTCGCTCGCGGAAGTCGCTCTGGTCCTCTGCGTCATCTCCGTCATCGTGAACGCCTTCGCGCGCTTCCTGCTGTACTACGAGGGGGCCAGACCGTGAACGGCGCGACGAAGACGGAAGCCGCCGTCGGTGCGTCCGCCCCGCCACCCCGCATGAGCCGCGTCCGCCTGCGGCGGAGAATCATGGATCGCGTCAGCTGGGGACTCATGGCCCTCGCGTTCCTGTCTCTCGGCGGCGCGATGACGTCGATCCTCGCCATGGTATTCATGCGCGGCGCCCACGCGCTGACATGGAGCGTGCTCACGACGGTGACCGAGGGCGTCGGCGGCGGCCTGTTGAACGCGATCGAAGGGACGCTGGTCCTCTCCCTGGGTGGCATCCTCCTCGCCGTGCCGATCGGCGTCGCGGCAGGCATCTACCTCTCCGAGTTCGACGGGGGACTGTTCGCGCCGGTCGTCCGCTTCCTGGCAGACGTCCTCGTCGGTGTTCCCTCGATCGTCGTCGGGTACTTCGGCTACGTCACGATGGTGGCCGGCCTGGGATGGAAGTTCTCGGTCCTCGCCGGCAGCATCGCCCTCGCGATCATCGCGCTTCCCTACATCTCCCGCACGAGCGAGATGGCGATGCGGCAGGTACCCCACTCGGTCCGCGAAGCCGCCTACGCGCTCGGAGCCACGGACAGCAAGGTGATCATGAGGGTCTGCCTGCCGATGGCCCTCCCGGCGATTCTCACCGGCGTACTCCTCGCGCTCGCCATCGCGGTCGGCGAGACGGCACCGCTGATCTACACCGCGGGCTGGTCCAACTACATGTGGAACGGCCATCTGACGAATGCCCCGATCGGCTACCTCACGTATGCCATCTGGGCCTTCATCACCGAACCGTTCACGAGCGCACACGAGCTCGCGTACGCGGCCGCCTTTCTCGTGACCCTTCTGGTGCTGCTCATCAGCGTGGCTTCGCGCGTGCTCCTCGACGAGAACGTCCGTCGACGCGGGTAGCGGGTCGTCGGCTTGCGAAGGCACGGCCGCACCGCCCAGGATCCTCCCCTCACCCGTCGGATCCTGAACCGGAGGAGCACCTCGATGACCGGACGACCCGAAAAGGACGAAGCGGCCCCGTACTACTTCACCTACATCGACCAGGTCGAGGGCGACGATCCTCTGGGCACGCTCGAGCGGCAGCTCGAGGAATCGGACGCGTTCCTGTCCCGGATCTCGGAGGAGCGGTCGATGTACCGCTACGCGCCGGAGAAGTGGAGCATCCGGCAGGTGCTGAACCACGTGACCGACACCGAGCGCTCCTTCGCCTTTCGCGCGCTCTGGTTCTCGCGTGGATTCGACACCCCCCTGCCCGACTACGATCAGGAGATCGCGGCGGCCGGAGCCGAGGCGGACCGGGTCGCCTGGGCGCGCCACGTCGAGGAGTTCCGGACGGTGCGCCTGGGAAGCATCCTCCTCTACCGTCACCTTCCCCCGGACGCCTGGATGCGACGCGGCGTCGCGAGCGGCAACCCCTTCACGGTCCGGGCCATGGCGTTCATCACGGCGGGCCACTTCGCGCACCACCGTCGACTCCTGGAGGAGCGCTACCTGTAGGGGGGTCGCCGAAGGTGGCGAGCGCCCTGCCCGCGCGCGTCTACCGCGGCAGCGGGTCCGCCGGCACGCCTTCCTTGGTGATCTTCACCGGCAGGATCCTTCCGTCGGGCGCGAAGCGGAGCTTGTCGATGCACACGACCCGATGGTTCGGATCCGTCTCTCCCAACGGACGCCGGTGGTAGACGATGTACCAGTTGGGCGAACCCGGTGCGTGGAGCACCGAGTGGTGGCCCGCCCCGGTGGCGACCTTCGGGTCCTGTTGCAGGATCTTCCCGATGCGGTGGAACGGCCCGGTGGGCGATGAGCCGATGGCGTACGCGACCGCGTAGTTCGGCCCCGTCCACCCGCCTTCCGACCACATGAAGTAGTACTTGCCGCCCTTCAGCAGCATGAAGGAGCCCTCGACGTAGCCCTTCGGGGTGATCTCCTTGAAGGTCGTCCCGTCCGCAAAGGGAACGAAGCCGGTGAAGTCGCTCTTGAGCTTGGCGATGTTGCAGTGGCCCCACCCCCCGTAGGTGATGTACCACGTTCCGTCCGTGTCCTGGAACACGTACGGGTCGATGGGCTGGGCGCCGTTGTGGAACTTCCCGATGAGCGGCCTGCCCAGATAGTCCTTGAACGGACCGGCCGGGGAGCGCGAGCGCGCCACGCCGATCCCGCCGACCTGGTGGTCGTTGTGGATGTCGTTGGCGCCGAAGAAGAGGTAGTACCACCCGTCCTTGTGCACGATCGACGGTGCCCACAGCGCACGCTTGGCCCAGCTCACGTTCTTCAGGTCGAGGATGTGGGCGTGCTTCGTCCACGTCACCAGATCGGGCGACGAGAAGGCGTCCATGTAGGTCTGCTGATCGTAGGGCGCCGACGTCGTGGGGTAGACCCAGTACTGGTGGGCGAAGACGTGCGCCTCCGGATCGGCGTACCACCCTGGAAAGATCGGGTTGCCCGAGCGTGGCTTCTGAGCCGAAGCGAAGGTGGGTGCCAGCGTCAGGAGAACGGCGACGAGGGGTCCCGCGGAACGTCGCATGGCGCGGAATGTCGGGTTGGGCAATGTGGGCGTCATCCGGCCAATGTAGCGGGGACCGCCAAACTCCGCCCGCGTATCGATCCGACCCCGCTTGCCGCTCCAGCCCCACCCACCGCACGTTGCGGCTCCGAGACGACCCTCACCCGGATGCCACCATGCCTTCGCGCCGAGAGTTCATTCAACGAAGCGTTGTTTCCGCCGTGGGCCTCAGCGTCCCCGGCAGCGCCCTGGCCGGAGGGACGCGGCCGCCCACCGCCAGGACCTCACCCCCGCGTCCGACGTTCGTCGACCTGCTACGCCTCCCGGACGGGGTCATGATCCAGTCTTCGGACGGCATGACCGCGCTGCGCGCGAGCGGCAACGGTCGTTGGGAGGGCGTGCGCGGTCTCGCCGTGGCCACCGCCCGGGAGTCCGACGCCCTCCGCGTGTCGCTGGAGGCTCCCTCCACCGACGTGCTTCGGCTGCACCTGCGTTGGCGGGCCGACCTCGACGCCACGCGCCTCTGTCTCGGAGATGCATGGGAGCGGGCGTACGGAGACCTCGAGTGGCGCGGCATGGTGCCGGAGCGCGTGATGCCCTGGTATTTCGCGGCGTCGGACGGAGCGCTCACCCACGCATACGGCGTACGCACCGGAGCCTCGTCCTTCTGCTTCTGGCAGGCCGACTCCGAGGGGATCACCCTGTGGGCGGACGTCCGCAGCGGTGGGGTCGGCGTGCGCCTGGGACGACGCACGCTGACGGTGTGCGACGTCCTCTGCCGCGAAGGCCGGCCCGGCGAATCGGCCTTCGCCGCGGTGCACGCGTTCTGTCGCCGGATGTGCGCCCACTCCCGCGCGCCGGCCCGGCCCGTGTACGGCCACAACGACTGGTATGCAGCGTACGGAAACAACAGCGCCGAATCCGTGCGGGCCGACGCGCACCGCATCGTGGAGCTCTCCCCTTCCGGCTCCAATCGCCCATTCTGCGTCATCGACGACGGATGGCAGCCCGAGCGTGGCAGCGACAAGAAGGGCCGAGGACTCTGGAATCGGGGCAACGAGCGGTTCCCCGACATGGCGAAGCTGGCGAGCGACGTGCACACGGCCGGCGCCCGACCCGGAATCTGGATCCGCCCGCTCGAGGCACCCGACGACGCCCCCCTCGGATGGCGTCTGGCCCGGGAGCACGGCACGCTCGACCCGAGCGTGCCGGAGGTCCTCCACAAGGTGTCCGCGGACATGGCCCGACTCTGCGGATGGGGCTTCGAGCTCGTCAAACACGACTACTCCACCTTCGACGTGCTGGGGCGGTGGGGATTCCAGATGGGCGCGACGCTGACCGACAAAGGATGGACCTTCGCCACGGGTCGCACGCGCACGACGGCCGAGGTCCTGAACGAACTGTACGGCGCGATCCGCACGGCGTGCGGCGATACCTTCATCACCGGGTGCAACACCGTGAGCCATCTGTCGGCGGGCGTCTTCGACATGTGCCGCATCGGCGACGATACGAGCGGTCGCGAGTGGGCGCGCACGCGCAAGATGGGCGTCAACGCCCTGGCGTTCCGCGGGCCCCAGCACGGTGCCTTCTACGGTGCCGACCCCGACTGTGTCGGTGTGACCACCCACGTTCCCTGGACCTACAACCGCCAGTGGCTGGACCTCGTCGCCCGGAGCGGGACCATCCTCTTCGTATCCATCGCGGCCGACGCCCTCGGAGACGCCCAACGCCGAGACCTGCGCGCCGCGCTCGCCATGGCCGCCCGGCCCCAGCCCCTCGGTGAGGCATCGGACTGGCAGCGCTCGCTCTGGCCGCAACGCTGGCGCCTGACGAGCGAGGAGCACACCTACGACTGGATCGGCCCCGCCGGGCTGACGGCCATCCCCGGCTGAGCAAGCAGGTTCCGGAGCTCGCGGTCGACCTCGTCGAGGGGAAAGCGACGCATGGAGCGGATCGGCAGGGGTGGGGTGTCTCGGGACCGCTCGCATCGTGGATGCAGCGAGCGTCCTGCGAAAAAGACGACCCCACCCCCGCGACCTTCCCCTCCCTACTTGACCCAGAAGGGCACCGAGCCCTGCGGTTTGTATCCCGCCACCGGCGTCCCGTCGGACTTGACCATGGCCAGGTCGTTCTCCAACGACTTCGTGTTCCACACCGCGTAGACGATCTCCTTGCCGTCCGGAGAGAAGTACGGTGAGCTCTTCTGGGTGCCGTCGTTGGTGATGCGCACGACCCCGGACCCGTCGACGTTCATCTCGTAGAGGTCCCGCGCATTCGAGTTCGACGGGTCCGCCCGGTCGCTCACGAACAGGATCTTCGTGCCGTCCGGAGAGAACACGGGCCAGTCGTCGGCTTCGCCCGCGGGCGTGAGCTCCGCCCTTCCGGTCCCGTCTGCGTTCATGATGTAGATCTCCGTCTGTACGACTGGCTTGCTCACGTCCTGCCCCTCGCGGCTCACGAAGACGATCTTCGACCCGTCGGGGGAGAACCGCGGATGTTGCTCGTCGAAGTTGGCCGAGTCGCTCGCGGTCAGGCTCTTCTTTCCGCTTCCGTCGGGACCCATCGCCCAGATCTCCCGCGGACCCGTCGAGTCCGACGCGACCCGGCGGTTGCTCTGGAAGATGACGGTCGAGCCGTCGGGCGATACGTCGCCCGCCACCTCGTAGGCGTATGGCGCACCCGGCGTCAGCTCCGTCAGGGTCGGTCCCGAGCTGGATGCGTCGAGTCGGAAGACGTCCCCGGAGCCGGTGGAGCTCAGCGCCGTCAGGTAGACCGAGGAGCCGTGGACGGAGAGCGGTCCGGGGTACGGTTTGGTCAGGGCGCCCAGGTTCTTCGGATCCGAGAAGTCCGGCAGAGCCGCGATGATCGAGCCACTACTCGTCAGGTAGACGATGCGGCCGGACAGGTCCATGCCCGCCGCACTCGTCGTGTCCTGGACCACCACGACGGCGCGCGCGCTGAAGGAGTCGACCACCGCCGTGACGGTATCGATACCGGCGGCCAGGCCCGTCACCGTGGCCAGGCCTCCGCCCGTGACCGCGCTCGTGTCCACCGTCGCGACGCTCGTGTCGGACGACGTCCAGCTGTAGGTCAGCAACGATGTGGAGATGGCCGCGCCGGTACTGTCGCGCGCCACCGCCGAGAGCTGCACGGTGTCACCGACCGTCACGGTATCCACATCCGGATACATCGTGAGCGAGGAGACGACCGGCCCGTTGCTCCCGCTACCCGCGCTCGTCACGGTGATGATCGCGGAGTCCTTCACCGTCCCGGCCGCCGCCGTGATCGTCGCGGTACCGACGGCCTGGGCGACGACCAGGCCGTTCGCCTCCACCGTGGCCACGCCGGAGGCGCTCGACGACCAACTCGCCAGGCTGTCCGGGAGCGCGTTGCCGGAGCTGTCCTTCAGCGTCGCAGTGAGCTGGACCGAATCGCCGACGGCAAGGGAGTCGGCGCTCGGCTGCACGTTGATCGAGGCAACGGCCGGCGACGTTCCACCACCGCCGCCGCCCAGGTTCCCGGAGATCTGTATGTGCACCGCGGGAATGTCGAACTTCGACTCCATCACGTGCACGCTGCCGCCCCCCACGGGATCGGTCGCGTCGAAGTCGAGCGAGCCCTTCATGTGCGAGCTCGCGCTCGTGGTCACGGAGCAGGTGAGCCCCGCGGCCGAGCAATCGACGGCCGTGCCGCTGACGCTGAGGTCCGTGACCGTGAACTTGCCGCTCGTGGCCTCGTAGGTGCGGACGCCGCCCGTATCCGGAAACGTCTCGTATACGGCGAGTCCGTCCGGGTACGCGCCCCCCGCGGTCAGTTGCGCGGTGCCGGACGTGAATCCGGACTGGGAGCCAATCTGTTCGACCCCCGCCGCGATCAGGTTCTGCAACATCCCGGTCTGGGCGTCGTACCCGCCCCAGCCCACGACGCCCGTGTATTCGCCTTTCACCTCCACGCCGGCCACCGTGAAGTCGTAGTCTTCCACCACCGCGACCGTCTCGACCGTGTCCGTACCCGCGCTCGATGCGGCGGCTGCAGCGCGCATCGGGGCGCCGGCGCTCGACGAGCTGGAGACCGTCAGGGCCGCCTTACCCGCCGTACGGACGAAGGAAAGGGCGGACGAGGCCGCGAGCACGGCGGACGACAGGCCGGAGGCTGTGGAAAGTCGACTCTGAACGGCCGTCGCCTCCACCTGTGAGATGGTGTGCGACGGGGTCGAGCCACTCTTCTCGACCTGGGGGGTGGATCCGTCGGAGCAGGAAACGACGGCCAACGCGGCGAACACGAGCAGGATTCCGCGAACCAGGGTCGCGAGCCGCACGGGTGCGGGCTGGTCGGACATGGAAGGGCACCTCCGTGAAGGCGGTTGAAGAACTCGCGAAACCGCCCTCGGGGGCGGCCGCGAGCTTCAACCTGGAGATGCTCCGTCAAGCACCCGTGACGTGTACGTCAACCTGTCGTGAAATCGGGATCCGGCACCGGATGAGTGCCCTCGCGACCGGCCTCAGGTGCCTTCTTTCGGCGGCGTCGGTCGAAACACCTGTGACCGGATGCGCCACGTGCGGCCGTCACTCTTGTAGATCGTGACCAGTAGCCCTTCCGCGGGCTGACCGCCCGACACGGACGCGGACATGACGTAGGTCTCGAGGGTCATGGCCATCCGGCCACTCGCGTCCACGTCGACGAGGAACGTCTGCAGCGGTCCGCGGCGAGGCAGCGTCGCCTCGAGGTAGGCCCTCACCGAGTCCTTGCCGCTGACCCGGCGTCCCTCGGGCGTGACGATGAACGTGCGATCCACGTAGAGGTGGGCCGCCGCCGAGACGTCATCGTCGCGCCAGGCCGCAATCCACTTGGTGGACGTGACGCGTATGCCTTTGATGACCGCATCCAGATACTCCTCGCGCATCGCATCCCGGTCCACGGGCTTGGCCCCGGGAATGAGCTGCGCTCCGAGAAGCCCCGGAACGGTGAGCACGACGATGAAGGCCATCACGAATCGACGCATGACGGACGGCTCCTGCTCTCTCGAGCGGACGAGTCATGAACGCACGGCTCGGGAGGGCTGAACGGACGCTAGCCGCCCGTGGGCGCGCCCGCAACGGCTCACGGCACGATCCCTCGTCCGACGGAGTGCATCGGGCCCCTCGGTCAGTAGGCTTCGATCGGCGGCGCCATCCGGACGGGAGGCAGCACCTTCGCGGGTTGCGTCAGCTTCCGGCTCCCGACCTGCAGCGTCATGAGATACTCCCCGGGCGCCACCGGTTCGCGCGGGGATCCGCCGCGCGCACTCCCCGCCGAGGATGCCACCCCTGCATCGTGCCCTCGCGCCGGGTCGGGCATCAGGTTCCACAGCACCTGGTTCAGCCCCTGCTTGGCGTCCTCGACGTCGATCTTGCGGATCTCCTTTCCGCTCGCGTCCGTCACCGTGAGCGCGACGCTTCCGGAGGGCTTGTCCCGCAGGTAGAAGTACGCGGTGAGCCCGCTCGGCTCGTTGGGCGTGATCAGGTTCCGGTATCCGTAGAACCGGTAGTTGCCCATGGCGTGCTGCGTCATCGCGCCGCGCGGCCGGACTTTGAAGAAGTAGACGGGCCTGGAGAGGTTCTCCTCGGACATCTCGCGCAGGGGCGCGATGTTCATCATCCAGATTCCGCGGCCGTAGCTGCCGAGCAGGAGGTCCGACTCGCGCGGCTGGATCGTCATCGCCATCACGGCGACGCCGGGCATGTTGCACCGCAGCGATACCCACCGCCGGCCACCGTCGTTCGTGACCCAGGCGCCCCCATCGGTGCCGGCGAACAGCAGGTCCGGATCCTGGGTGTCCTGCTCGACCACGTTGATCGAGCGCTTCGGCAGATTGCCTGAGATGGACGTCCAGGTCGCACCGTAGTCCGTGGTCTCGTAGAGGAACGGGCTCGGGTCGTCCCAGTTGTATCTCGACTCGGCCACGAACGCGGTGCCCGCGTGGAAGCGCGACGCGAACACGCTCGTGATCGGCGCGTGATCCGGCGCCCCGGCGGCCGCGAGCTCGTCGGTCACGTCGGTCCACGTCTGGCCGGCATCCCACGTGACCTGGACCCTGCCGGTCGTGGTACCGACCCAGATGACACCCGCCTTGGCCGGCGACTCCGAGATGGTCGTGATCGTGCCGCCGCGCCTGCGCGCGGAGGCACCCGTGGCACCGTCCGACCCCTTCCGGGCGACCCGACTCGTGTCGCCCCCGGGCGGCACGGTGAGGTCCGGACTGATGATCGCCCAGTGGTCACCGCGATCCATGGAGCGCAACAGGAACTGGGCGCCGGTATAGACGATGGCCGGATCGTGGGGAGAGAGCACGAGCGGCGTGGTCCAGTTGTAGCGCAGACGTGGAGCCCCCGGAATGTGCGGGACGATGCTCGTCTGGGTGTAGTACTTCTGGTCGACGCGCTTGTGCTGGCCGTTCTCGCTGGTGGTGTAGAGCCAGCGGCTGTTGGTCGGATCCACCGCGTCGGTCTCACCGTCACCATTGCCGACCGTGACCCAGTCGGAGGGGCCGAGGCCTCCGGACCAGCTGTCGACGGGCGCCCTCCAGTGCTCGTGATCCTGCTCGCCGATGTAGACGTGGTACGGGTTGTCGTTGTCGACCGCGATGCTGTTGATCTCGCCGAGCGGCAGATTGCCGAAGTGCTCGGAGGTCTTCCCACCGTCGTAGGACGCGAACAGGCCTCCGTCGGAGCCGATCAGCCAGCGCTTGTCGTTCTGCGGGTCGATCCAGAGCGTGCGGAAATCGCCGAAGTTCCTCTGCAGCAGGTACCGCTGCGGACGGTGGGTCCCGGACGCCCGGTATCCCCGGCGATAACGCGCGGCCTGCTCGGGCGTCAGGTTCAGCCCGGGCCAGGTCCTCCCGCCGTCCGGGGAGTGCAGCATGTTGTCGGTGAGCGAGAAGATGAGATTCGGATCCTGCGTGTCCACGCGCATGATCGTGAACGTCCCGGGCGCCTTCGATCCCGGATCGTCCTCGACGGAATTCATCTTGTGCCAGGTTCCGCCGGCGTCCTCCGTTCGATAGATCTCGGTTCCGATGCGCCGCTCGTTCCTGTTTCCGCCCCTGAACCCGCCGCCGCTACCTCCGCCCGCCGCCGCCGCCTTCTTCTCGGCCTCCGTGAGCGGGCGCATGTTCTCGTTGGCGACGATCGCGTAGACGATCTTCGGGTTCTTCGGGAACAACGCCAGCCCGATCCGGCCGATCCTGCCGGTGGGCAGCCCGTTCTTCAGCTTGTGCCAGGTCTTGCCGCCGTCTTCCGTCTTGTAGATCCCCGTGGTCTGGGGGGGTAGCGGCCGCTTGGCGCCGGGCCTCGGCCGTGCCGCTCCGGGATGATAGGTCGCGCGGTACCACATGGCGGCATAGAGGACCTTCGGGTTCTTCGGATCCATCGCCAGATCGATCGCCCCGGTATGGTCATCGACGTAGAGCGACTTCGTCCAGGTCTTTCCGCCGTCAGTGGTCTTGTAGACGCCGCGCTGGGCGTTGGGCGTGTATGCGTGACCCATGGCGGCGACGTACACGACGTTCGGGTCGTGCGGGTCGATCAGGATCTGCGAGATGTGCTCCGTGCCCACCAGGCCGAGATGCGCCCAGCTCTTTCCGCCGTCCGTCGTCTTGTAGACGCCGTTCCCGAAATACGGGCTGCGGGCGAAATAGGAGTCGCCGGTGCCCACCCACAGCACATTCGGGTCCTTCGGCGACACCGCGAGCGCCCCGATCGACTCCACGTCCTGCTCGTCGAAGATCGGCTCGAAGGTGTCGCCTCCGTTCGTGGTCTTGAAGACCCCGCCGTTCCGGGTCCCGACGTAGAACCAGTAGAGGTGGGCCCGTTCGGGCGTATCCGGCACCGCGATCGCGGTGGTCCAGCCACCGGCACGGAACGCTCCCAGGTTCCTGTATTTCAATGCGCTCAGGAGCGCTTTGTCGAAATGGGGATGCGCCGGAAGCGTCGCTCCGAGCAGCCCCAGGAACGCCAGCGGAATCAGCCGTCTGATCGATCGGACCATGCCCCACTCTTCTCCTTCCAGACGCCGCGATCCCCACACACCTCGGGGATGACAGCCGGAGAATGTACACGCTCAGGATAATCGCGGCAGCAGGGCGCCGGCGGGGCTCGGAATCGGCCGCGAAGCCCTCGGCCACGGGGGCTTTCGCCCCGTTCGCCCTTGGTGCTGCGCGACCTTCATGGGCGTGGCGCTGACGCCACACACGTGACGTGGCCGAAGCACGTCGATGCCGTCACGAGATGAGCGCGCGCCGCGGATCGGCGTGAAATGGCGACAATCCGGAAGAGAAGGCGGCGACGTGTCGCTGCACGAAGCTTGCCCTGTCGGTGGCTCACACCGGATGAGGAGCGTCCATGCAAGAGCGTGCATCCGAGAAGCTGCCCGAACCGACGATCGAGGCCGTGGTGAGAAGCTTCTTTCGCGAAGCCGAGTCCTACGGTTTCAATCAGGGCGACTACCTACGCTTCGTGAACCGCCTGCTGGACCTGTCCATGAGGGCCGACCGCATCCGCGTGGTCCCCGACGGTCCCGTGCAGGCCGAGCCGCCGATCGATGCGTCCGTGGGGCTGCCTCTCACGGACGGTCGCGTGTGCATCCGAGCCTTCGAGCGTGGGACGGATCTGCCCGCTTTCGAGCGCTGGATGGAGGACGAGGCGGGGCGGTACTTCCTCCTTTCGCGCACCGTCTCACGGAGCCTGGCGCTGGGTGAGATCCTGGACGCCCCCGACAGCGTGGTGGGGGTCATCACGCTCCCCGACGGCAGGCCCGTCGGCTCGATGGCCTACCTGCACATGGACATCGACCAGCACAAGGCCGAGCTCCGCAAGCTGATCGGTGAGCCGTCGATGAGGGGGAAAGGTCTCGCCAAGGCGGCGACGCGCATCTGGATCGCCTACGGGCTCCAATCGCTCCGGCTCCACAAGATCTACCTCAACACCCTCGAGACGAATTTGCGCAACGTGCGCCTCAACGAAGACCTCGGATTCCGCCTGGAGGGCATCCTCCGAGACGAGATCCTGCTGCACG
Organism: Longimicrobiales bacterium; assembly: GCA_046704545.1. Classification (GTDB taxonomy): domain Bacteria; phylum Gemmatimonadota; class Gemmatimonadetes; order Longimicrobiales; family Gaopeijiaceae; genus SZUA-318. The sequence goes on from JBJKRT010000097.1 coordinate 12,624, forward strand.
GCCGCTCGCAGGACGTCCTGCGCATGGCGCTCCGCGGAGACTGATCCGCATGATCACACGTCGCCGAGGAGAGCCATCTGGCCGTCGCCAGCCACGACCGTCGCTTATCCGCATCATGCTTGACATTTCTACGACGACTCTTGCCTGCAGGCCATACACGAATGAATAGATGGGCCGTTCCGCCCCGTGCGGGATGCGCTTGTTCCGACCTGCTACTCCCTCCTGCCCGTATGTCCGCAGCTTCCCCGCTTTTCCCCAGGAGGAGTCTGATGATCACGAGGAAATTCTTCGTCACCGTGCTGTTGGCCGCGGCGGCGACCGCATGCTCCGACACGACGGTCGTGCAGTCGCCCCCGTCGCCGAACGAGGTGGCGCCGGCCCAACTGGGGGCGGCGAGCTTCGCCGAGACCCCGACCCGGTACCTCGTCGTGTTCGCGAGCTCGGCGCCGGCCGGTTTCGACGCAGCGGTCACGGAGCTGGGCGGTAGCGTGCTCCTGAACCATGCGATCGGCGTCGCGGTCGTGGAGGGGCTCGACGACGCCACGGCGGCCGAGCTTCAGAAGCGCGTGCATGCACAGTACGTGGTGCCGGACGCGGAATTCCAGCTCCTCGAGCCCACGGCCGTCGCCGAGCCGGAGCGGGCGGCGTCCGTGCCACTCAGCCCGACGGACCCGACCGCGGCGCTCGGCTATTATCGTCAGTGGAACATGCGCCAGATCCACGCCCCCGAGGCGTGGGCCGCAGGCCGCCTCGGCTCGTCTTCGATCAGCGTCGCGATCCTGGACACCGGCATCGACTACCTGCTTCCGGACCTGGCGGGTCTGGTCGACCTGTCGCGCTCGGCCTCGTTCGAGCCGCGCGACGATACGCTCGTCATGGACTACTTCCCCGGCCGCGACCTCACGACCGACCTCCATTTCCACGGCACGAACGTGGCGACGCAGGTCGCGAGCAACGCCGTCTATTACGCGGGCGTCACCTCGCAGACGACGTTGATGTCGGTGAAGGTCTGCAGTGTCTACGGTGGCTGCCACGGCGTCTACCAGGGGATCCTGTTCGCCATCGACCACGGGGCCGACGTAATCAACATGAGCCTGGGCGGGTGGTTCCGGAAATCGGCGTACCCGGGTGAGGTGGCGGCCTACAACCGGCTCATGAACTACGCCAAGCAGAAGGGCGTGACGATCGTCGTGGCCGCCGGTAACGACGCGAACGACCTCGATCGGCAGAACAACATCTTCGTGGGCTACGACGAGGACGGAAACGAGATCCGGACGCACGTCCCCTCGTTCTTCGCCACGTACTGCGACGCGGCGCACGTGATCTGCGTGGCCGCGACACGCATGGACGACGCTCCGGCCAGCTACACGAACTACGGCCGCTCCGCCGTCGACGTGGCCGCCCCGGGCGGCGACTCCGGAGAATGGGTCTACTCCCTCTGCTCGCAGACGAGCCTGCTGTACACCATTTGCGGGACCGGTCTCTACTCGATCGGCGTGGCCGGCACCAGCCAGGCGACGCCACACGTCTCGGGACTCGCCGCGCTCGCCGTGGAGGACGTAGGCCGCTCGCCGGCACGGGTGGGCGCCTACATCCGGAACTCGGCCGATCCGATCGGAGGCGGCAACACGCCGTACTACGGCAAGGGCCGCATCAACGTGGCTCGGGCGGTCGGCGCGATGTAGGCCGATCCGCTTCGACCCTCGCGGAAACCGAGAAGCCCCCGGGACGTCCCGGGGGCTTCTCTCGTTCGGGTTGCCGCCGGATCCTCGGCTCCGCCCGGCCTTGGCATGCGCGTTCATTCGTTAAATATTCATGAATTCAACGAACAAGGAGGCCACATTGCCGAGTCGGATCCGGTTGCCATTCCTGACGCTCGGAGTCGCAGCGCTGTTCGCGGTCGCGCTCGTCGGTGCGAAGCCGGCGGCCGCACAGGTGGTCACGGGCGTCGTACGCAGCGGAGGCCAGCCGGTGGTAGGCGCGACGGTGCGTCTCCTCGAGCTCGACCGGGTGCAGCTGACCGGAGCGAAAGGCAGGTTCCGCTTCCGCGACGTCCCGAAGGGGACCTACCGGCTGTTCGTCGGACTGATCGGCTATGCCTCGGCGACGGATACGATCCAGGTCACGAGCGATACCACCAGGGCGTCGTTCGACCTGTCGGTATCGGCGATCCCCCTCGAGCGGGTGGTCGTGACGGGCTCACCGACGGCTCGGCCGGCGAACGAGCAGTACACGCCCGCGGAGGCGATGTCGCTGGTGTCGCTTCACGACGCTGGAGGGGTGAGCTTCGCGCAGAAGATCTCGAACCTCCCGGGCGTCTCGGTACGCGGCAACGGCTCGGCTCCCTCGCGGCCGATCCTTCGGGGCCTGAGCGACAACGAGGTGCTGGTGCTGGAAAACGGGCTGCGCATGGGCGACATCGCGACCTACGATCCGGCACATGCGACCCCGATCGACGCGATGAGCATCCAGGAGATCGACGTGGTGCGGGGGCCGGCGGCGGTGCTGTACGGACCGAACACGATCGGCGGTCTGGTGAACGTGGTCACCAACCTCGTGCCCATGGCCTCGGATCACCCGATATCCGGGAACGCGGCCCTGGAAGCCAACTCGGTGAGCAACGAGATCTCGGGCTACGCCAACACGGTCTTCACGACCGGAAATTCGGCGCTGCGCGTGTCGGCGGGCGGGGTGCACTCGGGCGACATCGGTATCCCGAAGGGCACCTACCGGGATCCGGACTCGGGAGCCCCGTTCCACCTCGACCGGATCCCGCAGTCGTTCGAGCACGCCGCGCAGGGTGGCGTGGGCTACTCGTACCAGGGCGACTTCGGCATGGTCGGGCTCGGCACCAACTATTACCGGTCGAACTACGGCATTCCCGGGGTGCCGCCGAACCCCGGGTGGAGGACGTCGCCGCCCACCACGTCGCGCATCTTCCAGACGCGCAAGACCCTGGAGATGCGGAGCCTGTTCAACACGAGCGGCTCGTGGCTCGAGCGCGTGAAGCTGAACGCGGCCTACAACGACTACAACCACTCGGAGTTCCCGACGGCGCAGGATTCGACGGGCGTCTCCGACCCGCAGGCCAACCACTTCCACAAGCAGGAGCTGAACGGCGTGTTGCGGCTCCAGCAGCGGCAAGCGGGCCGCCTGACCGGGACGGTCGGGCTCTGGGGAGATCTGCAGACCCTGGATATCTCGGGCGACCAGCCGTTGGGTCCCAACTCGACGACCGGAGACGTCGCGGGCTACGCGTACGAGGAGCTCGCGGCCTCTCCGCGAACGCGGCTCCAGGCCGGGCTCCGCTTCGACTACAACTGGATCCAGACGCACCCGGCGCCCCAGTCCACCGATCCGGTGTTCCGCACGTCCGACGAGTCGCGGCATCACCACGCCGTCACGGCGTCACTGGGATTGAACCAGAAGTTGTCGGAGCACCTGAGGGGCGCCTTCAGCGTGGCGCGCTCGTTCCGGGCGCCGACGGTGCAGGAGCTGTTCGCAAACGGCCTCGACGCGCCCAGCGGCACGTACACGATCGGCACGTCGAGCCTCGGGCCGGAGACGGGCCTGGGTGTCGACGCCTCGCTCAAGGGGCGGTACCGGACGGTCACGTTCGAGCTCTCGCCCTACGTGAACTACATCAACCATTACATCTACGGATTTCTGCGGGGAGATACGATCCAGGACTTCCCGGTCCGGCAGTTCGGAGCGACCAGCGCACGCCTGTGGGGCTACGAGATGAGCCTCAACTACGAGCCCGTGCAGTCGGTGCTCCTGCGGGGCACCTCCAGCTACGTGAACGCGGAGGACACCCAGCTCCACGAGCCGCTACCCTTCATCCCGCCGCTACGTGGCAGGCTGAGCGCCACGTACCGAGGGCCGAAGTACCGCGCGACGATGGAGTGGCGCCTGGCGGCGGCCCAGCACCGCCTGGGTGTGGGTGACACGCCAACGGCGGGCTACGCGGTCATGAACCTGGGCGCGGGCCTCCGCTTCGTGAGCCACGGGAGGGTTTCGGTGGTGAGCCTTCGCTGCAACAACGTCTTCAACACGCTGTACCGCAGCGCGGTGTCGGTGATCAAGGACTTCGTGCCGCAACCCGGGCGGGGCATCCAGCTCGACTATCAGCTGCTGTTCTGAGGGCGCCGGCGGCCGTCCCCCCTTCCCCGGGACCCCCCGCTCCGACAACTTGGCCCACGAACGCGCGCCAACCCGTTCTCGGAGGGCCCCCTTGGAGCACGACACCATCGCCGTCGTCGACTTCGGCGGTCAGTACGCGCACCTCATCGCCACGAAGATCCGCCGCATGGGCGTGCGCGCGGAGATCCGCCAGCCCGAGGACCCGGTGGAGGCCTACGACGGCTACCGGGGCATCGTGATCTCGGGAAGCCCGAGCCTGTCTTCGCAGGGAGAGGACGCGGTCTACACCAAGGAGATCTACGACCTGGACGTGCCCATCCTGGGGTTCTGCTTCGGCCACCAGGAGATCGCCAAGCACTACGGTGGCACCGTGCGCTACGGCGGGCGCGAGTGGGGCAAGGCGGACCTGCACGTCCAGGGTGAGCACCCCCTCTTCAAGGGGCTCGGACGGGTGGAGCCCGTCTTCATGAGCCACTACGACTCGGTGGGCTCCGTCGGCCCCGAGTTCGAGGAGCTCGGGATGACGCTCACCGGGTCCGGCTCGCCGGAGCACCGGTACGCGGCCATCGCGTCCGACTCACTCCGCCGATACGGATTCCAGTTCCATCCGGAGGTCGACGACACCGTTCACGGCGACGCGATGATCTCTAATTACGTCTTCGAGATCTGCGGCTGCCGCAAATCGTGGAGCATGGAGGCGTTCCTGGAGGAGGAGATCGCACGGGTGCGGGCGCAGGTCGGCGAGGAGTCCGTCTTCCTGCTGGCCTCCGGGGGGGTGGACTCGACCGTGGCGGCGGTCCTTCTGGGCCGAGCCCTGGGGCCGGAGCGGGTGCACCTGCTCCACATCGACAACGGCCTCATGCGCAAGGACGAAAGCGCCAAGGTCCTGGCCATGTTCGCCCGCCTGGGCCTCGACCGGCACCTGCGCTTCGTGGACGCCAGCGATCGCTTCCTCGAAGCGCTCGCCGGCGTGACCGACCCGGAGAGGAAGCGGCGCATCATCGGCGACACGTTCATCGAGGTCTTCCAGTCGGAAGCCGAGCGGCTCGGCGTCACCTCCCACCTGCTCGCTCAGGGCACGATCTACCCGGACACGATCGAGACGGGCGGCACCCGGCGGGCCCAGACGATCAAGACCCACCACAATCGGGTGCCGGTCATCGAGGAGATGATTCGCGCCGGAAAGGTCGTGGAGCCTCTCGCCGAGCTCTACAAGGTGGAGGTCCGCGAGCTGGGGGAGCGTCTCGGGATCCCCCACGAGGCGCTCTGGCGCCACCCCTTCCCCGGCCCGGGGCTCGGCGTGCGGCTGCTCTGCGGCGAGGGCGTCCCCGACCGAGACGGCTTCGAGGAGATGGAGCCCACGCTCTCGGACCTCGCCACCCGCCACGGCCTGGAGGCGACGGCCCTGCCCATCCGCTCGGTGGGCGTCAAGGCCGACCTGCGGGCCTACGAGCACCCGGTGCTGCTAACGGGGGACGTGGCGTGGCCGACGCTCCTGGATGCGGTCTCGGCCATCACCGCCGAGATTCCCGGAATCAACCGGTGCGTGTGGAACCTGGGACCGGAGCGCCCGGCGGACGCCCGGCCCGTGCGGGCCTACACGACCCGGGAGCGGCTGGACACGCTGCGCGAAGCGGACCACATCGTCATGGAGGCGCTGCGGGCCCACGGGCTGTACGAGCAGGTGTGGCAGTGCCCGACGGTCCTGCTCCCGCTGGCCCTGGGAGCCGAAGATGGAGCGGCCGGCGAGACCGTCGTGGTCCGCCCCGTGCGATCCGCCCGCGCCATGACCGCCACCCCGGTGGAGCTCCCCGAAGCGCTCCTCAACGAGCTCAGGGAGAAGATTCTGGCGCTGCCCGACGTGTCGGGGCTGCTGCTGGACGTGACGTCGAAGCCGCCCGGCACCATCGAGTGGGAGTAGTGGCGGCGGAGACGCCCGAAGGCGGCCTCTTCCGACCGACAGGGTCGTTCGACGTCTTGTTGTCGGCGACGCCCTGAGCCTACCGTCCCTCCAGGTCCGGCCCAGCCGGGTTTCCTCATCTGTTCATCGGGGGGTAGCGGAGATGTCGATACGGCGGACGGCAGGTGTCATGAAGGTGCGGGCGTGGCTGAGGCTCGCCGGAATCCTGGGAACCGCGCTCGCTCTGACGCCCCTCGTCGGGGCGCCCGCGTACGCCGAGCCCACCGGCAATCCCCAGGCGCACGGCGATCTCGCGGCACTCGTGGATCCGTTCATCGGCACCGGGAACGGGGGTAAGGTCACGGGCGACGTCGACACCTTTCCGGGTGCCGCCGTGCCCTTCGCGATGCTGACCTGGAGTCCGACCACGCCGTCCCGGCCCGAGGGAGGCGACTACTCCTACAAGGACTCCACCACGCTGGGATTCAGCCTGACGCATCTGTCCGGCCCCGGATGCTCCGCCGACGGCGAGGTCCCCATTCTCCCGACCGTCGGGCCCATCGGCTCGAAGCCCGCCCACGCCACCGCACCGTTCGACCACGCGCACGAGCATGCGAGCCCGGGGGAGTACGGGGTCACGCTCGCACCCGGCACCCCGTCGGCCATCGACGTCCGGCTCGCGACCACGACGCGCACCGGCATCGGCCGCTTCCGGTTCCCGACGAAGCCGCACGCCAACTTCGTGATCAAGGTGGCCGGGGCGCAGACGGGCAGCCAGGCCTCGGCGGTACGCATCGTCGGCAACCGCGAGGTCACGGGCATGGAGACCTCCGGTCACTTCTGCGGCGCCGCCAGCGACGCCACGATGTACTTCGTTGCGGTCTTCGATCGGCCGTTCCGCTCGTGGGGCACCTGGCAGGCGAACGCCGTGCACGAGGGCAGCCGCGGAAGCGCCGGCGCGTCCACGGGCGCCTGGGTCAGCTTCGACGCCACGCACCACCGCACCGTCACGCTGAAGGTCGCGATCTCCTACGTGAGCGAGGCAGATGCGTGGGCCAACCTCCGCGCCGAGGACGCGGGATGGGACCTCGACGCCATCGCAACGAAGGGACGCGCGGCGTGGAACGACCTGCTCGGCCGCATCCGGGTGGACGGAGGAACGCGCGACCAGCGGGTGCAGTTCTACACGGGCCTGTACCACGTGCTGCTGCATCCGAACGTCTTCTCCGACGTCAACGGAGCGTACATGGGCTTCGACCACCGAACCCATCGTCTTCCGTCCAACCAGGAGCTCCAGTACGCGAACTTCTCGGGATGGGACATCTACCGCTCGGAGGTTCCCCTGCTGGCGCTGCTCTCCCCGCACCGGGTCGGAGACATGGTGCGCTCGCTCCTGAACGACGAGCACCAGGGTGGATGGCTCCCAAAGTGGGGGTACGACAACGACTACACGGGCGTGATGAACGGAGACGCCGCCGATCCGGTCATCGCCGAAGCCTACGCGTTCGGAGCGAGGGGCTTCAGCCCGGACACCGCGCTCCGGGCCATGGTCCACGGCGCCACGCGGACGCCGGCGCCGTCGGACTGGTCCGGTGGATTCATCGAGCGCCCCCACCTGCGCGCGTACGAGCACCTGGGCTATGTGCCCGGCAACGCGTCCGAGACGCTCGAATACGCCGTCGCCGATTTCGCCGTCGCGCAGCTGGCCCACTCCCTCGGCGACACGACGACGTACAGGAGGTTCCTCGGCCGATCGCAGGATTGGCAGAACGTCTTCGACCCTCATGCGACGTTCCGGGGCTTCTCCGGCTATGTAGAGCCGCGCGCCGAGGACGGGACGTTCCCGTCGGGATCGGGATTCCAGATCCGCCCTCATCGCTACGGTCAGCGCGGATTCGAGGAGGGGAATACCATCCAGTACACGTGGATGGTGCCCCAGGACCTGAAGGGCCTCATCCAGGCGATGGGCGGCAACCGAATCGCCGTGAGTCGCCTCGACACGCTCTTCGAGCGACTCAACGTGGGACCCAACGAGCCGTACTACTGGGCCGGAAACGAGCCGGCGCTCACCATGCCGTGGATCTACGACTACGCTGGAGCGCCGTACAAGACGCAGGCCATCGTCCATCGCCTCCTGAACGAAGTCTACTCGGACACGCCCGGCGGCGAGCCCGGAAACGACGACCTCGGAGCGATGAGCTCGTGGCTGGTCTGGTCCTACCTCGGCCTGTATCCCGAGACGCCCGGAGCACCCGTCCTCGTCCTGGGAGCGCCGGTGTTCCCGAAAGCCACGATCCGTCTGAACAGCGGCCGTCGGGTGGTCCTTTCCGCACCCGGCGCGTCCACGAAGACATACGTGACCGGGCTGAAGGTCGACGGCTCGGCTTGGGCCAAGAACTGGGTGCCCGTCTCGCTGATCCTCGGATCGGAGAACGGCGCGCCGGGTAGCGCTACGACGCTGGCCTTTACGATGAGCCACGAGCCGGACACCTCATGGGCCGCCTCCGAGTCGGACGAGCCGCCCTCGTATCCGGCCGGGCCGATCGAACCGGGCGGAGGCGGCCACGCAACCGGCTCGAATCGGTAGAAGCGCGGACCACATGGACATCCTGAACCCGGGAGACACCACGACAATGCGAGCCCTCTGCCCAGCCTGCCTCTCTGCGCTGATCATCGCGCTCACCCCTCTCGGAGCGGCTGCCCAGACGCATCCGAACGTCCCGCCGGCGCCGGGCAGGTGGGTCGTGCAGGTCAGCCCCGAGCAGCACAACACCGAGCCCTCGATCGCCGTGGACCCGCACCACCCGATGCATGTCGTCGCGGCCTATCAAGGCCAGGCGTCCGTCGCGTACTCCACCGACGGCGGCAAGACGTTCACGCGCGCCAAGGGCACGAAGTCGACGCGGTTCAGGGTGTCGGGCGACGTCTCCATCACGTACGACAACCAGGGCCACGCGATCCTGTGCTACATCGCGTTCGATTCGCTCGGCACGTCCCAGTACTGGGGCCATGACGCCACCGGCAACGGCATCTTCGTCCGACGCTCGCTCGACGGCGGCAAGACCTGGGAGACCCACGACATTCCCGTGATCTCCCACAAGACGGAGCCGGGCGTCCAGATCCCGTTCGAGGACAAGCCCTACATCGTGTCCGACAACAACCCGCAGAGCCCCTTCTACGGGAACCTCTACGTGGGCTGGACGCACGACCTGCTCACGCGCTCGGCCATCATCTTCTCGCGCTCGACGGACGACGGCAAAACCTGGTCCAAGCCGATTCAGATCAGCCACTCGAGCCTGCCGCGCGACGACAACGGAATGACCGAGGGATTCACCGGTGCCGTCACGCCGGACGGCGTCCTGCACACCGTATGGTCCGGCCAGTACGACGAGATCCGCTACGCCTCGTCGAGCGACGGAGGCAAGACCTTCACGCCGAGCCGCACCATCGTCCACACCGGACCGCCGCGCTACCAGATCGCCGGGTTCCCGGGCCGAAACGGGGGCAACGGCTACCCGGAGATCTCCGAGGTCCCGGGCAAGAACGGGCACCGGCCGCACCTCTACGTCACCTGGAGCGACTACACGAACGGCGAGATCGACGTCTTCGCCATCCACTCGGACGACGAGGGCGTGACCTGGTCCAAGCCGGTCAAGGTGAACTCCGATCCGGCGCACGACGGCGTCGACCACTTCTTCCAGTGGCTGGCCGCCGACCCCGCGACCGGTGACGTCTACGTCTCCTTCTACGACCGCCGCTTCGATCCCACGGGCCGCTCCGCACGGATGGTGCTGGCGCGCTCGACGGACGGTGGCCGAACCTTCCAGAACTACGTGTGGGGTACCGACTCGTTCAGCACGGTCAACGTGGTGCTCGGCGACTATACCGGCCTCACGGCCCTGGACGGATGCGTGTACGGGGTGTGGACCGAGTCACGGCCGTCCTCGAACGGCGGCTCGTCCGGCCGGCGGTACGGCGTCCCGCCCACGGTCGTGGTCGTGGGCGGCGCCAACTTCAAGACCGCGGGAACGTGCACGCGTTGAGCGGCGACGCGGGCCGGTGGAGACGGTCCACCGCCTGAACGCCCGCCGCGGCGCCGGGTAGCAGCACCCATGCTTCGACGCATGGTCGTGCTGCTACCCACGCTGGCCTTGCTCGCGCTCACGGCGACGCTGTCGGCACCCCACGCAGACGCGCAGACGGTGCACGGCAAGCTGGTCCGGGAGCACGACGGGCAGCCGCTTCCGGGCGGCTGGGTCTACCTCCTGACTCCCGACGGCGCGTCCGTCGATTCCACCCGGGCCGCCGCCGACGGCGCCTTCACCGTGCACGCGCCCCGACCCGGCAGCTACCAGCTCTACTTCAAGAGCCCCGGATACGCGAGCGTCCCCTCCGACCTCTTCCGGCTGGCGGCGGGCCAGAGCGCCGAACGCCGCTTCGCCGTGCCGCTCATCTCGGGCGTGGCGATGCGGCGAATGGGCGAGGTCATCCATCTGGAGAAGCGGCTGCAGGGCGACATCACCGAGCTGTGCGGCGAGCGGCCGCGCTCCTGGGAGGCGGGCCTGCTGGTGGGCACCGTACGTGCGGGTGATACGAAGAAGCCGGTCGCCGGCGCCGTGGTCACCGTAGATGCACCGGCGAAGGCCGGTGGGGTCCCGTTCCACAAGTCCACCGTCACCAGCGCGAACGGCGTCTACGTCATCTGCAACGTGCCGGCCGGCAGCGCCCAGATGCGCACGGAGGCCGGCGGCTACCACACGGACAGCGGGCCCGTCGAAGCCCGCGCCGGAGACGTCGGCTGGTACGATATCGAGCTGCGCCCCGACGGTTGACCCGCCACCCGTCGTGGTTACGCCGCTTGCCCTAGGCGCTACCACACACCATGTTGGCGCGCTTCCTCACGCCGTCCCATTTGGGTCACCCTCCACGAGGAATCATGATGCGAAGCTTCTGCCTGGCAGTTGCGGCGACGCTCGGATTGGCCGCCGCGCTCACCGCTCAGGACCCCGGAATGGCGGTCCGCCCGTTCAACCAGAAGACCGGCGGCAGCAAGTCGGTGCACCTCGTGGCCCACGTGGTCACGCACCCTGGTCTCTGGAAGCTCTCCGACGTGGAGATGGAACAGGATCCCGGCCGCCCGTACGTATACGTCGGCGGGTTCACCAACTTCGATTTCCAGATCTACGACGTGAAGGATCCGTCGCACCCCAGGAAGATCTACGACTGGGCCCCGCCGAACCCCGAGCTGCACCGTGGCATCGGCGCGATGGACGGGAAGTACTTCAAGATCGGTGACCGGTACTACTACGCGCAGTCGTACCAGTTCATGCAGGGGAGCCCCGATGCCGATCTCGGCGCGGTGATCTTCGACGTGACCGGGCTGCCCGATACGTCGAAGGTGAAGATCGTGGCGGAGATCCGCTATCCGCAGCACCCGGGCGGCTTCCACAACACCTTCGCCTACAAGCACTCGGACGGCCAGGTGTACTACATCACCACGGCCAACGAGGGTGATGCGCTGGTGTGGGACGCGAACAAGATCGTGAGCGGCGCCCCCCGGAACGAGTGGCTCGCGGGCAAGATTCCGAATCCGACGCCGTTCAAGCAGATGGGCACGGGCAGCTACCACGACTTCTACGTCGCGTACGACCCGGGCACGCACGAAGACAAGTTCTACGGCGCCGGCCTCGGCGGCTACTCGGTCTGGAACATCACCGATATCAAGAACCCGCAGGAGCTCTTCACGATCACAGGCCTCGGGCTCGACATCGCGCACACGTTCACGCCGTCGCCCGACGGCCACTACGCGGTGACCGAGACCGAGTACGAGTACACGCCGCTCCGTATCTGGAATCTCGAGCCCGGCCAGACCGGCCAGACGAAGAACCTCGACGTGCCGATCGCCGGCTGGACCGCCGACTGGCGCGACCTGCCCCACAACCACGAAGTCCGCTGGCCGTACGTGTTCGTCTCTGCGTACGAGGACGGCTTCTGGGTCTTCGATCTGAAGAATCCGAGGAAGCCGCACACCGACGGCTGGTACTACACCTGCACCGAGCACTGCGCGCACCTGCACGGGTTCGGCGGCACCCCGGACAACGGCTTCGAGAGCACGAAGAGCGTGGAGCAGGGCGCGTTCGGCGTGGACGTGCGCAACTACGACGGACTGATCGCGCTGTCCGACATGCGCACCGGGCTCTGGCTGTTCCGCCTCGACGGCTTCAACGGATGGAACGGCGCGAAGTACGGTGTGCCGAACATCTCGAGCGTGCAGGACTTCGACCACGGGCCAGCCGGTGCCATGGCGCAGAACGCCGGGAATCATTGACCGTGGGCGGTACGAGGCAGGCGGTCGGCACGCCGTGTGACGTGAGGCGCGGCGTGCCGATGCGCCGGGTCTGGGCAGCCGGGCTGGTGCTCCTCGCGCTTCCCGGGGCGGCGCTCGGCCAGCAGGCCCGGCCTACGGCACGGGAGGGTCCGTACGACATCGCCATGTTCAACACACGGCGCACCGCCCGGGCCACGGGCAAGGCGCGGCTCTTCTACGCGTCGTCGCCGTTCGGCATCGCGGTCACGGTGGCCGGAATCGACCGTTACGACGTCCGCCTGAACATCGAGGGGCTCCCGGCCCCCTCGGCGCTGGGTCCGTACAAGGCGTACGTGGCCTGGGAGGTGACGCCCGATCTCTCGAAGTGGCATAGGCTGGGCCCGGTGGAAAACGGCACGACCGTGGTCGGCACGACGGACCTGAACAAGTTCCTGCTGGTCGTCACCGCCGAAGCGAGCGCGACCCCCGACACCCACGACGGGCCGGTCGTGCTGCATGGGACCTCACCCAGCGGCTGGCTCGAGAACTTCTTGACGCATGACGCATTCTTCCGGGGGGTCTATTAGTGCTTCGTAGCGGAAGTCGGCTGCCCATCGCGGTACCGCTGATTCTGGCCGTCTGCGCCGCGCCCGCCGCGGCCCAGGGGATGAAGAAGATGGGCGCCGACACCGGCATGGCCCATATGGCGATGCCGATTCCGATGCCCAGGGGGATGCCGATGTTCGGCGCGCTGCAGGGACTGACGCCGCCCATCCACCCGTTCCTGCCCGGCGAGGGGGTCGACCCCTCCACGCTGCCGGTGGCCCGCCGCTCGCAGGTCGTCCGCATGAACGACGGCGACACCCTGGATCTCACCGCCATGCTCCTGCGTCGCCATATCGGTGAGCACACCTACGTGATGTACGGCTACAACGGCGAGTCGCCCGGGCCGCTCATCCGCGTACCGCAGAACGCCACCATCATCGTCCGCTTCCACAACCACATCGACCTGCCGAGCACCGTGCACTGGCACGGCCTGCGACTCGACAACCACTACGACGGCGTGCCCGGAGTGACCCAGAAGCCGGTGGCCGTCGGCGACAGCTTCACCTACAAGGTCCACTTCCCCGACGCGGGAGTGTACTGGTACCACCCGCATGTCAGCACCTACATCGAGCAGGCGATGGGGCTGTTCGGCAACATGATCGTCGACTCGCCCGACTCGAGCTACTACTCACCGGCGAACGAAGAGCATGCGCTGATGTTCGACGACCTGCTCGTGAACGCCGACACGCTCATCCCCTTCGGAAAGAACACGCCCGACTTCGCGCTCATGGGCAGGCTCGGCAACGTGTTCCTGACGAACGGCGAGCAGCGCTACCACCTCACCGTGCACCGGGGCGCCATCGTCCGCTTCGAGCTCACCAACTCATCCAGCGCACGCACGTACAACCTCTCGTTCAGCGGTGCGCCGATCAAACTCCTGGCGGGAGACCTGAGCCGGTTCGAGCACGAACAGATGGTGTCGAGCGTGGTGCTCGGCGTGGCCCAGCGCTACGTGGTGGAGGTACGCTTCCCGAAGCCGGGCCGCTACGCGCTGGTGAACGCCGTGCAGTCCATGTACCACTCCCAGGGCGAGTTCTCGCCCGAGGTGGACACGCTCGGCATCGTGACCGTGGACTCGACGTCCGCGTCACCCGACTACGCTGCGCAGTTCGCCACGTTGCGGACCAACACGGCCGTGGTGCGCGACGTCGACCACTACCGCAAGTACTTCAACCGGCCGCCCGACAAGACCTTCACGCTCACGATCCGGCCGGGCGACCTGCCCCTGGGAACGATCCAGTTCATGAACGTGGACACGGCATACTTCCAGCCCGTGGAATGGATGGACGGCATGCCGATGATGAACTGGCTCTCCACGGGCAAGGAGCTGAAGTGGATCATCCGGGATGACGCGACGGGCAAGGAGGACATGGACATCGACTGGCACGTCAAGCAGGGGTCCGTGGTCAAGCTCCGCCTCTACAACGATCCCTTCTCGTTCCACCCGATGCAGCATCCGATCCACCTGCACGGCGAGCGCATGCTCATCGTCGACCGCGACGGGGTGCCGACGAAGAACCACAGCTGGGAAGACACCGTCATCGTGCCCGTCGGGTCCGCGGTGGACCTGCTCATCGACGCCTCCAATCCCGGCAACTGGCTGATGCACTGCCACATTGCCGAGCACATCGCCTCGGGCATGGAGACCGTCTTCCACGTGGACCCCGTCCCAGGCATGGCAGGTCCCTCCACCGGGGGATAGGCCGATCGCCGAGGTCGGGGAGCGGGGCGCGCCGCTCCCTCCTCAGGATCCGACGGCGAGCGTCCCTGCCGTCACCTCCGTGGACTCTCCGAGCGTGGTCGCGGGCTCCAGGTCTTCGAGACCGGCCTCGCTCAGCGCCTCGGCCACCATGATCGGGCGCTCCTCCGGATCCTCCCAGCGCTCGCGACCCTCCTCCGGGAGTCGGTCGATGGGGTCGAAGTAGAGGTACACGCGACGTTCGTCGACGCTGGGACTCGTGTAGACGCTGATCCCCGTGGTCTCGTCGTAGTGGTCGTGGCTGTGCACGTCGCGCTTGCCTCCACCCCCCGGGGCGTCCACCACGAACGTGGGTGTGTTGAATCCCGCGGTGGCGCCCCGCACGTGGCGCTCGATCTCCTCGGTGTCGGCCACGCGGGTCCGTAGCTCCTCCACACCCATGACCATGTCGTGCTGATAGACGTAGTACGGCTGCACGTTGATGTAGGAGAGCCGCCGCACCAGCGTGGTCATGTCCTCCACGTCGTCGTTCACACCGCGGATGAGCACGCTCTGGTTGCGCACCTTGACCCCCCGCTCGAAGAGCCTGTCGGTAGCACGGCGGGTGATGGCCGTGATCTCGTTGGGTGAGTTGAAGTGCGTGTGGAGCACGACTTCCTTGTGCATCGCCCGGCCCTTCTCGGCGAGATCCACCAGCGTGTCCGTCCAGTCGTCGTCGGAGAGGATCTTCATGGGCATCACCGCGGGACCCTTCGACGCGAAGCGGATGCGTCGGATATGTGGGATCGCCAGGAGCCGCTCACCGATGTAACGGACGCGCTTGGGCGGAAGCATGTACGTGTCGCCTCCGCTCACCACCACGTCCTCCACCTCGGGGCGCGAAGCCAGGTACGCGAACGCACGGTCCCAACGGGCCACGGCGGGCTTGAAGTCCACCTTCTCGACCCCCTCGGTGTCGGTGCCGATGGCGTAGCTCCGCGTGCAGAAGCGGCAGTACACGGGACAGACGTCCAGGGGCAGGAACAGCACCTTGTCATGGTAGCGATGGACGAGGCCGGGCGTCGGCGCGTCCGCCTGCTCGTGGAGCGAGTCCAGCGTCAACGCCGGGTGGTCCGGCAGCCGCGTGGACGCCACGGGAATGAACTGCGTGCGCAGCGGATCGTGGTACGGGTCGTCCCAGTCCACGAGGCTGAGGATGTAGGGGGAGATGCGCATGGCCATCGGAGCCTGGCGCATCCCTTCCTCGACGTCCTCGAGGAACGCGTCGGACACCCGGCCGCGCAGCAGGTCCTTCAGGTCCTGTGGGCTCCGCGCGCTGTTGCGGTTCTGGAATCGGTGATCCATGAACTCGTCCACGTCCACATGGCGGAACGCGGGGATCTCTCTCCAGAACTCGGAGTCGTCCAGCTCACGGTGCTCCAGATCGGAGCGGCCCACCGGGTCCTTCAAGGGCTCGGGAACGGGCACTTCGTCGAGGCTGGGCAGCTTCATGATGGATTCTCCAGAATCTTGTACCAGACGTTCATGCTCTCGATGGAGCCGGCGATTCCCGTGTTGTTCACGAGGGTTCCGGCATACTCGTAGCCGCAACGTCCGAAGGTGATGTTCATGCCGAAGGAGTAGGCACGGGCGATGGTGTAGGCGACCCGAACGCCCGCCTCGCGGGCGCGTCGGTCCATGAGGGCCAGCAGGTGGGTCGCGACGCCCCGCTGACGGTGCTCGGGCAGCGTGGCGAAGTCCGTCATCTCCACCGCACCGGGAGCGCCGCCGCGCTCCATGGACGACGCCGCCACGAGGGCTCCGCCGTTCGGCGCCTCACGCGCGGCGAAGTACCGGGTGCCGTGGTGGTGCTCGGCCCGGAGATGGTCGGGGTCGTCGATCGGAAACGGATAGCTGGCGAAGACGTCGCCGTAGAGGTCGGACAGCTCGTCGACGTCCTCCGGGCCCGCCTCCCCCACGACCAGATCGACGAGGTCGGGCACGGCCCGCCGCTCGACGCGCGCCGCCTCCGCCGCCTCGATGACGTCGTGGATGCGTGACTGCTCGGGATCGGTAGCGCGTCCCTCGTCGAGGAACCGGCCAGCGAACAGCGCGGCCTCACCGCCTTCGTGGAAGCGGGGCACGACGGCCTCCACCGAATATCCGCGCAGGGTGAGCTCTCCGTGATCTCCCGCCCGCGCCTTGACCACGATCTTGCCGTAGCCGTGGCGCTCGGCCAGGGCTTCGGCGTCGTCCAGTACCAGGTGCGTATCGTCCGGAGCGATCCGCATGACGTAGACGCGGTCGCTGTCCGGACCGTGCTGGAGGAGCGAGCTGCCGAGGTTCAGGAGCCGATCAGGCAACGGACGCGACCTCCTCCTCCACGGCCTCTTCGATCTCCTCGCTTCCGAGAAGCGAGAGCGGCACGAAGACGAGCGCAGAGACCAGGATTCCCCAGAAGCTCGGGTCGAGCCCCCCGGGGGGAGCCGCCCCGCTGACGAGCAGCGCGAGCGTCGTGCCGCCGCCGCAGATCATCCCCCAGAATGCGGCCGCCGATGTGGAGCGCCTCCAGAAGTACGCGCCCAGCGTGGGCACGAAGAGGCCCGCCACCAGGAAGGCGTACGCCTGCAGGATGGCGTTGAGCACCATGGTGAACTGAGAGGCGATGAGGATCGCGGACAGGCCCACGAGGAGGGTCACGAACTGGGAGGAGCGTACGAGCCGCGGCGTGTCCTCGATCCGCCAGGGGCTCCGTTGCATGATGTCGCTCACCACGTTTCCGGACGACGCGATCATGCAGGAGTCCGCCGTGGACATGATGGCCGAGAAGTAGCTCGCCACGACGATGCCGGTGACACCGGCCGGAAGCACGTGGGTGAGCAGTCTGGGAACGCCGAGCTCGGCGTCGATGCCGGGAAAGAGGACACGGGACATCATCCCCAACCCGACGCCCGCGAACGCCATGGCCGGCCACTCGAAGAGCCCCGCGATGAACCAGGCCTTCTGCGCGTCCCTCGTTGTCGGACTGGCGTACATGCGTTGATACAGGGTCATCGCCACCAACCAGATGGGTGCGATCGTGATGAACCAGTTCACGCAGGTGAGGGGCGATACGTGGAACAGGCTGAAGTAGCTGGCCGGGAGCGCTGCGTGCAGGCCGCTCAGGCCACCGACCTTGACCAGGGTGAAGGGGAGCGCGAAGAAGACCAGCCCGACCATCAACACGATCCACTGGATGGTGTCCGTGTAGATGACGGCCTTGAGGCCGCCGAGCACGGTGTAGGCCACGATGACGCCGCCGATGATGATCGTGGCGAACGTCGTCTGGCTCATTCCCGGAGGCGACCAGTGGATCATGGAGCCGGACATGAGCTTGGCACCCGCGAGGATCTGGCCGGCCGTGAAGCCCAGGTAGCCGAGCGCGGAGATCACCGCGGCCACCAACGCCACCCGGTTGTCGTAGCGGAACCGCAGGAAGTCGGGGTAGGTCAGCATGCCGTGCTCGGCATCCACGCGCTTGATGCGGGGAATGACGAGCACCGCCGACACCCACGCGCCCACGAGGCCCGTGAAGAGCAGCCAGTTGCCCGAGAGGCCCATGGCGTAGCCGAGGCCGCCCAGGCCGATCGAAAAGCCACCGCCCACATCGGTGGCGGCGACCGACAGCCCCACGTGAACCGGAGAGATGGAGCGACCGCCTACGAAGAAGTCCTCGGCGCTCTCGTTCTTCGCGTGGAAGAACCAGCCCACCGCGATGACGCCCAGCATGTAGCCGGCGAAGATCACGTAGTCGAGGATCGTCATGGGAGAGGTGTGCGCCGGCCCAGGTGCACCACGGGCGCACCCTGGGCGGCTTCGCGTCAGGCCCGGTCGGGCCTGAGGTGGATCCCGACCGACGGACCGGGACCATGGAGAGACAGCACACCAGCCCGTGGGGGCAAGCGCCTCTCGAGGTGGTACCGCTTCGGCGACCCTGCAAAAGGTCGTTGCTGCGGTCGTCGACGGATGACGTACTTCCTATCGGCGGTTACAAGAGTGCGGATTAATACCCTAACGCGATCCGTGGTCGAGTCAAGGTGTAGTAGCGTATAAACTACGTACTAGTGGACTGTAACATGTGAACGTTTAGTACCGAGAGTGCCGAAGCGCCGCTGGGGCGAGGCGCGCCGACGCAGGAATAGCAACGCTATTTCAAGGAGGTGCAACGAAGCATCCCGCGGATGCAG
>JBJKRT010000098.1:0-5374 GCA_046704545.1 Longimicrobiales bacterium
GCCGCCCTCAGGGCGGCGGGCCACTTCGCGTTTCCCGGTAGCGCGTCCGGCGGAGTTTCGCGAGACTCGAACCATTGCCCGGCGACACCGGCGGGGAGGAGACGGGCCATGGATCTATACGTTGGAACAAGCGGGTACGGCTACAAGGAGTGGAAGGGGCCCTTCTATCCGGAGGACCTTCCGGCGGAGGACATGCTCGGCTACTACGGCGAGCGGCTCCGGACCGTCGAGATCAACAACACCTTCTATCGGTTGCCGAAGGTCTCCGTGGTCGAGTCGTGGGCGAGTCAGGTGCCCCCGTCGTTCCGTTTCTCGATCAAGGCCTCTCGCAAGATCACGCATTTCAAGCGCCTGAAGAACGTCGAGGAAGAGACCGAGTACCTGGCTCGCACGGCGGGCCGGCTCGGCGACCGGCTGGGTGCGCTCCTCTTCCAGCTTCCGCCGAACTTCGGAGTCGATCTCGAGCGCCTGAAGCAGTTCCTCGGGATCCTGCCCGAGGGCACCCCGGCGGCGTTCGAGTTCCGGCACGAGAGCTGGAACGACGAGGCCGTGCACGACCTCCTCCGTTCGCACGGGGTGGCGTTGTGCCATGCCGATACGGAGGCCGTGGACGAGGAGGCGGATCTGGTGTCCACGGCGTCGTGGGGGTATGTGCGGTTGCGCAGGCCTGCGTACGGCCAGGAGGATCTCGAGCGGTGGGCCGCGCGTATCCATCGCGAGGCGTGGACGCGCGCCTATGTGTTCTTCAAGCACGAGGACGCCGGGGCCGGTCCCCGCATGGCGGCGCGATTCGCCGAGATCGCGGCCGACTGAGCGGGGCGCGAAGACCCCTCGGCAAGGGCCGAATTTCGAGTACGGAAAATCGGGCAACCCTTTCGTGGGGCGGTGCACCTCATAAAAGATGCTGTCGGAGTGGGCTTCCGCGTCACACGGTGGAAGTCCGCTCGTGACGAGCCTGCCCCGGAGGCGAGGGAAGGGAGGACGTCGCAGGTGTGCGCGTTGTCGCCGCGTGGGAGCCATGGCACCCTACGCGGCTTTTTCAAGGGAACGAGAAGGGAGTAAGACTGGATGATCTCGGTCGAAGGGGTGACCAAGCGGTACGGGTCTCTCGTCGCCGTCGACCGGCTCACGTTCGAGGTGGACCGCGGTGAGGTCGTGGGATTCCTCGGGCCCAACGGGGCCGGAAAGTCGACGACGATGAAGATGCTCACCGGCACGCTTCAACCGGACGAAGGCTCCGTGTTCTTCGAGGGTGAGGCGATCTCCGAGAACCTCACCGCCGCGAAGCGGCGCGTGGGCTATCTGCCGGAAGCCAATCCACTGTACGACGAGATGCTGGTGGCGGAGTACCTGGAATACGTGGCCGACCTGCGCGACATGCACGGCCCCGAGGTGCGCTCCGCCGTGTCCGATGCGGTGGACGAGACCGGGATCGAAGACGTCTTCTTCAGGCCCGTCTCCGAGCTCTCCAAGGGGTACAGACAGCGCGTGGGGCTCGCGGGAGCGATCCTGCATCGCCCGGAGCTGCTCATTCTCGACGAGCCGACCGAGGGGCTCGATCCGAACCAGCGCGTGGAGATCCGCCGGCTGGTGGGTGAGCTGGGTCGTGAGCGGACCGTCCTCCTGAGCACGCATGTGATGCAGGAGGTGGAGGCCACGTGCTCCCGACTCCTGATTCTCTCCAAGGGCCGCATGGCCGCCCAGGGAAGCGTTCAGGAGATCCTGTCTCGCCGGGTCGGCGCCCTGCGCTACGTGGTGGAGGCGGAGGGGGATGGGGTCGCCGAGGGGCTTGCGACGCTCCACGGCGTCAGCTCGCATCACGTCGAGCCTGTGGAGAATCGAGTGCGCGTCCACCTGCAGGTCGCGGGTGACGACGAGCTCCGGCCGGCCATCTTCCGGATGGCTCAGGAGCGGTCGTGGACCCTCTGGGAGCTGCATCGCGAGCGCGGCACGCTGGAAGAGGTGTTCCGGAACCTGACCTCGGAGCGGCACGCGGCTACGGACGAGGGCGCCGCGGCGGGTGAGGCGCCCATGGCAGACGATGCGTCGTCCATGGCGGCCGAGGAGCAGCCTCCGACGGATGCGGAGGACGGGGAGGTGGCCCGATGATCCGCAGCATCATCACGGTGGCGCGGCGCGAGGTGCGCAGCTACTTCGATCAGCCCACGGCGTACGTGCTGATCGTGGCGTTCCTCGGGCTGTCGCTGTTCCTGGGCTTCCGCAACATGTACTCGTCCGGAGCGGCGACGCTCCGACCGATCTTCCAGATGCTGCCGCTCCTGTTCGCGGTCTTCGTGCCGGCAGCCACGATGCGCAGCCTGGCCGAGGAGCGGCGGGGACGCACCCTGGAGTGGCTCGTATCGCAGCCGCTGACCGAGACCGAGATCGTGCTCGGCAAGTTCCTGGGTGACTGGATCTTCGTGCTCATCGCGCTGGCCGGCACCATCCCGACGGCCATCGGCGTGCTCATGGTCTCGAAGGCCGACCCGGGCATCATGGTCGCGCAGTACTTCGGGGCCGCGCTGCTGGCGGGAGAGCTGGTGGCGCTCGGGCTGTGGGCGTCGAGCTTCACTCGGAACCAGATCACGGCGTTCATCGTGGCCGCCGTCTCGAGCTTCCTGTTCTACCTGATCGGCCTCAGGGTGGCCCAGATCGGCGTGCCGCCGACCATCGCGAACGCGCTGGCCGAGCTGTCGGTGCTGAGCCATTTCCAGAACGTCGCACGCGGCGTCATCGACCTTCGCGACGTGCTCTACTTCGTGTCGGTCATGGCGTTCTTTCTGGTCCTGGCCGTCACGGTGCTGGGCCGCGACCGGCTCAGCCGTGGCCGTGGCGACTACAAGCGCCTTCGGCTGGGTGCCGTCGTGCTCGGCGCCTTCGTCGTCGTGCTCAACCTGCTGGGCAGCCACGTGCGCGGTCGGCTCGATCTGACGCGCGGCCACCTGTACACACTGGCTCCCGGGACCCGGAAGATCCTGGGCAACCTGAACGACCTGGTGCAGGTCAAGCTGTTCGTTTCGAGCGACCTCCCACCCGAGGTGCAGCTGCAGCTGCGCGACGTGCGCGATCTGCTCGCCGACCTGCGCAGCGCGTCGGACGGCAAGCTGCGTGTGACCGAGCTGCACCCGGACCAGGACACCAAGGCCCGCAGCGAGGCCGAGTCGTACGGTATCGAGCCCGTACAGTTCAACGTGATGGGCAACAACGGCTTCCAGGTGAAGCGGGGCTACTACGGGCTCGCCGTGCTGTACGCCGGCAAGAAGAAGATCATCCCGGTCATCAACCATCCCGAAGACCTGGAGCTCGATCTCGCGTCCGACATCTACTCGATGACGACGAGCCATCGGCCGGCGATCACGTTCGCCAGCGGATTCGGGGCGAGCACCATCGGAACCTTCCCCGCCCTGCAGAAGGCGCTGAGCGACCGCTACAAGATCAAGTACGTCGCGTTGAACAACGACACGGCGCCGCCGCTGAATCCGGACTCGCTCAAGGTCCTGGTCGTGGCCGGCCCCAAGCAGCCGGTGGACAGCGCGGCGCAGCGCCGCATCGAGAACTTCGTGAACCACGGAGGCTCGGCCCTCTTCCTGCTCAACCCTGTCATGCTGAGCCAGCGCCAGCCGATCGCGATGGCCGTGCACACGGGCCTGAATCCGCTGCTGGAGAAGTACGGGGTGCGCATGGATTCCGGCATGGTCGAAGACCCGGCATCCAGCGAGAACGTCTCGCTGGGCCGACAGGGGCTGTTCCGCGTCATCCATCCCTATCCGCTCTGGCCCGTGGTCCATCCGGCCGGAAACAACCCGGTCACGCGCAACATCAGCGGGCTGTCACTGGCGTGGGCAGGGGCGATCCAGATTCTCGATTCGGCCAAGGTGACGCCGCTGTGGCAGACGACCAAGGCCGCGGGCATGCGTAGCCCGGACCTGCCGATCATGCCGGACCAGGACTTCAACGTTCCCAAGGACCAGAGGGGTGTGAAGACCGTGGCGGTCGCGATCGACCCCGGCAAGTCGAGCAAGAAGGGACGCATGGTCGTGGTCGCGAACGAGAACTTCATCCGTCCGCAGTTCGTGAGGAACAACCCGGGTAACCAGGCCTTCGTGTCGAACGCGGTCGATTGGCTGTCGGAGAACGAGGCCTTGATGAGCATCCGGGCCAAGGATCGGACGCCTCCGCCGCTGGCGTTCACGTCCGCGACCAGTCGCAACGTGCTGAAATGGGGGAATCTGGTTGGAGTGCCTCTCCTCTTCATCTTCGTCGGACTGGTGTGGGTGACCGGTCGGCGGCGGCGGGCCGAATCACGGTGGAAGGAGGTCGTGTCGTGAGCGAGCGAACGCTGAAGTGGCTGGTCGGAGCCCTGGCGATCGTGGTCGTGGCCTGGGCGGCCGTCACGTTCCTGGGCGGCCGGACCGGAGCGCCCGCGGGCTCCGCCAAGATGACCGCGTTCTTCAAGGGACTCACGCCCAAAGAGGTCGTCGCGGTGCACATCCAGGGGCCGAAGGACACGGTCGACCTCACGCAGGACAAGGGCGTCTGGAAGGTCGACGGCGCGCCGACGGACTCGGGTGCGGTCGCACGCTTCTGGACGGACGTGAAGAACGCCACCGTGCAGGACCTGGTCGCGACCAACCCGGCCAACCACTACCGTCTGGGCGTAGCGGCCGACAGCACCTGGAAGGTTACGTTCGTAGTCTCCTCGGGGTCGCGGACGATCTACATAGGACACACGGGCCCCACGTACACGACCGTCTACGCGCGGCTACCCAAGGACAACGACGTCTATACGCTCGCCGGCGGCCTGCGGCCGGCCGTCGTGCGCACGGTGGACGACTGGCGTAACAAGAAGATCGTCGCGCTCGACACCTCCGCGGTGGTGCACGTCATGGTCAAGCACGGCCACAACTCGTTCCACTTGATGCACAACGACAGCATCTGGGAGCTCGCGAAGGGGGGGAGGGCGTCTCCCTCGGCCGTACGCAACATCCTCTCGGAGCTGAGCAACTTCGACGCCCTCGGCTTCTACCATAAGAGCGACTCGCTTCCGTCCGAAGCGGGGACGCTGGTGGCCCTGAACGGAGTGGGCGACACGCTCACGGTGCTGACCGTCGGGTCCGGCGAGGCGGATCGGTGGGTGCGCGTGCGCGGCGATACGGCCGTCTACAAGGTGGCCGGATACCGCGTGGATCGGATGATGCCGGAGCTCTCGACGCTGCGCGAGAAGAAGGCGAGGAAGGCCGGGAAGTCGGTCGCGAAGAAGGCCGGGGCCAAGAAGAAGTGACGGGTCGGGGGGGGGCGGGGTGCCCCCCCCCGCCCCCCCCCCCCACAAGCCACCCAACAATATACCCAGATCTAGCGGGACCTCCCTTCTGCA
>JBJKRT010000099.1:0-30514 GCA_046704545.1 Longimicrobiales bacterium
GCCGCCCCAACCCTGGATCACGTACGATCATATCTTCCATCGCGTTGGGCGCATGGGGGTCGTGCCTTGCCTGAGCAGCAAGAGCCCCATGCGCGCGAGGTACTCCCCTTTTTCAGCGACCTGCTAGATGTCGCGGAGGAGGAAGCTCCTCCGACCCGCTAGCGTTCCTTCATCCTCCGCTTCAGCTCCTCGAGCCGCGCGTCGAAGTCGATCGCTTCGGGAGCGGGCGCCTCGAAGTCGTTGCCCGAGTCGAGGCCGAGATCGTCGAACGTCTCCGCCGCGTGCGCCCGCGCGTCCTCGTCCTGGATCTTCGAGGCCATCCGGTCCAGCTCTCCGAACAGGTCGTCGGCAGCCTGGATGGACTCTCGCGCACCCGTGCGGCCTGCGGTGGCGCTCAGCGAGTCCTTCCTGGCCTTCGCCTCCTTGATCTTGGCCAGCATCTCGTCGAGCTCTGACTTGCGGAACTCGAGCTCCTCGCCCAGCGCCACGGCCTTGCGCTCCATCAACGCCCTGCGCTTCTCGTACTTCTCCGCGAACTCGCGCGCGACCCGCGCGGTCTCGACGTCCCCGATCTGTTCGGCCATGCGCTCGCGGCGCTGGCACGTCTGGAGCTCCGCCTCGGCCTTCGTGGCTTCCGCCCGGGTACGCCGGATCTCATCCTCGAGATCGCGCAGCGCGGTCTTGGCGTCGGTGACCTCTTCGACCATCCCGGCCAGCAGCCGGTCCACGGTTTCGGGCACCTGATCGCGTGCCATCTCGTCCTTGAAGTTGGCGACGGCCTCGCGAAACGCGTCTCGGAGACTTTCGAACATGGCGTGACTCGGGGCCGCCGGCCCGAACGGACGGCGGCCGGCCTTCTCAGTTGAGGAAGGGCTCGATCCTCTGAGCGAAGGAATTGCGCGCGCGGTGGAGTCGGCTCTTCACCGTCCCCAGGTTCACGCCTGTGATCTCCGAGATCTCCTCGTAGCTCTTGCCCTCGAGCTCACGCAACCGGAAGACCAGCCGATGGTGCTCCGGAAGCTCTTCCACCGTCTCCTCGACCAGCCGCCGGAGGAAACGCTTGCGGTAGAGGTCGTCGGGGCGCATCGAGTAGTCCTCGAACTGGAGCGGGCGGTGATCGTCCTCCCAGTTGCCCGTGAGCCTCTGGAAGAGGACCAGAGGGCTCCGCGAGCGGTTCCTCAACTCGTTCTTGGACAGGTTGCTGGCAATCGTGTAGATCCACGTCGAGAACTTCTTGGACGTGTCGAACCGGTGCAGGTGCCGCGTCACCCGAATGAAGGCTTCCTGCACCAGGTCCTGCGCCCGGTCCCCATCGCCGGTCTTGCGGGTCACGAAGTGGATCAGTCGATCGTGATATCGATCGTACAGCTCCTGGAACGCACCGGGGCGTCCCTCCAGATGCGAGCTGACCAACTCTTCGTCGGAAAGATCCTCCAGGGGACTGGTGTCCAGGATCTGGCGGAGCTTTTCCGGATCTGCTTTGACCATGTTACGTCCAATGTGAGGTGGCGTCTCGGGGCAGGACGCCACGGAAGACGTTCCCGTGACCACCACCTCATCGCTATTACGAATGATTCTGTTTTCTAACTATCTAAGATGCCGGAACCCCCGGGGGCGTTCAAGGGAAGCTAAGGCAACCCTCCACCCGCGCCAGACCCGCGCTGCTTATACGCGTGGTCAATGATACGGCGTGGGGTCTGACGGCGCCACAAGAGGGTTCACGGGCCTCTTCTCCAGGCCCACCAGCACTCCTCCCTCGGAGAATCCACGATACTGGGCGTCAGGCCCCTCCGGTCGCCGATCCCGTCCGGACAACGCTTCTTCCGTGGCCGCTTCGATCTCCGTCCGCACCCTCGTCTCGACCTCCTCCATCTCGTCGGAGGCGATTCCCTTCCCCTCTAGATAAGCCTCGAAGAGTCCGATAGGATCCCGACGGCCCCATTGCGCGAACAACTCGGGCGAAAAGGTCTCCCGAGCTTCACGCTCGTCGTGCGTGGCGTGGCCTCCCATCCGGAACGTCTCCGCCACTACTGCGGCCGGTCCTTCACCGGCTCGGCAGCGTGCCGCGGCGAGACGCGTGGCGGCATACACGTCGAGGACGTTGTTGCCGTCGCACGCCCAGCTCGGGATTCCGTATCCGTCCGGCCAACGCCGGGGATCACCTCTGGAGTGCTGATCCAGCCGGGTGCCGAGCGCCACTTGATTGTTCTGGATCACAAAGATCGCAGGTACGTCAAGGACCGCTGCGAAATTCATGCCTTCATGGCATGCCGCGGTGCGGCTGGCACCGTCACCGACCCACGTGAGCGCCACCCGCCGTTCTCCTCGGGTCTTGAACGCGAGAGCGACACCGGCCACGACGGGCACGGTCACGCCCATGTGGCTGATCGGTTGGACGATACCCCGTTCCAGATCGCCGAGGTGGAGATCGTGCCCACCGTTCGGTGAGTCGCGCGTCGCAAGGTATCCCCGGAAGACTTCTGCGAGCGGCATGCCCATCATCGGGAGGGCGCCGGCGTTACGGATCATCGGGCTGACGACGTCCGCGTCCGGGTCCAGCGCCCGGACCGACCCCACGGTCACGGCCTCTTCTCCCGTACCCAACCACGCCTTGCTGAGCACTCCGCTACGTACCCACCGCTTCAGCGCGATGTCGTGGAGACGGGTACGGAGGAGGTCCTCGTAGAGTGCGAGGAGGCCGGCGCGGTCGAGCCCCTCCACCTCGGCGGCGCGGGAGGGATCGGCCTCGATCCGCTCCTCGTACGCCCGGACGAGATCGGGGTCGGCGGTCCAGTCGACATACTCGGGCGGATCGAAGGCAGGATGACGCTTCATGGCATCAAAGATACCCCAAACGCAAGAGCGGGGGAGGCAGAGGGTCTCGATGGCACGAAGAACCAGCCCCCCCAGGGTGGGCCACGAGATACCCCTCCACACTCGCCCCGCTCCAACGATCGGCTCCGTGAACTCACGAGTCGACTGTATCTATATAATCCTGGCGACCCACGGTGTCACTCTCAAATCGGTACGTTCGTAAAATCCGCAATCCGTCGTTTCCGTTGCCGGGACGGGTCCCCGGCCCGAGATTGAATCCATGACCCTCCCCCCCCTCCTTCCGTGTCGACGTCGTTGACTCAGGCAACCCGCTCCGTGTCCGACTCCGGATCCAAGCGGCGGATCAAAGCCGTCGTGGCGCTCCGACTCCTCGAAGTGATCCGGGACCAGGACGTCCCTCCCGAGGTCCTCGAGGAAGAGGACCCGTCCGTCACCATGCCTCGCCGCTTCGGGCTGAGCGAGGTGGTCGAGCGGCGGATCCGCACCTACCGGAGCGACCGCCGGCGCGGCGTGCGTCTCTCGGACGCCGAGGTCATGGATCTCTTCCGGCTGGTGATCCGCCGGCCGGACAGCGAGGAGATCTTCTTCAAGCTCGGCCGCCTTCTCGCGGGAGCGGAGGAGCCTGGAGCCTGGCGGAGGTACCTGCCCAAGCCGTTGGCGTACGCCATGGCCCGGACGCGCGCACGGAGAAAGCTGAAGGGGCTCTTCGGGCGGCGTGTCGGTGGCTTCGGACGGGGGCCGTTTTCGATCGAAGGGCGCTCGCTCTTCTTCATCGACGCCGATCCCGGGGGCGATGCCTGCGCATTTCTGTCGGGTTTCTGCGAAGCCGTCCTGGAGCAGTCGTCGAGCCGCTCGGGACGGATGGTGCACTCACTCTGCCAGTCGCGGGGCGACGCCCTGTGTCGGTGGGAGGGCACCCTGCTGGACGCTCCGGCGCCGTCTCCCACGCCAACGGCGGCGCCGCCCGAAGCAGAGCTTCCCTGAAACCGGCCTGCGGCAGGGGGGTACGGCGCGATCCTCGAAAGAACCCTCTCGCAGGACGAAACGGCATGATCGAAAAGGGCCAGCCCGCACCGGATTTCACCTTGCCCTCGGACGAGGGCCCCGACATCAAGCTCTCCGACCTGCGCGGCCGAAAGGTCGTGCTCTACTTCTATCCCAAGGACGACACGCCCGGCTGCACGACCGAAGCGTGTGAGTTCCGCGACGCGCTGCCCCGATTCGACGGGCTCGAAGCGGTCATCCTCGGGGTATCGCCGGATTCCGTCGCCTCACACCGGAAGTTCCGGGAGAAGTTCGACCTGAACTTCCCCCTGCTCGCCGACGAGGACCACGCCGTCGCCGAGGCCTACGGGGCATGGAAGGAAAAGAACCGCTACGGGCGCAAGTACATGGGCATCGACCGGAGCACGTTCCTCATCGGAGAGGACGGGACGGTGCAGCGCATCTGGCGAAACGTGAAGGCCAAGGGTCACGCGGAGGTGTTGGCGGAGGCGCTCGAAGGAGCCTGAGGGTAGAGGGCACGGTGGACCTTGTAGGCACATAGATCCTGAATCACGACGAGGCCGGCGTTGCGTGCCTCCGTCACCTCTTCGTCGGCATGGATACCCTCCTGGAGCCAGATGGCCGGCCGGTCGGGGCGGGAGGCCGCCTCGGCCACGAACGAACCCGCCTGGCCCGTGGGCCTGAAGACGAGAACCAGGTCGACAGGTGGCTCCACCTCCGCCAGGGTCGCGCGTGCCACCTGTCCGAGGATCCGGTCGGCGTGCGGGTTCACGGGCACGACGTCGTAGCCGCGCGCGGCCAGGTAGGACGGGACGCGCCGCGCGGCCTTGAGGGGATCGCGGGAGAGGCCGATCACGGCGATACGGCGCATCTGCTCGAACAGGTCGCGCAGGACTTCGGGCGAAGGGTTCGCCGGGTCCGAGCTGACCTCGAGAAGCCGGATGACGGGAAGCAGAGGATCCATGCGGCGAGGATAGGCCCGGACCCCATCCGCCCGCAACGCCGTGTTGCCTCACAAACGGCGGCGTGCCAAGATCTGAACGCTCCGGGCAAGAGGGCTCGGGGTCCTTCAACAAGCTCCCAGGGAGTAGGATGAGCCATCTCGTGGTCGGCATCGTCGTGGGGCTGCTCGTGGGCTTCATCGCGGGTATCCTGATTTCCCGCTCCGGCGGGCAAGCGGCTCTCGCGCGTTCGAGGGCGGAGTCCGACAAGCGCATTCGGGCGGCAGCCCGGTCCGTCTCCAGAGGGGGCCTGCCGGAGGCCGGCGAGCCGGGGAGCGCCGAGGCCGAGCTGAGAGAGGCGCTCGAGGCGGGATGGACGCCCAGAGAACACGAGCACCAGAGGGCCTTGAGGGAGGCGGTGGGCTCCGTCGGGCGTTTCCTGCGAGGGGCCGTGCGGGAGCCGCTGGAGGGGGCCGGGCCGAACGCGGACGCCGGAGAGCTGCGCGAGCGCATCGGCCGGGCTCTGGGCGGCCTCGAAGATCTGGAGTTCTTTCTCAAGGAGCCTGGCTCCGAATCCGACAAGAACGACCTTGGATCGCTTGCGGAGCAGGTCACGCGGGAGTTCGCGGCCGACCAGCGCGTCGGGGTCCGTATGCGCTTGTCGGAGCGCCCCGTGCGGGTCCAGGTCAACGGCCCGGCGCTGATGGACGCCCTCTATCTGGTGCTCCACAATGCGGGCCGCTTCGGCCACGGTGCCACCGTGGACGTGACGATCGTCGAGCGGGACGGCCGCGGCGCGCTCGTGGTGCGAGATCGGGGATCGGGATTCAGCGAAGAGGCGTTCAAGCGGGCATTCGACCCGTTCTACTCGACGGCTTCCGACGGCCTGGGGCTCGGGCTGCCGCACGCGCGGAAAATCGTGGAGGGGATGGGAGGAAGGATCGAGCTGCGCAACCCGCCCGACGGCGGCGCGGAGGTCGAGATCTCCTTCCCGCTGGCCTGAGAGTCCACTAGCCCTTCGCGGTCCGGGCGCTCATCCCCACGCCCGCGACCCCTGCGACGACGAGTGCCAGTCCCAGCCATCCGATGGGGTGGAGCCCCTGTGCCAGCAGGACCGTGGCGAGCAGGGCGGCCACGACGGGCTCGGCCGTGGCGGCGATGGAAGCGCGGCTGGCCTCGATCCAACGGAGTGCGTCGAAGAAGAGGAGCTCGGCGAGCGTGAGGGTCACGAGCGCGAAGAGCGTGAGGAGGCCCCATGCGGAGGCACCGCTGGGCAGGACCGGACCGAGGGGCAGGAACGGGAGGGCGATCGCCAGGAGCAGGCACCCCCCGGCGGTGCTGTAGATCAGCGTCGGCGCCGTTCCCCACCGCGGGGCCGCGAAGCGGCCGAACAGCGTATACGAGGCGTACGTGACGGCGCTGGCCACGCCCCAGCCGATGCCGACTGTTCCGAACATGGGCCGAACATCATCGGCACCCAGGACCGAGAGCCACACCCCTCCGACCACCAGAATCGCGAGCGCGACCCGCCTGGCGCTCGGCCACTCGCCCAGCAGCGGGCCTCCCGCGGCCACGACGATGGCGGGTGCCAGGTAGAGGAGCGCGACCGTGCTGGGTACGCCCACCGCGTCGATCGAGCCCTGATAGGCGATCTGGAAGATGGCCACGATCACGCCGCCCGCTCCGGCCAGAAAGGCGAAGCCCCCCCAGCCGATGCGTAGCGCTCGCCGACGGACGAGCCCGAAGTAGGCCGCAAGGAACACGAGTCCCAGGAGCGGTCGCCACAGCGCGACCGTCGCGAGCGAGACCCCCATCCGGAAGAGGTGGACGCTGAAGATGCCCGAGGATCCCCAGAGCGCCGCGGCGAGCACGGCCTCCAGGTAGCCCCGCCGGGCGGAGCCCGGAAGGGCCGCCTGTGTGCTCATTTGTAGCCGTAGACCTGGTAGAGCAGGAAGTAGACGATCAGGCCCGTGATGGACACGTACGCCCAGATGGGGAAGGTCCAACGTGCGAGACGCTTGTGATCGTGGAATCGGTTCCTGCTCACCAGCCAGAGCAGACGCAGGATGAGCGGCACGACGAGCGCCGCCAGTGTCACGTGCGAAATCAGGATCGCCAGGTACACGACCTTCGCGGTGCCTACGCCGGCGAAGCGAAGCTCGCCCGTGAGCGAGGTGCGTGTCAGGTAGGAGACCAGGAAGAGCGCCGACGCCGTGACGGCCGTCAGCATCGCCGTGCGGTGCTGACGTATCTTCTTGCGTCGGATCAGGAAGAAGCCGGTGAAGAGCGCGACGGCGCTCGTCGCGTTGAGAATCGCGTCGAGCGCCGCCAAGGCGTCACCGATCTGGGCCCGGTCCATGCGAAGATCCTCCCCGCTGCTCGACGGCGATCCGTTCGGACCGCATTCTAACAGATGTTGGCGCTGGACGAAGGGCCATCGCGGGCCACGGAAACCACACGGAGCTCCATGCCCGGAGTCTCCTCAGACAGGGAAGGATGCGGATGAGCGGACGGCAGCTGATCCCGAATGCCATCAACCCACTCCATCAGCTCCGCGTCATGGGACGGCTCGTACGAAGAGCCCACAAGAAGCCCGGCGCTGCCCCGGGCACGCTCGTCCATACCGGTGCGAAGAAGATGGAGCAGGTACGCATCCGCCTCATCGACTACGATGCCGAGCGTCTCATCGAGGAAGAGCTTCCCGAGATCGAGGCGTGCTTTGAGCTCAAGGATGTCCCCACGGTGAGCTGGATCAACGTGGACGGGCTCCACGACATCGCGCTTCTCGAAAAGGTCGGGCGGCACTTCGGTTGGCACCCCCTGATGCTCGAGGACATCGTCTCGGTCGGGCAGCGGGCGAAGATGGAGGAGTACGACGACTCCGTGTTCGTCGTCCTCCCGATGCTGAGCTGGGATGCCGAGCGGGGACAGGTGAGCGAGGAGCAGCTGAGCCTGGTCCTCGGCGAGAACTACGTCTTCACGTTCCAGGAGCGTACCGGCGATGTCTTCGACGAGGTGCGCCAGCGTATCCGCGCCGAGCGGGGGAGGATCCGGAAGAGCGGGACCGACTACCTCGCGTACGCGCTCATCGATGCCGTCGTGGACGCCTACTTCAGGGCGCTCGAAGGCATCGGCGACCTCACCGAGTCGCTCGAGGAAGAGGTGATGCTCGACCCGAAGGAGCACACGATGCACGTGCTCCACTCGCTGAAGCGAGAGCTGATCGCGGTGCGCCGCGCCATCTGGCCGCTGCGCGACATGATGAACTCCCTGCTACGCAACGAGCACGGCCTCTTCGCCGATACGACCCGCGTGTATCTGCGCGACGTGCACGATCACTCCGTGCAGGTCCT
Organism: Longimicrobiales bacterium; assembly: GCA_046704545.1. Taxonomy (GTDB): domain Bacteria; phylum Gemmatimonadota; class Gemmatimonadetes; order Longimicrobiales; family Gaopeijiaceae; genus SZUA-318. The sequence continues at coordinate 8,135 of JBJKRT010000099.1, forward strand.
CGACACGGTGGAAGCGCTCCGGGACGTGGTCTCGGGGATGGTGGACCTCTACCTGTCCACCGTGAGCTTCCGCACGAACGAGATCATGAAGGTCCTCACGATCATGGCGAGCATCTTCATCCCGCTCACGTTCCTGGCCGGCATCTACGGGATGAACTTCGATTGGATGCCCGAGCTCAAGATCCACTGGGCCTACCCGACGCTGCTCGGGGTGATGGCGCTCATCGGCGGCGGGATGGCGGCCTACTTCAAGCGGAAGGGATGGTTCTGATGCGGTTGCGCACGATCGCTGTCACGGTGGTCGCACTCACCCTGCCGAGCGCGCTACGAGCGCAGCGGATCACCGCCGCCGGCCACCCCGCCGAGCTGGACGTTCGACCGGCGGGGGAGCATGGGCTCCGCGTCACGTTGAAGCCGCTGAGCTACGCGGCCGACTTCCCGTTCAGCCCGGCCGTGGCCCAGCGGCACTGGCCGACTCCCTCGCTCCGCCTGCGCGAGGTCACCGGTCCGGTGACACGACAGGTCGGCAGCTTGAGGGTAGAGGTGCGGCCGGACCCGCTCACGCTCCACGTGACGGACGCCGCGGGCCGCACGGTTCAGGACATCGTCTTCGAGCCGAACGGCACCCTCTCGTTCGCTGAAGGCGATGCACCGGTGCTCGGGCTCGGTGAGGGCGGACCCCGGCCCGTGCGTGGTCGGCCTTGGCGGAAGCGCGCGCCTCAGTTCGATCGGCGCGGATCGTTCTTCCGCATGCAGCCGCGCTGGCAGAGCGACGCATACGGTTCGCGCAATCCGGTGGCCACGCTCGTGGGCACGGCCGGATGGGGACTCTTCGTCGCGACGCCCTGGGTCGAGGTCGACCTGCGCGATCCCGGTCGCGGTCTCTTCATTCCCTGGAAGCCGCCGGCGGGGGCCGACGTGCCCCAGAACGAGCACAACCAGGGTCTGGCGCTCGACAAGGGGAAGCCGCCCGTCGACAGCATCGTGCCGGGGCTCTGGGACTTCTTCGTGTTCGACGGCCACGATCCGGCCGCGCTCATGAAGGACTACGCGACGGTGACGGGGCCGGCCGCGATGCCGCCGAAGTGGGCCCTCGGCTACATGCAGTCGCACCGGACGCTCGAGAGCGACTCTCAGATGGTCGCGATCGTCGACACGTTCCGCGCGAAGAAGATCCCGATCGACGCGGTCATCTATCTGGGGACCGGCTTCACGCCGAGAGGTTGGAACACCGAGCAGCCGTCGTTCCACTTCAACCCGGCCGTGTTCAAGCACGATCCGCATCAGGTGGTGGACGAGCTGCATGCGCGCCACGTGAAGGTCGTGCTGCACATGGTGCCGTGGGACCGTGACAAGCTCCCGACGCTGCACGGCTCGATCCCGCCGAGACCGGGCGCAACCGTCGACAAGAGCCACATCCTTACGTACTGGAAGGAGCACGTCCCGCTCGTGAAGGACTACGGCGTCGACGCCTTCTGGCCGGACGAGGGCGACTGGTTCAACCTCTTCGAGCGCATGGAGCGCCAGAAGATGTACTACCAGGGTCCGCTCTGGACGACGCCGAACGTGCGACCCTGGAACCTCGAACGGAACGGCTACCCCGGCATCGCGAAGTACGACGGGTGGGTCTGGTCGGGCGACACGCAGAGCACCTGGAAGACGCTCGAGACGCAGATCGCCGTGGGGCTCAACTACTCGCTGAGCATCGGTCCGTACTGGGGCTCCGACACCGGCGGCTTCTACCCCACGGGTGAGCTGACCGGCGAGCTGTACGCACGCTGGTTCCAGTTCAGCTCCTTCTGCGGTTCGTTCCGCGCACACGGGCGCACCTGGTGGCTTCGTCTGCCCTGGGGATGGGGGCTCTCCACCATGGGGCCGCACGAGGGCAACAACGCGAACACGAGCACGGACAGCTCGCGCTTCGTGCACCCCTCGGAGCTGAACAACCACGCCATCGAGCCCGTCGCGAAGAAGTACGACGACCTGCGCTACGAGCTCCTGCCCTACACCTACACGCTCGCCTGGCAGGCGCGCGCGACCGGCATGCCGCTCATGCGCGCGATGTGGCTGGAGTTCCCGAACGACGACCACGCGCGAGGGCTCGCGAGTCAGTACATGTGGGGGTCCGAGATGCTGATTGCACCCGTCTATACGAAGGGTGCCGCATCGCGTCGGGTCTACCTGCCCGCCGGCGCGTGGTACGACTGGTGGACCAACGAGAAGCTCGCGGGCGGACGTACGGTCACGCGCGCCGTGGATCTGGCCACCATGCCGATCTACGTGCGTGCCGGCGCGATCGTGCCGATGGATCCGGTGCGGCAGTATACCGGCCAGAACGTGCACGGCCCGACGACGCTGCGCGTCTACACGGGGGCGGACGGCGACTTCACGCTCTACGACGACGACGGAATCAGCCAGCGGTACCTGAAGAGCGAGGGCTCGTGGACGCGCGTGACCTGGAACGACGCCCACCGGCGCCTCACGATCGAGCCGGGGGCGCCGTCGGGTGCCAAAGAGATCGAGACGAAGAGGACGTTTCGTGTCGAGCTGCTGCCGTCCGGGACGACGAAGGAAGTGAAGTACTCCGGAACGCCGGTGACCGTAGGCTTCTGAGGGCCGGGCGTGCTTGTAAGATGCGCTGCGCTGGCATGTCCGTTGCACCTCTTGTCGTGTGAGCTTTCCCGGCGCGGTGAGGACGAGGCCGCCGTCGTGGCCCGTCCGGGCGCCGGAAACCACGATCAAGGAGGATCCTGTGGACAAGTCACCCGGACATCAGAAGTGGCCCGAGCACACCGTCGAAGAGAAGCACGTCGATCAGGAGCTGCGCGTGCAGGTGAACGGCGACGTCGTCGCCGATTCGCGCGAGGTCATCGAGGTCATCGAGGACGGTCATCCGGACCGGTACTACTTTCCGCGTGCGGACGTCGAGATGGACAAGCTCGAGGCCACCGAGCGCACCACCGAGTGTCCCTACAAGGGCAAGGGCCGGTATTTCAACGTGAAAGCCGGTGACACGGAGCTCGACGAGGCCGCCTGGAGCTACGACGACACGTACGAGGAGCACCGGGACCTCGAGAACCGGATCGCGTTCCACGAGAAGGAGATGGATGCGGTCGAGATCGCACCGGTGAGCGCGTAGCGTCTGGAGCCCCGCCCAGGCCGGGCCGGCACGCGAGCCGGGCGAAGGAAGGACGTGGAGGCGTCCTAGGCGCTCAATGCGTCCAGAAACGCCTGCCCGTACCGCTCGAGCTTCGCGGGCCCCACGCCGGGCACATCGAGCAGCTCGGCGGGGGTCGCCGGTCTGCGCGCCGCCATCTCCCGCAGCACCTTGTCACTGAAGACGATGTAGGCCGGCACGCCTTGGCTGTCGGCCATCTCCTTGCGGAGCGAGCGCAGACGCTGGAAGAGCGCCTCGTCCTCGGGCGACGCGTCTTCGTGGACCGCGAGCGCCATCGCCGCCCGCCCACGACCGCTCGGCTCCGATGACGACGCAGCTCGCCGCCGCCCACCACGAGCCATCATCGCTTCCGCGGCGAGATCCACGACGCGTACGCCGGTACAGACGTCGCACGAGTCGCCGCACGGCTCCATCGTCTCGTCGAAGTGGCGCAGGATCGCCTGATGCCGGCACGTGCCGGATTCGAGCAGGTTGAAGAGCGCGACCGTGGCTCGGTGCTTCTCGTACCTGAGCTCGGGATCGTCGATGTCCGAGAGGAAACGCTCGTGCAGCTTCACGTCGGCCCACGAGTAGAAGAGGACGCAGTCGCTCTCGAGCCCGTCACGGCCGGCGCGCCCCATCTCCTGATACCACGACTCCACGTCCTTGGGCATGTCCCGGTGGATCACGAACCGGACGTTGGACTTGTCGATGCCCATTCCGAACGCGACGGTCGCCACCACCACGTCCACGTCGTCCTTCTGGAACGCCTCCTGGTTGCGGTGGCGTTCCTCGTCGGGGAGTCCTGCGTGGTAGGGCACCGCGCGCACACCGTTCGTGCGTAGGTAGTCGGCGGTCTGCTCGACCCCCCGCCGGCTGAGGCAGTACACGATGCCGCTCTCTCCGGCGTGTCGACGCACCAGCGCGAGGATCTCCTTGCGCGTGTTGCCCGAGCCCTTCTTGCGGCAACGCACATGCAGGTTCGGGCGGAAGAACGAGCCCTTGTAGCCTTCCGGCTTCTTCATGCCGAGCTGTCGGAGAATATCCCGAGCGACCGTGCGCGTGGCCGTGGCGGTGAGCGCGAGCACCGGTACGTCGAGCCCGATCTTGAGATCCTGCAGCTTGCGGTAGGAGGGCCGGAAGTCGTGGCCCCATTGGCTGATGCAGTGTGCCTCATCGACCACGAGGAGCGAGATCGGGCACGCCCGCACGAAGTCGCGCAGACGCCCCTCGAGCGCTTCGGGAGCGAGGAATACGAGCTCGTACGACCCTCGGCGCAGGCCGGCCAGGCGGCGTTGACGCTCCTCGAAGTCGAGGGTGGAGTTGATCTCCACGGCTTCGAAGCCGAACGAGCGCAGCGCGTCCACCTGGTCCTTCATGAGGCTGATCAGGGGCGAGATCACCAGCACGGTCCCGTCCAGGATGCGCGCCGGGATCTGGTAGGTGAGCGACTTGCCGGCCCCGGTCGGCATGACGGCGATGCAGTCTCGCCCCGCGAGCACCGCGTCGATGACCTCCCGCTGGCCCGGACGGAAATCATCGAAGCCGAATACATCGCGCAGCACGGCGAGGGGATGGGGTCGGTCGGGCATCGGCGCGTTCATGACGTTCGCGGAGGGGCGAAAAGGAGAACCTAACAGGTGAGCGGCGGACATGACGATGTCCGCCCCGGCCTCCCGCCTCCAGCGTGCCGCGCTCGAAGAGAACCCCCCGACGCCGCGCCCGCGTTGCGGACACGACGCCGAGGGGGTGAGACCCGTACCAGGTCTACGGACAGACGTTCGAGGTACGCGCGATCGGCGCCGTCGCGACGGGCGTGTAGACGTTGCTTGCGATGCTCGCGGCGACGAGCGTCGGTCCGCTCGTGCTGCCCCACCAGTCGCACGTGGCGTTTCCGCTCACCCAGCCCGACCCGGCCAGGCTGTTCAGCGCGTAGTCGGTGATGTCGTTCCGGGTGATGCTCAGCGTGGAGCTCCCGCCGTCCGCCTCGAGCCCGATCGCCTCCTGCCCGATGCGGTTGTCCTTCATCGTGATGTTCGATGCGGTACCGGCGATGACGATGCCCCGGTAGCCCCGATAGAGATCGTTGTTCGTGACGGTGGATCCGTCCGCGTTCTCGAGCCGCAGGACCGCCTTGTGCATCGGATAGGTGCCCGGGTTGGTCGGGTCGGGCGTGTTGCCCTTGAAGCTTCCGTCCATCGAGTTGTCCACGACGTTGGCCACCGTGTTGCGGACCTCGAGCGCCCAATCCGTCGCGCTGTAGACGCTCGGCAGGACCAGGTTGGTCGTGAAGGTCACCGTCCCGGCCTCCTGGAGCTCTACGCACGCCTCCGGACCGCAGCCCCGGATCTCGCTGCCTCCGATCGTGCCGGACGCGCCGCCACGGTAGGCGATGGCCACTCCGTGGTTGTCCTGGAACTTGTTGTCGGTCAGGTGCGCGACCTGCGAGCCCTCGACCACGACCCCGTCACCGTTCTGGCCGAAGTAGTTCTTGAAGATCTCGAGCACGTCACTCGCGGCCGGATTCGGGCGGGCCACGGAGACGCCCCGCATGGCCGCGTACACATAGTTGCTGTCCACGCGCGCCACCGGCACGTCCTGGAGCTCGACGGCCGCGAACCCGAAGACCGTGTCAGGCGCGTCGCCCGAGCTCCGGTCGAACGTGTCGTGGTCGATCCTGACCGGGGCGCCGCCTCCTACGAACACGCCGTCCTTCGTCGGCCCGTTCGGCGCGGCCCTGAAGATGTTGTAGGAGATCCTGGTCGAGCCGGCGCCGTAGAGCCCGACGCACTGCTCGCCGCAGTCGGCGGTCACGTTGCCCCCGATGTCGCCGGGTGCGCCGGACGAAAGCTGGATCGGAGAGACGATTTGACCGCTGAACTGGTTGTCCCAGACATGTATCGGCTCCCCGCCCTCGGCGTTCACGCCGAAACCGCCTCCGGAGAAGGTGTCCGCCTGGACCACCAGCGTGCCGCCGGTGACACCCAGGGCGTTCACGCCGGACGCTCCGTCGTTGGCCGCCACGTCGAAGCGCGACCCGTGGATGGTGATGTCGCCCTCGGTGCCCGTGAGGCGCACGCTGCTGGCGCCCGCCCCGGCGAGGTGGAGGTGCTCGAGCGCGAGCGAGGCGCCGGCGTTCTCCATGTAGAGGTTCACGCCGGAGCCGTCACCCTGAAGCGTCGGGCTGAATCCTGCACCGTCCGGCTCGATCGTCACCGAGTGCACGATGCCGACGTTCGCGGCGGGGTGGGTCGCGTTGCAGAGGAGGACGGTGCCGCCATCGGCGACGGTGGCGAGGCCTTGCTCGAGCGTGGGGGCGGCAGTCGTGTCGCTCGGGCAGACGTGTACCGTGTCGGGGACCACCGCGATGGTGGTGAAATGCCCGATGTCACCGGTGACGCGGTGCGTGGCGAGGTCGACATGGACGTTGGTGAGCGGCTGCCAACGCTGGGCCGTGCCGTCGTACCAGAAGAGCCCCACACCCGGGTCGCGCACGCCGGCCGGCAGGTTCGACGGATCGTAGGCGATCGATACCGTCAGGTTCTTCGACCAGGTGCCGTGCGGACCGAACTGGAAGGCGGCTCCGGGCACGGGGGGCGCGACGCCTTCGAGCTGGCCGGCCGGTGTGGCCGTGAACTGTGTTCCGTCGGGAGCGGCACCATAGGGAACGGTGAGCGTCACCGCGCCACCCGCGAATGTGAACGTCTCGGTCGTGCGGCCGAGCACACGGACGGTGATCGTGCCCCCCGGCTTGCCGGCGAGGCGCACCGCCAACTCCGACTGGTGGGGGCCGAAACTCACGGGCACGTCGAAGGAGTCGGTCCGCTGTGAGAACGCCGCGGGGCCGGCAACGATCCGGCCGTTCCAGGCTACGGTCGCCGACGAGACGCGATGTGCTCCGCTGGCGTCACCGTCGACGATGCGGAGGACGGCGTCGGAGAAGTAGCCTGCGGGGGTGCTCACGGTCGCCCGCGCGACGCCCGGCTTGCCACGGCCACGGGTGAACGTGTAGTCCGTCACGTGTTGGAGACCCGGACCGGTGGCCGCGTCGAGGCTTTCGGGCTTGGCAGCCGACGGGGCTTCCACGCTGGCGCGTGGTTGAACGATGCCGCTGTCCGTGCCGCAGCCCGAGAGCGCGAGTGTGCAGAGGAGCGCGGCCGCGAGGACGCGCGCCGGGGAGGGTGTGATTCGCATGGATTCGAAGCTCTCCTTCCTTCCCAAACCCACACGGGCACGGGGTCCGCGTCGATGGGCGGGGGGTGGTCGAGTCGCGCCTGTCGCCGTTGGGGGGGCTCGTGACGCATGCTTGCGCGTCCAAGATCGGGGCCCGACGTTAGCCGAGCGTCAATTATCCGTGATTCGGTCGGCTCTTTTCACGATCCCCCCTCAACCTGCCCTTTTGATCGAGATCCGACTCCTCGGCACCGTGCAGGTGCGCGATGCCGACGGCACCGACATCGGCTCCCTCGCGGCCAGCTCCAAGCGGCTGGGGGTTCTGGCGTACCTGGCGCTTCACCGGCCTCGTGGCCCCCAGAGGCGGGATGCCCTGGTCGCGTTCTTCTGGCCCGAATCCGACGAGCAGCGCGCCCGAGGGTCTCTGCGGTCGCTTCTGTCCTCTTTGCGTCGGGAGCTCGGGAGCGACGCGATCTTGGCCCGGGGAGAGGAAGTGGGCCTCTCAGAGGACCACGTCTGGTGTGATGCCGTCGCCTTCGAGGAGGCCGTCGCCTCCGGGGAGCTCGAGCGCGCGCTCGAGTTGTACGACGGTCCGCTTCTCCAGGGCTTCCACCCGGGTGGGAGCTCCGAGCTGGATCAATGGCTGGAGCGGCGCCGCGTGGAGCTCTCGCGGCTCGCTGTCGAAGCCGCATGGGCGCTCTGGGAGAAGGCAAAGGCAGACGGAGATATCCGTGCGGCGATCCGTTGGGCTCGCCGCGGCATGGAGCTCCAACCGGAGAACGAGCCGGGGCTGCGGCGGCTCATGGAGCTGCTCGACCGGGTGGGTGACCGTACGGCCGCGCTGCGCGCATACGAGGCTTTCGCCCGCAGGCTCGAGGTCGAGTACGAGATGGAGCCGACCCCGGAGACCGAAACTCTGGTCGAGGCTCTGCGGACAGCGGCGCGCTCCGAGGCGTACGAGCCGGAGCCTGCATGGGACTCGACGGTGGCGTCGGCGGATCCAACGCCGCCATCGTCTCCGCCTGCGTCCGGAGCCTCGCCGACGGAGAGCCTCACGCCCTCGCGTCGCCAGCCACCACGGGTCGGGCGATGGAGGTCGGGAAGGCTCGGGGGCATGCTGCTCGCCGTCGTGGCGGTGGCTGCCGTGGGGCTTACGCTTCGCGGCCACACGGTCCATGGATCGACGCCTCTCGACGCCTCTCGTATCGTCGTCTTCCCGTTCCGCGTCTCGGGTGCCAGCGCCTCGCTGGCGTACCTCCGCGAGGGGATGATCGATCTTCTAGCGTCGGACCTGACCGGTCGCACGGGCCCACGGGCGGTGAATCCAGGCCTTGCGGTGGCCACGTGGAAGAAGGCTGAGCGCGACGGAAAGGGTACCGCACGAACCGCCGAACGTATGGCCTCGTTGGCGGCGACGCTCGGTGCCGGCCTGGTCGCGACGGGCGATGTCGTGGGGACGCCCCGACGCGTCATCCTCGCGGTCCGGCTCATCAATGCTCGAAGCAGAAAGGTCATGACGGAGGCGCGTGTCTCGGGCCCCGTCGACAGCCTGGTGGTCCTCACGGACCGGCTCGCGGGGGTGCTGTTGGCCGGGAGCGCCGGCGAAGAGGGACTGCCCGCAGCGTCGCTCGCCGACGTTCCGCTTCCTGCGCTCCGCGACTACCTGCAGGGGCTTCAAGCCTACAGGAGAGGCCGTTTCGCGGATGCAACGAAGCTCCTGAGCTCCGCGCTCGATCGTGACTCGACGTTCACGCGGGCGGCCCTGGCGCTCATCATGGCCGCGAACTGGGGGGTGGATCCGGCGCCGATGGAGCGTGGAGAGCGCCTGGCTCTTGCCGGCGCGGGACGGCTCGATGCGGCCGATCGCGCGATGCTCCACGCACTCGCCCCGCCGCCTCAGGCGCTCCTCAGGCTCGACGCGTGGGAGCGTGCCGTCCAGGCGAATCCGGACCGCGCCGAGGCATGGTACGGTCTGGGCGACATCATGCTGCACTGGGGCACGCTTTCCGGGCGCGTGGACGCGCGTCACCGGGCGGCCGCGGACCTGGCGCGCTCCGCCTCACTCCGGCCTGGATTCGCTCCGCCGTACGACCACCTGATCGAGCTCGCGATCGATGCGGGAGACCTGGCGAGCGCACGGCGCCGCTTGTCCACCTTCATGTCGATCGATTCGACCGCACCCACGCTCCCCTATCTACGTTGGCGCGTAGCCCTGGCGGAGCACGACACCTCGACACTCGATCACCTGCGGGCCGGGATGGACACACTTCCGACGGCCAGCCTGATACGCATCGTGGGGATGGGCGATCTGGACGGTGTCGGCAGGCGGGATATCAATGCGGCCGCCTCGGTGCTCGAGCGCCGGCCCGGGCCTCCGGTGGACCGGGGCGGATGGCTCCAGCTCCTGGCCGCCGTCGCGCTCGACGAGGGACGTCCGGCTCGGGCCGACAGCATGCTGCGCGAGTATGCGGACGTCGAGTCCGCGCCCGACGATGCCCTCCGGACCACCGTCCTCAATGCTTTGTACTCCGACGGCGATTCGACTGCGGCGCGCCGAGCCTACGGGAAGCTGGTCCGCGATCTGCGGACCATGAGTCCGTCCGACCCCCTCGACTACCAGGCGGTGGACATGAGCCGCTGCGTCACGGCGCAGTGGCGTGTATGGCATTATGACTTCGCAAACCTGGCGGGGGCCGTGCGGCAGTTGCGGGCTTCGTGGGTCAAGCCTACCGCGAACGGCGAAAGCGAGAGAGCCGTGAACATCCAGTGCGCGATCCTGGTGGAGGCGGAGGCCGCGGTGCTGCGCGGCGCGCCGGACGCGGCTGTGAAGCTGCAGCGCGCGGATTCGGTGAGGGACGAAGGAGGATTCGCGGGCGGCGCGCGGGAATACTACGCCAACATCGCCCTCGCCCTGCTCCACGAGCGGATGGGTGACACCCAGGGAGCGCTCGAGGCGGTGCAACGACGCCCGTACCACTATTGGTTCACCCTGGGTACGTTCGCACGCGCGCTCCGGATGGAGGGGCGACTCGCCGCGGCGACAGGCGACCGCGCCAGCGCGATCCAGGCGTACCGACACTACTTGTGGCTGCGTGCCCATCCCGAGCCACAGCTGGCCGGGCAGGTCCGGGACGTCCGTAGAAGGCTCGTGGCCCTGGAGTCCCGGTGAGCCCGACCGGGCTGCGCCGTCCGATGTGCTCGACAGCGATCCACGCCGATCCGCCGGCGGCCGTCCGACGTTCCCATACGCCCATGGATCGGTTCCGCTGTCGATGAGAACGTTCATGGCGGCCGGGCGCCGCGGCCCTCCTCGATCCGACGATATCCTGGTGGGGCGGTCGCTCGCCGTAGTCGCGTAGATCCTCGTGTACGTCTTCGTTTGAGAGGTCCGGTGTCGCCCTTCGTGCGTGCAGGCTTGCCGCTCGTGTTCGTGTTGGCGCTGATCTCGTGTGCGGGGAGGGTGTCCGGCCCGGGCAGGCCGCACGTTCCGACGCAGGGCCTTCCGGGGACGCTGGACGTCGGCAACTGGAACGTCGAGTGGTTCGGAGACCCGCACCACGGTCCAACCGACGAGGCACGGCAGCTCGACGGCGTCAGTGCCGTGATGGCCGGTGCGCGACTGGACATCTGGGGCCTGGAAGAGGTCGTCGATGCCGCACGGTTCCGGAAGCTTCTGGCGCGGCTACCTGGCTACGCGGGCGTCCTGGCGAACGACGCTTCCGTACAGGGTGGTCCGGCGTCCTACAGCGACTTCCACAACGCCGAGCAGAAGGTCGCCCTGGTGTATCGGAAGGACGAGGTCACGGTGCTCGGTGCGCGCGTGATCCTGGCGCGGCACGACCACGACTTCGCGGGTCGGCCACCGGTCGAGTTCCGGCTGCGCGTGCATATCGGTGGGGCGAGCGAGACCCTCATCGTCATCGTGATGCATGCCAAGTCTGGACGGGACGCCGGTAGCTGGCGACGGCGCCGCGCGGCGGCCCGGGCGTTGAAGTCCTATCTGGACGAGACGTTCCCGACGGCACGCGTGCTGGTGATCGGCGACTTCAACGACGAGGTCGACGGGTCGATCTCCGCCGGACACGCGTCGCCCTACCGGGCATTCGTCGGCGACTCGGCCGATTACACCTTCACGACGCTCTCGCTCGAGCGCGAAGGCATCGCCTCCATGGTCGATCACCGGACCGTGATCGACCAGCAGCTCGCCACGAACGAGCAGTACGCCGACTACGTGGACGGGTCGGTGAGGGTGCTGCGGGCCGATCGCTGGGTCCCGGGGTACGCACGCACCACGAGCGATCACTATCCGGTCTTTGCCCGTTACAGGGTGGTCGCGCCGGGCGGCTGACCGCGTCGTCTCTCCAGGTCGGCTCCGGTCGTGCTCAGCCGGCCAGCTCCCGCGCCCGCTCCTCCAGCTCGCGGCGGACCGTATGGACGCCCTCCGCGGGGATGTCGTATCGGGCGGCGTGACGCTCCCAGTCCGCGATGGCGTCCCGTACGTCGTCGAGGATTCGCCGCGGCTGCTTGATGCCGAAGGTGTCGGCGATCTCCACCAGATCCGACGCTCGAATGTCCGAGCGCTTGTCTCGGACGCGCATCTGGTGGGTCGCCGTCCACCCCGAGCCGTGCGCGAACGTCAGGTCGTAGGCGGGCGCGAGCGACCAGCGCCCGTCGGTATCCATGTGGAACGAGAAGTTCTTGACGTGATCGTCCTGGTTCACGGCCATTACGTTGAACGCCATTCGGCGGAACGCCTGTCCGAGGTCGTCGTAGGCCATCCCCAGGCGCAGGATCGTACGGAAGTACTCCTCGTACGAGCTCGACCCTGGTTCGTTGTAGTCGGCGTGTACCATGCCGCCGAACGTATGCTGATGGAGGCGTGTCCCGTCGCGCACGTCGAATCGGGGGATGAGCAGGTGGGCATAGCCCTCCACCTCGAGCATCCGGATCTCCGGCATGTCCAGGCCGGCGGCCCGCGCCATGTCACCGTACGCCGCCTCCACACGGTTGTAGTATCCGGGTGGGCCGAGCTCGTCCGGGTCGCGCCCTCCCCCGCCGACGCCGTCGAACTTGAGAATGCAGGGGATCTCGCCAGGCTCGGGCGGCAACGCTCCAGAACGAATCGAGTCGCTCCGGCGGTCGTAGTGGACGATCGCCTTCGGGCGCTTGCCACCGGCGGAGGAGCCGATCCGGTAGATCTCGGGGATCGCGACTTCGGGCCGGTCCCGGACGATGCGCCTGGCGTCGTGCGCGAGCGCCTGGACCTCCAGCGACTCGAGCTCCGCCGGTCGTGTGGGCAGGTCGGCGGCGGGATGGAAGGTCAGCGCACCGAGGGCGCGCTCGCCCACGTACAGCAGACGTTGGACGGGACTCATGGCCCGATCTCCGAGGCCCCTTGCTGCATAGTATGCGCGAATCACTCGGCGGCCGAACGCGTCGGGCAACGCATCCGCCAGCACGCCGGGGAGGCCTTCGAACGCCGAGCTCCGTCGTAGCTCTTCGAAGCTCTGTGGCCCGGCCAACTCCGTCGGGAGGTGGATCGGAGAGATCTCGAGGCCCCGCCGGCGGAACTCCTCGGCGTACTCGAAGACGATCCGTCCGCTCTCGAGCTCGGCGAGGGCGCCGACGGTCTCGCCCCAGAGCCGCACCTCGGCCTCCGCCCGGATCGAGGGCCCCTCAGGCATCGGCCTTCCCCTCGCTGCCGCCCGTGCGCCCCCGTCGTGCTCTGAGACGGGCCATGGGCGAGATCTCCGGCTCGGGGATGAAGGTCTGCAGCGCTCCCAGCTTGCCGTAGACGCGGAGGAGCCGGACCAGTGTCGCCAATGTCGGATTGTCGCCCTGCTCGGCGTGGTAGAGCGTGTTGCGCCCGAGCCCGGCCCGCTCGGCGGCCTCGCTCTGGGTCAGTCCGCGCGCCTTGCGTAAGGCCTGCAGGCGGCGGCCGAGATCCTGGAGGATCTCGCCATCCGGGGCCGCCTCGTACCGTATGGCATTCATATCTGGCCCCCACGGTCTCGGTGCACAATATACGTGACGCATCCACCGGCGTTTGCCTTCAGAACGCGGCGACGCGACTCACTCTATATTGTGGATGTACCCTGATACGTCGGCATCGTTCACATTAAACGATGCGCAGGGGGCGACGAGTGGCTTTCCCTGCGCTACCGGCCCCCGCGCTCCCTTTCCCACTCCTCGTCCATTCGTTCGGCCAGCCCCCGCCGTGCCGCGGGGTCCAGATCACGGCCGCCGAGGAGCCCGTGGCGGAGCCGTTGCACCAGCGCGCCGTATGCGCCTCCGAAGCGGAGGCAGTGGTCGCAGCCTTCGAGGTGGGCGCGCACGCCGGCCACCGTCTCGGGCGAGAGCCCCTCGTCCACGTAGTCGGCCAGAAGCTCGAGCACCTCTCGGCAGCTCAGACCCGCGACGACACGGTCCAGATCAGGCATGGTCCCTCCTTTCGCGCTCCCGTAGCGCCGCCAGAAGCCGAAGCCGGGCACGGTGGAGACGGCTCTTCATCGCGGCCGTCTGGAGCCCCAGGATTTCCGCGGTCTCCTGGCCGGAGAACCCTTCGACATCCCTGAGCACCACGACCTCACGCTCCTCGTCCGAGAGCCGATCGAGGGCCCAGAGCAGCGTCTCCCGAGCCCCGATCGAGTCCAGGATCGTATCGGGTGCACCCCATCCGGCCCGCTCGCCGAGCTCCTCGAGCGACGTCGGGTCGGACGGCTCACCGACTCTTCGGCGGTGCCGTCTCCTGAGCGCGTTGCGGGCAATCGTGAAGAGCCACCCGCGCGCCGACGCGCTACCGCCGAACGTCTCCGCGCTTCTCCATGCGGCGACGAAGCACTCCTGAAGCGCATCGTCGACTTCGTCGGGAGCCGCGTTCAGGGACGTCAGGAACCGATGGACGGCCGCGTCGTGGCGTTCCATGAACATCGTGAACGCATCGTGGTCTCCGGCGGCGCTGCGCCGAAGGAGATCCGCATCGGTGGGACGGTCGGCCGTCGAGTTCGAAAGCACGGTGTGGCGAATGTAACCACGTCCGCGCTCTCGATCACTCAGCAGCCGCCGTCGCGCGGGCAGGTATTGAGCCCGACCAGCGAATAGAGAGGGCACGTTCCGCAGCTGCCCGTGACGAGGGGCACGACACCGATCAGTCCCCACATCGTCTTCGGGCCGATGAAGACGAGGCTGAGGAGCGCGAGGCCCAGAACGATGCGAATGCCACGGTCGATGCGATGCTCGTTGCGGCTGAAGAATCCGGTGCTCATGTCCGACGACTCCGTTCGGGTTGATGTCCGACTCCACAGAGGAGAGCCGAAAAGAACCGTGGAGGATTCAGCATTGTCGAAACGGATGGCTGAAACGATGGTCGCCGCAGTCCGTAGGGTCGGCTGTGCGTGGCGGCGCCCGGCGCTCACGGCGGCGTGGAGGGCGGACGGGCGAGGGGGACCCACCAAGGGAGGATGACGATGCTGGACGCGGTATGGAGGGACGTGCGCTACGCGCTGCGCGTGCTCGCAAAGAGCCCCGGCTTCGCCCTGCTCGCGCTCGTGACGCTCGCGCTCGGGATCGGCGCCAACACGGCCATCTTCTCCGTCGTCGACGGCGTCCTCCTCGAGCCGTTGTCCTATCCGCATCCGAACCGCCTGGTCTGGGTCAGCGAGGCCCGTAACCAGGGTGGTACCATGCGGGTCTCGTGGCCGAACTACAGGGATTGGCACGCGGACAGCCGTAGCTTCACGGGGTTGGCCGCCCTCAGCTCGTTCGACGTGACGGTGCTCGGAGGCTCCGAGCCCGTGCGGGCCGCCGCCACGTTCATGAGCGTGGACTACTGGAAGGTCTTTCCCGTGCAGCCGGTGCGTGGGCGCCTGACGGTGCCTGCGGATCACGTCGAGGGAGCGGGCCCGGTCGTGGTCGTGAGCCGTTCGTTCTGGCGAAACGAGCTCGGAGCCCGGCCGCTCGACGACCTCGACGTCGAGGTCATGGGGGAGCACGCACGCGTCGTCGGCGTGATCCCGGATGGATCCGCCTACCCCGCGGACACGAAGATCTGGGCCGCCGCCGAGCCCCTGGGTACCTCGGGAAGCCGGTCATCGCACAACTGGAACGTCGTCGGCCGGCTGGCCCCGGGTGTCTCGCTCCAGCAGGCGCGTGAGGATGTCAATGCGATCACGAAGCGCGTCGTGGCGCCGGTGGCCGCGCACGAGGACCCCGACTTCCTGGCGGTCGGCGCCGTCACCGTGCCTCTTCTCGACGAGGTGGTTGGAGACCTGAAGGCGCCCCTCTATCTGCTGCTCGGTGCCGCGGCACTCGTTCTTCTGGTTGCGTGCACGAATCTGGCGAGCACGTTGCTCGCGCGCGGCGCGGCGCGCGGCCACGAGATCGCGGTACGCACCTCCCTCGGGGCGGCACGCGGCCGAATCGTGTCGCAGCTGCTCACGGAGAGCCTGGTGCTGTCGGTGCTCGGTGCGGCGGGTGGGGTGGGGGTCGCCTACCTCGTGGTCGGAGAGATCCACCGAGCCGCGCCGGCGTTCCTGCCCAGACTGAGCGCGGTAACCATCAGCCCGTCGGTGCTGGCGTTCGCGAGCGTCGCCGCCCTCGTGACCGCGGTGCTGTTCGGCGTGTACCCCGCGCTTCGCCTGAGCCGCGCCCGTACAGCGGACGCGCTGCGGACGTCACGCAGGAGCAGCACGGGACAGGGACGCACGCGCGTCTGGCGTCTCCTGGTCGGCACGGAAGTGGCGCTGGCGTTGGTGCTGCTGGTCGGGTCCGGGCTGCTCGTCCGGTCGTTCCGGGCAATGCAGCGACAGAACCTCGGCTTCCACCCCTCCGGCGTTGAGGTCGCCCCCGTGGATCTGTCCCAGAGCAAGTATCCCAAGCCCGCCGACGACGCTCGCTTCTACAGCGGCTTGATCGCGCGGGTCGGTGCGCTTCCGGGCGTGGCCGATGTCGGAGTGTTCAGCTCTGTGCCGATTCAGGACTATCTGCCGAACGCGTTGCTCAACCTCGACGACGACATGAGCAAGAAGTCGACCGGTGGATACGTGATCGCGAGCGCGGGTGCCTTTCGCGCCCTCGGCATTCCCCTCCTCGAGGGCAGGTTCTTCGACGAGCGGGATGGCCCGGGCAGCGGCATGGTGGCGATCGTGAGCGAGGCCTTCGCGAAGCGCTACTGGCCCGGTCAGGATCCGATCGGCAAGTCGGTGAACGGCGGAGGGATGGACAACTTCTATCCGGTCCGTGACCGGACCTTCGCCCGGGTGGTGGGCGTGGTGGGTGACGTGCGGGCCCGGAGCGTGGCGCGCGGGACCTACCCCACCGTCTACTTCCCGTATCGGCAGCGTCCGTTCCTGCTCTCGCACGGGGGGAGCCTGATCGTGCGGGCTTCCTCGGCTGATCCGGATGCCCTCGTGCCGGCCCTGCGCGCGGCGCTGCACACGGCCGACCCGGACATTCCGATCCGCATCCGGTCGTTGACCGACGTCATCGACCGGTCGCTCGGAGAGCGTCGCTTCCTGACCGGCGTCATGGGCGGCTTCTCCCTGCTGGCGCTGATCCTGGCCGCGGTGGGAATCTTCGGCGTGGTTGCCTACAGCGTCGCACGTCGCACGCGTGAGATCGGCATCCGGATGGCGCTCGGCGCAGAGCCCGGCTCGGTGCAGGGCATGGTCGTCAAGGGCGCCATGAGCATGGTGGGCGCAGGGCTCGCCGTGGGCGTGGGGGCATCGCTCGTGCTCGGCCGGGCCATGAAGGCGTTTCTGTACGGCATCGGGCCGATGGATCCCGTGGCGCTCGCGGCCGGGGTCGCGCTTCTTGCGGTCGCGGCGCTTCTGGCGAGCCTGATTCCGGCACGTCGAGGTACTCGGGTGGATCCGACGGTGGCGATGCGGGCGGAGTGATGGAGTGGCGGCCCGCGGAGCGCGGCTGCAACGCAGGCGATACGCCTAGTCGTTGGTCTCGTCCTTCAGGAACGTCTCGATCTCGTCCGAGCGGGCCTCCGCATCGGCTTCACCGATGTCCATCAGCGCGTGCAGGTAATCGGGCTGGAAGAGGATCAGGCTGAGCACGTCGGGGCTACGGGTCTGATGTGTGCCGAGGCCGCGCGTGAGGAAGCGGAAGTTGCGGGGCAGGCCCTCCTCGTGCTCGCGCGCCAGGACGCCGAGGTCCACGGAGGGCCTCAGCGTCAGCAGCTTCACCGGGCGGAGCCCGCCGCGGTCCTGGTCCGGCACGTGCTCGAGGAGTCGGTTGATGCGTCGTAGGCGCAGCGCGTCCACATCGAGCTGATCGAGGAAAAGCGCGTTGAGCAGCACGCCCATCACCTGCGCCGGAGGAGGGTAGCCGACGATCACGGGCGCATCCGCCTCGGCATGGCTGCGCTCGTAGTGCGTCGAGATCGCCAGGATCCTGCGGGCCCCGAGATGGAGCGCCGGGGCGAGCGGGGCCGGCAGGCGGATGCCTCCGTCTCCGTACCACCCGTCCTCGAGCTTCACTGCCGGAAAGAGGAGCGGCAGCGCCGCGGAGGCCATGATGTGGTCGATCGTGAGCGTCGCGCTGCGGGACCGACGATGAGGCCGCTCCCACTCCTTGATGCCCTGCCCCTGGATCCACGTGACGGACTGGCCGGTGGAATAGCTCGACGTGCTGAGTGCGACGGCGCGCAGCCTGCCTCGGGCCAGATTGTACTGGATGCCGGTCAGCTCTCCGCCGACGGCGTGAAGGACCTCGGTCAAGTAGCTCCGGAGAGGACGGGTGTCCACCAGCCCGCGGACCCGTGGCAGGCTTCGCCCGATGCCGCCGGCCGCGAGCTGGCGGACCCACCGGAGCCCGTTCCAGAGGAGCGAGCGGGCGTCGACACGGAAGACGTCGCCGAGGGTGAGGTTGCCCCAGAGCTGGTCCAGCTCGTCCGTGGCCTGCGCGAATGTGCCGTGATGAGACGCCAGGAGGGCCGCGTTGATCGCGCCGGCGGACACGCCCGTGATGAACGGGATGCGGAGCTGGGGAAACGTTTTCGCGACGTGCCGGAGAAATCCGACCTGATACGCTGCCCGAGCTCCCCCTCCACCCATGACCAGACCCAGGCCGTCGGGTCCGGGTGCTTTCCCACGCGCGCCCGGGCTTTCGATGGCGGGGGGTGGAGAGACGGCGTCCATGAGGGCCCGCTCAGCCCACGATCGGCTGTCCTACCGCAAGCGTGCCGACAGCCACCAGTCCCAGCGCCACGACCGTCGCGACGATCCACGGCATGTACGTCCGCTCCGACGGTGGGCGGCCGCGCATGACACGCGGCACCACGTGGCTGATGGCCGTGGCGAGCAGCATGATGCCGATGTGCCCACCCAACCCGGCCGGGAAGCGGCCGGTGAAGAGCAGCGCGACGCCGAGAATGGCCGTGAGGTCCATCATCGACCGGAACAGCGAGCCGAGCACGGACATGGTCTTGTCGTAGGGGCGCTTGGTGGCCAGCCCGTAGATCGCGTATCCGATCACGGCGAGACCGGCGAGGAGCGCCAGATAACGGAACCCTGAATGCAGATCAAGAAACATCGTTCGTCCGGTTCAGCGTGTTGACTTGGTCAAGTGGGTGAGGCGTCGGATGACTCGGAGGGCGACGCTTTGCCCAGGGCCTCTCGCACGATCGCCAGGACGTCCTCGTCCATGTCGTCCGCGCCGAGCATCCAGTGAAGATAGTCCGGCTCCGAGCGCGCGACCTCTTCGAGGGGTCGCCCCTTGTGCTTTCCGCGCCGGAAGACGCGGCCTTCGTCCTCCGGGCCGAACCATCGGTCCACCTCGGTCCGGATCGGCGCGTACTGCTCGCAGTACGCATGCAGGCCGTCGATGTCGTGGGGCAGGTCTTCGTAGCGTTCGAACTGTGCGCTCAGAACCGCCGCCGAGGTACGGATGTCGGCGAGGGCGGCGTGCGCCTCTTCGTGCTCCCGGCCCAGATAGAAGCGTGCCGCCGCCGAGAGGTCCCTCGGTTCCTCACGGTGGAAGATCGTCTGCATGTCGATGATGCGTCGTCCCTCGAGCTCGAAGCGGAGGCCGCACCGGCGGAACTCCTCCTGGAGCATCTGCACGTCGAACCGGCGGATGTTGAACCCGGCGAGATCGCAGTCGGCCAGCAGCTCCTCCAGCGACCGGACGCGCGCGCAGAACGGGGCTTCGTCGGCCACGTCTGCGTCGGTGATACCGTGTACGGCCGTAGCCTCCGGCGGAATGGGGATTCCGGGATTGAAGCGCCTCACCCGCTCGAGCACGTCGCCCTGCGGGCTGACGCGAATGAGCGCGAGCTCGATGATGCGGTCGCTCTTCATGTTCAGCCCCGTGGTCTCCAGGTCGAAGAACACGAGGGGGCGGTCGAGCTTGAAGGGTAGTCGCATGGATGCCTTCCAGGTTGAAGGAGGAAAGGTATGAAGGCACCTCTTCTACCGCACCCGCTGGGGACCTCGTGAACAGCATGGGCTCCGCAGGGTAGCGTCGCACTCCGACCGATCCTTCAGTGGCTAGTGGACTGTAACACGTGAACGTTTGCATTCGAGCGCGGCTGCATCCGCTGGATGCTTCGTTGCACCTCCTTGAAATAGCGTTGCTATTCCTGCGTCGGCGCGCCTCGCCCCAGCGGCGCTTCGGCACTAAACGTTCACGTGTTACAGTCCACTAGGACCTTCGAGGCTTCGATGAGCGAAACGATGCGTGCGGTTGTGATCCGTGAGTTCGGAGGTCCCGACGTGCTCGAGCTCCGGGATGTGGAGCGTCCCGCGCCTGGACCGGGCGAAGCGTTGGTCCGAGTCGCCGCCTCGGGGGTGAACCGGGCGGATGTGCTCCAGCGCATGGGGCGCTACCCTCCGCCCGCCGGCGTCGTCGAGGACATCCCCGGTCTCGAGTTCTCGGGCACGATCGAGGCGCTCGGCCCGGACACGGAGGGAAGAAGGGTGGAGGAGGCGGTGATGGGACTCGCCGCCGGAGGCGCCTACGCGGAGTATGTCGTCGTCCCCGCTTCTACGCTCGTGCCGGCTCCCGAGCGCGTGGAGCTGCAGGCCGCCGCCGCCATTCCGGAGGCGTTCATGACCGCGTTCGACGCGGTCTTCGTCCAGGAGGGGCTCTCGGCCGGTGAGACGCTCCTGGTGCACGCCGCCGGGAGTGGGGTCGGGACCGCGGCGATCCAGCTCGCCCGCGCAGCCGGTGCCCGCTCCGTGGGAACCTCGCGCACCCCGGAGAAGCTCGCCCGGGCCGGGGAGCTGGGACTCGACGAAGCCGTCGTGGCGGACGACACCTGGCCGGAGCGTGTGCTCGAGGCCACGGACGGTCGAGGCGTGGACGTGATCCTCGACCTGGTGGGCGCCGCCTACCTGGCGGGCAACCAGCGCGTGCTCGCGCCTCTGGGGCGCCACGTGGTCGTGGGAACGCCGAGCGGCGCACGGGTGGAGATCGACCTGGGCGCGCTCGTGCGGCGGCGTGCGTCGATCCGGGGAACGGTCCTGCGCGCTCGTTCGACCGGGGAGAAGGCGAGCCTCGCCCGGGCCTTCGAGGAGCGCGTCGTCCCCTGGTTCGAGGACGGGTGGGTGAAGCCGATCGTGGATCGTACCTTCGGTCCGGACCAGGCCGCCGACGCCCATCGACTCATGGAGGAGAACCGGACCTTCGGTAAGCTCCTCATCGCTTGGTGAGGAGCAGCTCCGGGCTCTGCCCGGGCGGTCGCGAGGAGGGAACCGCCGCGGCAACCCCGGAAGGTGGCCTTCCGTGCGGCGCATTATCGCCGCGTCAGGATTCCGGCTTCGGCTCCTCCAGTGCCAGCGCCTCCAGCACGATCCGCTCCTGCTGCGTCCGGTGCTCCTTGGCCTTGCCTTCGGCGGGGCTCGCCCGCTCCGGCCGTGCTACGTAGGACAGCGTGACCTTGCGGGGGATGACACCGCGCAGGCGCGGGCCCACCCAGTTCAGGGCGCCCATGTTGCTCGGCTCCTCCTGGGTCCAGACGATCTCCGTCAGCCGGGGATAGCGCGCAGCGATCTCACGAAGGTCGTCGGCCGGGAACGGATAGAGCTGCTCCAGTCGGCAAACGGCGGCCGTGTCCGCTTCGCCGCGCCGGGCGTGGGCCTGGATGTCGTAGTAGACCTTGCCGGAGCACAGCACCAGCCGTTCGACCTTGTCTTCGTCCTCGACGCCGGGGTCGGCGATCGCCGGCTCGAAGCGCCCGTCCATCAGCGTCGAGACCGGCGACGTGGCGGCCGGCAGGCGCAGCAGGCTCTTCGGCGTCATGACCACCAGCGGCCGCTCGGGGCGCATGTGTGCCTGACGCCTCAGGAGGTGGAAGTACTGCGCCGGCGTCGTGGGGTAGACGACCCGCAGGTTGTCCTCCGCGCAGAGCTGGAGGAACCGCTCAAGCCGCGCGCTCGAGTGCTCGGGGCCCTGCCCTTCGTAGCCGTGTGGCAGGAGGAGCGTGAGGCGTGAGTACTGCTCCCACTTCGTGCGCCCCGACGAGAGGAACTGGTCGATGATGACCTGCGCGACGTTCACGAAGTCGCCGAACTGCGCTTCCCATACGACGAAGTCCGTATCGGCTCCGACGGAATACCCGTACTCGAAGCCCAGCACCGCCGTCTCCGTGAGGGGCGAGTTGTAGACTTCCAGGCGGGTGTCGGACACCTGCTGGAGCGGCACGGTCTCGCCGCCCGTCTCCGCGTCGTGCAGCACGAGGTGGCGGTGGCTGAACGTGCCCCGCTGGGTGTCCTGCCCGCTCAGGCGGATCGGGATACCCTCCTCGAGCAGGCTGCCGAGCGCGAGCCCCTCGGCGTGACCCCAATCCACGGCGCGCTCGGGCGCGAAGTCCTTCGCGCGACGCTCGAACTGGCGCCAGAGCTTCGGGTGCGGGGTGAATCCTTCGGGCAGGCTCACCATGAGCTCGTTGATCCGCGCGAGCTGGTCGAACGGCACTCCTGTGGTCGTCGGCTCGAACGCGGTCTCACGGTCGTCTTCGGGCTCCTCACCCTCTTCGGGCTGGTGCTCGCGGACGTGGTCCTGCGCGTCGTGCATCTTGGCCGCCGTCTCGTCCTGCATCG
>JBJKRT010000100.1:0-5947 GCA_046704545.1 Longimicrobiales bacterium
ACCAGCCAGAAGAGACGACCGGCGCGCCTCCCCGGTGGCGGGTGGCGCGCCGGCGGGGGCCGACGGGGTTGGGGATCAGCCGCCGAAGCCGCTGCTCGAGCTTCCGCCCGAGGTGCCGCCGACCTCCTGGACCAGCTTGTACTGCGCGATCGCGTTGACGTTGTTGATCACGGCCTGGAGCTCGGAGAGACGGGCCTGCGTCAGCTGGTTCTGCGACTGCACGACCTCGTAGTTCGTGGCCGCACCCACGCTGAAGCGCTTCATCTCACCCTGGAAGCTGAGCTCGGCGGCCTGACGGGCGCGGTGCGCCGCTTGCAGCTGCAGGTAGGCGTTGCGCACGGCGTTGCCGGCGTTCGTCACCTGGGTGATGATCGTCAGCTCCTGGCTCTTCAGGGCCAGGTCGCTCTGCCTGAGCTGGAGCCTCGCCCGCTGGAGGTTCGCCTTGTTCTGGTTCGTGCCGATCGGATAGGAGCCCTGCAGCGTGAAGCTCCACGTCGGCGCGTCGAGGTTGCGGATGTTCTGGAGCGCGTCCGAGTAGCCCCCGGGGGCGAGCAGCACGGGCTGGCCGCCGAGTCCGGACCGATTGTACTGGTCTCCGCCGACGCCCTGGAGGGAATAGCCCGCCGAAAGCGTCAGGTTGGGCAGGGTGTTGCTCTTGCTCACGTCCAGGTTGACCTGGCTGATGTCCCGCTGGCGACGCTGCTCCTGAATGTCCGTCCGGTTCTTGAGCGCCGTCTGGATGGCGGCCTGGATGTCCACCGGCTGCTGCTCCTCCGGCGGGTCGGTCGTCGGGTCCACGATCTCGCCGAGAAGCGGATCCTGCGGGCCGCTCACCAGAAGCTGCTTGAACGAGAGGTCCTGATTGCGCCACGTGATCTGCGCGCTCAGGAGCGCCTGCTCGGCGCTCGCCACCTGAGCCACGGCCTGGAGCGTCTGGATCTCGGTCATCTGGCCGACGCGCATCTGCAGGCTGTCCTGATGGAGCAGCTCCCTCGCCTCGGCGAGGTTGCGCTTCTGGATCTCGATCTGCTCGATCGCGGCACGCAGCGCCCAGTACGACCGGCGCACCTGGTTCGTGATGTTCGCGACCTGGCTCTTCACCTGGAGGTTGGTGATGGTGCTCTGGATCTCCTGCGTCTTCACCGCCGCGCGCTGGTTGTCGTGAAGGAAGCCCGCCAGCAGCGGCTGCGTGAAGTTCAGGCTGAGCGTGGAGCTGTAGCTCGGATTGTAGGTCGAGAACGCGTTGTTCGAAGCGGTGCGGCTGTTGTTGAAGTTCACGCTGAACTGACTGCCGAACCACGGCAGCGGCTTCCGCAGCGAGCCGTTGAACGTGTACCGCTTCTGCAGGTTGACGGCGTTGTTCTGGCCGGCATCGAGCTGGCTGGTCGGCAACGCCGTCGACTTGTTGTAGCCCAGATTCGTGCTGAACGTCGGGCTGAACGCCGCCTCGGCCGACAACAGCGAGTACTGCTGGATCTGGGGGTCGAGCTGGATCGACTGGATGTTCAGGTTCGACTTCAGCGCCCGGGCGATCGCTCCGTCGAGCGTCATCGAGACCATCTGCTGACCCTGCTCCGCCGGCGGCTTCGCCTGACCCACCACGTACGGCCTGAGGCCTGGTATCGTGTCGCCCTTCTGCTGCGCCGACAGCCCTGCCGGCGCGGCGAGGGCGACGCCCATCAGCCCCAGCATCCACATCCGAAGATCAATGACATGCTTCGCCATGACGTATCCCCTGTTCGTCCATTGAAACCAACCCGTCGACCCATCCGTGAACGGGGAGGTGAGATCGCGCGGCAGGGCCGGCGACCCCGGTGGTACCGTCCCCGCAATGGGAGTCATCCAACTTGACACCCGAAGGGCCCGAGGTGTTAGAGGCAGGGGAGGGGAAGCGTGGGATCAGCTTCGGAAGTAGTCCTCCACGAACTTCGTCAGCTCGGGCTCGTGGATTTCGGCGAGCCGCCGTCCGAAGCGCTCGAGCTTGCTCATGTTGTCGCGGGAGGCGTGGTCCATGGACGGATCCAGGCCGGGAATCTCGAGGCCGTGCTCCGCGTCGCGAAAGCTGCCGTTGATCCTCAGGTACTGGGACCCGATGCCCAGGCTCTCGAAGACGGTCCGGAGCTGGAAATCGACCGTCTGCGACACGCCTTCCATGAGGATGTCGAGCAACGGCCTGAGCCAGGCCGCCTGTCCCCATCCCTTGCACTCGCTGTACGGAATCGACTTGGGGGAGCGGCCCGTGCCCAGGGAGAGGATCACCACGTTCTCGACGCCCTGGGCCAGCTTGTCCGATCGCACGGCCTCCACGAACGCGCACGCCGTGGGGTTGTTCGCGAACACGCCTCCGTCGATCATCGGCATGGCGTTGGGGACGTCGTCGAGGCTTTCCGGCATCGCCGCCTCGAAGTACGTCGGCGCGGCGGACGTCGAGCGCGCGACCTCGCGCACGAGATAGTTCTGCTTCGGGCTCTCCCCCGCGTCGTGCTGGGTGAAGAAGTAGGGCCGGAAGTCCTTGGTCGAGTAAGCGGTTACCAGACAGGGCTTGATCAGGTCCTTCAGGTCGACGTCACCGAGATAGCGCTCGAGCGCCTCTTCGAGCGGCTTGGACGGGTACTTTTCGTCGGCCAGGCCTCCCAGCGACCCGATGAACTTCCAGATCGAGCGGTCGAAGATCTCGTCCCCGTTGCGCAGGTAGAGGTCCAGCCCGTCTTCCGCGCTGAAGCGCGCCCGTGTCGGGTGATTCGGATCCGGAGCTAGGTAGAGGCACGTGAGGATGCCGCCGGTGCTCGTTCCGGCGACGAGGTCGAAGCAATCGCCGATGTTGAGCGTATCGTCGCCCCGCAGATTCCGGATCAACCGCTCCACGGTGCTCAGGACGGCGGCCGGGATGATGCCGCGGATGCCGCCACCGTCGATGGACAGGATCCGGAAGTACTTCTTCGTCTCCCGCTGCTTCTTGGCCATGGCTCTCGATGGGTTGACGGTTCAAGAGCCCTGGGGGGTTAACCGCAACGGTAGGGTGGGGGCGGATCGGGGGGCAAGAGTGACGTTCCGATCCGCCTCCACCCTCCGGTGCTCAGCGGTTGATCGCGGCCATCCCCGCGGGGGTGTAGCGCGCTCCCCGCACCTCGCTTCCGAGCGGATCGAGCGCCTCCAGATCGGCCGGCGTGAGCTCCACCTCGAGCGCGCCGAGGTTGGTATGCAGGTGCTTCGGCTTCGTCGTCCCGGGAATCGACACGACGTCATCGCCCCGGCCGAGCACCCACGCCAGCGCGACCTGCGCGGGCGTGACGCCGTGACGCGCCGCCACGTCCTTGACCGTCTCCACGAGGTCGAGGTTCCTCTCGAAGTTGTCGCCGGCGAAGCGCGGCTGTGAATCTCCGCGAAAATCGCCTTCCTCCGGGCGGTAGCTCCGGTCGTAGCTCCCCGTGAGGAGTCCTCTCCCGAGCGGGGAGTACGCGACCAGCGTGACGCCCAGATCCCGGCACGTCGGCAGGATCTCGTCCTCGATGTCGCGGCTGAACAGCGAGTACTCGGTCTGGAGCGCGCTGATCGGATGTACCGCATGGGCCCTGCGGAGCGTCTCCGCCGATGCCTCCGACAGCCCCAGCGCCCGGACCTTCCCCTCCTCGACGAGGCGGGCCATGGCTCCGACGGTCTCCTCGATGGGCGTGTCGGGATCCACGCGATGGAGGTAGTAGAGGTCGATATGGTCCGTGCCCAGACGCTCCAGGCTCCCTTCGGAGGCGCGGCGCACGTTCTCGGGAGAGCCGTCCACGCCCAGCCTCGTGCCGTCGGCGGCGCGCATGGGCCCGAACTTCGTCGCCAGCACGACCTCGTCACGACGGCCGGCGAGCGCCCGGCCCACCAGCGTCTCGTTGTGGCCGATGCCGTACATCTCGGCGGTGTCGAAATGCGTGACGCCGTGGTCGATCGCTTCGTGGATGAGCTTGACGGCGTCGGCGGTGGGGGTCGGCGGGCCGTAGAATTCGGAAAGCCCCATACAGCCGAGGCCCACGGTCGAGACCTCGATGCCGGAGTCGCCGAGCGGGCGGGTCTTGTCGATCATGGATGACTCCTTCTCCTCAATGCGAATCTTGCCGGATGGCCCGGTGTGATTCGATATGCACGAACGGGACCAGAGGTCCGAGCCCGCCCGCTTGACGCTCCTGATCGGGGGGCGTAGCCATTACGCGCACTCCCCGTTCTCCACTGGAAGGAATCATGATCGCGACGCTCATCGCGGTGGCCGCCCTCGCGGCGCCTCCGCAAGCCGATACCGCCTACTTCGAGCAGGGAGTCTCGTACCGGATCGAGGCGCTCCTCGACGAAGACGCCCAGGTCCTGCACGGACGGGCCCGCATGCGTTACGTGAACCATGCGCCGGTCACGCTCGACACGCTCTACTTTCACCAGTACCTGAACGCGTTCAGGCCCAACAGCGCGTGGGCGCGCCGGCAACTCGAGTTCGGGATCCGGCGCTACCAGGATCTGGCACCCGCCGACCAGGGCTTCGAGCGCTTCACCGCGCCGGTGCGGGTCGACGGCACGCCCGAGCACCCCGTCTACCCGTTCGCGCCCGACTCCACCGTGGCGGCCGTGCCGCTTCCCCATCCGCTCGCGCCGGGCGACAGCGTGGTGGTCGACCTGAACTGGGACGCGCGTCCCTCGACGGTTCCGAGGCGGCAGGGACGGCGCGGCCGCCACTGGGACTTCGCACAGTGGTATCCGCGCATCGCCGCGTACGACAAGGACGGGTGGGAGTACCACGTGCTCCTTCCGCAGGGAGAGTTCTACGGGGAGTTCGCGACCTGGGACGTCACGCTCGACGTTCGCTCCGATCAGGTGATCGGCGCGACGGGCGTTCCGGTCGAGGGTGACCCCGGTTGGCGGAAGGCGGCCGCCCCCGGACAGACGGTCGAATACGCCCGCGACGCGTTCGGTGACCCACCGGCCGAGTCCCTGGGGCTCCTCACCGGCAGGCCGGCGGCCGGCCGGAAGCGCGTGCGGTGGCTGGCGCGGAACGTGCACCACTTCGCGTGGAGCACCGCGCCGGACTACATCTACGAGGGCGGCAGGGCCGGGAAGGTGCTCATCCACGTTCTCTACCAGCCCGGCGACACCTCGTGGGCCGGGGGCAAGGCCGTGGAGCGCTCGAAGCGGGCGCTCGAGTGGCTCGAGACGAAGATGGGGGCCTACCCGTACCCGCAGATCACGAACCTGCACCGGATCGAGGGTGGCGGTACGGAGTTCCCGATGATGGTCATGAACGGAGGAGCCTCGCAGGGCCTCATCACCCACGAGTTCACGCACCAGTGGGCCATGGGGATCCTGGCCAGCAACGAGTGGAAGCACGCGTGGCAGGAGGAGGGGTTCGCGACCTTCATGAACGACTGGTACACGGAGGAGCACGGTCGCACCGACGTGCGCCGCAGGGAATTCGACGGCCTGGCGCGCTTCGAGCGGCAGGGGCTCACGGAGCCCGTCGACTACCCTTCGTCCCAGTTCGTCGATTACCGGATGTACGCGATCATGTCGTACAGCAAGGGGGCGGCGTTCTTCCACATGATGCGGCAGCTTCTCGGGGACTCCACGTTCGAGCGAGGGCTCATGCGCTACTCGCTCGACAACCGGTTCCACCACGTGACGCCGGGGGATCTCGAGAAGGCCATGGAGCAGGCGAGTGGCCAGGAGCTGGGGTGGTTCTTCCACGAGTGGCTCGACACGAACCTGCGCCTGGATTACGGAATCGGCGACGCGACCACGACGCACACCGGAAGCGGCTGGGTGACGCGGGTCGAGGTCATCCGCGGGGGCGGGGCCTGGATGCCCGTGACGCTCCAGGTCGGCTCGCACCGCCAGCGCCTGACGTCGCGCGACTGGCGTCAGGTGATCGAGGTGACCACGCCCGAGCGTCCCGATTCGGTCGTGATCGACCCGGACGCCC
>JBJKRT010000101.1:0-83142 GCA_046704545.1 Longimicrobiales bacterium
GCCGTGCCCGGTCCGATGGGCGTGCCCGTCGGGTCGGAGCCCTGTCCGGTCCCACTTCGGCCGCGGGGCGCCGGGGAGCCGTCACCCTCGGTCGGGCCGTCCGGGGCGTCTGCGGCGAGGCAGGCGCCACCGCACCCGGGCGCGGCTTGGCCGTGCGCCCGGTCTGGACGCGGGGCCCTTCCTTGTAGCCCGGGACGCCGATGGCCGGGCGGCGCGCCGTCCTGGCACCTCGCCCGTAGTACCCTCGCCCGTAGTAACCACGGCCGGCGTACCATCCGTCTCCGCCCCATCCCCTCCAGCCAGGATGCGTCACCCGGCCCCAGAAGCCGTCCCAGTACCATCCCCACGGGTCGTAGGCCCAAAAGGGTCCCCAGGGGGTCGAGAACGGGTCGCGCCAGTAGGTCGACACCAGGATCGTCGTCCCGCGGCGATACGATCGCCACCAACGCCCGGTCCACCCGATCCCGTACCCGTATCCACACCCGTCGCGCCAACCGTATCCGTACGGATCCCAATACGAGCCCCAGTACGGGTCGAAGCACGAGGACGCGAGAAGGTATCGGTGGCCACGGTAGCCCATCCCCCATCCATCGTAGTTGTCGGAGTAAATGCCGTATGGAGAGGCGGCCCACGGCGAGTAGTGGTACAGTCCGAGCGAGGTGCCGAAGAAGACCGACCCGGGTCGGTGGATGCCGACGCCGAGGCCCAGTCTCACGCCACTGAAGAGCGAGCCGAATTCCATGGTGAGCGACGCGGCGGTCTGGGCACGCCCGGACAGGGGCGACAGCACCAGGAGGGCCGCGAGCGTCAAGGTCGTTCGAGTCGAGGTACGCACGGTGTCCTCCCTGTAGTGGTCCTGACCTCCCTTGTCGCATGGGACGTGCCACGCACCAGAGCAGCGCTCAAGTCGCTTGCATGTAACCACTTACGAGGATACGCGCAGCCTGGGGGCGGATCGATGTGTCCGGCCTGGGGGACACCCGGCGACGTCCGCGAGACACGCCTGCGGAAGCCCGGAGTGACGGCCAGGAAACACCAGCGGCCGATCGGCGTATCATGGGCGGGAAACCTCCCAGTGGCGTCCTCGATCCGATGAGGTCATATTGGACCTGTTCCGAATCAAGGATGCCCGGAGCCCCGCCTTGATCTGCGCGGGCGAACGATGAAAGTTACGGGAGTCCATCGACGTTCGTCGTCGATCCCAGCGGCCCTCTCGGTCAGCTGATCGGACCCGATTCATCTTCTCCGAGTCCGGAGTGTCCTCCCGACAGGTGCACGACCGCCTAGGTGTCGTGAAGCCTTTCCCGGAAACATGGGTTCAGACGTGCCCGAATCGCCAGAAATTCAGAGCGGCGACGGGGGTGAGTCCAAGCCTCGGCGTGGTAGACGTAATCGCCGACGTGGACGCCGCCCGCGCCACAAGCGGTCCCAGGGTTCGAACGGGACCAACAACGGAAATGGAAACGGAGGCGGAGGCGGGGGAGACGATCCCGATCCGTCCCTTCCGGACGACCCGGAAGAGCTCGCAAAGCTCGCCCGTCCGCTCGGCCTCCTCGAGGTCCTGGGCAGCGGTTCGGGGTTCGTACGCCTGCGTGAGGCGGGATACACCCCGAGCAAGGACGACATCTATGTGAGCGCCCGACTCATCCAGAAGTTCGGGCTTCGCACGGGTGACGAGTTGATGGGGGTGGCCGGGAGCCGACCCCGCAACGGCAAGAGCCCGCCGCTGTCGTACCTGCACCGGGTCAACGATCTCGAGCCGGACGCGCTGCGGCGCCGCCCGGACTTCCAGCGCCTCAGCGCCATGCATCCCGATCACCAGCTGCGGCTGGAGTGCGGCCGCACGGTGCGGGGTCAGGACGACTACACGAACCGTGTGATCGACCTGTTCTGCCCGTTCGGCAAGGGACAGCGAGCGCTCATCGTGGCGCCCGCCAAGGCCGGAAAGACCACCGTGCTCCAAGCGGTGGCCGAAGGGATCGTGACGAACAACCCGGAGTGCCACCTCCTCATCCTCCTCGTCGACGAGCGTCCCGAGGAAGTGACGGAGATGGAGGCGTGCGGCTTCGGCGAGGTGATCGCCTCGACGTTCGATCGTGCGGCCGAGCGTCACTGCCAGGTTGCGGAGATGACGCTGGAGCGGGCGCGCAGGCGCGTGGAGATGGGTGAGGACGTGGTCATCATCCTCGATTCCATCACCCGGCTGGCCCGGGCATACAACACCGTCGAGGAGGGCAGCGGACGCACCCTGTCCGGCGGTCTCGACGCGCAGTCGCTCGAGAAGCCGAAGCGCTTCCTCGGCAGCGCGCGCAAGATCGCGCCCGACCAGGGTGGTGGCTCCCTGACGATCATCGCCACCGCGCTCGTGGACACGGGCTCGCGCATGGACCAGGTGATCTTCGAGGAATTCAAGGGCACCGGAAACAGCGAGCTCGTCCTGTCCAGGGATCTGGCCGACAAGCGGATCTATCCGGCCATCGACCTGTCCGCTTCGGCGACCCGCAAGGAGGAGTTGCTGCTCGACGACGACGCGCTCTGGCTCTCGCGGGCGATGCGCCGTCAGCTCGCCGGCGTC
This sequence comes from Longimicrobiales bacterium, assembly GCA_046704545.1. Taxonomy (GTDB): domain Bacteria; phylum Gemmatimonadota; class Gemmatimonadetes; order Longimicrobiales; family Gaopeijiaceae; genus SZUA-318. The sequence goes on from JBJKRT010000101.1 coordinate 2,576, forward strand.
GGCGTGTCGGACGGAATGCAGGAGCTCCTGAACATCATGAGGAAGACGAAGAACAACCGCGACCTCATCGCCTGGGCGAGACAGCAGATCTAACCGAGCGCTACTCGTCACACCCGAAAGACTCGCTTCCTACGACGTCCCGGCGCTGTCGCCGGCGACGGGGAGCCTGGTGTGCCTCGTCACCGGGATCCGGTGTGATCCCACGAGCGGGTCGCCACCTCACCGGTCGGGCTCATGAGCCGTGGGCGCCGGAGCGCTCGTGTTCGAGCGGAAGCGACCGAAGCACACGCTCGAGCGTCGGCCAGACGTTGTGCGCGAGGATGATCTCTCCCTTCGCGTTGGGATGTATGCGATCGGCCTGGTTCAGGGCCGGCACGCCTCCGACGCCCGCGAGCAGGAACGGAACGAAGGCGGTGTGCTCCTCACGTGCGACTTCGGGAAAGACCTCGTGGAAGCGCTTGGTGTATCGCTGACCCAGGTTCGGCGGTGCTTCCATCCCCAGGAGGATGATACGGACACGAGGGTAGGCAGCGCGCGTCTTGTCGATGATCGCACGGAGGTTCCTGGCGAGGGCGTCGGGATCCTGCCCACGCAGTCCGTCGTTCGCGCCCAGCTCGATGACCAGAACGTCCAGGTGGCTCCTCAGGATCCAGGGGAGCCTGGAGAGCCCGTCCGCGCTCGTATCCCCCGACACCCCCGCGTTTACTGCGCGAATCGGGAGTCCGGCCGAGTCCGCGAGTTCCGCGAGTCGCGATACGTAGGTATCCTCTTCCCGGGCGAGCCCGAGGCCCGCCGTGAGGCTCGTGCCCAGGAAGACCACCACCGGGCGCGCGGCGTGCGAGGCCGAGTCGGCGCTTGCCGAGTCGGTCGTGGCGAACACGGAGTCCGCCGGAGCGTTCGAGGCGACACCAGGGCTCGCAGACGACGCGGCCTGTGGGGCCTGTGAGCGACCGCATGCGGCGAGGACGCACACGGACAGAACGACGGAGAGGCGGCTTGGCATGATGATCGTGGCGCGTGGCCTCGAAAAGACGTATCGGAGCGGGGGGCGCCCGCTTCAGGTCCTGCACTCCGTGGACCTGCACGTGGCACCCGAGTCGTTCGTGGCCGTCGTCGGACCTTCCGGGAGTGGCAAGACCACGCTGCTCGGTCTTCTCGCCGGCCTGGACGAGCCCACCGGCGGGTCCGTCATGCTCGACGGCCAGGACCTGTTCGCTCTTACCGAGGACGAGCGGGCAGAGTTTCGTGCCGCGCACGTCGGCTTCGTCTTCCAGACCTTCCATCTCCTGCCCACGCTGACCGCCCTCGAGAACGTTCTGGTGCCACTCGAGCTACGCGGCCGAGGCCGTGGCGAAGCGAGATCACGCGCCGGCGCCCTTCTCGCCCGCGTGGGCCTCGGCGACCGTCTCGGGCACTACCCCGCACAGCTCTCGGGAGGCGAGCAGCAGCGCGTCGCGCTGGCGCGGGCGTTCGCAAACGAGCCGCGCATCCTGTTTGCGGACGAGCCGACCGGAAACCTCGACCAGGAGACCGGCGCGACGATCGTCACCATGCTCGAGGAGCTGAATCGGGAGGCCCGGACGACCCTGGTGCTGGTGACCCACGACAGCGCGTTGGCGCGGCGCGCACACCGCGTGGTGCGCCTGGCCGGGGGGACCATCGTGTCGGACGAGCCGGCGCCACGCCCGTGAGACCCGCCTTCGCCCTGCGGCTGGCGCTCAGGGAAGGGCGCCACGGCCTTCGACGGGTGGGCGTCTACATGGGCTCCATAACGCTCGGCGTGGCCGCGCTCGTGTCGATCCACTCGTTCCGCTCCGATGTCGCCCGTTCGGTACAGGCTCAGGCCGACGTGCTCCTCGGGGCCGACGTGAGGCTGTCAGCCAACCGCCCGTTCCCCGACTCGGTCTCCCGGGTCGTCGATTCGCTGTCCGAGTCCGGCGTGGACGTCAGCCGGGTCACGACCGTGATGTCGATGGTGCTCGCGCCGTCGAGCGGTGACGTGCGGCTGCTCCAGGTCCGTGCGGTTCAGGGGGGCTTTCCGTTCTACGGCAAGATGAAGACGACCCCGGTCGGCGCGTGGGCCGCACTGCGAGCCGGCAAGACGGTCCTGGTCGATCCGGCCGTTCTCACACAACTGCGCACGCACGTGGGGGACAGCCTCGCGATCGGGCACGCCCACCTCCGCATCGCCGGCACCGTGGAGGATGCACCGACGGACCTCGGTTACGAGACCGCCATCGGGCCGCGTGTGTACGTCACTCGATCCGATCTCGACCGTGCCGGCCTGCTCGGGTTCGGAAGCCTGGCACGGTACGCGATCTACCTGCGCATGCCGGACGCATCGGCGCGTCAGGCCCTGAGCGCCCGCTACGATGTGGCGTTCCGAGCCGCAGACGTCCGGATCACCTTCGCCAAGGAGCAGGCGGACCGCCTCGCCCGCAGCGTCCGATTCCTCGGACGATTCCTCGGGCTCGTGGGCCTTGCGGCACTCCTGCTGGGCGGGATCGGGGTCGGCAGCGCGATCCACGTCTACATCCGCGAGCGTCGTCCCGGCGTCGCCATTCTGCGCTGCCTGGGCGCCGACCAATGGACGGTGTTCCTGGCGTACGTGGTCCAGGCGGCGACGCTCGGCTTCGTCGGGTCGGCGCTCGGCGTCGTGACGGGCCTGGTCCTCCAACGTGTGCTGCCCGTGGCGCTCTCGGCGGCGTTGCCCGTGCCGGTCCACCCGCGGTTCTCTCCGCTGGCCGCTGCCGCGGGCCTGGGTGTGGGGCTGTGGGTGGCGCTGATCTTCGCGCTGATTCCGCTGCTACAGGTCCGCGACGTTCCGCCCCTTCAAGCGCTCCGTCAGGACTTCGAGGCGTCCAGGCACCGCTGGGACGTCGCCCGGGTGATGGCGTGGGGCGCGCTCGCTGCCAGCGTCGCGGTCCTCTGCGTCATGGAAGCGCCGGACCGTCGCATGGGTCTGGGATTCGCGGGTGGGCTGGCAGTCACGATCGGAGTGCTCGGAGCCGCCGCGTGGGGCCTGGCGAGGCTCACGCGCCGCTTCTTCCCGACCTGGGCCACGTATCCGGTGCGTCAGGGTGTGTCGAACCTCTTCCGTCCGCAGAACCAGACACTGGCCGTGACGCTGGCTCTGGGGTTCGGCGCGTTCGTGGTCGGCACGATCCTCGAGGTGCAGTCGAACCTCCTGGAGGATCTCACGGTGACGGTCTCCCGCAGCCGGCCCAACGTGCTCCTTTTCGATGTCCAGAAGGCCCAGAAGGACAGCGTTCTCCGGCTGCTTCCGGCCTCGGCTCGCGCCGATGCCCAGACGAGCCCGATCGTTCCTGGACGAATCGTGTCGGTGAACGGCCGTTCGGTCACCGAGCTCCAGGGCGACACGGCCGGTGGTCGAAGGCCCCGGGGCTGGGCGCTGCGACGGATCTACCGCAATACGTATCGCGCTCACCTCGGTCCGGCGGAAACCCTTCTGTCCGGCCGATGGTGGGATGGGACGCCGGGAACCAGAGACGGTCGGCAGGTCGACGCCCACGGGCTGGTCCGGGTATCGCTGGAGGAGGGGATCGCGCGCGATCTGCACGTAGGGCTCGGAGACCGCATCACGTGGAATGTGAGCGGTGTCGATATCCGATCGATCGTGACGAGCATCCGGTCGGTGGATTGGGCCAGGCTGCAGCCGAATTTCTTCGCCGTCTTCCAGCCCGGCTCTCTCGATGACGCGCCCCAGACGTTCGTGGTGCTGGCCCGTATCCCGGACGCTGCGGAACGCGCGACGCTCCAGCGAGCGTTGGTGCGGCGCTTTCCCAACGTGTCCGCGCTCGATTTCTCGCGTGTCCGGGCCGCAATCGACGCGGTGCTGGGCCGGGTCCGTCAAGCGGTGACGTTCCTGGGGCTCTTCAGTGGCCTGGCGGGTGTCCTCGTGCTTTTGGGCGCCCTCGCGACGTCGCGGGTCCAGAGGGTCAGGGAGGGGGCATTGCTGAGGACGCTGGGCGCCCGACGTCGCCAGGTGCTCGTCGTGCTTCTCTCCGAGTACCTGGCGTTGGGCACCCTCGCTACCACGAGTGGCTTGGTCCTGGCGTGGGTGGCGGCGGCCGTTGTGGTTCCCCGCGCATTCGGCCTCCGGTTCACCACCCACCTGGGTCTCCTCGGCCTGGTGTGGCTCCTGGTCACGGGCGTGACGGTGGCCGTCGGTCTGCTGGGGAGCCGCGGGCTCCTGCGGCGGACGCCGCTGGCCGTGCTTCGCGAGGTGCCCGAATAGCTCCGTACCGAGCGACGACGCGCCGGCCGACGTCGTCACGTCGGTGCTCGCCGGCTCGTGCGAGACGGAGATCGGAGACCTATCTTGCTGGCTCCCTCGCCCAGGCCGACCCCGGGGCGCGGTTGACTTCCCCGGGGGCCCGGCGAGCATTCGAGGCGGGCCGTCGAACCGGACATCCCTCAGGTGAGTAGTCCGACGTGAGCGAGACCTCAGCCACCATCCATGAGGCCAAGCACGCGACGCTGTCGCGGGAGCTGTCCGAGTTTCTGGTCGAGCTCTCCATCGGCGTCCACCGCTACGCCATGTATCCGGCGGGCCATCCTTCGCTCGCCCCCGTGGTGGAGAACATCGTCGGGCGCCTGTCGGAGTTCTTCGAGGACCACCGGTCCTTGTCCATCGGGGTGGCGGAGCGACAGCTCGTCATCGAGGGCATCGCCACGGACCAGAAGCATCCCGTGCTCTCCGACCTCGCGCGCCGTCTTCACGGCCATCAGCTCGGAGCGGTCTCGTTCAACAAGGGCGTGACGGCCGGCGAGATCTCGCACCTTCTCGAAGTCCTCGCCACGGAGAGCGAGCGTGAGGGTACGCCGGTCGGGCTTCTGCCCCCTGAGGAGTTTCCGAGCTGGGAGCACGCACGCGTGTATCGGGTCGGCTACGAGCAGCTCGAAATCCGTGGCGGTCAGAGTGACTCGATCGCGGAGATGGATCGCGTCACCGCCCTCTGGCTCGGGCTGGCGCAGTCGGCGCTCACGAACGAGGCTGCCGCGGGCGAGTCTCCCGAAGCCAACGTGCTCGCGCGGGCCATCGAGCAGCATGGACGGGAGACGGCCTACGATCAGGTCATCGTCGGCTACCTGCTCCAGCTCGCCCAGGAGCTGAAAGGCGCTCGCGGCAGCGACGCCGAGAAGATCCGGAAACGGGTCTCTGCGCTGATGAAGGAGCTCGACGACCCGACCCTGGAGCGCCTGGTGCAGTTCGGCGGCAACGCGGCCCAACGCAAGCGGTTCCTGCTCGACGCCAACCAGAGCCTGGCGGTCGATTCGGTCGTGAGGGTTCTGCGGGCGGCCGCGAGCAGCTCACAGCAGACCATCTCCAGCTCCATGACGCGCCTCTTGAGCAAGCTGGCCGTTCACGCAGAGCGGGGAGGAGCGCACGTCGGGTCACAGGCGGACACGGCCCTCCGAGAGAACGTCGAGTCGCTCATCGACAACTGGGAGCTCAGGGACCCCAACCCCGAGTCCTACACGGCCGTGCTCGACGCAATCTCGCGCGCGGCACCCGTCCTGAACGCCCCGGATGAGGAGAGTGGTGGAATATCCGGCGCGGAGCGGGTCATCGAGACGGCTCTCGAGATCGACGCATACGGACCGATCGTGGCGAAAGCAGTCTCGGATCTGATGAAGGAGGGCGGCACCGGGAGGCTCCTGGAGCTCGTGGACGAGGCTCCCGCCGGAAACTCGGTCGCCGAGCGGATCCGCCGACATCTCACCAGCCCCGCACAGTTCCGGGAGCTCCTCCACGCGGGGGGCGTCGATGAAGAAGCGCTGTCCGGCCTGATCGGTCGAATGGGCTCGGCGGCGGTCGACCCGCTCCTCGACGTGCTCGCCGAATCCGACTCGCGCGCGGTCCGCAGGAGGGTGTTCGACGCCCTCGTGGGCATGGGCCCCTGGGTCGGGCAGCGCACGGTGGAGCGTCTCGCGGACGGGCGGTGGTTCGTCCTGCGGAACATGCTCGCGCTGCTGCAGCGCCTCGATCCTCTTCCCGAGGGCTTCGACCCGCAGCCCTTTCTCGAGCATGCGGATCCGCGCGTGCGCCGCGAAGCGCTCCCGCTGGCGCTACGTCATCCGGCCCGTCGCGATCGCGCGCTGGTGGCGGCCCTCAGCGATGACGACGAACGGATGGTCCGGATGGGGCTGCTGGAGCTCGGAGACCGCGTTCCGGACGCCGTGCTGCCGACGCTCGCGAACCGTGTGGTCGCGTCGCACGACCGGTCCGCCGAGATTCGGGCCCTGGGAGCGAAGACCCTCAAAGCGACGGACTCGCCGCTGGCCATGAATGTCCTTCTGGAGCTCGTCTCTCCGGGCAAGACCCTCTTCGGGCGCGCCAAGCTGGCCGGCAACTCGCCCGAGGTGCTCGCGGCGCTGAACACGCTGGCCCACCGGTGGTCGACCAACCCACAGGCGCTCGCGGTCCTCAAGATGGCCGCGCACGCGAAGGATCCGGCGATTCGAGGCGCCGTACGAGCCGGTGCGACGCCCGACCTCCAGAAGCAGCTCGGATTGGGAGGCTCGTGATGGCGGCTCCCGCACCGCGGTTTCTGTCCGGGCTCGCGCAGGCCCTGGCCACGATGAACCTCTACAAGGACGGGCACCCCGCTCGGGAGCGCGCCATCGACCACGCATACGGCGCGTTGTCGGACCTTCAGGACGAGACGCCGATCCCCTCGTTCACGTTTCTGGGAGAGGAGATCCTTTTGGGCTCGCGTCCCCTGCGGGAGCTCAAGAGCTGGGATTGGGGGCAACGCCTTTCCGAAGCCGGTATCCAACGCCTCGAATTCATTGATCGGGTCAGCCGCGAGGACTTTGTGGCATTCCTGGACGAGGCATGGATCCGCGTGAACGGTGAGCCCGTGAGCAGCGCGGAGATCCGACAGGGACGTCCGACGAACATCCGCTACGGCGAAGTCGGCTTGAGGGGCGAGGAGGGCGGCACGGGCACGGGCGCCGAGCGGTTGGCGACGGCGACGCTCTCCTACTCCTTGCGCGAAGAGCTCGAGGGCATCGAATGGCTGCACGGTGAGTTCAAGGAGCGTCGGCAGCTCCACCTTCTGGAGGCCCAGGCGATCGTGCGCTCGCTCTCGGTGGCGATGCACGGCGACCAGGCGTATCTGATTCCGCTCCTGCGCCTCAAGGAGTACGACCAATACACGACCACGCACGCGCTCAACGTCTCGATCCTCACCATGGCCCTCGCCGAGTTCCTCGGCCTGAGCCCGCGGGAGGTACGCACGTTCGGCATGGCGGGGCTGCTCCACGACCTTGGCAAGGTCAAGATTCCGACGGACATCCTCAACAAGCCGGGCAAGCTCACCGACGAGGAGCGCCTGGTGATGAACAGCCACACCGTCGAGGGTGCCAGGATCATCCTGGAGACGGAAGAGCACCTCGATCTGGCCGCCGTGGTCGCGTACGAGCACCACATACGTATCGATGGCGGCGGGTATCCGACTCCCCGGTACCCGAGGCCCTGCCACAACGCGAGCAACCTCGTTCACGTCTGCGACGTCTTCGATGCGCTGCGGACCGATCGACCCTATCGCGAGGCGTGGCCGGCCGAGCGCGCGCTCAAGATCATCGAGGAAGGAGCGGGTCCCGAGTTCGACAAGGACATCGCCCGGGCGTTCATCCAGATGATGCGTCGCTGGGAAGGACGTGTCGCCGAGGTTACGCCGGAGGAGCCGGAAGTCACCCTCACCGACGAGTTTCCTGCTCAGGAGGAAGAGGGCGGGGTGCCTGGAGGAGCAGACGGCGAACCAGGAGCATCGGAGGCCGAGACGTGAAGATGATCAGCCGGTTGTCGGTGTATGCGTTGTCGCTGCTGCTGGCGGTGGCGTTCGCAGACGCGCGAACGCTGCGCGCCCAGGCCGCTCCACTCGTGCTCGAGGTGGGCGGAGGAGCGGCGCTACCCCTGGGCGGGCTGCGCTCCGGGCACGCGGCAGGGGAGGGAACACGAGCCGGACCGAGCTTCGATCTGGACTTCGCCCTGTCCGGATCGGGCCGTCGCACGATCTTCCTCGGGTTCAGCCAGCACCGGTTCGGGTGCGCTCCGGCCGGGTGCGCCGCGGGTGACCACTACGTCGCGACCGGCATCGACGGAGGAGTCCGGCTGAATCTTCTCACGAGGGGCTCGGTGCTCCCCTGGCTCGGCGTCGGGGCGCTGACTAGCCGTGTGGAGATGCCGCGCATGGGGAACGTGCCCGCGGCGGTCTCGCGACTGGGTCTCGGGGCCGATGCGGGCTTCGGCGTCTTCATCGGTGCCGCGCGATCCATCGGCCTCAATCCGGGCGTCTGGTTCAGGGCGGTCAACGTCGGACTCCCCGACGGCCGTGGCACGCTGCGCATGCGCTACGTGGTTGCGTCGGTCGCGCTCGTCTTCTCCTTCTGAGCCCGGCCCCCGCGACTTCGCTTCAGCCGGCCTCCGGGGTGGGCTCCGGCGCCTGGCCGTCGAACAGCCCCCGCAGATCCTCGATGCACGATTCCATCGCGTCGACGACCTGTGGGTCGAACTGCTTGCCCGCTCCCGTCCGGATCTCCCGGACGGCGTCGTCCCAGCTCCTGCGGGTGCTGCGCGACTCTTCCGAGGTCATCGCATCGAGCGCGTTGCAGAGCGCGACGAGGCGAGCCTCGAGGGGGATCGCTTCACCCTTGAGGCCGTCCGGATAGCCCGCGCCGTCCCACCGTTCGTGGTGCCACGTCACCACGGAGAGGATCTGCTCGTCGCCGAGGAGGGGCTCGAGGATCTTCCGGCCGAGCGAGGGATGGTCGCGGATCAGCTCCATGTCCTCGGACGTGAGGGGCCCCGTTTTGTCGAGCACGCTGTGCGGGACGGCGATCTTGCCGACATCGTGCACCTCGCACGCGAGCTGTAGCGTGGACCGTGCGATCCGCTCGGACCCGGGGTCCAGCACCTCCGCGATGCGACCGGCGTAGGCCGCGACCCGCGTCCCGTGCCCTCGGGTCGAGGTGACGCGCGTCTCCAGGGCGTCCATGAGCGAGCGTACCGCGTGCACGATCGCCTCCCGGGCCCGCCGCTCGCGCTCGAGGGCCCCATCCGACAACGAGTGGCGCGCCGCCCGGTCCCGGAGCCGCCGGTCACGACGTTCGAGGGCGTCGATCAGATGACGGCGCAGGTCCGGCATCCCGAACGGCTTGAAGAGATAGCGGTCGGCGCCCGCATTCAGCGCCTCTGCGGCGATTTGAGCGTCCTGCAGCCCCGTGATGACCAGAACCGGCGTGCTCGGCCAGCGCGACTTGACCGCCGCCACCAACTCGATGCCCGATGCGCCCGGAAGGCGGATGTCCGATACGACCACGTCGAACTCGTGACCGAGCTTCTCGATCCCCGACGAGACGTCGGTGGCTTCGGTGACGTCGAAGCCCTCGCGACCCAGGTACGACACGAGCAGGGAGCGTACCTGGCTGTCGTCCTCCACGACGAGCACCCTGCGGCCGGCGCCGAAGCCCGTGATCTGATGGGGGAGAAGCGTGAGCGGGGGGCGAGTTCGGCCGATGTCCTGGCTTTGCCGTGGGTACTCGGAGGGCTCGCGAGCACCCAGCATCTCGAGAAGCCCGTCCGCGGCGTCGGACGAAGGCAGGGCATGGTCCATCATGGCCGGGCTGAACATCCGCACGCAGTTGCGTCCCTCCCGCTTCGCCTGGTACAGCGCGTGGTCCGCTGCGGCGAGCAGCTCGTCGGGCGACCGCATGCTCGGATGGTAGGTCGCGAGCCCGGCGCTGACGGTCAGGCGCCCTCCCGTGCCGATCGTGGTTTCGGCGAGCGCCTCGCGGATCCGGTCCGCGAAGACGAGCCCGCCTTCCGTGTCCGTGCTGGTGAGCACGGAGACGAACTCCTCTCCGCCGAAGCGGGCGGACAGGTCCATGCGTCGCGTCGTGGGCCCCAGGATGTTCGCGAAGACCCGAAGGGCCTCGTCACCGCCTGCGTGCCCCCACTGGTCGTTGTATGCCTTGAAGTGGTCCAGGTCGAAGAGGACGACCGAGAGGAGCCGTCCGCGCTCGGCCGCCGCGAACTCGTTGTCCAGGAACAACCGCGCGTGACGCCGATTGGGCAGACGGGTCAGCAGGTCGGTGAACGCCATGTCCTCGACGACCGCGCGATCGCGATGAAGGGCTTCGGCGAGCCAGCCGATCGCCAACGCGATCGCCACGTACGCGACCACGACGCCCAGCAGGATGCTCGGCGGGGAGCGATGCAGCCACGTCGCGACCACCTGTGTGGCCGACAGCGTGGCCATCCCGAGCGCCAGCGCGGTGGCCACTCCCTTCCACCCACGGTAGTACGCGAGCAGAAAGGCGGGGACGAGCGCGAGGAGCCACAACAACGCGCCGTACTCGCCCAGCCGGTCGAGCCCCTGAAGGGCTCCGACCACCGGGACGATGAGGGCTGCGAGGGAGAGAACGAGCGCCCGCGGGGGGACGGGTCGATTGGAGAATTCGATGGGCATGTTGCTTCAAAACTGCCGACGCCGCCTTTGGTGGGCAAGAAAATCGGCCGCGGCATACCGCGCCCATGCACGCTCGGCGCGAGCCCGACGCCCTGGACTCCGGAATCCCGACCGGTTGAAATCCAACGTGAACCGGATACCTTGCCTGTTCTTCGCGCCCTTCCGGGCGGTAGACCCTCCGTCACCGAGGTCGAGATATGCTCAGGAACGCCCTCCTCTGGGCTTCTACGAATCCGTTTCTGGCCCGTCGTCTTCCGCGCTACCGCTTCGTGAAGCGGGCCGTCCGCCGGTTCATGCCCGGCGAGACGCTCGACGAGGCGCTGAACGAGGCCGCGCGCCTGAAGACACAAGGCATGCCCACGACGGTGACCCTTCTGGGCGAGAATATCGAGGCGGACGGCGAAGCCGAGGCGGTGCTGGACCATTACCTCGGCGTGCTGGAAACGGTGAAGGAGCGAGGGCTCGACACCGAAATCTCGCTCAAGCTCACCCAGCTCGGGCTGGACCTCGATGTCGACGCGGCGCGCGATCGCCTGGAGCGCCTCGTGCGCGCGTGCGATCCTGGCTCCCTCGTGTGGGTCGACATGGAGGGCTCGGACTACACGGACGTGACCCTCGACGTCTACCGCTCGGTGCGTGAGGACCATCAGAACGTCGGCGTCTGCCTTCAGGCCTACATGCGCCGCACGATCTCGGACCTGGAGAGCCTGATTCCACTCCATCCCGCGATCCGTCTGGTGAAGGGCGCGTACAAGGAGCCGCCCGAGGTCGCCTTTCCGCAGAAGTCCGAAGTGGACGCCAACTACGTACGCATCGCCGGCATGATGCTGCGTGCCCGCAAGGAAGGAACGATGGGCCGGCCCGTGCTCGGCACGCACGATCCACGCATGGTCGCGGAGGTGAACCGCCTCTCCCGGGAGCTCGGTCTCGCCAAGGACTCGTACGAGATCGCGATGCTCTACGGCATCCAGCGCACGGAGCAGGAGCGGTTGACCAAGGAAGGCTACACGCTGCGGGTGCTCATCAGCTACGGAGAGGCGTGGTTCCCCTGGTACATGCGTCGTCTCGCCGAGCGGCCGGCCAACGTCTGGTTCGTCGTCAAGCAGATGGGAAAGAGGTAGCCGCACCTCCGCACGTCGGGTTGAAATTCCCCGGCGAACGGGTGAGTCTTCAGCGAGCCGTGGAGGGGGGCCGGAGCTCGGCCCCCCCTGCCACCTCGCGGCCCTCCACTCCGCTCGCTGGGAAGGGACCTTTTGAAGTCGGCGTTCTCGCGACGCTGGATCCCACCGCTTCTCGCGGTCGCGTTTCTGATCCTCGCGTTGGTGCTGCTGCGGCGGGAGCTGCACGCCCACCATCTCTCGGAGATCCTGCACGCGCTCTGGGCGATATCTCCGGCACGCATCCTCGAAGCCGCGCTCTTCACCGCCGGGTCGTTCGCGGCACTGGCGACCGCTGAGCTTCTGGCTGTCCGCTACGTAGGCTCCGAGCTTCCCCGGCACCGCATAGGGCTCGCTTCGTTCACCGGCTACGCGTTCAGCAACGCCCTCGGGTTTCCGGTGCTCACCGGCGCGCCCCTTCGCTACCGCCTGTACACGTCGTGGGGCGTGGACGTGGGCGACGTCGCGCGGATCATCGCGCTCTACACGAGCACCTTCTGGCTGGGATTCCTGACGCTCGCCGGCTCGGCACTTCTCATCGGCGGCCCGACGGAGTTCCGGGCGCTCTCCCTGCCGCCGCCGGTGGTGCGCCCGCTCGGCGCGCTCCTGGTGGCGCTGGCCCTCGCCTATCTCGTCTGGTGCGCCGTCGGGAAGCGCCCGCTGCGCATCCGCGGTTGGGATCTACAGGTTCCGAAGTGGCAGACCGGAATCCAGCAGCTCTTGGTCTCCGCCGCCGATTGGACGTGTGCCGCCGCGACCCTGTACGTCATCATCCCGAGCGGCCACGGCGTCGCCTTCCTTCCGTTCCTGTCGGCGTTCATGCTCGCCCAGGTCGTCGGCCTGCTCAGCATGGTGCCGGCGGGACTGGGCGTCTTCGAGGTCGTATTCCTGCTGGCGATGCCGGGCCGCCTGCCCGATGGCGTCGCGGTCGCGTCGATCCTCGCGTTTCGTGCGGTCTACCAGCTTCTTCCGCTGCTGCTGGCAGGGCTCGTGCTGGGCAGCTACGAGGTCAGGCGGAAACGCGAGGCGGTCGGCAAGGCGCTCGGAGCCGTGGGCGTGGGGGTCTCCAGCGTGGTCCCGCTCGTGCTGTCCGCCTCGGTGTTCGGGGCAGGGGCGCTTCTGGTGGCCACCGGCGCGCTTCCGCAGGCCGCCCACCTGAGCTGGATCCTGCGCGCGCTCCCGCTCCCGCTCGCGGAGGCGTCGCACTTCCTGGGCAGCATCGTCGGCGCGCTCCTCCTCATCCTGGCGTGGGGGCTCCTGCGCCGGCTCGACGGCGCCTACCACGCCACGCTCGTCCTGCTCGGATTGGGAGCGATCCTCGCCGCGGCACGGGGCGGCGGCACGATCACGACGCTCGCTCTTCTCCTCGTCCTCATCGCCGTGGCTCCGGCCCGGCGGGAGTTCATGCGGCGCTCCTCGCTCACGGCCGAACCGGTCTCGCCGGAATGGCTCATGGGCGTAGGGGTCGTGCTCATCACCACCGTATGGCTCGGTGTGTTCTCCTATCGGGAAGTCGCGTTCACAGGCGACCTGTGGTGGCGGTTCGCGCTGCGCGCCGACGCGCCACGGTTCCTGCGTAGCTCGGTGGCCGCCGCGAGCGTGCTGCTCCTCTTCGGGGTCCTCCGCCTCCTTCGTCCGGCCGAGCCGGAAGAGGCCTCGCCACCCGAAGAGATCCCGCCGGAAGTGGACGCGATCGTGGCCGGCGATCGGCGCGCGAGCGCGCGCCTCGCCTTTCTCGGCGACAAAGCGTTTCTGTTCTCGACGAGCCACGACGCATTCATCATGTTCGGCGTCGAGAAGCGGAGTTGGATCGCCATGGGCGATCCGGTCGGCGACGCCCAGGCGTTCCCCGATCTCCTGTGGGACTTTCGCAGTCGGGTGTATCGCCACGGGGGATGGCCCGTCTTCTATCAGACCACGCCCGAGCATCTTCCGCTGTACGTCGACATGGGCCTGAGCCTGATCAAGCTGGGTGAGGAGGGGTTGATCGATCTCGCGTCGTTCGGCATGGAAGGGAGCCGGCGCTCCGGGCTGCGCCAGACGCTGCGTCGCACCGAGCGCGCCGGAGGAACCTTCGACGTGCTCGCGCCGGATGCGGTGGGTCCGATGTTGGGTCGGCTCGAGGAGATCTCGGACGCGTGGCTCGCGGCGAAGAAGGTGCGGGAGAAAGGGTTCTCGCTCGGGTTCTTCTCTCCTGAATACATACGGCGATTCCCCGTGGCGGTGCTGCGCGTCGAGGGAAGGCCGGTCGCGTTCACGAACCTCCTCATGGGCAGCGAGGGCGGCGAATGCGCGCCGGACCTCATGCGCTACGATCCCGACGCGTCGCCGGATTCCGCCATGGAATACCTCTTCATCCAGTGCATCCTGTGGGCCAAGGAGCAGGGGCTGAGCCGGTTCAGCCTGGGGATGGCCCCCCTGTCGGGGCTGGCCGAAGGCCCCCTCGCCCCGTCGTGGAGCCGCATCGGTGCGACCCTGTTCCGCCGTGGCGAGCCCTTCTACAACTTCCAGGGCCTCCGGGCCTACAAGAACAAGTTCGATCCTGTCTGGGAACCGCGGTATCTGGCCGGCCCCGGCACGTTCGCGCTGCCGAGGGCGTTGACGCACGTATCCACGCTCGTAGCGGGCGGACTCCGGGGCGTGCTTCCAGGGTGAGCGCCCGGGGGCTCCACGGACCCCCATCGAGACGCTGAACGAGGAGTAGCGAGACGATGGAGCACCTGTTGTCGGGGTGGAGCGGCTGGCCGAGGGCGCTCGCGGGCCTGGCGGCGCTCGCTGTGCTGGCCTGGATCGTGGACGTGGCGATGCGACGGGTGTTCCTGCGCGTGGTGCGTCGTGTGGCCGCTCGTACCCGCTCGACCTGGGACGACCACATCGTAGCACGGCGGGTTCTGGACCGCCTGGCGCACATCACGCCCGCAGTGATCGTCTACGTAGGCATGCCCTGGGCGATGGGTTTCGCCTCCGGGCCTCTCGCGACTCAGGCCATCGGGGCCACGCCGGAAGGGTTGATCCTGGTGCTCGTGCGGCGCGTGAGCCTCGCGTTCATCGTACTCGTGGCCGCCGTGGCCGTGAGCGACCTGCTGGCCGCGTCGGACGACATCTACCGGGAAAGCTACGCCGAAGCGCGCAACCGGCCGATCAAGGGCTATCTCCAGGTCGTCTCGATCTTCGTGTACGTATCCGCCGGAATCGTCATCGTCGCGATTCTCGCGGACAAGTCGCCGGTTCTGTTCCTCTCCGGGCTGGGCGCGCTCACCGCGGTCCTCCTGCTCGTCTTCAGGGACACGATCCTGTCACTCGTGGCGAGCATCCAGATCATGTCCAACGACATGATCCGGCTGGGAGACTGGATCTCCATGCCGCAGGCGCACGCCGACGGAGACGTCGTCGACATCGCGCTGCATACCGTCAAGATCCAGAACTGGGACAAGACGATCTCCACCGTCCCGACCCACAAGTTCATCAGCGAGTCGTTCAAGAACTGGCGCGGGATGAGCGAGTCCGGCGGTCGGCGCATCAAGCGGGCGCTGCATCTCGACCTCCGCTCCGTGCGCTTCCTCGACGAGGCCGACCTGGAGCGGCTGTCGCGCTTCGAGCTGCTCGAGCGATACATGAGCGCGAAGCACCAGGAGCTGGCCGAAGCGAACGCGCGACGAGGCGACGAGCCCGGTACGATCCCGGAGCACCGCCGCCTCACCAACGTCGGGACGTTTCGGGCCTACGTGCTGGAGTATCTCAAGGCGCATCCCCAGGTCCACGACGGAATGACCCTGCTCGTCCGCCAGCTGGAGCCCGGTCCGGAGGGGCTCCCGCTCGAGCTCTACTGCTTCTCGCGCGATACGGCGTGGGCGAGCTACGAGGCCATCCAGGCCGACATCTTCGACCACCTGATCGCCATTCTCCCGGAGTTCGGGCTGCGCCCGTTTCAGCAGCCGACCGGCAGCGACTTCGCGGCGCTGGCCCAGCGGTGACGGGCCCGGTCACGGCCATCGGCAGCGAGACGGGCGCTCCCGTCATCCCACGCCGACCGGCGTGACGGAACGCTCGACCAGACCGAGCACGCCGTCGACCACGAAGGCCAGGACCGCCGCCGGAATGGCACCCGACAGGATGAGGCGGGTGTCGGACAGGGCGAGCCCCGTGACGATCGGATCGCCGAGGCCCCCGGCACCGATGAACGCGGCGAGCGTCGCGGTACCCACGTTGATCACGGCGGCCGTACGCACGCCGGCCATGAGCACGGGAGCGGCCAGAGGCAGACGGACTCGCCAAAGGAGTTGCGTGTCGGTCATGCCGAGGGCGCGCGCCGCCTGCACGGCCACCGGGTCGGCGTCGCGCACGCCGGTGTACGTGTTTCGCACCATCGGATAGAGCGAATAGAGGAAGAGCGCCGTGACGGCGGGTGTCACGCCGATGCCCAGAAGCGGAATCATGAACGCCAGCAGCGCGATGCTCGGGATCGTCTGCAGGAGTCCGACGGCACGGATCGTCCCTTCGGCGGCCGGGCGCACCCGCTCGAGGCCGAGACCCAGCGGTACGGCCACGAGGAGCCCCAGTCCCATGGACACGCCGACCAGCAGCATGTGGCGGAGCGTCAGGGAGAGTGTCACCGCCCGCCGCGACCAGAGATAGTCGAGAAACGAACCGGGCCTCGTGCGCTGCGCCACGGCAGTGCTGTCGTGGTCGGCCGGGCCGGCCACGAGGCCCAGGTCGGCCAGCTCGTCGGCGGCGACCTTCGCGACCGGCTCCTGGTCGACCGCTACACGCTTGTTCAGGGTCCGCATGCGCGAGGCGTCGAGGAGGCCGGAAAGCTCGGTGAGAACGGCCACCGCCTTCGGACCATCCTCGGCCATGTGCCGTCCTACGAGCGCGGCCGCCTGGTACGGTGGAAAGAAGCCCCGGTCGTCGCGGAGCACCCGCAGATCGTAGCGTGCGAGCTGTCCGTCCGTGCTGTACCCGTCGATGACGTCGACCCGTCCCTCCGCGAGCGCCTTGTACTTCACGGCCTGGAGGAGCGGACGCACGTCGCGGAAGGCGAGTCCGTATGCCTTCCGCAGTCCGGCGAGCCCGTCGGCGCGCCCGATGAAGTCGGGACTGAACCCCGCCACGAGGCGGCGGCTGACACGGGCGAGGTCGGACAGCGTGTGCAGGCCCAGGGAGTCGGCCGTGCGTCTCCGGACCGCGATGGCGTATGTGTTCTGAAAGCCGAGCGGAGGCAGCCACCGCATCCCCCAGCGCCGGCGGAACTGACGCGACACCTCGCGAAACGCCGCCGCCGGATCGGACGGAGGCTTCTCGTGCAGGATGGCCAGCAGGCCGGTACCCGTGTACTCGGGATAGACGTCGATCGAGCCGTGGCGCAGGGCGTCGAACGCGATCTGCGTCGCTCCGAGGCCGGGCTTGCGGACGACCCGGATTCCGTGCGCCTCCAGGAGCTGGGCGAACATCTCGGCGAGCAGGTACGACTCGCCGAACGGCTTCGAGGCGACCACCACGGGCGCCCCGGAGTCGGGACGGACCTGGTCCGACGGCCCGGGACGGGCCGGCGCGGAATCGGGGCGAGCCGCGGCGCACATGGTTCCCACCAGGAGCGCGAGGCCCAGGACAGCGCCCGATCGCCCGGCGCTCATCGGACCCCCGACCGGTCCAGAAGCTCGCGCACGTAGGGCGTGGCCGGAGCGGCAACGAGCTCGTCGGAAGCACCGATCTGCTCGAGCCGTCCCTGGTGGAGCACGGCCACACGGTCGGACAGGAGCACGGCTTCGCGGAGATCGTGCGTCACGAGCAGGACCGTGATACCCAGACGCGAGATCAGGCCCGCGAACGACTCCTGCAGCTCCGATCGGGTGATGGCGTCGAGCGCCCCGAACGGTTCGTCGAGGAGCACGACCCGTGGTCCGGCGGCGAGCGCACGAGCGAGCGCGACACGTTGCCGCTGCCCTCCGGACAGCTCCCGCGGCCATCGTCCCCCGAACACATCCGGATCGAGTCCGACGAGCTCGAGCGCGGAGCGTGCCCGGGCGCGGGCATCGGGCATGGAGCGCAGCCGCGGCACCAGCTCTACGTTGCCCTGGACCTTCCAATGGGGCAGGAGCCCGCCCTCCTGCTGCGCGTACCCGATCCGGCGACGAAGGTGCACGGGGTCGGACTGCGCGACATCGTGGCCTTCGACCCGGACGATGCCTCCGTCGGGCGCCACCATCCGGTTGAACGTGCGGAGCAGGGTGGTCTTGCCCGAGCCGCTCTCGCCGACGAGGGCCAGGCATTCGCCCCGCTCCACCGCCAGGGTCACGCCGGCCAGGGCCGTCACCTCACCGTAGCGCTTGGTGACTCCGTCGGCCTCGAGGGCGGGCTCGGTCATCGTCTCACCACGGGGTCGCGGGAGGCCTGACGGAACAGATCAGGCCTTCCGGTGCTCTCTCACACGAGGACGATGCCCGTCGTTGACGGATTCCGGGCCGTCCGGTCTCGACGCACTCCGGTTCCCCTGGCACGGCCACCTCCATGAGCCCACACGCGGAACATCCCCTCGCGAGCCCCGATGGTAGTCCAGGGTCGCAGCCGACACAACGCGAGCGGCCTTCGGGCGGGGACGCGGACCCGTACGACCGTGACGTCATGCTGCTCGACGTCCTCGAGGGGCTGTCACAACCTCTCAAGGAGCTCTCCCCCAAGTACTTCTACGACGCGCGAGGCTCGGAGCTGTTCGAGGAGATCACCGAGCTGGAGGAATACTACCCGACCCGAACGGAACGGGCGCTCCTCGATCGATGGATGCCTGAATGGGTCGGAGCCGGCCGCCCGGCGTCGCTGGTGGAGCTGGGCGCGGGAAGCGCATCGAAGTCCCGGATCGTGCTCGATGCGATGGAGCAGCACGGGTCGGGACGCCTGTACGTGCCCGTGGACGTCAGCGGCGACTTCCTGCACGAAACGGCAGCGCAGCTGCGCGAGGAGTACGAGGGACTGAGGGTCGAGCCGCGCGTGGCGGACATCACGGCGCCATTCCACCTTCCGGCCGACCTGCCGGCGCCCACGTGGTATGCGCTTCTCGGGAGCACCATCGGCAACTTCGCACCCGAGCAGGCGGTGCGGGTCCTCCGCCGGGTCGTGGCCCTCATGAGAGACGGAGACGCATTCCTGCTCGGTGTGGATCGCCGTCCGGGGCCCCACAAGAGCGTGACCCGGCTCGAGGCCGCCTACAACGACCCGTCCGGAGTGACGGCC
The DNA here is from genome assembly GCA_046704545.1 of Longimicrobiales bacterium. Classification (GTDB taxonomy): domain Bacteria; phylum Gemmatimonadota; class Gemmatimonadetes; order Longimicrobiales; family Gaopeijiaceae; genus SZUA-318. The sequence goes on from JBJKRT010000101.1 coordinate 21,459, forward strand.
GCCTTCAACCTGAACGTGCTCCACGTCCTGAACGAGGCGCTCGGAAGCGACTTCGAGGTCGGCGCCTTCCGCCACCGGGCATCATGGAACGAGCGCGACAAGCGCATCGAGATGCACCTCGTGAGCCTCCGGGATCAGGTCGTCCACTTCCCGGGTGAGCGCAGCATCCGAATTGTGGCGGACGAGTCTATCCGCACGGAGATCAGCTGCAAGCACGACCGAGCGAGCGTCGACGATCTCTTCGAGGCGGCCGGACTGAAGGTGAACTGCTGGACGGAGGATCCGGAGGGGCTTTTCGCGCTCGTCCTCGGTAGCCTGCGGGACTGAGGCTCCAGGAGGACTTTACCGCTCCGTGCGCGTGCGGCGCGGCCGGGTGCCGTCCGCTCGCAGCGCGGCAAACGCACAGCCGGTGCGGACATGGTGTTTGCGGTTCGCAGGAAGGCAGATGTACTTTCGCCCGCAGACTCTCCCGGTCGATTCGGTCTCCTCCCGAGCGTGAGGCACCATGCGTAGAAGCTTCCCTGGTTTCTTCGGTCCGGTGATCGCCTTGCTCCTGGCCTTCGTTTCGCCGGTGTCCGCGCAGCAGCAGGGCATCCTCAGCGGAGTGGTCCGCGACGCGTCCACGGGCAAACCCATGTCGGGTGTCCAGGTCCAGGTCGTCGGGGCGAGCGAAGCGAACGCCGGCGGTGTGCTCACCACCGCCAGTGGGGAATTCCGGATTCAGCTGCCGCGCGGACGATACTCGGTCGTGGCCGTCATGGTAGGCTATGAATCCCTCCGTAAGGACGGGATCGACGTGGCGCCCGGGCAGACGAATCACGTGACGATCTCGATGAAGTCGCGGGCGCTCGCGCTCAACCCCCTCGTGGTCTCGGTGGGGCGAGGCACCCAGGAGAAAGCCCTGGACGCACCCGCGGCCGTCTCGGTGGTGCCCGCGGCGCGCATTACCGATCGGGCGGCCACGACCCCGGTGGACTACGTGAAGGGCCTGCCGGGCGTGGACGTGGTGCAGACGGGCGTCGACCAGAGCAACACGGTCACCCGGGGCTTCAACAACGTGTTCTCCGGCGCACTGCTCGTCATGGTGGACAACCGCTATGCGTTCGTCCCGTCCCTGCGGCTGAACGCCTACAACATGATCCCGACGAACCCGTTGGACATCTCCCGCATCGAGGTCGTGCTCGGCCCGGCCGCCGCGCTGTACGGACCGAACGCGGCCAACGGCGTGCTGCACATCATCACGGCGTCCCCCATCGACGAACCGGGCACGAAGATCAGCGTTTCGGGTGGCGGCCGGAGCATCTTCCAGGGTGCGTTCCGGCAGGCCTGGAAGTTCAGCGACAAGCTCGGGTTCAAGATCACCGGGCAGTATTTCCAGGGACACGACTTCCGCTACCGCGATCCGGTGGAGCACGCGGACTCGCTCGCCGATCCGTCCAACCACCTGATCGGAGCACGCGATTTCAACGCCCAGCACTACGGCGGCACGGCGCGGCTCGACTGGAGGCCATGGGACGACGGTGAGGTGGTCGCGAACTACGGCTTCAACGAGCTGGGCCACTCCATCGAGCTCACCGGTCTCGGAGCCGGACAGGCGAAGGGCTGGCGTTACCAGTACGGCCAGCTCCGCATGAAGAAGGGACGCTTCTTCGCGCAGGGCTTCCTCAACAAGAGCAATGCCGGCAGCACCTACCTGCTGCGCACCGGCAACCCGATCGTGGACCGCTCGGTCTTCATGGCGGGGCAGGCGCAGTACGGGTTCAAGGCCGCCAAGCGCCTCGACGTCATCACGGGCCTGGACCTCCAGCGCACGAATCCGATCACCGACGGGACGATCACGGGCGCCAACGAGAACCACGACAACACCACGGAGGTCGGCGGCTACGCCGAAGCCACCGAGTCGCTGTCGAGCAAGGTCGACCTGGTCGGAGCCCTGCGCATCGACCACCACAGCGCGCTCGAGCATCTTATCTACTCGCCGCGCGCGGCGATCGTCTTCAAGCCCGCCGAGGGCCAGAATTTCCGTCTGACCTTCAACCGCGCGTTCAGCACGCCCACGACGAACAACCTGTTCCTCGATATCCTCGCGGGCCGGGTGCCGATCACGCAGTCCCTCGGCTACGACGTCCGCACCGAGGGCGTGCCGAAGACCGGATTCACGTTCTCAGATCGGTGTGCCGGCGGATACGGGCCGGGCTATTGCATGTATTCCCCGTTCGCGCCGGGTCAGCAGCTGCCGGCGAACGGCGCGGTGCTGTGGGACCAAGTGCTCGTGCCGATGGCGCTCCAGAATCCGCAGTTGCAGGGAGCGCTGCAGCAGATGGGCCTGACGCCGCAGCAGTTCGCGGCCATCATCGGGCACCCCGGCGCGGGCGACCTCCAGACCGCGTTGGCGCGTTTCAACAGCGAGAATCCGAGCGTGCCGTTCATCCCGGACGCGACCGGACCCAAGACCGTCGCCCGGATCCGGCCGACCATCACGAACACGCTCGAGGCTGGCTACAAGGGAGTCTTGAAGGACCGGCTGCGCCTTGCCATCGACGTGTACTCGAGCTGGATCAAGGACTTCGTGGGGCCGCTGCGTGTCGAGACGCCCAACGTCTTCCTGACGGGCGCCTCGGTGAATACGTTCCTCGTGAACCGGATGGAGGCCGCGGGCATTCCGACGGCTGCGGCCCAGGGTCTCGCCGCGCAGATCGCGGCAGCTGCCGCTCAGGTTCCCTTGGGCACGATCGCCCCCGACCAGCGCAACAACTCTGCGCTGGTGCTCACGTACCGCAACTTCGGAAACGTGAACCTGTGGGGCAGCGACCTCGGCTTCGAGTTCCTGGCGACGAACCGGGTGACGCTGAACGGATCGTTCTCGTACGTGAGCAAGGAGTGCTTCGACTTCAACCACGACGGAAACTGCTACAGCACGCAGGACGTGGCGCTCAACGCGCCCACCAAGAAGGGCTCGCTCGGTGCGCGCTATGAAGACAAGTTGGCGGGCTTCTCGGTGGGAGGCAGGGTACGATACAGCGACGCATTCCCGATGAACTCGGGGGTGTACGTCGGCAAGGTCCATCAATACACGGTCCTCGACGCGAACGCGGACTACAAGCTGCCGTGGGCTTCGGGCGCATCGGTATCGCTGACCGTGAGCAACGTGTTCGACCGCCTGCATCAGGAGTTCGTCGGTGCCCCGGCCATGGGACGTATCGCGCTCCTGCGGCTGCAGTACGACTTTTAGGAGGGGCCCGGGCGGGCTCCACCGGTTCGATCGTCCGAAGAAGGGGATGAAGCGTCGATGAAGAAGGAGGAGAGTGTGGCCGACCTGCGGGCTCCGGTGACGCTCCGCTGTTCGTTCTGCCTCACCCTCAATCGGATCGACCTCGGTCGGGCGATGGAGCACCCCACGTGCGGAAAGTGTGGAAGACCCATGCTGCTCGATCGTCCGGTGTCGGTCGGCCAGGACGACTTCGAGCGCACCGTGCTCCGCTCCTCGGCGCCCGTCCTGGTGGACTTCTGGGCGGACTGGTGTGCGCCGTGCCGCATGGTGGCACCCGTGGTGGATGAGATCGCACGGTCCCACCAGGGACGTCTTCTGGTGACCAAGGTGGACACCGATCGTGCACCGGAGCTCACCGCACGGCTGGGCATCCGCGGAATCCCCACGCTCGTGTTCTTCCGGGACGGAAACGAAGTGGGTCGAAGCGTCGGCTTCGAGCCCGACCGGATCCGCTTGCTCACCGAGGAAGTGCTACGGTGAGCAAGCGCGAGCGACACGACCAGATCCTGGAGGTCCTGAAGACGCACCGGGTCACGAGTCAGGAGGCGCTGCGGGAGCTCCTGATCGAGCATGGCACCGAGGTCACTCAGGCCACGCTCTCGCGCGATATCCGGGAGCTCCGGCTGGTCAAGGTCCCCGCGGCGGACGGAGCCTCCTACTACTCGCTTCCCGAAGAATGGGAGAGCACGCCTCCACTCGAGAGCCTTCTCCCCGCGCTCTTCCAGTCGGCCGAGGGCGTGTCGAACCTCCTGGTCGTACGCACGATGAAGGGAGGCGCCCAGACCGTCGCGGCGGGGATCGACTGGGAGGAGTGGCCCGAGGTGCTGGGTACCCTGGCCGGGGACGACACCATCCTCATCATTCTGCGCGACGAGGCGTACCGAGAGACGATCGAGCAACGTCTCGAGGCCATGGCCCACACGGGGAGCAGCTGACCGGCCCCATCGCCGCCGCCACAACAATATACATTCGCTCAACCGGCCCCCGAGGGGGCCCCGCCGTGTCTTCCCCGTCAATCCTGTAACAAAAGCAAGAACACGTTGACGGCTATAACCATGGGACGCATATTCATGCCATGGGTATGCATAATACGGCCCCGACGGCCATTGGCGTCGTCGGGGCCACCGGTTATACGGGGCTCGAAGCGCTCCGGATCCTCGGAGGTCACGACGGCGTCCGGGTCGCCTTCGCTACGTCCGAGCGGGAAGCCGGGGAGCCTTCGGGACTTCCCGGCCTCGCTTTGAGCCGTGGCGACGACGTCGACCTGGATGCCGTCGACCTCGTGTTCCTGTGTCTTCCCCACGGCGAAGCCGTCTCGTGGGCCGAGCGCGCGCTCGTGTCCGGCACACGCGTCATCGACCTGACCGCAGACCACCGTCCCGGGTCGGGTCGGGAGGCCGGTGCCGTCTACGGCATGGCTGACCTCAACGCCGACGCGGTCCGCGAAGCGACGCTGGTGGCGAACCCGGGCTGCTATGCGACCGGTGCCACCGTCGCGCTCGATCCCCTCGTGAAGGGGGGGCTTCTGGAAGCGGGACGTCCGGTGATCGTGAGCGCGGCCTCCGGGGTTACGGGCGCCGGACGGACACCCAAGCGTGACCTGCTGTTCTCCGAGGTATTCGGAGACTTCAAGGCGTACAGCACCGGCAACGGGCACAGGCACCTCCTCGAGATGAGGAAGAGCCTGCCGGGCGTGCCGCTGCTCTTCCAGCCGCACCTGCTGCCGGTGGCTCGCGGGATTCTGGAAACCATCTATGTGCCTGCGCGGCCCGGTGTGGACGCCGCGACCGTCCGTACGGCATGGTCGCAGGCGTACGAATCCGCGCCGACCGTTCGGGTTCTCGACGCAGGTGTCCCTTCGCTGAACGATGTGGTGGGCACCGACACCCTCGCCCTCGGTGCGGCCGACAACGCCGGCCTGGACGGGGTGATCACCGTGGTCGCGGCCCTGGACAACCTCGGAAAGGGTGCGGCAGGACAGGCGGTCCACAACATGAACCTGATGCTGGGCTTCCCGCCCGAACGGGGGTTGCGGTGCTGAGCGTAGTGAAGCTGGGAGGGCGAAGCGTCGCGAACGCGGACACCCTCGCGCGAACCGCGGAGCGCGTGGCGCGCCTACCGGGCGACGTTGTCGTCGTGCACGGTGGTGGCGCCGAGATATCGGCGTGGCAGGAGCGGCTCGATCTCCAGGTCTCGTGGCACGAAGGCCTGCGCGTGACGACGCCGGAGGGGCTCAAGGTGACGGCCATGGTGCTCTCGGGCTGGATGAACAAGCGCGTGGTGCAGGCGTTCGAGGATGCGGGCGTGCCCGCGGTCGGCATCTCGGGCGAGGACGGTGCGCTGCTCAACGCCCGGAGGGCACTCGAAGGGAAGATCGGTGAGGTCGGCGAGGTGCAGGAGGTGCGGCCGGGTGTGGTGCACGCGCTCCTGCGGGCCGGATTCGTACCGGTGGTGTCGCCCGTATCGCGTGGTCCGCAGGGAGCCCCCCTGAACGTCAACGCGGACGAAGCGGCCTTGCACCTGGCCACCGCCCTGGGCGCTGCCCGCATCTATCTGATCTCGGACGTGCCGGGCGTCATCGTGGACGGAAGGACCGTCGAGACCTTGGCACCCGAAGAGGCGCGCACGCTGTTGCGCGAGGGCGTGGCTCTGGACGGCATGGCCGTCAAGCTGCGCCAGGCGCTGGTAGCGGCGGACGCCGGCGTGGATGTGGCAATCGGTAGCTCCTCGCTCCTGGACGATTTCGGCTCCGGGACCCGTGTGGTGGGCTCCGAAGCACCCGTGGAGGTTGCATGAGCGAGACGACGGAGCGGAACGCGCTGCTCGGGGTGTACACGCAGCCCGAGCTCGTCCTGGCGCGTGGCGAGGGCGCCCGCGTGTGGGACGAGGATGGCGAGACCTATCTCGACTTCACGAGCGGGATCGCCGTGAATGCGCTCGGCCACGGTTCACCGGTGGTGGCGGACGCCATCCGCAAAGCCCTCGACACGGGGCTCGTGCACACCTCGAACCTCTTCCGGACGCGCCCCGGCGAAGCGTTGGCCGAGCTCCTGGTCGAGCATGCCTTTCCCGGATCGGTCTTCTTCTGCAACTCGGGAGCCGAAGCGAACGAGGCGGCCTTCAAGTTCGCGCGCCGATGGGCGCGCGAGACGTCCGGCTCCGCCCGGCACGAGATCGTCGCCTTCCACGGCTCCTTCCACGGAAGGCTCTTCGGATCGCTCGCGGCCACGGACCGGCCTCATTACCAGGATCCGTTCCGGCCCCTCATGCCCGGTGTGCGCTTCGCCGACGTGGGCGACCTCGGGTCGGTGGACGAAGCGCTGGCGTCCGGTGCCGTAGCGGCGGTGATCATCGAGCCCCTTCAGGCCGAGGGAGGCATTCGACCGGTGCCGTCCGACTTCCTGCAGGCGCTCCGCGGCCGCTGCGACGAGGCCGGTGCCCTGCTCGTGTTCGACGAGGTTCAGGTCGGCCTCGGGCGTACGGGACGTCTGTTCGCGTTCGAGGAGTGCGGGGTCGTGCCGGATATCCTTACGCTGGCGAAACCGTTGGCGGGCGGCCTTCCCATGGGCGCCACGATCGTGAGCGACGCCGTCGCCGCCACCATCCGCCCGGGTGACCATGCGACGACGTTCGGGGGTGGCCCGCTGGTCGCGTCGGTCGCGCTGGCCGTGCTGCGAGAGATCGTGGGGGGAGACTTCCTCGAGCGTGTGCGCGCACGGAGCCGCCACCTCGAGGGCGCGCTCGCTCGGCTCGCGGCTTCGCACACGTCCGTTCGGGAGGTGCGGGGCAGAGGGCTCATCCAGGGCGTGGAGCTCGAGGGGCAGGCCGGGCCCATCGTGCGGGGCGCCCGTGAATCGGGCCTGCTTCTGGTCTCGGCAGGCCCCGACGTCATCCGGCTACTCCCGCCCCTGAACGTCACCGAAGAGGAGATCGATGAAGGCGTGACGATCCTGGATCGGGTGCTGACGGCTTGACATCATGCATGGGTCATGCATAATTATGCCGCGTGACGCTGGATCATAGCATCGACGTCACGTTCCTGTGATCACCCTGGGACCCCGGGGAGCAGGAGTTCGGGGCACGGTGCCCCCTGGCCCTTCGGCGGGAAGGGACCAGCCTCCTGGCTCCCCGGGCCTTTTTCAACGCCGCGCATCGGCATACAGGGAGTGGGGCGATGAAGGTCGTTCTCGGCTATTCCGGAGGTCTCGACACCTCCGTCATCGTGCCTTGGCTCAAGGAGAACTACGGAGCTGAGGTGGTCTGCATGGCCGGCGACGTCGGCCAGCGGGGGGGACTCGACGGACTGGAGGCCAAGGCCCGCGCCACGGGTGCGAGCGGCTTCTTCGGCGAGGATCTCCGCCGCGAGTTCGTCGAGGAATACGTCTGGCCGACGCTGCGCGCCGGAGCCGTGTACGGGCGTAAGTACCTTCTGGGCACGGCCATGGCCCGCCCGCTTCTGGCCAAGCGTCAGGTGGAGATCGCGCGCGAAGTGGGCGCGGACGCGGTCGCCCACGGGTGCACGGGCAAGGGCAACGACCAGGTCCGGTTCGAGCTCACCTACGCGGCCCTCGCTCCGGAGCTCCAGGTGATCGCGCCCTGGCGTCAGTGGAACATCCACTCCCGGGAAGACGCGTTCGCTTACGCGCGGGCCCGCAACATCCCCCTGGTGGGCGTCGACGAGACCAAGCTCTATTCTCGCGACGAGAACCTCTGGCACATCTCCCACGAGGGAGGACCGCTCGAGGACCCGGCGTTCGAGCCCGAAGAGTCGATGTTCCTCTGGACCACGGCACCGGAGCTCGCGCCCGACGAGCCCGAGTACGTCGAGATCACGTTCGAGTCCGGGACGCCCGTGGCGGTGAACGGAAACATCCTGGACGCCGTCTCGCTCCTGGAGATGATCAACGAGATCGGGGCAAGGCACGGCGTGGGCCGCGCCGACCTCGTCGAGGACCGCCTGGTGGGCATGAAGTCCCGGGGCGTCTACGAGACGCCCGGTGGCACGCTTCTGCGCCAGGCGCTCGTCGAGCTCGAGGCCATCACCCTCGACCGGCGCTCGATGGGACTCAAGGACCAGATCGCGCAACGCTACGCCGATCTCGTGTACGAAGGCCGGTGGTGGACACCGGAGCGGGAGGCGATGGACGCGATGGTGACGGTCCTGACCAAGGACGTCACCGGCACGGTGAAGCTCAAGCTGTACAAGGGCTCCGCTACGATCGCGTCTCGGACGAGCTCCCGCTCCCTCTACCGCGAGGACCTCGCCACATTCGGCGCCGCGGCGACGTACGATCACGCCGACGCGCATGGATTCATCAAGCTGTTCGGGCTTCCGATCCGGGCCGCCGCTGGACGAGACGGCCTGCTCCCGGCCGCCTCCGTGACGGTCCCCGAGCTACTCAGGGAAGCCGTGGGCGGGCGCTGAGCAGGTACCGGGTCGCACAGCGACCTGCGGGGCCGTGGCGACGCGTAAGCGTTGTCACGGCCCCGTTCCTTGGGTAACGTGGCGACCCCATGACCGATGACATCGTGAACGAACCGACCCCCGACCCCAAGGGTCCCAAAGCCCTCTGGGGAGGACGCTTCGCCGGCGGCATGGCGCCCGAGATGGTGCCGCTGAACCTCAGCCTCGACGTCGATCGGCGCCTGTGGCGCGAGGACCTGCACGGCAGCGTCGCGTGGGCCCGGGCGCTCGGGCGCGCCGACGTGCTCACCGAACAGGAGACCGACGTCCTCGTGGCCGGGCTCGAGCGCGTGGCCGAGCGCATCGAGCGGGAGGGCCTGGACGACGCTCCGGAGGAGGACATCCATTCGGTGGTCGAGCGGATGCTGCGAGAGGATGTCGGTGACGTCGCCGGAAAGCTCCACACGGGCCGCTCGCGCAACGACCAGTCGGCCACCGACGTGCGCTTGTGGGGCCGGGCTGCCACGCATCGCGTCGAATCGGCGTTGCTGCGCCTTCTCGCGGGCCTGTACGCGCTCGCCGAGCACGGTATCGACTACGTGATGCCCGGCTACACGCACATGCAGCAGGGACAGCCGGTCCGGGCGGCCCAGTGGGCGCTCGCGCACCTGTGGGCGTTCCATCGCGACCTGGAGCGCGTGCGCCGGGCCCACCAGGCAGCCGGGGTGCTGCCGCTCGGTTCGGGCGCCATCGCGGGATGCCCGTTTCCGGTCGACCGGGAGTTTCTGCGCTCCGAGCTCGGCTTCGACCGGGTGAGCGAGAACAGCATCGATGCGGTCTCCGACCGTGACTGGATCTGCGACCTCCTGTACGCCGGCGCCATGCTCGGTGTCCATCTCTCCCGCCTGGGCGAGGACCTGGTGCTCTTCTCCAGCATGGAGTTCGGGTTCGTGCGGCTCTCGGACGGGTTCAGCACGGGCTCGAGCCTCATGCCGCAGAAGCGCAACCCGGACGCGGCCGAGCTCACGCGCGGCAAGAGCGCGCGACTGGTGGGCAACCTCTCGACGATGCTGACGCTGCTCAAGGGCCTCCCGACCGGGTACAATCGCGACCTCCAGGAGGACAAGGGAGCCCTGTTCGACACGGTCGACACGCTGCTGCTCACGCTTCCCGCCGTCGCGGGGGCGGTGGAGACCGCCTCGTTCCGTCCCGAGCGGATGGAAGGTGTCATGGACGCCCAGCTCCTCGCGACCGATCTGGCGGACTACCTGGTGCGGCGCGGCGTCCCGTTCCGCGAAAGCCACGAGGTCATAGGGCGGCTCGTGCGTCGTGCGGAGGAAGCGGGCGTGAGCCTGTCGGCGCTCACGATCGAGCAGTTCCAGGCCGAGCACGAGGCCTTCGAGGTGGACGCCCGTGCGGTGTTCGACTGGAAGGCGTCGGCCGACGCGCGCGACGGAGAGGGAGGCACCTCCCGCCGCCGCATCCTCGAACAGCTCGCTCGGGCCCGGGAGCTTCTGGCACCCAGCTGAGGAGGACGGGTGGAGGTGGCGGCGGGCAGGCCGAGATGTCCAGCCTACGCCGCGGGACCGTCTCCTCGTCCGTTGAGCCGGCGTCCCGCGGCATGCACGAACGGAGCCAGCCCGTCCATCAACCCGTCGAACTCCGGAAAGCTCAACGACTGCTCCCCGTCCGAGATCGCCTGCTCCGGATCCGGATGGACTTCCACCAGGAGACCGTCGGCGCCGGCCGCGACCGCCGCATAGGAGAGCGGCAGGACCAGATCCCGTCGGCCCCCGGCATGGGATGGATCGGCCAGCACCGGCAGGTGCGTCTCGCGCTTGAGCACGGGAATGGCGGCGAGGTCGAACGTGTTCCGGGTGGAGGTCTCGAACGTGCGGATCCCGCGCTCGCACAGGATCACGTACGGATTGCCCTGGCTCATCACGTACTCGGCGGCGAGAAGCAGGTCGACGGTCGTGGCCGACATGCCCCGTTTGAGAAGCACGGGGCGGCGCAGCCGTCCGACCTCCGTGAGCAGGGCGAAGTTCTGCATGTTGCGGGCACCCACCTGGAGGACGTCCGCGTACGAGGCGACCAGGTCGACCTGACGTGTGTCCATGACCTCGGTCACGACCGGCAGACCGGTCCGGGCGCGCACGTCGGCGAGCATCTTCAGCCCCTCTTCGCCGAGTCCACGGAACGAGTAAGGCGACGTGCGCGGCTTGAAGGCGCCTCCACGCAGCCCCCGGGCACCCCGCCCGGCGACGTGCTCGGCCGTCTGCAGGAGCATCTCCTGGCCCTCGACCGAGCAGGGTCCGGCGATGACGAAGACCTCGTCGCCTCCCAGCTCGGCCTCGCCGACCGGAACCTTGGTGGATTCGGCGGCGAATTCCCTGGATGCGAGCTTGTAGGGCTTGAGGACCGGATGCACCTCCTCGACGCCAGGAATGGAGAGGAGGGGAACATCACGCAGGGCCTCTTCATCGCCGACGCATCCGATGATCGTGCGCTGCTCGCCCCGTGATACGTGGGTGCGGAGCCCCACCGCCTCGACCCTCTCGCGAATGTGGTCGAGCTCGGCGTCCGTCACCCCTTTTCGCGTGACGATGATCATCTGTCCTCTCCGTTTACGGCGGGCATCGGCGTCCATGTGGGGGGCGCGGCGGCCCACAAGGGAACCGCCGAGGATCGGTGCCTGTCAAGCGCTCGGGCGGCAGAAGCGGCCCCGCGGGGGCTCCCTGGACCCTCCCAGTCGGCTCGGGTACATTCCCGGCGTCACACCCACATCTCCGACCGAACGGCCGAAACGACAGGATGCGACCCATGACCGAACCTGCCACTCCCGACGCCGACGCCCTCAAGCGCGAGGCCGCTCGCAGGGCCATCGAGCTCGTCGAAGACGGGATGGTTCTCGGTCTGGGAACGGGCAGCACGGCCCACCACTTCCTCGAGCTTCTCGGAGAGGCCGTGGCCGACGGCCTCGATATCGTGGGGGTCGCGACCTCCATTCGCACGGACCGCACGGCGCGGGAAGTCGGCATTCCGCTGACCACGCTCGTCGAGCATCCCCGGTTGGATCTCACCGTGGACGGGGCGGACGAGGTCACGCCGGAGCTGGACCTCATCAAGGGCATGGGCGGCGCCTTGCTGCGCGAGAAGATGGTCGCGCAGGCGACGGAGCGCTTCGTCATCATCGCGGACGGCTCGAAGGCCGTGACCAAGCTCGGTACGCGCTCTCCTCTTCCACTCGAGGTCGTGGACTGGAACTACATGTCCCATAAAGAGTTGCTCACGTCCTTGGGTGCCAACATATCGGTTCGCCGCTTCGACGACGGCTCCCCGCTCAAGAGCGACAACGGGAACGTCATCCTGGACTGCACGTTCCCGGACGGGATCGACGACCCGGCCGGTCTGGAGCGAACGCTTCAGGCCCGGGCGGGCATCATCGAGTGCGGGCTCTTCCTCGGCATGGCCGACATGGCCCTGCTCGCGAGCCCGGATGGCGTGCGCACGCTGAGGAGGGACGCTTGAAGGTCGCCGCCTCCATTCTGGCAAGCGATTTCGCCCGGCTCGGCGAAGAGGTACGGGCTGCGGCGTCCGGCGGAGCATCGTGGATCCACGTGGACGTGATGGACGGCCATTTCGTGCCGAACCTCACCCTGGGGCCGGCGATCACCGAGGCCGTGCGCCGGTCGACCGAGCTCCCGATCGACGTGCATCTGATGATCGAGAACCCGGATCGATACATCGAGGCGTTCGCGAAGGCCGGCGCGAACCGGATCACCGTACACCAGGAAGTCTGTGAGGACCTGGCCGGGACGCTGCGGGCGATCCGTGGCTTCGGGGTGGCGCCGGGGGTCGCGTTGAACCCCGATACGCCCGTCGAGGCCGTTCGCGACACCCTCGGCGAGCTCGACCTGCTCCTGGTCATGTCCGTACATCCGGGCTTCGGAGGGCAGAGCTACATCCCGGCGACCACGCCGAAGCTCGAGCTCGCCCGGAAGCTTCTCGACGAGATCGGGTCCGATGCCGAGCTCGAGGTGGACGGAGGCATCGACGCGGGCAACGCCGCGCGAATCGCCCGGGCCGGCGCGACGGTCCTGGTGGCGGGCTCCTCGGTCTTCGGTCACGAAGGGGGCGCGGCGCAAGGCGTGCGTGCGCTCTGGGATGCCTTGTCCTGACCGTCGCGCCGGACGTGTGCGGGACCGCTTCGCGGCATTCGAGCTCTGACAATTGCTGCTCGCCCTTCCGTGGGCTAGACTGATCCCGATTCGCTCCGCGACACCCCGTCCGTGTCGGACGGCAGGTCGCCCGCCATCCGAGAGAGACACATGACGGAATCGGACGCCATCGACCCCAAGGCCATCGCACGACTCCGCGAGTGGGGTGGAGACAAGCTCGTGGGACAGATGGTCAAGCTCTTCCTCGCCAACTCCCCGGCTCGCGTGGACCAGATCCGCGCCGGCCTCGAGAGCAACGACGCGCAGGAATCGGAGCGAGGAGCCCACTCGCTGAAGTCCAGCGCCGCGAACGTGGGGGGCGAAGAGGTCAGGCGTATCGCTCTGGAAATGGAGGGCGCCGCGGCCAAAGGGGACCTGGAGGCGGTACGCGGCCTCCTCCCCTCGCTGGAGGAAGCCTACCAACGTACGCGAGCGGCCCTCGAGGCCGTTGAACAGGGAATAGAGTCATGAGAGCGCGCATCGCCGTCGTAGAGGACAACCCGGACAACCGCCTTCTCGTCCAGGCACTGCTGGAGGACACATACGAGATCTCGGAGTACGAGACGGGTGTGGAGGCGGTCGCGGGCCTGGAGAGCGACAACCCCGACCTGATTCTCCTGGATATCTCTCTGCCCGAGATGGACGGCACCGAGGTGCTGGCGTGGATTCGTGACAACGAGGTCCTCAAGGAGCGACCCGTCATCGCGCTCACGGCCCACGCCATGGCCGGCGACCGGGAGAAGTACCTGGCGGCGGGCTTCAACGATTACGTCACCAAGCCCATCGTCGACGAGGCGGTGCTGACCGAGGCGATCGAACGTTGGCTGAGTCCGACGTCCTGAGCGCATCCCACATCGATCCGGGCGAGCCGCCGGAGGTCGTCGCGGCCCCCGGTCCGGGCTCCGTATCCCTGGAGGGTGAGACGGCGGCCCCAGACCGCTCGTCGGAGCGGGTCCGAATCTACTGGACCCTCTTCATCCTCCTCCTGGGCGGCGCCTTCCTCCTGCGGAACAGCCCGTGGCGGTCCGGGCCGACCGTCCACACGCTCATGGAGTCGGTCGCCACCGTCCTGGCGCTCATCATCGGCGCCCTGGCGCTGGTCCGCTTCTACAGCCGCAAGCAGGCGACCTTCCTGTTCATCGGAACGGGATTCCTCGGCGCCGCCGCGCTCGACCTCAACCACGTCCTGCTCACCAGCACCTACTTCATGGTCCAGAAGGGCGTCCAGGCCGAGGACCTCTTCGCCTGGAGCTGGACCGCGGAACGGGTGTTCCTGTCTCTCTTCCTGTTCGTCTCGCTCCTGGCGTGGCGGCAGGAGGTGCGTGCCGCCGACGGGAAGGGCGACGTCGTGCACGAGGGCTCCGTATACGTCACGGCCCTCATCCTGACGGTCGTCAACCTCTTCTTCTTCGAGTGGGTGCCGCTGACCGACGCGCACTTCCCGGGCCTGCCCGTGTCCCGGCCCGCGGAGTTCCTGCCCGCGATCTTCTTCACCCTCGCGTTCTTCGGGTTCCTGGCGAAGGGCAGCTGGAAGAAGGACGCGTTCGAGCACTGGCTCATGATGTCGCTGCTCATCTCGGCGATGCTGCACTGGGTGTACATGTCGCAGTCGCAGCAGCGTTTCGACGGGATGTTCGACGCCGCGCATCTCCTGAAGATCGCCAGCTACGTGGCCATCCTCACCGGCCTCCTGTTCAGCGTCTACGAGACGTTCAGACGTGAAGGCCAGGCGCTGGACGCCGCCACGGCGGCCAACACCGCGCTGGAGCGCGAGGTGGCGGTGCGGGCGCAGACGGAGCAAGCCGTCAAGGAGAGTCGTGCGCGCCTCCAGGACTTCCTGGACAACGCCAACGACCTGATCCAGAGCGTGTCGCCGGACGGAAAGGTTCTCTACGCGAACAGCACCTGGAAGCGCGTGCTGGGCTACACGGACGACCAGCTCGAGCGGCTGAACCTCTTCGACCTGGTGCATCCGGCCCACCGCCAGACGCTGAGATCGGAGTTCCAGCGCGTTCTGGACGGGGAGCCGGCGCGGCGCTTCAACGTGGAGTACGTGGCGGCGGACGGCCGCGCCGTGATCCTCTCGGGGAGCGCGGTGGTACAGCGCGTCCGCGGGGAGTCGGTGGCCACGCAGGGCATCTTCCGCGACGTGACCGAGCAACGCCTTGCGGAAAGGCAGCTCGCCGAATCCAAGGCGAACACGACCGCTCTGGTGGAGAACACGGGCGACTCGATCTGGTCCGTGGACCGGGAGCACCGTCTCATCACGTTCAACTCCGCCTTCGCGCTCGCCATGGAGGCCCGCACCGGAAGAGAGCCGTCCGTGGGACAGCTGCCCACCGACGCCTTCGGATCGGCCGGAGCGGAGTGGTACGAGGACCTGTACGACCGCGCGCTGCGGGGCGAGCGGCACGTCGCGCTTCGCAACGACGAGGTCGACGGGCAGCAGCGCTTCTTCGAGATCTACGCCAACCCGATTCAGGGCGACGAGGGCATCCAGGGCGCCGTCCTGTTCGGCAAGGACGTGACGGCCCGCGTGCGCGCCGAGGAGGCCTTGCGGGTCGCGAAGGACGAGGCGGAAGCGGCGAACAAGGCCAAGAGCGACTTCCTGGCGAGCATGAGCCACGAATTGCGCACGCCGCTCAACTCGATCATCGGGTTCACGAACATCCTGCTCAAGAACAAGGCAGGAAAGCTCGTGGACAAGGATCTGAATTTCCTGCAGCGCGTGCTCGCGAACGGGAAGCACCTCCTGGAGCTCATCAACGAGGTCCTCGACCTGGCCAAGGTCGAAGCCGGACGGATGGAGCTCATCATCGAAGACATCGACCTCGTCCATCTGGTGCAGGAGACGGTCGGACAGCTCGAGGGCCAGGCGAAGGTCAAAGAGGGCAACGTGGCGCTGGTGGCGGCGGTGCCCGAGGAGGCCGAGGCGGTCGAAACCGACTCGGCGAAGCTCAAGCAGGTGATTATCAACCTTGTCGGCAACGCGCTGAAGTTCACGCACGAAGGCTCGGTGACCGTGCGTCTCGAGCTCGGACCGGACAGGCGCACGCCGGTGGCCATCGCCGTGGAGGACACCGGCATCGGCATTCCGCGCGAGCGGCTGGACGCAATCTTCGAGGCCTTCCAGCAGGCCGAGGCCGGCACGTCGCGCAAGTACGGTGGCACCGGCCTGGGGCTCGCCCTGTCGCGCTCGATCTGCCAGCTGATGGGCTACGACCTGCTCGTGGACTCCGAGGTGGGCAAAGGCTCGACGTTCACGATCGTCATGGGCGAGCGCGCCAAGAAGCCGGCCAAGGCGCTGGAGTCCCAGGAAGAAGAGACCTCGCGCCCCACGGGCGCTGAGGAGCCTGTCGCCCGGAAGGAGACCGAAAAGCCGGAGGAGACGATCGCGGTACAGACCTCGCCCAGGATGCGCGACTTCACCGTCCTGGTGGTCGATGACGAGCGCGACTCCCGCGATCTTATGGCCCATTACCTCCAGGAGCTCGGCTGCGAGGTCCTGCAAGCCAAGAACGGCGAAGAAGGGATCTCGGTCGCTCGCGCGCGCATGCCGGACCTCATCACGCTCGATCTCATGATGCCGGGCATGACCGGGTGGGAGGTGCTCAAGGAGCTCAAGTCCGATGCGGAGCTCCGGCGCATCCCCGTGGTCGTCGTCAGCATCGTGGCCGGTGAGGGCCGGGGCCGCCTGCTCGGAGCGGTCGACCTCATCACGAAGCCGTTCGAGCGTGAGGACCTTCTGCGCGTGCTGTGGCGCAACCTGGTGCGGAAGCGCGGGGGCCGCGTCCTCGTGGTCGACGACGAGGACGAGATGCGGGAGATGCTCTCGGAGTATCTCGCCGGCCTCGGCCTCGAGGTCGCTACGGCCGCCGACGGTGAAGAGGGCCTCGAGGCCGTGCGGACCGAGGCGCCGGACGCGGTCCTGCTCGATCTGGTGATGCCGGTGATGGACGGCATGACCTTCCTGCGCAAGCTGAGGGAGAATCCGGCGCATGGGGGGCTACCCGTGCTGGTGCTCACCGGAAAGGACCTCACACGCCAGGAGCAGAAGGATCTCGGTGACATGGCATCGGGTGTGCTGACCAAGGAGGACGTGCTCGCCGGAAGGCTCCGTCACGTTCTGGACTCGCTCTTCACGCTCGCGGAGCCCGGAGACGCCGGATGAGCGAAGGGGGAGCTCCTGCGGCGAAGAAGCTCATCCTCGTAGTCGAAGACGACCGGGAGATCCAGTACCTCCTGAGCGTCGTGCTGGCCGGAGAGGGCAGGGAAGTCGTCGTGGCGCCCACCGCCGAGGAGGGCGAGCGCGTCCTCGCCGAGCGCGATGTCGCGCTGGTGGTGCTCGACCTGATCCTGCCCGACACGGACGGACGCACCTTCCTCAAGAGCCTGCGCGCACACGCATTCACGGCCAACCTCCCGGTCATCTGTATGAGCACCCGGACGGGGCCGGCGATCCGCGCGGAGTGCTACGCCCTGGGCGCGGACTCGTACGTCGAGAAGCCGTTCGACCCGGAGATGCTTTCCTCGGACGTCACGCTCCGGCTGCAGCGCGCCGAAGAGCTGGAGCGCGAAGCCTCCCGGGACGGGCTCACCGGACTCCTCAACCGAGCGGGGTTCCTCGACGCACTCTCCGATGCCTCGACCGGGGTCGCGCACGCGCTGCTGATGGCGGAGATGGACGGCTTCCGTCGCCTCTCGGAGCGGTACGGATGGGGCACGGCCGAGCGCGTGGTCTTCGAGGTCTCCCGAGCTCTGAGGAAGGCGCTCCCCGAGCCGGCCCCGCTGTCACGGTGGGGGGGATCGGAGTTTGCGGCGCTCCTGGACGGAGAGACGCCGGAGGATGTCTACGCCCTGGCCGAAGGCCTTTTGCAGAAGGTCAGGAAGCTGCCGATTCTGGGACCCGACGGGGAGAGCTTCAACGTTACCCTTTCGGCCGGACTCGTGAGCGGAGAGATCGCCCACGACGTGGAGGGCAGCCTCGATGCGGCGCAGGGATGCCTGTTCCGCGCTCGCGACGCCGGCGGCAACCGGATCGTGACCCCGGACGCCGAGCGCGAGCCGGCCCCGGCAGCGCCGGTTCTGGTTGCGGAAGACGATGACATCACCGCCAAGATCCTCACCCATCGTCTGGAGAAGGAGGGCTTCGAGGTCCTCCGGTTCGCCAACGGCCAGGATGCCTACAAGGCAGCCCTGACGCGCACGCCGGGACTCGTGCTCCTGGACGTGAAGATGCCCGGGATGGACGGGTTCGAGGTACTCGAGCGCCTTCGCAAGACACCCGCGTACGCCCACGTGCCGATCGTGCTGCTCACGTCCATGGGCAGCGAAGCGGACGTGGTGCGGGGGTTCGAGCTCGGGGCCGACGACTACGTCCTGAAGCCCTTCTCTCCCGCGGAGCTCCTGGCGAGGGTGCGCCGCCTGATGGGACGCCGGGACCCGGCACGGCCGGAAGGCTCGGCGGACGGGTAGGGTGGAACAGATCCTCGGGCTCACCGGAGCGGGTGCGGTCAGGAATACGGCACTCCTCGTCCTGATCGGAACCGTCGTGGCCCTTCTCGTGCTGGCCGTCGTGTTCGCGCTCTACACGCTCGCGCTGCGGATCGACAACGACCTGAAGGAGCGGCGGTGGAAGCGGCTCGAGTCACGGTGGGAAGAGCCGCTCCTGCTCGCACTCGCCGATCCCGAGGCGATCGGCGCCCTGCACGAGATGGTCGAGCCGCGATTCAGGCTGCATTTCGTACGTTTCGTGCTCGACTACGCTCGACGTGTCCGCGGTGAGGAGCGGTCCGTGCTGCGCAAGCTGGCCGAGCCGTACCTGGGCCCGATCGCGGAGCGCGTCTGGAGCAAGCACCAGGAGATCCGCACCCGCGCGGTGCAGACGCTCGGCACGCTCGGCCTGCCGCGCTACGCCGGAGAGGTCGTCACCGCGCTGGACGACCCATCGCCGCTCGTCGCCATGGTGGCCGCCCGCGCGCTCACGTCGGAGGAGCACCCGGAGCACGCGCCGGCTGTGCTGCGAAGGCTTCGACGCTTCGAGACATGGAGCAGGAGCTTCCTGGCATCGATGCTATCGGCCATGGGCAGCGAAGGGGTCCCGGCCCTCCGCGACACGCTGGCCGATCAGGAGGAGCCGGACTGGGTTCGCGCCGTGGCGGCGGAAGCGCTCACGACGCTGAAGGACTTCGGCTGCGGAGACCTCGCCGCGCAGGTCGTCGAAGTCGAGGACGAACCCGAGCTCCTCGCGGCCGCGCTGCGCCTGCTCGCCGTCGTGGGACGACCCGAGCACGCCCCGGGGGTGCGCCAGCGGTGTGCCTCTCCGGACGCCACGATCCGCTCGGTCGCCCTGCGGGCGCTCGGCACGCTGGGTGAGGAGGAGGACCGGGTCCGACTTCTCGGTGCGATGGCCGATCCTTCGCCCTGGGTGGCGATCCACGCGGCCGAAGGGCTGTGGGAGGCCGGAGGAGCCTCGCTCCTGCACGACCTGGCGGACTCCGACCATCCCCGTTCCGAGCTGGCACGCCAGATCCTCACCCAGGAGGAAGGGGAGTGAGCGCCGCCGCCTGGCACGTGATCGCGGTCTTCAACTACGTCGTCCTGGCGTATTTCATCCTCCTCAACTCGGTCTACCTGTCCACGAGCTTCTTCGCGTTCGGCGCGCTTCGCCGCTATGCGCTGCGCATGAAGTCGCTCGACCTGGACGAGCTCATCCGCTCGGCCGGCGCCCCTCCGATCACGCTGATCGCGCCCGCGTTCAACGAGGAGCCCACCTGCGTCGAGGCCGTCCGCTCGCTCCTCACGCTCGAGTACCCCGAGTACGAGGTCCTCGTGGTCAACGACGGCTCCTCGGACGGCACGCTGGAGCGCCTCGTGGAGGCCTTCAACCTGATCCCGGCGGCGCGGATCGCCACGGCGTCCATTCCCACGGCCCCCATCCGTCAGATCTACAGGAGCCGTCGACACCCGGACCTGTGGGTGATCGACAAGGAGAACGGTGGGAAGGCCGATGCCCTCAATGCCGGCATCGACTTCTGCCGCACCCCTCTGTTCTGCGCGATGGACGCGGACTCCATCCTCGAGCGTCAGGCGCTGATCCGCATCGTGCGCCCGTTCCTCGAGGACGACCGGACGGTGGCGGCGGGTGGCATCCTGCGAATCGTCAACGGATGCACGGTCAAGCAGGGTCAGGTCACGGACGTCCGGCTCCCGAGGAATGCCTGGGCGCAGTTCCAGGTCCTCGAGTACCTGCGTGCGTTCCTGTCCGGTCGCATGGGATGGGATGCGCTGGACGCGACGCTCGTGATCTCGGGTGCCTTCGGCATCTTCAAACGGGCTACGGTCGTGGACGCCGGCGGGTACGCGACCGACACCGTGGGCGAGGACATGGAGCTGGTCGTGCGGCTGCATCGCACGTGCTCCGAGCGAGGGATTCCCTACCGGATCCACTTCGTGCCCGATCCCGTCGCCTGGACCGAGTGCCCCGAGTCGCTCGGCGTGCTGGCCCGGCAGCGGGATCGCTGGCAGCGAGGGCTCTTCCAGTCGCTCATGCGCCACCGGGTCATGCTGCTCAACTCGCGCTACGGCAAGGCCGGTGTTCTGGCGTTCCCGTACTTCTTCTTTCTCGAGATGATGGGCCCCGTCATCGAGACGCTCGGCTACCTGTCCTTCGCGGCCGCGGTCGCCTCCGGGCACGCGGACTACCCGTTCGTGCTCGCATTCCTCACCGTCGCCATCGTGCTGGGCGTCGCCCTCTCGATCTCGGCGGTCGCGCTGGAGGAGCTGTCTTTCCGCCGCTATCCCCGGGTCCGCGACCTCGTCCGACTCTTTCTCCTCGCCATCCTCGAGAATTTCGGCTACCGGCAGCTTTCGGCCTGGTGGCGCCTGAGGGGAACGATCTCCGCCCTCAGGGGCGTGGAGGGGTGGGGACGCATGCAGAGAAAGGGGTTTGCGCTCGCGGAGGACGACGAGGAAGAGGCGTGACGGCACCGCTCTCCGGCTGGATCGAGGCCGGTGGCGCAGGCGTTGCGGTCGGGCTCGTCGCCGCCTGGGTGGCGGCCCGCGCCCGGATCCGCGGCACGGCCGTCCCCTACACACGCAAGATCTTCCACTTCGCGGTGTTTTCCGGTGCGGCCGTCGTCCACACGCGCTCCGGCCTCGGCGGGACGATCGCGTACGGAAGCGTCGTGGCCGTGATGGTCCTGATTACCGTGCTGCGTGGCGATGGAGACCCTTTCTACGAAGCGCTCGCACGGGAGACCGATCGTCCGCGGAGAACGCTGTTCATCCTCGTCCCGCTCGTGACCACGGCGGTCGGCGGGCTCGCGAGCGCGCTCCTCGCGGGGCCGTACGCTTCGGTCGGCTACCTGGTG
This sequence comes from Longimicrobiales bacterium, assembly GCA_046704545.1. GTDB lineage: Bacteria > Gemmatimonadota > Gemmatimonadetes > Longimicrobiales > Gaopeijiaceae > SZUA-318. Next base: position 42,726 of record JBJKRT010000101.1, read on the forward strand.
GCGGGCTGGGGCGACGCGATCGCGGAGCCGGTCGGCGCCCGGTGGGGGCGCCATCCGTACCGTGTGCCATCACTGGCCGGGGTTCCCGCGCGCCGGACCATCGAAGGATCCACCGCGGTCTTCCTGGCCAGCTGGGTGGCGGCTGCTCTGGTGTTCAGCGCACTCGGCACAGCGACCGCCGCCTCGGTCTGGATGGGCGCGGCGTGTGCCGTCCTCGCCACGGCCGTGGAAGCCGTGAGCCATCATGGCGCCGACAACCTGACCGTTCCGCTCGCCGTCTCCATGCTGGCCTGGCTGCTCGCGCGATAGGGGAGGCTGCGGGACCCTTGCCACCGTGCGGGGTACTCGGCCAGCATAATGGCTGCGGCACGAGGCTGTCCGCGGCTGCCCGCCCGTTTCCGACGATCTTCGCCGTCCACCATGCACCTCACGTACAGAACCGAGCTTCCAGACCACGCGCCCGACGAGGTGTTCGCCTGGCACGAGCGACCCGGTGCCCTCGAGCGCCTCACGCCGCCCTGGGCGGATGTGACTGTGGAGGATCGTTCGGGTGGCATCGAGGATGGAGGTCGCGTCGTCCTGAAGATCCGGCGAGGCCCCCTCACGCTGCGCTGGGTGCTCCGACATCGCGACTTCGAGCGGGGCCGCCAGTTCCGCGACGAGCAGATCGAGGGGCCCTTCTCCCGCTGGACGCATACGCACCGCTTCCTGCCGCGCGAAGGCGGCGGGACGGTCATCGAGGACGAGTTGGACGTGGAGCTCCCCCTCGGCCCCGCAGGGGCGCTGCTCGGGCCCGCGACGCTTCGCTCCGAGCTCGACCGCCTCTTCGCCTTCCGCCACACGAGGCTGCGGACCGACCTCGAACGCCACGCCTCGGATGCCTCGTCGCCGAAGCTCACCGTGGCGATTTCCGGGGCTTCGGGCTTCATCGGTCGCAATCTCGCGGCGTTCCTGACCACCGGCGGGCACCGCGTGCTCCGCCTGGTGCGCGATCGGAAGTCCGCGCCGGACGACGCGCTCTTCTGGAGCCCGGCCACCGGTGAGATCGACGCCGAGCTGCTGAGAACGGCGGACGCGCTCGTGCACCTCGCCGGTGAGCCGATCGCGGGCGGTCGTTGGACGAATGCGCGCAAGAAGGCCATCCTGCAGAGCCGCGTCGACGGAACCGGGCTCATCGCCCGCACGCTGGCCGAGCTCGGCAACGGCCCCCGGGTGCTCGTCTCGATGTCCGGCGTGAACTACTACGGCAACCGTGGAGACGAGCGCCTCGACGAGAGCAGCCAGACGGGTCGAGGCTTCCTCGCGGAGGTCACGCGGGCCTGGGAGGCGGCTACGCGGCCGGCCGAGCGGGACGGCGTGCGCGTCGTGCACCTGCGTGGCGGCGTCGTGCTGTCACCCTCGGGTGGGGCGCTCGGCAAGATGCTCCTACCGTTCAAGGTCGGGCTCGGGGGGAGACTGGGCAGCGGGCGGCAGTACCTGAGCTGGATCGACCTGGACGACATGGTGGCGCTGATGCTGCACTGCATCAGGTCGGCCGACCTCTCCGGACCCGTCAACGCCACGGCACCCAATCCCGTGACGAACGATACGTTCACCAGCGCCCTCGGCCGCGTCCTCGGCCGGCCCACGATCGTGCCGGTTCCGGCGCTGGCGGTGAAAGCCATGTTCGGCGAGCTCGGCGAAGAGGCGCTGCTCCAGGGGCAGCGAGCGCTCCCGCGCCAAGCGCAGGCCTCGGGCTTCCGCTTCCTCTACGAGGGCGTGGAGGACTCGCTGCGCTTCCAGCTCGGGCGGCCCGAGTAGGACGCGGTCCGCTCAGACGAGCAGCCCTCCGTCGTCGTCCAGTCCCGGATAGGGCCGTCCCTCCCGCCGACAGAGTGACGCGACGGTGGGATGCGCCCACTCGAAAAGGGTACGGCGAAACTCTTCCGGATCCAGACGCGACGCCTCGTACATGCCCGCCGCCTCGCGCTGGCGCATGGCTTCGTACAGCAGGAGCGCCGTCGCGACCGACACGTTGAGCGAGTGGACCATGCCCACCATCGGCACGACGATGTGCGTGTCGGCCAGGGCGAGCGCGCGCTTCGATACGCCGGGGAGCTCGGCACCCACCATCAACGCGGTCGGCCGGGTCAGATCCACGTCTCGGTAATCCACGGCGTCCGGGGAGGGATGCGCGGCCAGCACCCTGAATCCCTCGTCGTGCAACGTGTCGATCGCCTGGCCGACGTCCTCGTGTAGCCGGACCCGGACCCACTTCTTGGTGCCCGCGGACGTCCCGTGATGGAGCGGGAGACCATCCGCCGGCGGAACGGCGTGCGCCTCCAGCACGCCCACGGCATCACAATTGCGCAGGATCGCCGAGAAGTTGTGCGACTTGTGGACGCGCTCCATCAGCACCGTGAGATCCGGCTGGCGGCGGGTCAGCACTTCGCGCAGGCGGTGGAATCGTTCGGGTCTCATGTCCTCAAGATAGCCAAGGGCAGAACGGGGGTGGGCCGCATCGGCCCACCCCCGTTGGTCGAGCTCCGGCCGGTGGCCGCGGCGTCAGTCCGGTCGCCGCGTGCCCGGCCCTACCATCTCTACTGGTGCCACTTCGGAATCCGGCCGCTCGTCCACGGCGCACCGGCCGCTTCCGCACGGTCCTCGATCTTCTTGAGATCGACGTCCACGAACTGCCGCAGACGCTCGAGGATCGGTCCGAACCGGCTCGACAGGATCTCGTACTGGTGCTCCTGCTCGCCGCCCGGAACCTCGAGGTTCGACGACCACGCGCCGCCCGTGATCCTGCGCAGACGGCTCATGAGCGACGGAGGCGAGGGCTCCTGGTGCTCGGCGCGGATCCGGTCGCCGCTGAGCGCCACCTGGACCTCGTGCAGGCTGTCCTGCAACGCGCGCAGGTCTTTGGCGATCTGAGGATCGGCGCCCGGGGTCTCCGCCAGCGCACGCTGCAGCTGGTCGGCCCGCGTGGTGGCCTCTCCGAGCGCGGCGTTGGCTCCGAGCATCGCGCGCTGGAGCGCCTGCGCCTTCTTCTGGAAGGCGAGCACCGCCGCGGAATGGTGGGCCTGACCGTCGTCCAGCGCGTACACGTCGAACTTCTGCGGCCCGCCGACCGGGGTGGTGACCCCGTCGACGCGCTCCGCCAGCGAGACGGTGTACGTCCCCGGTACCACGTATGGTCCGGAGCCTCCGCCGAAGAAGAACCCTCCACGCCTGCCGCCGCCGTTCGTGATGGGGCTCGCCGACGGATAGCGCAGGTTCCACGTCACCGTGTTCAGACCCTTCTTGGTCGGTCCCGTGAGCCGGCGAACCACCCGGCCCTCCGGATCGGTGATCGTGAGCACCATGGCCGGAGCCTGCTCACGCGCCTCGGCGCGCAGGGTGTCCCACGACGGATAGTAGACGTCCTTCCCGGCACGCTCGTCCTTGAGCTCCTGGCGCCGCCGCTCGCCGGCGCGCGTACGGATCGCGTCCTTCAGCCAGTAGTGGATCTGCGCTCCGAACGGCGGATTCTTCGCCGTCCAGAAGCGGGCGCCCTGCCAACCCGGATTCGGGTCCGACGGAACGAACAGCGGCGCGCGCGCAACGGGCAGCAGCGCGGCGTCGCTCGCGAGGACCTGCGGCTTCAGGGCGCGCAGTTCCGAGAGGTGGTCGAGGATGTAGAACCCGCGACCGAACGTGGCCACCGCGAGCGCGTCGTCGCGCTTCTGGATCGCGAGGTCGCTGACCTGGATGGTCGGCAGGCCGTTCTTCATCTGCGTCCAGTGCTGGCCGCCGTCCATCGTGACGAAGAGCCCGAACTCGGTGCCCGCGTAGAGCATGTCCGGGTCCTTGTCATCCTCGATCACCACGTACACGCTGCCGCGCTCGGGCAGGTCGCCGGAGATGAGCTTCCACGTCTTGCCCATGTCCGTGCTCTTGGCGATGTACGGGTGGTAATCGCCCTCCTTGTGGTTGTCGAAGGACGCGTAGACCGTAGCGGTGTCGAACGCCGACGGCGTGACGTGCGACACGAACGTCGTGTCGGGCACGCCCGGGATGTGCGGAATGGCGCGCCAGTGCTGCCCTCCGTCCTCGGTCACCTGGATCATGCCGTCGTCGGTGCCGACCCAGATCAGCCCTTGCTTCAGGGGAGACTCGGCGAGGCTGACGATGCTGTGCCAGGGCGACGTCGAGGTGTTCTTGCCCAGGGCATCCACGCCCCATACCTGACCCATGATCGGGAGCTTGTTGCGATCGATCTGGTGCTTGGTCAGGTCCGGGCTGACGGGGTGCCAGGAATCTCCGCGGTCGTCGCTGCGGAAGACCCGCTGCGCGGCGAAGTAGAGGCGGGTGTGCGAGAACGGGCTGATGATGAGCGGCGCGTCCCAGTTCCAGCGCAGCCCCGGCTCGCCGGGCTCCGGCTCGGGCGTGATGTCCTTGCTCTCGCCCGTGGCCAGGTTGAAGCGCGCCATCGCGCCGTACTGCGCTTCGGCGTACACGATGTTCGGATCCTGCGGGTCGATGCGCGACACGAAGCCGTCGCCGCCCTGCGTCAGCACCCAGTCGGCGTTGATCGCACCGATGCGCGTACGTGTCTGCGACGGGCCACCGACGGAGCTGTTGTCCTGCGTCCCTCCGTAGACCTTGAAGAACGGCTTGGAGTTGTCGACCGCGACCCGGTAGAACTGCCCGAGCGGCAGGTTCTGGAACCAGTCGTACGTCTGACCGCCGTCGAACGTCTGGTAGAGGCCCCCGTCACACCCGATGAGGAGGTGGTCGGTGTCGTGCGGATCGATCCACACCACGTGATTGTCGACGTGCTTCTCGCTCCTCGAGATCGAGTGGAACGTGCGTCCGCCGTCGTCAGTGACCTGCAGGCGCGTGTCCACCGCGTAGACGCGATTGACGTTCACGGGATCGGCGAACAGCTCGGCGTAGTAGTTGCCCGAGGTCGACTCGTCGCTCATCCGGTGCCAGCTCACGCCGTTGTCCTGGGAGCGGAAGAAGCCGCCGCCCGGATCGCCCCCGGCCTCGGCGATCGCGTATACGATGTCGTGGTTCACGGGCGAGATCGCGAGGCCGATGCGACCGAGCGGCCCGCCGGGAAGCCCGCTCTGTACCTTGGTCCAGGTCTTGCCACCATCGGTCGTGCGCTGGAGGCTCGACTCCGGGCCGCCCGCCACGTAGCCCCACTGCTTCCTGCCGCGCTGCCAGAGCGAGACGATCAGGACGTTCGGGTTCGTCGGGTCCATGACCGCGTCGCCGGCGCCGGCCCACTTGCCACCGTCCAGGACCTTCGTCCACGTCTTGCCGCCATCGGTGGTCTTGTAGAGCCCGCGGTCACCTCCGGCGCCGAAGACCGGCCCCTGCGCCGCGACGTAGACCACGTCCGAGTTGCGCGGATCGATGAGAATCTTGCCGATGTGCTCGGAGCCCTTGAGGCCCATGTTCTGCCAGGAGCGGCCCCCGTCGACCGACTTGTACACACCGTCTCCGTACGCGACCGCGCGCTGGGCGTTGTTCTCGCCCGTGCCGACCCAGATCACGTTCGAGTTGTTCGGGTCGATGACGACGGTGCCGATCGAGTACGAGCCTTCGTGGTCGAAGATCGGCTTGAAGGTCGTGCCTGCGTTCGTGGTCTTCCAGACGCCCCCGGCCGCCGTGGCGACGTACCAGGTGCTCGGGTGGCTGGGATCGACCGCCAGATCGACGATCCGGCCCGAGACCACCGCGGGACCGATGGAGCGGAGGTGCACACCTCCCACCGCCTCGGTGAAGGCGCTCGACGAAGCGTCGCGGCTTCCGTGACTCTGGGCGTGGAGCGCGTCGAAGGGAGCGGAGGCGGCCAGCGCCGTCGTGGCGGCGGCCAGCATCGAGAGGATGAGTGTTCGTTTGTACATGAGCGATTCCCACCTCGTCCGTGGGTTGAGAGGCCAGGAGGCAGTTGGGCCGGCCGACCGAGTGCCGCCACCGGCCCGCAGGCACGGTACGGGGGGCAGCAAGGGGTGGCAAGGCGCCCCGGACGGGCACTCGGTTCGCGGGCGCGCGCGCCGCGCGCTATGCTGTCCGGGTCATGCTCCGAACACCTCGTCCGAGGCATGCCGCGCAGGCATCAAGGAGATCCCATGAAGAACCCGATCACGTCCTTCTCGAAGCTCGTCCCCGTCGCGCTCCTTTTCGCCCTCGCAGCCTGTTCCGGCGCGCCTTCGGGCCCGTCCGGACGGATCCAGTATCCCGAGGCCCGACGCGACAGCACGGTAGATCACTACTTCGGCACCGCCGTGCCTGCTCCGTACCAGTGGATGGAGAACCTGGACGACACGGCCGTGAAGAACTGGGTCGCCGCCGAGAACAAGGTGACGTACGCCTACCTCTCCAAGATCCCGGTGCGCGACTGGATCCATCACCGGCTGACCACGCTGTGGAACTACGCCAAGGAGAGCACACCGCGGCAGGTGGAGGGCGGTACGATCTTCTTCAGCAAGAACACCGGGCTGCAGAACCAGTCGGTGCTCTACGTCCAGGACGGCCCCTCGGCGACGCCGCGCGAGTTGATCGACCCGAACTCGCTCTCGTCCGACGGCTCGATCGCGCTCCTGGGCGCAGTGCCGTCCCCGGATGGGAAGTACCTCGCGTACTCGCTGTCTCAGGGCGGCTCCGACTGGATGACGATCCACGTCCGTGACGTCGCCACCGGCAAGGATCTCCCGGACTCGATCCAGTGGGTCAAGTTCTCCGGACCGTCGTGGACGCTGGACGACGGAGGGTTCTTCTACTCGCGCTATCCCGAGCCTCCGAAGGGACGTGCGATCAGCCACCAGGTGGTCAACCAGAAGCTCTACTACCACAAGCTCGGCACGCCCCAGAGCTCGGACGTGCTCATCTACGCCCGGCCCGATCTTCCGCGCTGGATCGTGGGCGGCGACGTGAGCGAGAACGGACACTACCTCTTCGTGTCGCTCGTCAACGGCACAGCGCCCGAGAACGAGCTCTACTACGCCGATCTGGGCAATCCGCGCCGGCCGAACGTGCGCGCCCGCCTGAAGGCGCTCTACACGAAGAACGACGCCCAGTACAGCCCCGTGGGGATGGAGGGCCGCACGCTCTTCCTGCACACCACGCTCGACGCGCCCAAAGGCCGCATCGTGGCGACCCGGCTCTCCAACCCCGACCCGGCCCACTGGCGCGTGGTCGTGCCGGAAGGGGAGGGTGTGATCCAGGGCGCGTCCATGGCCGACGGCCGCATCCTCGTCAACCGCCTCGTGGTGGCGAAGAGCCAGCTCTCGCTCTACGGCACGGACGGCAAGGCGCTCGGCCAGGTCGATTTCCCGACCTTGGGTTCCGTGTCGGGGATCTCGGCACGAAACGACTCGCATACCGTGTACTACGGCTTCACGTCCTTCCTCTACCCGACGTCGGTCTACGCCTACGACGTCCGGACCGGAAAGAGCACGCCGCTCTTCCGTCCCAAGGTGGATTTCGACCCGTCGAAGTACGAGACGAAGCAGGTGTTCTACACCTCCAAGGACGGCACGAAGGTGCCGATGTTCATCGTCGCCGCGAAGGGCGTGAAGCTCGACGGCACCAATCCGACGATGCTCTACGGGTACGGCGGCTTCGACATCACGGTGACGCCCCGCTTCGACCCGATGCTGCCGGTGTGGCTCCAGCTCGGCGGCGTCTACGCGGTGGCGAACCTGCGAGGCGGCGCCACCTACGGCGAGGCCTGGCACCACGCCGGCATGCTCGGCAAGAAGCAGAACGTCTTCGACGACTTCGCCTGGGCCGCCAAGTACCTCATCGCCCAGAACTACACGACGTCGAAGCACCTCGGGATCGAAGGCTACTCGAACGGAGGTCTCCTCGTCGGCGCGTCGATCACGCAACACCCCGACCTGTTCGGCGCGGCGTACGGCGGCGCGGGCGTCATGGACATGCTCCGTTACCAGAAGTTCTCCGGAGGCGATCTGTGGGCGCCCGAGTACGGGACCTCCGACGACTCCACGGCCTTCCAGTGGCTCTACAAGTACTCGCCGCTGGCGAATCTGAAGAAAGGGACGTGCTATCCGCCCACGATCATCACCACGGCCGACCACGACGATCGCGTGGTACCCAGCCATTCCTACAAGTTCGCCGCCAAGCTCCAGTACGATCAGGGATGCCCGAATCCGGTTCTGATCCGTGTGGAGACCGAGACGAGCCACGGCTACATGCCGACGGACAAGCGCATCGCGCAGACGGCCGACGTGTGGTCGTTCGAGGCGTACAACCTCGGCATCGAAAAGGCCCCGGCCACGGCCACGTCGGGACAGGGAGGAGGGCAGTAGCGGGCCCCCTCCGAGAAGGCGCACCAGCGGGCCGGCCACCGACGCTTGTGGCGAGGCCCCGCCGGGAGACATGTTTGGGGTGAGAACCCGTTCGACGGGTGAACGGTCATGTGCCGGTCCCCCCGCTGGTGCGCCCCGCCGTAGGGGCACCCTCCCATGCCAGCGCGACCGGCCAGTATGGGTTGAGGTCAGCCCCGGCGGCCTGCTCGGTGGATTGCGCTCCCTCCAACGAAGACATCCGAACGGGCGTCGACTCCGCGTCGACGCCGGTCGTGAGCGTCGTGATGGTGTGCCGCGACGGCATGCCCTACCTCCCGGGCGCCCTCGAGAGCCTGGCGGCCCAGAGCTACCCGGACTGGGAGCTCGTCTTCTGGGACAACGGATCGCGGGACGGTAGCGCCGACGTAGCTCGGGCCCTGGACGGGCGGGTCCGCGTGCTCGGCGGTCCACGGCTGCTGTCGCTCGGTGACGCGCGCCGGCGGGCGATCGAGGCAAGCCGGGGACGCTACCTCGCGTTCCTCGACGCCGACGACCTCTGGCGCGCCGACAAGCTGGATCGCCAGGTCGCGCGCATGGAGGGAGGCTCCGTCGGTCTCTGTTACGCCGACTGTGACGTCATCACCGGCGACGGGACCGTGCTCGGACGCTACTCGCGCCACTCGCGACCGCGGTGGGGCGATGTACGTCGATCGCTGGTGGCCGAGAACTTCATCCCGACCTGTACGGCCATCGTGTCGCGCGCCGCGTGCCGCGCTGTCGGAGGGCCGGATCCCCGGCTGAACGGAGCCGCCGATTACGACCTGTGGCTGCGCATGGCACGGGTCACGCGGGTGGACTACGATCCCGAGCCGATCGCGTCGTACCGGGTGCACCGGAGCAGCCTCTCGGGAGATTACGAAGGGATCTACGCGGAGAACCGCCAGATCTACGAACGGCTCATGCGCGGCGTCGCCGGGAGCGTCCGTGGACCCGACGAGGGCGCGCTCGCGCGGCGGGCCCTGGCATCGCTCCTGTGGAAGTGGGCGGGCCGTGAGCTGCTCGGACCTGCGTCGCCCGGCGCGGCCGCGCTACGAACGAAGGAAGCATGGGCGCTCGCCGGTGGCGTGCCGCGTGCTCTCGCAGACCTCTCTACCTGTGCCGTCCGGAGCCTCCGTGGTCTCCGCCTGCGCATCGCCATGAACCGCGAACGATAAAGGCCCATGCCTCCTCGCTTGTCTTACACCTTCAGGTGAATGCAGAAACTCGACCGCCACGGGTGGGCGGAAGGCTTCACGTTCCGGTCCTACGGATGCGACATCGGAATCCGCGTGGATCGCGAGGGAATGCTGGCGTCCGTGCGTGAGCTGCTCCCGCCCGGGTGGCAGGCCTCGCGCGTGCGAAAGGTGCGCCGGCTCTACTCGCTCGTCGTCGGCGGGCAGGGTGGGCTCACGGGCGAGCGACGCCCGCACATCGTGCACATGAACGCCCGCCGGCTCGTTCGCTCCCGGGTGCTGGAGCGGGTGCTCTGGGCGCTCGAGTCCGACCTGCAGCTCTACGTGGCCGAGCGCGCACGCCGGCGCGTATTCGTGCATGCCGGGGTGGTGGGGTGGAAGGGAGGGGCCATCGTGCTTCCCGGCCCGACGCACACGGGCAAGTCCACCCTGGTGGCGGAGCTCTTGCGCGCGGGCGCCACGTACTACTCCGACGAGTACGCCGTGCTCGACGCCCGGGGGCGCGTGCATCCGTATCCCAAGCCACTGTCTCTGCGCCGTCGTGCGTTCGACGCCAGGCCGGATCGGGTGGTAGCGGCGGCGTTGGGCGCGCCGACCGGGGAGGCACCGTTGCCGGTTCGCCTGATCGCGTTCACGAAGTTCTCGGAAGAAGCGGGGTGGAGGCCTCGGCGGCTCTCGGCCGGACGGGCGACGCTGGCGCTCCTCGAGAACACCGTTCCGGCGAGGCGGCGGCCAAAGACGTCGCTTCGAGCGCTGGAGGCGGCCGTGCAGGATACCGAGGTGATCCGAACCACGAGGGGCGAGGCGCGGACGATCGCCGAGAAGCTACTGGAGCGTGCCGAATGAGCACCATCCCCATGCCGAAGGCCCGGCGCGCGGGACTCATCGTGGAGGAGCTCGACGACGAGACGCTCGTCTACGACGCGAAGACGCACGAAGCACACTGCCTGAACCGGAGCGCCGCCCTGGTATGGCGATCGGCCGACGGCGCCACGCCCGTTCCGGAGATCGCGGCGCGGCTCCGGGAGGTGGGTCTGCCCGACGACGAGAACGTCGTGTGGATGGCCCTCGGGCGACTCCGGAAGGCGAACCTCCTGGAGGACACGGGACCGGCGTCCAACGGGGCGCGGCGGGTCACGAGGAAAGAGGTGCTGCGCAGCCTGGGCCACGTCGCGGGGCTGGCGGTGGTGCTGCCCGCCGTGGCCACGATCCTCACGCCGATCCCGGCACAGGCGGCCTCGTGCATCCCGCTGTCGCAGTGTCAGGGCTCGCAACCCCCGAACTGCACAGGACTGCCGATCTGTGAGAACCGCTATCGGTGCTGCGTGGATTGGCACCGTCGGTGCCGGCCCCGAAACTGCTGAGCGCCCGACGGTCGAGGCAGCGATGAAGACGGTGACGGCACGCGCGACTGCCGACGCGCTCGGTGCCCGAATCGCGTCTCTCCTGACCGGAAGCTGGCGAGACGAGCCGCCGGCACTCTCGTTGGCCCCCGCGGATCTGGACGACCTCGCACCCGCGCTCCTGGCCACGGGCAGCGGGGGACTCGCGTGGTGGCGGCTGAAGAGCTCCACCTCCGTGGTGGCGGAGGCGGCGGGTCCTCTCCGGGACGCCTTTCGCATCCAGACGCTCGATGCGCGCCTGCACGAGCGGCGGCTCGCGACCGTGGCGGCACTTTTCAACGGGCACCGGATCGAGTGGGTGCTCGCCAAGGGGTGGGCGGTGGCGCGGCACTATGCGCATGCGGGCTTGCGCCCGTACGGAGACCTCGACGTCTTCGTGGCCCCCGACGACGAGGCCGCGGCGCGGGCGCTCCTCAGGAAGCGCCCGGACGAGATGGCCCGCGTCGACCTGCACGTGGGCGTGCCGCTGCTGGGCCTCCCCTGGAGCAAGGTCCGCGACCGCGTGGAGACGGCCGACGTGAATGGCATGACCGTTCGGATCCTCGGACCGGAGGACCATCTCTCACTCCTGAGTACCCACTTCTTCTTCCACGGCGCCTGGCGCCCGACCTGGCTCTCGGACGTCGCAGCCTTCGTCGAAGCGCTACCTGGCGGCTTCGACTGGCCCGTTCTGGAGCGGGAGGGCGGCAGATCCCATGCGTTCTGCCGGGCGACGGTTCTGCTCGCCGGCGGACTGCTCGGGGCAGATGTGGGTGCCACACCCTGGAGTGGAAGCCGAGAGGTCCTCCCCTCGTGGCTACCGGCGGCCGTGCTGCGCGCCTGGGGCAGGGGAGGGCACTACAGCGTGACCCCGCGGATCGGGCTGACCGAGCCGAGCCCGCGCACGTTCCTGAGCGCCGTCCGTGTGCGCTGGCCGAACCCCGTGGAAGCCACGTATCGATGGCATGCGCCGCTCAACGGCATTCCACGCCTCCCGTTCCAGATCCTGGACGTGGCATCGCGTGCAGGGCGACTGTTGGGGGCCACGCGTAGAGCCTGACGCAGACGGCTTTCCTTGCGGAGGACCATACGTCAGCTTGAAAGCCACACGCCGGGGTGGCGAAATGGTAGACGCAGGGGACTTAAAATCCCCCGGGCTTTACGCCCTTCTGGGTTCGACTCCCAGCCCCGGCACTTGCGGTAACCTGCGATACCTGAGGGCGTTACGGCCATCCGGCTTCAGCGCCCGAGGGCCGTCTATGGCGCTTGGTACGACACGGCGGTACGAACATGGTACGAGCCGCGAGTCCCACTGTTCTTTCGGCGTGCCCGCCAGGTGTCCTGGGCTTGCCGACCGAGAGCCCGGTGTCGTGCGACGTGGAGCGGCCGGACGCCCCGGAGTGGCGGGCGATCACGGAGGCGCCCGCTCGTACTCCCACTCTTCACGCAAGGACTCTGTCGGCGCGATGTGCGTGGCCCGCAAGGCGGGCACAAGGCTTGCGGCCAGCGCGATGCCAAGAGTGCGAGAGTTAGCAGGGTGAACGTCACCCTGTCGGTCGGCGCTACCCCGTAAAGCATGGAGTTGGCCAGACGCGTTGCGAGCCACTCCCCGCCAAGCCCGATGACAATGCCAGCCCCTGCCGGAACGACGCCCTCAGCTGTGACGAGCCGTACTACAACGGTCCCACTCGTGCCGTGCGCGACTCGGACGCCAATCTCGCGCGTGCGGCCCTCCACGGCATAGGACACGACCCTGTAGAGGCCCACGATCCCCAGCACCAGAGTCAGAGGACGATGTCGGTGCGCCCGTCAGGGGTGATCTGCACGTTTCCCCATAAGCTCGACCAGATCAACGCGGTATTCGCTGTTGCTGTCGTTCCTCACGCGATGCACGAATGGCAATTCGACCTTCGCGAACTCGACAGCGCCTTTCGTCACGTGCTGCGGCTTTGACCACTCGCCACCCTGCAGCTGCGAGGAAACTAAACCGCCACTTATCTGCACGACGACCATTGAGTAGCTGTGCCGGTGCCATTGCGTCGTTTGGCCGGGCGGTATGCGCGCTTCGACAACGCGGAACCAGGACGTTCCCATCAGCCAATGATGATGGGGTTCGTGCAGCAACGACTTGGGGTCGGCGGGGTTCTCGAGCGGCGATGATCGCAGCTTGCCGAGGTGCGCGTGGCGCTTGAATTCGACCTCGATGTACTCGCTCGGCGTGGTGCCGATGTTCGTTACGGCATCCGTCTCCGCGTCCAACGCGGTTGGCCGGGATTGCCGATCCGCAGGGATGACTAGGCTACTGCCATCGGGTTTGGTCAGCTCGAGCGTCGCGGGTTTCAGGGTAATCAGGACCCGCGGCGGATAGCTGTGCATCGCCGAACTCCCGCCAGCCTCGCAATGCAGGCGGATCACGCGGACACTCGCACCGTCGTGTTCCACCTTTGCAGTGCAGGGCGCAACCTTCGACAAGTCCTGTGCCTTCGCCTGGCCAGCGAGCAGGAGCGTCAACGCCAGACAGTGCATCTAGAGCTTCAACATGGAGGATTCCTGATCGACGTATAGGTGATCGAAAGGCCCTGTTGGGTGGGAAGGGCACGGTAGGCTGTGGTTCGAGGAGCGGCAAGCGGTGGAGGCGCCCACGGGCGGGGACGAGGGTGGAAGCACGAGAAGGGCGAGAAGAGAAGGATGCTGGTAGGGGGGTCAAGTCCCGATTTATGTGTAAAAGGGAGAGAGCCAACTCCCTGGGGTGAGTGCGCTTAGGCTGCCTTAGCGGGGACGGGGGACGACAGCCGGTGCTCGTCTCCCCCGCAACTGGGCTACATCCCGATCCCGCCCGCCGACGCCACCCGCGTCTTTCCGCCGACGATCGGGATGGTGAAGTACGAGTGCGCCAGGTCGACGGAGAGCCTGGTGCCCGGCTTCGGCCAGAGCGTGAACTCGGCGTCGCTCGACATGATCATCACCGCCAACTGCTTTCCAGCGGGCACGAATTCGTCGTCGGGCTCGAGGTCGAAGGTCAGGTCGCAGAACTTGCCCGGCACCAGCGGTACGCCCGGCAGCCCTCGCAGCGAGACAGGTCGGATCCGAGCGATGACGCGCGGCCGGCAGGATGAGGCGCTGGAGCTCGGCTAGCCCGGATCCTCGATCCCCGCCAGACAGCGCGCGGCGCGGACGAGGAGCCGGGGATCGACAGACTCGGGCTCCAGTAGCTGCTGGAGTCCAAGCCCGGTCGCCAACGCGGTGAAGAGCACGCCGAGCTCCCGGCCCGTGAACGAAGGAGTCCGGTTCGCCTTCGCGAGCAGCGCATCCATCGATGCGCCGCTCATGTCCCGGCGCTCCTCCGACCCGGCGACCAGGCGACGGCGAACCTCGGGGTCGCGCATTCCCGCCAGCGCGAACTCGATCTCCAGGGCGATCCACTCGGGGTCCCGCTCGAGCTGGCGCTGGACCACCACGTCCAACTGGTCGAGCACCTGCTCCAGGGACTTGCCGGCGAATTGCCTTGCCTGGAACGCCAACTCTTCCTGCATGTGGCGCTCGACGAGCGCTTTGAACAGGTCGGCCTTCGTGTCGAAGTTCGAGTAGATGGCGCCCTTCGTGTAGCCGGCCGCCTCAGCGATGGCTTCCAGCGACGCACCATTGTACCCGTGGCGACGGAACGCCTCGGCGGCTGCCTCGAGCAACCGTTCGCGGGTCTGCCGGCGCGTCTCATCACGCGTGAGCCGCTGCGGCGGCTGCCCCGTCGGCGGAGAACCTGCCATGGCTAGCGAACCCCTCTGCTGTGCACACCAGTCGGCGTTGACATACTGCACAGTATTCGGATACTGTGGGGTATGTCAAGCCAATTCTCGGCTCGAGGGACCCGAGCCCTCGGGACCGTCTCCATCCTCCATCATGGACCCAGCGACATGTCTCTCATCCCCCGTGAGGTGCTCTTCGGCAATCCGAGCCGTGTGGCGCCGAAGATCTCTCCCGACGGCGTCCACACGTCCTATCTCGCACCCGTGGACGGCGTCCTCAACGTATGGGTCGGCACCACGGGCTCCGACGATCACCATCCCGTGACGAACGATCGCGACCGCGGCGTGCGGGCGTATTTCTGGGGATGGGACAATCGGACCATCCTCTACATACAGGACGAGGGGGGCGACGAGAACTGGCGCGTGTACGCCACTGATATCGAAACCATGACGACCCGGTGCCTGACGCCGTTCGACGGTGTGCAAGCGCGACTGATCGCGTACGACAGACAATTTCCCGACGACGTCATCATCGCACTCAACAAGGACGACCCGGCCCGCCACGACGCCTACCACCTCGATCTCCGCACGGGCGAGCTTACCCTGCGGGCCGAAAACCCCGGCAACGTCGCCGATTGGATCGTCGACGCGGACTTGAAGATCCGCGGCGCCTCGGCGGCCACTGCGGGTGGCGGCTTCGAGCTGATGGTGCGGGGCGACGAGAACAGCGAGTGGCGCTCGGTCGTGACGTGGGCGGGAGAGGACGGCCTGAGCAGCCGTGCCGTCGGCTTCACTCGGGACGGACTCGGGATGTACATCATCGATTCCCGCGACCACCAGGCCGCGGTGCTCGCCCGGCTTTCGCTCGCCGACGGCTCGGTCGAGGTGCTCGCAGAAGATCCTCAGTACGATGTCGCCGGGGCGATCATCCACCGGGACACCCGTGTGGTGCAAGCGGTCGCGTTCCAGCGAGCCCGAACCGAGTGGCAGGTGTTGGACGACTCCATCGCAGCGGATTTCGATGCGGCGAAGTCCCTGGAGTCCGGGGACTTCCACCTCATCGACCGTACCGCGGCCGACGACGTCTGGCTCCTCGCGTTCCAGCGGGATGCCGGCCCCGTGTCGTACTACTCGTTCGACCGCACCTCGGGCCGCGGCACCTTCCTCTTCAACCATCGCCCCGAACTGGCCGACGCCGCCCTCGTCCCGATGGAACCCATCGAGCTCACGTCCCGCGACGGCCTCACCATCCACGGTTACCTCACGCGTCCTTCGGGCCACGGCGACGGACCCCTCCCGATGGTCCTGAACGTCCACGGCGGCCCGTGGCACCGTGACGTATGGGGATACAACCCTGAAGCGCAGTGGCTCGCCAACCGCGGCTACGCGTGCCTTCAGGTCAACTACCGCGGATCTACCGGCTACGGGAAGGCGTTCCTCAACGCCGGAGACCGTGAGTGGGGCGGCCGCATGCACGACGACCTGGTCGACGCCGTGCGGTGGGCCGTCGACGAAGGGATCGCCGACCCCGAGCGGGTGGCCATCTACGGCGGCTCGTACGGCGGGTACGCCGCCCTCGTAGGCGCCACCTTCACGCCCGACCTGTTCTGCTGCGCCGTGGACATCGTGGGCCCCAGCAACCTGCTTACCTTCATCGAGAGTGTGCCCGCGTACTGGCAGGTCCTCCTCGAGATGTTCTACCAACGCCTGGGGCACCCGGAGCGAGACGCCGACTTCCTGCGCGAGCGATCGCCGCTCTTCAAGGTCGACCGCATCGCCATCCCGATGCTCATCGCCCAGGGTGCGAACGACCCCCGTGTGAAGCAGGCCGAATCAGAGCAGATCGTCGCCGCGATGAAGGAGAAGGGAATCGACCACGAGTACCTGCTCTTCGCCGACGAAGGACACGGCTTCGCGAAGCCGGAGAACCGGCTGAAATTCTACGCGGCTGCGGAGGAGTTCCTGGCGAGGTACCTGGGGGGTCGTACGGAACCGCATTCCGGGGGCTGCATGGCTCGATCGACTTCCGGCGGGCACGTCACGCCGCCTCCCGCATCCGGGACCAGGCTGCGCTCCATCTTCAGCGGGCCCAACGGCATTCGTGCCGGATGGCGCTTCGCCATCTTCAGCGCGATCCTCGCCGCACTCGTCTTCGCCGTGCGACTGATCTTCGCCGCGGTCTCCCACATTCCGCAGCGGCGGCCAGCGATCTTGACCCATTCCGGCGTGGGCCTGAGCGCGCTCACCCTGTTCGCGATCGTCCTCGTCACGAGCTGGATCATGAGCCGCATCGAGGAGCGTACCATTGCGGACTACGGGCTACCCTGGCGCAAGGCCTTCGGCAGACGGTTCTGGCAGGGTGCCGCCATCGGGTTCGGCGGGCTCACGCTGATCCTCGCCGTGCTCCGCCTCCTCGGCGATGTCCACTTCGGCGCAGCGTCCTTGCACGGGACCGCACTCATCGAGGACGCGGTGCTCTGGTTTCTGGCGTTTCTCTTCGTCGGGTTCGAAGAGGAATTCGCGTTTCGAGGTTATGCGCAGTTCACGCTGACGACAGGGATGGGCTTCTGGCCGGCAGCGGTTCTTCTCTCCGTCGCGTTCGGTGCCGCCCATCTGGCGAATTCCGGAGAAGGCTGGGTCGGCGCCCTCTCCGTCGTGTGCTTCGGGCTCGTCTTGTGCTTGATGTTGCGGAGGACCGGCACTCTATGGCTTCCCATCGGCTTCCACATGGCCTGGGACTGGGGCGAGACGTTCTTCTACGGGGTCCCCGACAGTGGCCTGGCCGCTCAGGGACGCCTGTTGCATCCCGTCTTCCACGGCTCGACGATGCTCACCGGAGGCTCGGTGGGCCCCGAGGGCAGCCTTCTTTGCTTCGCTCTTCTCGGCCTCATCGCCGTCTTCATCCACGTCTGGCTGCCGCAGCCGAGGTATCCGGACCCCGAGGTGTGAGTGGCGAGAACCTCATGAGCCCCGAGATTACTTGGGTCGCGACGACTCGGTGAAAGCCTGTGGCGATGGGGGATTGGACTTCTTCCTTGTCCCCGCGGCCTTCCGCCGTCATGTGCTCATTGCCCAGGGGATCGGTTTCCGCCGCCCGGGCGAGGAAGGTCTCAGGATGGTGCTGGACGACCGGGCAGGTGAGGGTGGGGGCAGGAAGACTCCCTTGGCCGGAGTGGCCATGGCCGAGCGTGGCGTGACTCAGGGAGCGATGCCACGGGGCGATGGGCCTCAGCAGGGCCAATCTCTCAGTGGAGCAGCAGTCGTTTTGGTGCCATCCGGTGCCAAACACCGGCCCACACAAGGTGTGAGGACCCCCATAGGATCACCTGAAATCCCTTGTGGCACCTATAGGATGCGCGTCCCACCCGCGTGCGCGACGAACCTGAGATCCCTGGGGGCAATCCCATGGCCCTTGCGGGAGGCGTCCAGCAGGTCTGCGCGCCTGCAGCACGGCTGGATCTGCAGCCTCCGATCTTCGACGTCGGCTACCGGTCCAGTCCGGTGTCAGAACCCGACGGACATCAGGTAGTCAGTGATCCGGCCGACCGCGACCATGGCGGTGCGGGGCTCGGAGCCTGGGCTGGTACGGGCGATGATTATCATCTTCAACGAGCGCGCCACGATGATGCTGTTCTTGCTGCTCGTGCTCCTGAAGTGCATCAGACGATGGTCAGTCGTGTTCCCCGCCATGATGTAGTGGCTCAGGCGGTCTTTCCTCTGGCGGTCAAACCAGTGGGGGCTGTCCGGATCATCATCGTCGACTCCTCGAGCACGGAGCCAGGTGTGGTCGCCCTGACCCAACTTGATGAGCGCTTCCCGAGGCAGCTCCAGGTGCAGGGCGCCCTCTGCCCGCTTGCTCGCCCACGGGATTCCTTGCAGGCTACCCAGCCAGACCGCCTCGATCTCGCTGTGCGGGTCGTCCAACAACATGTCTGCGTAGGCTTCCCAGGACACTGTTTTGCCTCGAGGGGAGGGGTGGGCAAACAATCCGCCGCGCCGGACGGCCGCGGACGCTAACCGATCCTGTCACCGGAAACAACGGATACGGGCACGGGTGGTCTTCGAAAGCGCCGATCGCGTTGCCCATCCACGATCGGCCGGTACAGAATCAGCACCCTGAAACTCCCCGCGACCTCCTCCCGTAGTCCACAATGTAGTCACACGTTCTCGTCCCCAACGGACCGATTCCTCTTTGGTCGTGGCACCCATGTCTCCCTCTCCCATCGGTGAGTTCGAGCAGCTGATCCTCCTCGCCATCCTTCAGTGCGGCGACCACGCTTTCGGCCTCGAGGTCCGCCGGGAGATCGAGACCAGCGCCCGGCGCCGCATCTCCCGGGGCGCCTTCTACACCACCCTGGATCGCCTCGAGAAGAAGGGCTTTCTGTCCTGGAAGGAGGTGACCCCTACCGACCGGTCCCGGACGGGCCCGCTCCGGCGCTTCACGGTGACGCCCTCGGGACTTGCCGCCCTGCGGTCGGCGCGTCGGGCGGTGGAGGCGCTTTCGCGGGGACTCCACGACCTCCTGGAGGACGCATGACACCGCGGCGACGGTTCGGTGGGCGGGATCCCCACCACCCGGCCGACGACCGCGTCCGCCCGCCACGTCCGGGTGATGCCTTCCTCCGTGCCACGCTTCCCCCGGGCGTGGCCGGCGACAGCATCCGCGCCGATCTGGACGAGGAGTACCGCGCCCGCCGGGCATCCTCTTCGCGGATCTCCGTGGACGCCTGGCACCTCACGCAGGCCTTCGGTGTGGGGATGCGCTTCGGCGTCCGGAGGATCTCGACCTCCGTGGCCGGCTTCTTCCGGGGTCCGGGCGTGAGCTTCTGGGAGCATCTCCTTACCGAGTTGCGACAAGGGCTGCGCCTCCTGGCGCGCAGTCGGGGAACGGTGCTGTTCGCCTCCCTGGCCATGGGTCTGGGGATCGGAGCCACGGCAACGATGTTCAGCATCTCCCACGGACTCCTGCGCGACCTTCCCTACGTCGAGCCGAGCCGCCTGGCGTACGTGGGCTGGCAGCGGCGAGACCACGACGACGACAAGATCGGCCTCGACGCGGCGGAGCTCCGCGCGCTGCGGGCCTCCATCCGAACGCTGAGGACCCTCTCCGCGGTGGACGTGCGAAGCATGGACCTGGCGGGGGCGGGCGGTACCCCGGAACGGGTGAGCGGCGCCTTGGTCACCACCGATGCCTTCACCACCCTGGGCGTGCGCGTCGCACTGGGCCGGGGCTTCACCCCGCAGGACGCCCACGCAGACGCTCCGGACGTCGTGATCCTGGGCCACGGCGTATGGATGCGGCGCTTCGGCGGAGACCCGGACGTCCTGGGAAGGACCGTGCGCGTCAACGGCGCCGAGCGGACCATCGTCGGCGTGATGCCCAAGGGGTTCCGATTCCCCGAGATGCAGGACATCTGGATCCCCCTGCGCCCGTCCTCGGAAGCATCGGTCTTCGGCGAGGGTCCGAGGGTGTTCGTAGCCTTCGGCCGTCTGCGCAAGGGCGTCACCCTGGAGGCGGCCCGAACCGAAGTCGGCGTGCTGGCGGCACAACTCGCTTCCCGGGCACCCGAAGCCTACCGGGACCTCCATCCCAAGGTCACGCCCTACCATGCGTACTTCGTGGGCCGCGACGCGGTGGTCGCCATGGACACGCTCGTGGTCATCTCGTCCTTCGTCCTCCTCATCGCATGCGCGGGGGTGGCGAACCTGCTCCTCGCCCGTGCCCTGGCCCGGAGGAGGGAGCTCGCCGTGCGGAGCGCTCTGGGCGCCAGCCGACGACGAATCGTTGGCCAACTCCTGGTGGAGTCCCTGCTCATCGCCACGGCGGGAGGCGTGGTGGGCGTGGCCCTGGCGGAGCTGGGCGTCTGGCTCTTCAACCGGGCCGTGGGCAACCTCTTGCCCTTCTTCTGGATGGCGTGCCGCGTGGACGGCGCGACCCTCGCGTTCTCAGTGATCCTCGTGATCCTGGCAGGCGTGGGGGCGGGGGTGGCTCCCGCCCTGCGCGCCACGGCGACGGCGCCCGCCGACGTGCTGAAGCAGGGGGAGCGAGGCTCATCGTCGAGAGGCATCGGTCGTCTGAGCCGCGGGCTGGTGGCGGCAGAGGTGGCGCTCTCCTTCGGACTGCTGGTCCTGGCGGGGATGATGGCGAAGGGCCCCTTGGCCTCGTGGCACCGCGGGGCCGGCGAGACCGGCCGAAACACCTTCGTGGCCCAGATTGCCCTACGATCCCGGGCCTACCCAGACACCGCCGGACGGCATCGCTTCTTCGACGCCGTGCTCACGCGGGTGGCCGAGATCCCCGGGGTGCGAGGAGCCGCTCTGGCCACCAGCCTGCCGGGTGTCGCGGCGCCGCGGCAGCATGTCAGGCTCCAGGGCGTGACGTATCAGCGGAACGTGGACGTCCCCTCCGTCCGCGTGGCGACCGTCTCGTCCTCGTTCTTCACGACTCTGGGCGTCAAGCCGCTCCAGGGACGACTCTTCGAATCCGGGGACCGCTCCGGGGGAGCAGCCGTGGCGGTGGTGAACCAGAGCTTCGCCCGCCGCTTCTTCCCTGACGGGAGTCCGGTAGGCAGGCAGATCCTCCCCGGGCGCTCCGGAGACGGGGGCACCTGGCGTACGGTGGTGGGCGTCGTGCCCGACCTCCGGATGAACGGAGGTAGATCCGAGTGTCCCGAAGGGATCTACCTGCCCATGGACCAGCAGGAGGTTCTGGCGACCCACCTGCTCATCGCCACCGACGGCGATCCGCTATCCATCGCCGCGGGCGTGCGTCAGGCCATCGCCGGCGTAGACCCCGACGTTCCGCTGGGCACGCCGCAGACCCTGGCCCAGGCCGCCGAGGACGACATCCGACCCGAGGCGACCTTCGCGTCGCTGGTGGCCGCTTTCGGAGCGATCGCCCTGGTGCTGGCCGCCGTGAGCCTCTTCGGCGTGATGGCGTTCACGGTGGGACGCCACACCCGGGAGATCGGGATCCGGAGGGCGCTGGGGGCGCGCGCACCGGGCATCCTCTGGCGGGCCCTGCGGGGCAGCGTGGCCCAGATGGTCTTCGGACTGACGGGAGGTCTGGCGCTGACCTTCGTGGTGGCCCCCTTCCTCCAGAGCTTCTTCGTGGCGGACCGCTGGATGGATCCGCCGGTGTACGCCGCGGTAGCCGGCACGCTGCTGCTGGTGGGCATCGTCGCGTCGGTGGTTCCCGCCCTGAGGGCCCTCCGCGTCAGTCCCGTGCAGAGCCTGCGGGAGGAGTGAGCTGGTAAGCGGCGAAGGCTGTCGGGAGCGCTTGCGATTTTCCGTTGGCCGCACCAGCGCCGAAGTCCTATGTTGAGCCGTTCCAGCCAGCCTCTCCCTCCCGAGACCGGCATGACCGAGCCAACCAACCGCCTGAAGGCCGCCCTGGAGCATCGCTACCGCCTCGAGCGCGAGCTCGGTGAGGGTGGCATGGCGACCGTCTACCTGGCGGACGATCTCAAGCACGACCGCAAGGTCGCGATCAAGGTCCTGAAGCCCGAATTGGCCGCCGTGCTCGGTGCCGAGCGCTTCGTGCAGGAGATCAAGACCACCGCGGCGCTCCAGCATCCCAACATCCTGCCGCTGTTCGATTCGGGCGAAGCCGATGGCTTCCTCTACTACGTGATGCCCTACGTCGAGGGCGAGACGCTGCGGGACCAGCTCGACCGCGAACGGCAGCTCGGTGTGGACGAGGCGGTCGCGCTGGTGCGCGAAGTGGCCGACGGATTGGAATACGCGCATGAGCATGGGGTGGTGCACCGCGACATCAAGCCCGAGAACATCCTGATCCATGCCGGCCGTCCGATGGTGGCGGACTTCGGGATCGCGCTGGCGGTCTCGGCTGCGGCGGGTGGGCGGATGACCGAGACGGGGCTCAGCCTCGGCACGCCGCACTACATGAGCCCCGAGCAGGCGACCGCGGAGAAGACGATCACCGCGCGCAGCGACGTCTACTCGCTGGCGAGCGTGCTCTACGAGATGCTCACCGGGGATCCCCCGCATACGGGTGCGACGGCGCAGCAGATCATCGTGAAGATCATCGCCGACGAGGCGCGCCCCGTGGGCGAGGTGCGCAAGTCGGTGCCGCCGAACGTGGCGGCGGCGCTCTCGAAGGCGCTCGAAAAGCTGCCGGCCGACCGGTTCGAGAGCGCGAAGGCGTTCAGCGAGGCCCTGGGCAACACCGGGTTCACGACCGCGACGGTGGGCGGCGCGGGGGCGAGTGGCGGACCGGCCCGGGCCCGCGTCTTGACGCGGCCGTTCATCGGCATGTCGGTGCTGGCCACCGCGGCGATCGCTGCGGCGTTGTGGGGCTGGTTGCGGCCCGCCGCTCAGCCTGAAGTCAGCCGATACCGCACGATGCTCTGGGACACGGCGCAGGTCCGGTCAGGATTGGTCGGCACCGGGGTCGCGATCTCTCCTGACGGCGGCATGGTGGTCTTCGTGGACAGCACCGCCTCGGCCAGCCACCTCCTGGCGAAGCGGCGCGATCAGCTCGAGGCCACCGTGCTGACCGGCACCGGCAATGCCGCCAGCGCGCCGAGGTTCTCGCCCGACGGCGCATGGATCGCCTTCGTCACGAGCGACGGAAAGGTCAAGAAGGTCCCTCGGGGCGGTGGGGCCTCGGTCGTCCTCGCCGATTCCGCACATGCGGGCACCGTCATCAGTTCCCTCGCCTGGCTCGACGACGGCACGATCCTCTACGTGGACCACGGCTATGGCTTGCGTGCCGTGGGCGTGGATGGCGGTGCCACCCGACAGGTCTGGAAGGATCCGAACCTGGCCGATACCACCACGCGAGGCATCGTCAGCGTGGCCGGCCTGCCGGGTGGGGAGCATGCGCTGATCGTCACATGCTCCGCGAGGTGCGTCAGGAGCGAGCTCCGCGTCTTCGATCTCGGGACACTCGAGTCGAAGATCCTCGTGCCCGACGTCCTGGCCGGCTGGTCGCTCCCTGGGGGCATCGTGGCCTTCGTCCGCAAGGACGGCGGCGTGCTCGCTGCCCCGTTCGACGTTCACAAGGCTCGATTCACTCGGCCGCCGGCGCCGATGCTCGACGGGGTGCGCGTCGCGAACTGCTGCACGGTCGACGCCACAGTCTCGGCCAACGGCACGCTGCTCTACGTCGTGGGGCGTGCCGCCGCGAAAACCACCCGCTACCAGCCCGTCTGGGTCACGCTCAAGGGCGTGTCCACGCCCATCGACACCGGGTGGACGATTCCCATTTCCCAGGACTGCACCTGCAGCGGCGACATCTCGTTGTCGCCCGACGGTCACAGGCTGGCGCTGGCTGTGGAGCGCCGGGCGCTCTCGGGAAACGGCGACATCTTCGTCAAGCAGCTCGACGCGGCGCCCTACGCGCTCATGCCGCTCACCTTTGCGGGCGATGGCTCGAGCCCCCGGTGGACGGCGGACGGGCGGTCGGTCATCTACGCCGAGGACAAGGGGAACAACACCACGGTGACCTGGGTCGTCCGGCGGCGGGCGGACGGTACGGGGGCCGTGGACACCCTCCTGCCCCCGAGGCCCCGCATGATCATCAAGGTCGTCCCGACCCGGGACACCAGCCAGTTCATCCTGCAATACGATATCAACGGCCCCCAGCGCGATATCGTGTTGGCGCACCGGGGTGACACTGCGACCACGCCGCTGATGGCGAACCCCAAGTTCGCCGAGATCTTTCCGGCGCTCTCTCCGAACGGGCGCTGGCTGGCCTACGCATCCAACGAGACCGGGCGGTTCGAGGTGTACGTACGGCCGTTCCCGGATGTGAACGCGCGGCGCGTGCAGGTCTCACAGTCCGGCGGCACCGAGCCGCGCTGGGCACGTAACGGCCGGGAGCTCTACTACCGGAACGGAGCGGGGGTGCTCGTGGCCGCCAGCGTCGTGCCCTCCGCAGCGTTCACCCTCGGCAAGCAGACCGTCCTGTTCGACGCCGGTCGCTTCTATTACGGCCCGTCTTCGCGGTCGTACGACGTGGCCCCGGGCGACCAGCGGTTCGTGTTCCTGCAGAAAGCCCGGGACGTCAAGCCCGCCGCCGCGGCGCCCGACAAGCTGGTCGAAGTGGTGAACTGGGGGACGGAAGTGCGGGAGAAGCTGGCCGGAAAGGCGCCGCAGTAGCCAAGGATCTCTCGGGTGGGTGCGCAGACAGGGTGTGCCCCCCTCACTGAGATCCCCTGGGAGTCATCCCCGGTCGGTCACCGGCTTCAGGCCAGCGGTTTGAGCGCGTATCGACCGTAGGCTACGAATGCCGCCATCAAACCCATGCCGACGACCCAGACCAGTGGATTGGTCGCCGCCGGCTCGAGGGAATACCGGGCGAACAGCGCAGCGAGGAGGAAGCTCTCCAGGGCCAGCGCGGCCGCGGCCAGCGGCGTCAGGACGGGCATCCACTTCGTGGCGGAGGGGACGACCAGCAGAAGTCCGCACAGCATCTCGAAGACGCCGATCGCGCCCCAAGCGGCGCGCGGGAGGGCGGCCGTCGACGGCATGTGGGCGAGCTGGTCGAACTGGAAGTTCTTGTATGCCCCACCTGCGAAGCAGAACAGGGCGAGCCCGATTTGAAGGATCCACAAGACAATGTTCATTGAGAACTCCGCTGTTGGGCGAGCGTCTTCGCCAGCTTGCCGTGCATCATGTTCCAGCCGTGCTCCGAACCCTTGAAGGCCCCCTGATGCTCGAAGCCCGAGTGCTCGAACAACACGCGCGTCCCTGTGCCATCCGGCTCGAGGCGATAGCTCACGCGCGTGTTCAGAAGGCCGTCTACGACCCATGTGAAGACCAACTCGCTGCACGGAATGCACTGGACGACCTCGCAGCGAACGACGAGCCCATCCGGGAGCCGGGGTTTCGGAGGCACCTGAAATGTGAAGTGGTGCCCGACTCGCGGTTCGAAGTCGTTCGGATACATCCACTCGGCCAGCAGTGTGCTGTCCGTGAGCGACCGCCAGACCACCTCGGGTGATTGCTCGAACGTCAGATCCCTCCGAATGGTGTTCGTCATCACCTGTCGTTCTTGTCGAGGTGCTGCTTGAGGCGGTCGAAGTGGTCGTCCCAGAACTGCTCGTAGTGCGAGAGCCAGTCACGCACGGGACCGAGTCGCTCCGGCGCGAGCCGGTATCGTCGCTCCCTGCCGTGCCGTTGTTCGGTGACGAGGCCGGCATCGAGGAGCACGCGCAGGTGCTGCGAGACGGCCGGGCGGCTCATATCGAAGTTCTTCGCGATCGCGTTCACGGGGCGGTCGCCGTCCGTGAGGAGATCGAGCATGCGCCGACGCGCCGGGTGACTGATCGCGCCGAAGGCGTCGGACTGGCTCTGCATCATCATGGGACGAGAATATGTAAGTGATCGCTTACGCGTCAAGCACATGCAACGCGCACTCAAGCCGCAGCGGGTTTCGACGATACTTGGAACAGTTAAGGGCCCCTCGCGCTCGCTCATCGGCCATGACAACGACGTTCCAGATTCCGTACGGACATAGGCGCACATGACGATCTCGACACGAGTCAAAGGATCGGTAGCGGTAGCCACACTCCTGCTGTTGTTGGGTGCCGGCACGGCCCTAAAGGCCCTGAGCGAGCTCAACAGGGGAGATCAAGTGGCGCTGCAGGCGGCCAATGTGCGCGTCGATGTGCTGCAGGCCCAACAGTCCGCGAAGAATCTCTTCTCAAGGCGCGACGCCTCTGCCGTAGCCAGGGTGGATAGCCTGGTAGGAGCGGCGCTCGCCAATGTCGAGAGTCTACGACACGAGACCGCAGATCCCCGACTGGCCACGATTGCCTCCGGCCTCGAGGCGTACCGGAGCCGGCTCGACTCGGCCGCCCAGATGGTCGTGAAGAGCGGCGTCACCGAAACGGAAGCCATGCGCGGCGAACTCCGCGACGCCCCCAATGACGCAGAGGCGGTCATCAACGGGTTCGTGTCCGACACGGCTACGAAGGCACAGCATGATGCGTCGTTGATCATGGTGCTCATGATGCTCGGCAGCGGCCTGGCCGTCATCGGATTCGCGGTGGGCGGATTATGGCTGATCCGCTCCATCGTGCCGCCTCTCGA
The DNA here is from genome assembly GCA_046704545.1 of Longimicrobiales bacterium. Taxonomy (GTDB): domain Bacteria; phylum Gemmatimonadota; class Gemmatimonadetes; order Longimicrobiales; family Gaopeijiaceae; genus SZUA-318. The sequence goes on from JBJKRT010000101.1 coordinate 69,428, forward strand.
GCGCCTGGTGTCTTCGGCCGAGGGTGTCGCCGGTGGGTGCTTCGAGGCCGTCGAGGGTACCGACCGTCCGGATGAGATCGGCGACCTGGCCCGCTCCCTCGGGCAGGTGAGCGCGGCCGTCGCGGCCGCGGTGGTCGAGATCCAGGGCGTGGCCCGCGCCGCCAAGGCGGGGCAACTCGGTGAGCGGGCCCGTGTCGACAGCTTCGCTGGTGCGTACAAGGAGCTCGTCGCCGGCGCCAATGGGATTATCGACCCTATCCAGTCACCCATCGAGACCACGGCACGCTACCTGACCTCCATCGCGAACGGGGAGATCCCCGAGAAGGTGACCAAGGAGGTACAGGGTGTCATCGATGAGTTGAAGCAGAGCCTCAACCGCCTTCTCGACATCATGAGCGGGCTGGCGCGAGAGGCCGGCGAGATCGGCTTCGGGTTGAACCACGGCGTCCTGGACCGCCGTGCCGACACCAGGACCTTCACCGGGTCGTGGCGGGATCTCATGGATGGGCTCAACGCCGGCCTCGATGCCATGTACGAGCCCACGACCCGGATGACGGACGTGCTTCGGAAGGCGGCCCAGGGCGACTACACCATACGCATGGTCGGCGAGTGGCCGGGGCTGTACGGCGAGATGAAGGACTCGTGCAACACGGTCATCGACGCGATGGACAGGGCGATGGGCCAGGTCGTGACATCCGCGGACGAGGTGACGAGTGCGGCCGAGCAGATCAGCTCCGGATCCCAGGCGCTCGCTCAGGCCACCAGCCAGCAGGCCAGCACGCTGGAAGAGGTGGCCTCGAGCCTACAGGAGCTCAACTCCATGGCCGAACAGAGCGCGGCGAGCGCGCGCGAAGCCCGCGTGTTGACCGAGGGCGCCCGCGGCGGAGCCGATCAGGGCGTGGATTCGATGCGTCGCCTCTCCAGCGCCGTGGAGAAGATCAAAGCCAGCAGCGACGCGACGGCCAAGATCGTGAAGACAATCGACGAGATCGCCTTCCAGACCAACCTTCTCGCGCTGAACGCAGCCGTCGAAGCGGCCCGGGCCGGCGATGCAGGAAAGGGGTTCGCCGTGGTGGCCGAGGAGGTCCGGAACCTCGCGATGCGATCGGCGGAGGCGGCGAAGACGACGACGCAACTCATCGAGGAAAGCGTGGAGCGGGCCGTGGACGGTGTGTCGTTGAACGCCGAGGTCGTGGCCAACCTGGAAGAGATCCAGCGGCAAGTGGCGGAGGTCACGGGGGTGATGGAAGAGATCGCCGCCGGGGCGGACCAGCAGAGCCAGGGAGTCGCCCAGATCGCCACCGCGGTCGAACAGATGAACCGGGGTACGCAGCAGACGGCCGCCAACGCAGAGGAGTCGAGCAGCGCTTCGGAGGAGCTCACCGCACAGGCCAGCGAGCTTCGCGTCCTGGTGGGCAACTACAGGATCTCGGGTACGACGGGGTCCTTCGGCCGGGAAGACAGCACCGTGACGGTCGCCCCGATCGAACGCAAAGCTGGCAGATGGGCTCGTGACCCCGCGTTGGCGGGCAAGAAGAGCTGAGATTTTCCGAGACCCTGTGAGCGAACTCCCCGCGAGGGGAACTCGGAGGGGAAGACGGCAGCAGTCTCTGTGAGGTTCACACATGATCCCCATTCATCGATCCGGCGAGCGTGCACGCATCGTCTGGGGATTCGCCTTCGCTGCCGCCCTCTCAGCCTGTTTGGTCGGATGTGGGGTGTATTTCCTCCTTTCGCCTCTCGCCAGCTTCGTCGGCCGTGCGGCCGCGACGACAATCATCGCAGTGGTCGGCGGAGCCGTTCCCGCACCCGTAGTCTGGTATCATGTGGTTCGTCCCCTGGCAAGACGCTACCTGGACTCCTCGTCAGAGAGCAGGGAGGCCCGCACCCGTTTCCAGCATCTGTTCGAGGAAATGACCAGTGGTGTATTCGTCTACCAAGCTGTGGACGGAGGGGCCGACTTCAGGATCACCGAGCTGAATCCCGCAGCGGCAAGCCTCGTCGAGGTAGAACCCCATGATGTGATCGGCCATTCGGCATCCGACTTCTTCCCGTATCTCGACGAGTCGGGAATCCTCGATATCTACAGGGAAGTACTCGCTTCCGGTCGACCCGCCCACCACCCACCCAAGAAGTACGAGGATGGTCGTCTCTCGCTGTGGCTGGAGAGGCGCATATACCGACTTCCCACACGCGAGATCGTGACCCTCGTCGACGACGTCACCGAGCGGATTCGTGCGGAGGAGGCCATTCGAGCCTCGGAGGAGAACTACCGGCAAGTCGTCGAGAACTCTCACGACGCCATCCTGGTGCTGCAGGACGGGTACGTGCAGTTCGCCAACCGACGTGCGATGGAGGTGAGCGGGTATTCCATGGAGGAGATCACCTCCGTCCCCTGGGTGGACAGGATCGTAGAGGAGGACAGAGAGACCCTGACTCGCCGCTACCAGGACACGATCTCACATCGAGTCCGGAACCCCGACATCCAGCAGTTCGGGCTCCGTTCCAAGAAGAACGGGGTCCTCTGGCTCGAAACCAGGGCCGTGGCCTTCGACTGGAAGGGGCGGCCGGCCAGCCTGAATTTCGTTCGCGATATCACGGAGAGGCTCGAACTGGAGCGTCGTCTTCTCCAGTCGCAGAAGATGGAGGCGGTTGGCACGCTGGCAGCAGGTGTAGCACACGACTTCAACAACTTCCTGACCGTCTTTCAGGGGAATGCCGCGCTTCTGGAAGCGGACATGCCGTCCGAAAGTCCCATGAGGGAGCTGGTTCAGGAGATCTCCGCTGCCAGCGTGAGTGCCGCCTCTCTCACTCGGCAGCTTCTGGCGTTCAGTCGCAAACAAACCCTTCAGCCCCGCCTCCTGGATCTCAATGGCCTTCTCGCCGACCTGGCCAAGATGCTCGGCCGGATTCTGGGAGAGGACATTGAGCTCCGGCTGTGCCCGGGAGAGGGACTCTCGAAGGTGAACGCTGACCCCGCTCAACTCGAGCAGGTGATCGTGAACCTCGCCGTGAACGCCAGAGACGCCATGCCCCGGGGCGGGAGGCTCACGCTCGAGACCTCCAACGTGATGCTGCACGAGTCCTATGTGGGCATGCATCCGGATGCGAAGAGTGGCCCCCATGTCAGGCTGTCGGTGTCGGACACCGGGGAGGGGATCCCGAAGGAGCTCCAGTCTCAGGTCTTCGAGCCCTTCTTCACCACCAAGGAGAAGGGGAAGGGCACAGGCCTCGGCCTCTCCACGGTCTTTGGCATCGTAAAGCAGAGCGGCGGATGCGTCGAGCTGTACAGCGAGCCCGAACAGGGCACCACGTTCAAGGTGTACCTGCCTCATGCCGGGGTGGAATCGCGAGATACTGATGAGCCGAAGGAGGATGCTCGCCCCGAGGATCTCTCCGGCTCCGAGACGATTCTTCTCGTCGAGGATTCTCCCCAGGTCCGCGGCCTGACCCGAAGGATGCTCGAGAGGTCCGGGTACACGGTTCTCGAAGCGGCAGGGGGAGAGGAGGCGCTCTTCCTGTCCGAACGTGTGAGCGGGCCCATCCATCTCCTCCTTACGGACGTGGTCATGCCGGAGATGAACGGTCGCACGGTGGCCGACCGGCTCGTCCGCGAACGACCCGACACCCGGGTACTGTTCATGTCCGGGTACACGGACGACGCGATTGCCCAGCACGGGGTCCTGGATCCGAGCGCAGAGCTTCTGCAGAAGCCGTTCGGACCGGGCGAGCTGCTACTCAGGGTGCGTTCGGTCCTGAACCGTGAAGGCAGTGGCAGAGTGCGGTCCGTCTCCCGTCACGATTGAGGCCCCCGCAGGTCTCCAGGAAACGCTGCGTACGAAGAGAGGTGGCGACATCGGTCTGGACCCGGACGGTACGAACCAGGATAACCTGGTGTTTACCTTGACAACCGTGTCGAGCGCGGGCCAGTATCGATGGGTACCCTCCGGCTCCTGGCCGAGGAGCTTCCTGCATGCGCGCTGGAGGTGGCGACTGTGCGAGTCTCCGGGTTCGGAGCGACCCAGCGGCGAATCCTTGTCCTCCTCAAAGAAGAAGGGGGGACCACGACTCGGAGGATCGCCGGCAAGCTTGGCATGAACGTCGAGACGATCCGAGGGCACCTGAAGGCCCTGACGGTGGAGGGGGTGGTACGGAAGAGGGGGACACGCAGGGACCGACCTGGCCGCCCCGAGATCGTCTACGGGCTGACGGATGACGCTGAAAGGCTCTTTCCCAACCACGACGGCGAGGTCCTCAAGGCGCTGGTCGCGCACCTCCTGGAGAATGGAGAGTCGGCGTTGCTCCGTGAGTGCCTGGAGCGCCTCACGAGCGACCATCGGGCTGCCGCGCAGCGCCGGTTGGCCGATCACGAAGGCCGACCGCAGGGACAGGAGGCAGCCGCGATCCTCTCCGACATGGGATTCATGGCCCGGTTCGAGGACGGACCGTCCGGCCGATTCCGAATCCGGATAAGCCATTGTCCCCTCCGAAAGCTCGTGGAGGCGACCGACCTGCCGTGCCGAATGGAGGCCCAGGCGATCGCTGACTCCCTGGGCGTCGACGTCTTCCGACGCGACCACCAGCTCGCGGGGGATTCCTCCTGCCTCTACGAGTGGAACTCGGGAGATGGGTAGCGTCGTCGCGCTCTTCTCCGTCGTCCTGCTGCTCGGGCTCGTGGCGATCGCAGCCTGGCGGTATGGCAAGGCCACCGAGGCAGACTCTCGAGGGCGAGCGGCCACAGAAGCGGATTGGCGCCGGGGGCACCTGCGATTCCGAACCTTGGTCGAGACGGCTTACGAGGGCATCGTGGTCGGCGACGCCCAGAACCATATCACGTTCGCGAACAGACACCTGTGCGAGCTGATGGAGGTGGACGAGGAGGAGGTCCTGGGGCGTGACCTCCTCGACTACATCGACGAGGCGGACCGGGAGCGGGTCTCGGCCGGGATGGCCCGGAGACGCCGGGGCGAGTCCGACAGCTACCAGATCCGGTTGCGTCGCCCCGACGGAGGGAGGGTGTGGGCGTTGCTCTCCGTCGCCCCCATCATCGACGACGACGGGCGCTTCGAGGGCTCCGTCGGGATCCTCGCGGATATCTCGGACCGCGTGGAGGCGGAGCAGGAGCTCCGACAGCGGGAGAGCCGCTTCCGAGCACTGGTCGAGAAGTCCCCGAGCCTGATCAGCACCCTCGACCGCGATGGAACGATGAGGTACCAGAGCCCGTCCGTTACGCGGTTGCTCGGGTACGAGCCCGACGCGCTCGCGGGACGCTCGGTCTTCGACTTTCTGCACCCCGACGATGAGCCCGAAGTACGAGCTCGGTGGGATGCGCTGGTGGGGGAACCCGGAGCCACCCTTCACGTCCCCGCCTTCCGCTTTCGCCATATGGACGGCTCGTGGCGGGTGTGGCAGGCCACCGTCACGAACCGTCTCGACGATCGGTCGCTCGGCGCGGTCGTCTCCAACGCCCGTGACATCACGGAGTGGTGGGAGACCGAGAGGAGGGTTCGTGAGCAGGCGGCGCTCCTCGACAAGGCCCGAGACGCCATGGTGGTCCGGGATCTCGAGGGCGTCATCACGTACTGGAATCCGGCCGCCGAGCGCATCTACGGCTGGACCGCCGGAGAGGCGATCGAACGATCGGAAGAGAAGCTCCTGTACGACGACGCCACCTCCTTCAGAGAAGCGACCGCGGAGGTTCTCGAGCGTGACCATTGGACCGGGATCCTCGATCACCTCTGCAAGGACGGGCGGATCGTCACGGTAAGGGGCCAATGGACCCTGATCCGGAACGACGCCGGAGATCCGGAAGCCATCTTCTCGGTGAACACCGACATCACCGACGAGGTGGAGCGCCAGGAGCGGATCCGCTTCCAGGGGCAGTTGCTGGACTCGGTGGGCCAGGCGGTCACGGCGTCCGACGAGGCAGGAAAGGTGGTCTACTGGAACCGTGCCGCCGCGGAGATCTACGGGTGGACCGCAGAAGAGGCGATGGGAAGGGAGATCCTCGAGGTGATCCCCACCGACGCAAACCGGGACGAGGCCGAAGAGATCATGGCAGCCACCGGGCGGGGGGAGACCTGGACCGGGGAGGGCGAGGTCCGGCGGAAGGACGGGCGCGTCCTTCGGGTGATGGCGACGCTGTCTCCGATCATGGATCCGGAAGGGCAGCAGGTGGGCGTCGTGGGCGTTTCCTCGGACATCAGCGAGATGCAGCGGCTCGCGGCCGATCTCAAAGCCAGCGAGGAGCTGTTCCGTGCCATCGCCGAGAACGTCGAGGACGTCTTCTGGATCACCACGCCCGGCAAGGAGGTCATGGAGTACGTGAGCCCGGGCTACCGAACCGTCATGGGGTACCCGCCGGAAGAGCTGTACGAGGACGCCGGCCGGTGGGTGGATCACGTGCACGCCGAAGACCGCGAGCGGGTCAGGCAGGCGCTCCCGTCGCAGGTCGACGGCACCTACGAGGAAGAGTACCGGGTCGTGCGGCCCGATGGAGAGATCCGTTGGTTCCGGGACCGCGCGTTTCCCATTGCCGATGACGGCGGGAAGGTCTACCGGGTCGTCGGCGTGGCCCAGGAAATCACGCGTGCCAAGGAGGCTGCGGAACAGCTCCGATTCGCGGAACGACGCTACCGAGCGCTGGTCGAGAAATCCGGCGACGTCGTGTCGGTGGTCGACAGGAACGGCGTGCACCTGGCAACGTCACGCGCCATGGAAGCGATTGCCGGAGTCACCGCTGAGGAGGTCGTCGGGACGTCGGGTCTGGGGCGAGTCCACCCCGAGGATCGGGATCGCGTCTCCCGCCGCCTGGCCGAGTTGGCAGAGCGGCCCGGGGCGGTCGTGACCGAACGGTACCGCGTCGTTCGACGGGACGGCGAGGTCCGACACCTGGAATCCGTCGCCACGAACCTTTTGCACGACCCCGCCGTGGAGGGCATCGTCCTCAACACGCGCGACGTCACCAATCAGACGCGGCTCGAGGAGCAACTTCACCAATCCCAGAAGATGGAGGCGGTGGGCCGGTTGGCGGGAGGCGTCGCCCACGACTTCAACAACCTCCTCACCGTCGTCCGCTCGCAAGCCGACCTCGTCGTGTTGGACCTCGCTCCCGAGGATCCGCTCAGGGGTGAGATCGAGCCCATCCGCGACGCGGCCGACCGCGCCGCCGCGCTCACGCGCCAACTCCTCGCCTTCAGCAGAGAGCAGGTCTTCCAGCCTCGCGTGGTCGACCTCAACGAGGTCCTGGGCGGGATGACCTCCCTCCTCGCTCGCACGCTGGGCGAGCACATCCACATCGAGACGCATCTCAGCGAGGAGCTGCCCGCAGTACAGGTCGATCCGGTCCAGTTGGAGCAGGTGCTCCTGAATCTCGCCGTAAACGCGAGGGATGCGATGCCCGAGGGGGGGAGGCTGGATGTCTCCACCTCGGTGGAGGAGATCTCGCCGACACGGGCCGAGGATGTCGCCGAGGTCGAGCCCGGGACCTACGTGAGAATCGACGTCACCGACACGGGCGCGGGAATGGAGCCGGAGACACGGCAGAGGATCTTCGAACCCTTCTTCACGACGAAGGCCTCGACCGGAGGCACCGGCCTCGGTCTGGCGACGTCCTACGGAATCGTCCGACAGAGCGGGGGAAGCATCCAGGTCGAGAGCGAGCCGCACCAGGGCTCGACGTTCACGATCCGGCTACCGGCCACCGAGGCGCCCGTCGACGAGGCATCCCCGAAAACGGCCCGTGACGATCTCGCGGCGGATCTCTCGGGAAGGGTCCTCATCGTGGAGGACGACGCCAGCGTGCGGCGTGTCGCTCGCCGGATCCTGGAACGGGCCGGCCTGACCGTCCGCCTGGCCGAAGACATACCCGTGGCGACTCGGTTGCTCGAGGAAGAAGGGAATGCGTTGGATCTGGTCATTACTGACCTGGTGATGCCGGGCGGCAGCGGGCGACGGCTGGTCGACTTCGTGCGGACCAGATTTCTGGGCCTCCCGGTCATCGTCATGTCCGGATATGCGGAGGGATCCCCCGGCTCCCCGCAGGATCTTGCTGCCGACATCCCCTTCCTTCAGAAGCCATTCTCACCCCAAGGACTCACCGAGGTCGTCCGAGAGACGCTGAAGCGACGCGAGCACCGCTGATGCCGTAAGGAGCCACGCCCGAGCGTCTCACCGTCCGATCCAATACGTGGCCTTGATCTGGAAGACGTTGGTGGGGTGGTCACCGAGGATCGCGGAGCGTGCGCTCGCGTAGTCGAAGGTGCCCAGCGGACCCGAGCCCGCCCTCTGCTGAGTCCAGACGAAGAAGAGCGTCGAGCCGGGCCGGTACTGCCAGCGCAGGACCGCCGTGCCGCGCAGGGAGCTGCTCGTGAAGTTCGGGTTGGAGAAGCTGAACGGCTGGGCCGGCCCGGCTCCGTCGGGATCCACGTGGTACGTGGCCGACGCCGCGTCATAGCCGATCGTGCCGATGTTGCTGCCGTAGACGAGCTTCTTGATCGAGCGCGGACGGGCGAACTCGCGGAACGAGGAGTACGCCCCGCTCGCGATGAACGGTTGAGCGTAGAGCTGAAGCGTCAGGTTGGGCGTGAAGGTCCAGTTGAGTCGGGTATCCAGCGAGACCATCCGGGTCCGGACGAACGCGAAGACGTAGCGCGTGCCGTAGAACGCAGTGGCCGTCGGGTCCGGCACCGCGGTCACGTACTGCGCCGCGTCGGTGGCGTCCTCGAACGTGGGCGACAGCTGGAGAAACATGTTCGCCACCGGCTTGAGCGCGACACCGGGCTTGAGGGTCAGCGAGTGCGTCCCGTCACCGACGCCGCGCGCGTCCTGGACCGTCAGGTCGAAGACCGCGGCTGCGCGGGGGTCCGTGGAGACCTCGACGCTGCCCACGTCGTAGCCCGCGCTCACGACGATCGGGCCGCCGCGCGTGAGCCCCGGGTCGAGGAACGGCTCCTTCCGGATCCCGATCAGGCGCACCCGCCAGTAGTTCGGGAACGTGATGCTGTAGAACCCCTGCAACCCCGCCCCCGTGCGGTCGCCCTCGTAGTCGTACTGGGTGAAGCCGCCGATCGTCCCGACCATGTTGCGGTACCAGCGCGTCGGCGTCGTCGCCTGCGCGCCGATGTTGCCGTTGAGCCACGCCTTGTCGGAACTCCGGAGGTAGCCGAGGTCGTTGACCTCGAAGCCGGGGCTCAGGACGTCGGCCATCGCCTCCCAGAGCAGCGTGCCGTTGTCCTTGCCGACCCGCGTGAACAGGCTGTAGCCCCGGAGCGAGGTCGCCGTCGTGTCGTAGCGCGCGTTGAACAGGCCGTCGCTCGTCAGGTGCCGGTCCGGACGCTGGAAGTAGTGGGCACTCGATCGCTCGGTGGCGGTGATGGCCGCCGGCGAGCCGCCCACGTCCGAGAACAGGACGTTGCCCATCCACGAGTACTCGTGCTGGTGGCACGTGTGCATCCAGTCGAGGCCGGCCTCCTCCGCGTGGCTGTGCAGCGCGTCACTCACGACCGTGTCCGGCATCGCGCGCGCCGCGGAGGTCAGGATGGCTCCCAGGGTGCTCGAACCACCGGGGAACTCCTTCTGCACGCGCCCCACGAAGTAGTTGGCGTACGGCTCGACGATCTGTGTGCGTTGCGCGGCGCCGACGGTCGGGATGTAGCTGGCCGTCTCCCGGTTCGTCGCAGCGTCCAGCATCCCGATCGTGTAGCCGCTCCGGGTGTGGCCGGTGATCTTGGCTGCACCGAGGATCGTCGTGTTGCTGGGCGTATTCGCGTACGCCGAGTGGTCGCTGACCCAGCCGTCCAGCTGCGGCGGCCGGCCGATGCGCCGTGAGTAGAACGCATCGGGCATCGACGTGTTGCAGAAGAAGCAGCGCATGCCGCCGAAGCTGAAGTCGCTCGCTCCCGAGACGAAGAACGGGCGCTTCTCGGGATAGTACGTCTCGAACGCGGTCAGGTTGAGTGTGGCCGGATCGACCTCGACCTGCCCGAAGTCGGGATTCACCGTGGCGTCGAGCGTCAGGTTCGAGCCGAGCAGGGCCTTCAGGTTGCCACCGGCGGACAGGCGCGTCGTCCGTCCGTTGTGGTATGGGTCGCCGGCCGGCTCCTGCCGAAAGGTCCCCCCGGTCACGGCGTAGGGCAGGAACTCGAGCTCGCGCGGCTGGGGCGCGATCCGCAGTCCCCTCAGCGTACCGAAGAACGCCGGACCGTCGGACTGGTTCTGGCGCCGGAACGACCACATATCGTGCTCGTTCTTCCGGTCGATGTAGCGCCAGATCTGCAGCCCCCAGGTCTGTACGGAGTCGCGCGAGAAGCGGAGCTGGCTGTAGGGGATGCGCATCTCGGCCGTCCAGCCCGCCGAGTCGACGTGCGTCGCCGCCTGCCACACCGGATCCCACGACGGATCGCCGTCGAACTGGTCGCCCCGCACGCCGGCCGGGTTCACCTCGAACCACGCGTCGTCCAGGTGGTTGTCGTAGGGATCCAGCTCGATGACCAGCTTGTCCGTTGTCAGCGAGTTGAACGTGCCGTTGTTGCCGTTTCCGGGCAGAAGCTGGTCTCGGCGGGCGAGCGGCGCCACCACGCCGCCCGGCTGGCGCATGCGCGCCCCAATGTAGAGCGCATGGGGCCCGTAAAGGATCAGCACCTCGGTCGGCAGCGAGGCCGGCGCACCCTCGTCGGGCTCGTACTGCCAAAAGCGGGTGATCGGATGCGCCCGCCGCCAGGCAGGCTCGTTCAGGCGTCCGTCGAGGTCGATCTTGGAGGCCAGGCGTGTCGCGGTCGCGACAGGCGGGCCCTTCGGAGGCTCCGAGGACTTGGTCGTCTGCGCGCCCAGGGAGGGCGGCACGGCCAGAAAGGCGAGCGCGAGGGCAGTGGGCAGGACACGAAGCATATGGGAAACCACGGCGGTGAGATTGGCGAGAAGGAATTGCTTTCCTCCTTGGACGGAGCGGAGGGCCCAATGGTTTCGAAGGCGGGCCCGCCAGCTCCGGCCGGTCGCTCATCCGCCGTTCTTGGGACTCAGGAGCTGGACTGGGGCACTCGTGGCGCGTGTAAGTGGCGTGTGGGCGCTATCCCGAGGAGACGAGCGAGGATCCGCCACAGGCGCACGGGACCTCACTCCCACCCCCGGCATCGTTCTCCCAGAATGCTTTCAGCGATTCGGCCGGTAGGCCCCGAGAGGCTCGTCGGCCGACATCCGAAGCACCCCGACCAGGAGCAGAAGGAGTACGAGCGCATCGCGCTCCATATGGCGCAGAGTCTTCGGCTCGAACAGCCTCCCTGGTCAGCTACCGGTCCCTCTCCCTCTTCGCCATCCAATCCCAGATCCGGCCCGCGCGCCCCACCACGTAGCTCGAGTCCTCCGGCAGAAGGAAACCTTCCTGGATCAGCGAATCCGCTGCGGCGGCCGTCCTCGCCAGGTAGTCCGCACGGGAACGGTACAGCTGGCTCACGGCCGGCCTCGGGTCTCCGGTCCGCTTCTTCTGCGCTTCGTTCCACGGGAGCGGGATGAAGGTGCCCCGGAAATCGGCCAGCTCGTCCTGCGGGCCGGGCATGCCGGTCCTGAGGCTCCACGGCGCGTACGTCGCGAGCGGCGCCCTCACCTCGATGTTTCGGATCCCGCCCAGCTCGTTTCCCAGCGAGTCCGTGATGGGCACCAGGGCCGGGAAGGACGGACCCAGGCGGGGCGGCTGGTAGTCCACGATCCCCTTCTTCCAGCGCGGGCCGTAGTCGACCCGGTACGCCACCTCGGTCACCTTCGGGAAGCCCAGGCCCGGGATCCGAGGAAACGCGTTCGAGGCCTTCTTCACCGTGACCAGTGTCCCGTCCGACACGTGCGGGATGGCCGACGGAGGGGGCTCCCGGCCCTCCACGATCCAGTCCGTCAGCCGCACGAGGAGCGCCCGCAGGTTGGGGTGGTAGTCGAGGGGATCGCCGCGCCAAGCGGCGGGGCGGCCGGGCTTCGAGATCAGCGCGCGCGGGGCGTACGGGAAGCTGTCGGTGCCGGGCGGGAACGCGTCGACGAAGTGCTGCCCGCCCGCGAAGTGGTAGATCCGGACGTTCGGGAGCGGCGCGACGTCGGTCGAGCCGTCGGCGCTCGTGTGCACGAGCGAGGCGGCCCGTCCCCAGTACTCGTAGCCGGACTCCGTGTAGAAGATCTTCGGCAGGTCGGCCGGCGGAGTGTGCGCCAAGAGGCCGTCCTCGCGGCCCGTCAGCGGGTCGCGCTCGACCCGGCCGGTGAAGGGGAAGATGTCGGTCGGGTAGAAGAAGGCCGAAAAGCGGTGCGCATCCCGCGAGGGCTGCCCAAAGCGGTGGTTGAAGCTCCCCCGGCCCGCCCCCGCCGCCATCGAGAGGACTCCGTCGAACACCTTTCTCCCCGCCTCGTCGACGTTGAAGTCCTGATAGAGGAAATGGCGGAGGAAGCGTCCCGTCTGGGAGATCCCCTCGGCGATCCCCCACTTCGCGGGAAACAGGCTGTGGGGGTCGTACTTCTCGTACGACATCATGTCGCGGACGGCCGCGAGGCCGAGCCCGACCAGGGGAGGGTCCTCGGACGGGTAGACCAGCTCGTAGATCTTCCCGGGCGTGAAGCCGGACGCCATGTAGATGTGGGTCGAGTCGCCCACCACCCGGCCGTCGGCGCTCTCCCGTGCGAAGGCCCACGCCGAGCGCGGCACGAGGTGGCGCGGGGCGTTCCGGTCGTCCCGGACCGTGAGGAAGGCGTCCCGGGTGGCCGTGTCGGTCACCGGATAGCCCACCACCTGGCCCCGATGGCCGACGGCCAGCGTCCGGGTCGGGCGCTCGACCACCCAATCGCTCCGCACCAGGCCTCGGAGCGGGGAGCCGTCCGGGTTCCGGGCCCGTGGCACGTGGAGACGGAGGAGCGCGGCCGGCTCGGGTGGCACGTCGAACTCCCATCCGACCCACACGATCGTGTAGCCGCGGTGGAGCAGGAACCCGTCCCCGAAGTCGCTGGCCCGCGAGGGATCGAGGCTCCGGGTGGCCCGGTCGAAGTAGGAGAGCGCCGCCTTTCCGCCCCGGTTCGAGACCTCGAGGAGGGAGACGCCGCTTCGGCGCGTCGGGTCGATGGGCTGGAGGACCATGAAGTTCGCCCACGCCTCCACCTTTCCCTGCGCGTCGCGCGGCGCGAGCGACAGGTCCGCGATCCGTGCGTCGGCCGGGTTCTCCGGGTCGAAGGCGAAGTAGACGCGGCCCGTGATCTTCTCGTACGCGCCGGCCTTCCCGAACGGGTGGCCACCCAGGACGGTGTCGCGGCTCGTCACGACGACCTTGATCACCTTGGCGAGGGCGGGGAGCGGGAGGGCCAGCACACCGGACAGCGCAAGGACGAAGGCCGCTGCCGTGAGGCGTGAGGTCGTGCGGGGATGGCGTCGGTGGGGCATCGTGAGGCCTCCTGGATGGCCGGGTGACCCCGGCGTGGTGGCACGAGGGCGCCCGTCACCGCGGATCCCGGATGCCAAGCGGCGAAGCTGGCCGCGAAGCCCTGCGGGGGCAAGCCCGCGCTACCTCAGTCCACTCGCAGGTTCCGCTTCACGTCCGCCAACCCACCCCCGTCCATCACGCGCTTGTAGCCCGCCTGCCTCAAGGCTTGTGCCGCCACCGCGGATCGCGTTCCGCTGGGGCAGTACACGAGGCTCTCCGCATCCCGCCCGATGCCACGCGGCTCCACTGCCGCGCCGGTGACCTTGGTCACCTGAA
>JBJKRT010000102.1:0-37601 GCA_046704545.1 Longimicrobiales bacterium
ACGCGTTGGTGGGGGCGGGCAGCCGGGGGACCCCTGACCGGGGACCTCTGCGTGGCGCATCGCGGACGGCCGGCAGCCGCAGGTCGCATGCCGCGCCGCGCAGCGGAGGCGAGCCCCGAACGTGAACCCGTCGATCAGGCGAGCCGGCCCCGGACAGGGGTCCCCCGGCTGCCCGCCCCCGTCCTCGCGCCGACCGGCTCCTACTCGTCCTCCTCCTGAGACCCACGGTCCAGAATCCTCCCGCGCACGACCGCCGAATCCCCGAACCGGTCGCGCACCCGATCCACCGCCCTCGAGATCTCCCGGTCGCGCTCGGTCTCTCCCGCGACCGGCTCCGCGAAGAGCCCCAGCTGACGAGCGTCTTCGCGCCCGGTGAGCCCCGTGAGCGCGACACCGAGGAGCCGTGCGGGCACGCGCCGCTCCCCACGCAGTTCGGCGAGCATCTCACGGGCCGCCTCGTAGACCGCCGCGTCGGACTCGATAGGCTCGGGCAGCGTCCGGCTCTTCGTCCTGGTCCGGAAATCGCGGTCACGCAGCTTCACGGTGATGGTACGGGCGCCGTGTCCCTTGCGGCGCAGGGTGGCCGCCACCGAGCCCGAGAGCTCCAGCAGGCGGCGCTCGAGCTCGGCTTGGTCGTTCAGGTCGTGCGAGAACGTCCGCTCGGACGAGATCGACTTACGCCGCTCGGCGGGGTCGACGTCGCTGTCGTCGATCGCCCGGATACGGCGATGCAGCCAGAGTCCGCGCCGGGCGCCGAGCCATTCCTGGAGCCACTCGAGCTGGACGCCGAGGGCATCTTCGACGCGCACGAGCCCTCGCTTCTTCAATTCCTCGACGAGCGACGGCCCCACCCCCGGGATGTCCGCGAGGTCGAGCGTCTTCAGGAACGCCTGCTCGCCGCCGGGCGGCACGATGTGGACGCCGGCGGGCTTGGCGCGACTCGTCGCCAGCTTGGCGATCATCCGGCGGGTTCCGCCGCCGACCGAGACCGAAATGTCCGTGCGTCGAAGAACCTCCTCGCGGATGCGCCGAGCCGTACGTTCGAGAGGCTCGCCGTGGAAGAGACGCTCGGTGCCGCTCAGGTCCAGATAGAACTCGTCGATGGAGGCGGGCTGGACCACCGGTGCCAGATCTTCCAGCACACCACGCACGGCGCGACTCCGCTCCCCGCAGGCCCCTCGCGGCACCGGCACCACGGTGGCCTCGGGGCAGAGGCGCAGCGCATGCGCGGTCGGCATCGCCGAGTGCACGCCATACGCACGCGCCTCGTAGGAGGCCGACGTGACGACCCCTCGTCCCGACGCCGAGCCACCCACGATGAGGAGACGGACCCGTCCGGCTCCGTCCGGGTCCTCGAGGCGGGCGACCTGGACATAGAAGGCATCGCAGTCCACAAGGAGAATTCGGCGCGGGCTGGGTCGCTCTTCCACGGCTCCGAGGCGCTGGTCGAGAGGTTCGGATGGCCCTTCGGACATCGCGCTCCCGGGTTTGCAGCGCGATGCCGCCTTGGGTAAGATCTTCTATGGCGTTCCCCGGCCCAAGGTAGGTACTCCTCCGGCTCGGCGGAACGCCGGCTCATCGATATTCGGAAGGACCCTCCAACGCCAAGGAGTCCGGCATGGCATACCCCTTCCAACTACCTGAGTTGGGATACGCTTTCGATGCACTCGAGCCTCACATCGACGCCCGCACGATGGAGATCCATCACGGCAAGCACCATGCGGGATACACCAAGAAGCTGAACGCCGCCGTCGAGGGGCATTCGGCGCTTCATGGCTACTCGGCCGAGCAGCTCCTCCGCGGGATCCATTCGCTGCCCGCCGAGATCCAGACGGCCGTTCGCAACAACGGCGGCGGATATCACAACCACGCGCTGTTCTGGGACATCATGACGCCGGGCGGCGCCGATGCTCCCTCCGGTGAGCTGGCCGCCGCGATCGACGAGACGTTCGGCTCGCTCGACGACTTCAAGTCGAAGCTCACCGCCGCGGCGGGCGGACAGTTCGGCTCCGGCTGGGGATGGCTGTGCGTGAGCGCCATCGGCGACCTCGCATGCTTCTCGACCGCGAATCAGGACAGCCCGCTGATGGAGGGCTTCACGCCCATTCTCGGGGTCGACGTCTGGGAGCATGCGTACTACCTGAACTACCAGAACCGTCGTCCCGACTATCTCGAGGCGTGGTGGAACGTGGTGAACTGGGACCGCGTCGCGAAGCGCTACGCTGCGGCGAAGGGCGGTTGGGTCCAGGCCGCCTGAGCGCGGGAGCGTCTCCGGGCCCGCAAGGCCGCTCGGAGACCACCCTGGTGGCTTCGCTCCTCGGCGGCGCCGAGGAGCACCGCTGAGGAGCGAGGCCGACCATGCTCTCCATCGATCGGATCCCGTGGTGGTCCAATTGGCGTCGCCGCCGGTTTCTGGCCCTCGTCCGGTCGGATCTGGAGGGCTACTTCGATGCGGTGACGTACGAGGCATTCCCGTTCCGCGTCGTGGAGAGCGAGGAGGCGCGCCGCATTCGTGCGCGGGTGCAGGGCTCGCTACCACGGTGCAGGCGCATCGTTCGGGCCACCGGCGTCGTTTCGCTCCTCCGATACGCACCGGGAGAGCGCGCCGGCGGGGTCGAGCGTGTGAACCTGCTGTCCGTGGTCTTCGATCTCGAGCGATACAACCTCCGCAAGGAAGACGTCTTCGAGGCCTTGGACGCCGCGATACGTGCGTACGAAGCGGGCCGTTGGGGTGCCGCCTTCAGGACCGTGAACCCGCTCTATTGGCTGGAGATGGGACTCGACTTGCTCGAGACGCTGCCCTTCCTGGTGCTGCGCCCGTTCGGAATCGGCGTCGGCGCGGCGGCGAACTCCGCACCCGGTACGGCCCTTCGACTGCTGGTGCGTGCGCTCGCGCTTTCGGCCCTCATCGTCTTCGCGATCGTCGCCTCCGGTATGCGCGAGCGAGTCTTGACGTTCGGGGCGCGGCTCGTGGGTCATTGGCCGTGGTTGTCGCATACCGTCCTCGGACGGTGATTGGCAAGCGATCCTTGTGCGTGCGGAATCATATGTTTACTAATGGACCCGAGTTGTTCGTGTTCGTGTTCTGTGTGTCTTGAGCTGACTGCCCGGACTCCCGCTGTCGAAAACCCATGACGAGAGCCACTGCCCATCGTGATCGGAACCCTCTCCGGCCCACCCCACTCACGTTCGCAGCGGTAGCGTTCGCGGCGTTCTCTCTGTGGGTGCCCGGCGCGCGTCTTTCTGCCCAGAGTCTTCGCGGTTCGCCGGTCTCCATGAATCGGCAGGATGCTGCGGCCCACAGAAACGACTTCACGTTCATCAGGACGCCGAAGCAGCTGTATCACTTCGTCAAGGAAGGTTGGCTGGTCCGCGTCCGTCCGACGGCCAACATGGGCCTGCACGGCGTCTCCTATCCGTACGCACGGCCGGAGGTCGCCCTGTTCCTGCAACGGCTCAGCAGCGAGTACCGCGCGGCGTGTGGCAGGAAGCTCATCGTGACGAGCCTGACCCGGCCCGAAGACCGTCAGCCTCGGAACGCGTCGCCGCGCTCGGTGCATCCGACCGGCATGGCCATCGACATGCGCTACAGCTCGAGCCGGGCGTGTCGGCACTGGCTCGAGCACGTGCTCCTGAACCTGGAAGGGGCGCACATCCTGGAAGCGACGCGCGAGCGGTACCCGCCGCACTATCACGTGGCGGTCTTCCCTGAGCGCTATTCCGCTTACGTGAAGCGCATCGAGCACCGCACGCGCGGAACGAAGACGGTCATCGCCGCGTCATCGTACGGGACCTACAAGGTGCGCTCGGGTGACTCGCTCTGGACCATCGCGCGGCGGCACGGCACGACGGTCGACGCGCTGAAGCGCATCAACGGCCTTTCGGGCAGCCGCATCTACGCCGGGCAGAGACTGACGATGCCGGGCGAGCAGATGGCGGGTCGCTGAGCGCGACGCCGCCGAGCGGCGCGGCGTAGCCGCGTCCGGGGTCTCACTTCGAGGTCGATCCCGCTTCGTCCTCTCCGGCTCCCCACAACAGCCGCATCCCCTTCCGGTAGTCCAGGAGACGGGCCTTTCCGTCCACCTTCCCGGGCAGGTACAGCCAGGCGGTACGACCGGGCAGCGCATTCCGTACCGCTTCGTCCGTGCTCGGTCCCAGGTCCCGGGCCACCACCAGACGCGCGCCGGGGAGGGGTGGAGCCTGCCACAGCAACGGCTCCAGCTCGATCGTCCCGAAGCGGTCCGCCCGTGCCTGCCGGACGCAGGTCGAGTCGGCCGGCCGGTTCGGCTCCATCCGGATGACGTTTCCGGGTGAGAGGAGGCGACGCACGAGGTCCGGAGGAGACCCCGGCAGGCGTTGCAGCTCCAGGGCGGGCGGGGACCCGTGCTCGCCACCGGCACGCCAGCGCGCGTACTGATCGACGGCACACACGTCGTTGCGACGCAGCGCCGTCTCCACCGAGTCGCGTCTCATCCCGTGCGCGACGAGGCGGGCGGAGATGCGAGAGGACCAGCTTCCGTGGACGAAGACCAGGGCGGGGCCCGTACCGGGAGGTCGGGGTAGCGCCTCTTCCGCTCGCTCTTCCGGACCGATCCGGTACGACGCGGCACGGCCGCGCACGAGCAGAGCACCGCCCAGAAGCGACAGCGTCGCCGCCCAGACAACGGCGCGGCGGGGCGCGGAGGCGAGCGCCCGTCCTTCACGCGCGAGGGTGACGACGGAGACGACCCAGAGCGCCACCCATCCGGGTGCCGACTCGTAGAGGAGGCGCGGGCCCATGTGGATGCCGTGATGCCAGTAGACGGCATTGGCGGCGACGGCGCCGAACGCCCAGGCCATGAAGAGGCCGCTCCCGGCAGGCAGCCGTCGTGCATACAGGAGTCCCAACCCCACCAGGGCGAGCGCGGGCAGGGGAGACTCGAGCAGATGGGTGCCGAGCTGCACCAGGTCGGCGCCGGTGTAGGCGAGCGCCTGGACGGGGCCATAGACGTTGCCCCACGGATCGATGTGGAAGCCGAGCCCGTGCTCCGGTCCGAACGCGGCCGTGTAGCCGAGCGTGAGCGGGCCACCGAAGAGGTGGGCGTTCCACCAGAACAGGAAGGCCGCGAACGGGATGCCGCCGAGCAGGAGCAGAATACCGCGCGCGACCGCCCATCCCGGGGTGTGTCGTCGGACGGCCGGCAGCCAGACGACGGCCAGGATGAGGGCCGCGAGGACCATGCCGGTCCAGGGTCGCGTGCACACGAATGCGCCCGTCACCGCTCCGGAGACGGCGGCCCAACCGGCGCGCCCGTCCCGGGCGCGTAGCGCCGTCCATGCGGTGAGCGCGGCAAGGGCGGCGGCGGTGGTATGACTCAGGTGCGTGCCGCCGAGGAAGATCACGAACGGGCACAGAGCGGTCAGCACTCCGGCGAGACGTGCGGTGCGCAGGTCGGGGAGGGCTCGCTCGAAGACGAGCGCCGAAACGCCCACCGCCGCGCCGGCCATGACCGGGCCCACCAGCCAGGAGGCTCCGGCGGCCAGCCCGAGGGCCAGCACGAGCGTGTGCATCGGCGGATAGATCGACGCCAGCCCGTGCGGGGTCGGGATGCTGTTCTGTACCATCCACGCCGCGGCGGGGCCGGGTAGGGGGAGGGCCGTGTGTCCCGCCAGGATGGCGCGCGCATGCAGGAGCTGCACCATCTCGTCGACCGAGGAGGGGAGGCCGCCCAGGTAGAAACGCGCGAATCCTGCGGAAAGCAGGAAGGTGATCGTGCCCGCCGCCGCCGCGAACACACCTGTACGCGGGCGCTCGAGCGCCGCTCCGACCCGATCGGCGAGGGAGCCGAGAGGCTCGGACGGAAGGATCCACGCGAGCAGCCCCGCGGTGATCGCGATGAAGAACGTCCCCTCGATCCCGGCCATCCAGGCCACGCCGGCGACCGAGCGGGTCGCGCGCCCGGCGATCCCGGTGATTGCCGGATCGAGCAGGAGGTGCAGTGGCAGGTACGTCCCCGCCAGAAGGAGTACGCCGAGCGCGCGCCGGAGCCTCACACCCAAAGCGGAACCGGTCGGAATGCGTCCACGTCGATCAGTCCTCGGTCGGTGATCTTCAGCCGGGGAATCACTTCGAGGCCGAGGAAGGACATGGCCATGAACGGGTCGTGCAGCCCGGAGCCCAGAGCACGCGCGGCGGCGACGACCTCGTCGAGCAAGGCACGAACCTCCTCGATCGGACGCGGCGACATGAGGCCGCCGACCGGCAGCGGGAGGAGCGCGCGCACCTCGGTTCCTTCCGCGACGGCGAGTCCTCCTCCGGCGTCGGCGACCGCGAGCGCGGCGGTGCGCATCGACGTGTCGTCGGCACCCGCCACGATCAGGTTGTGGTGATCGTGTGCCACCGTACCGGCCATGGCTCCGCGCGTCAGCCCGAGGCCGCGCACGAGGCCGAGGCCGATGCGTCCGCTGCCTGTATGGCGCTCGGCGACCGCGATCTTCAGGAGGTCTCGAGCGGGGTCGGAGACCACCATGCCGTCGCGCACCGTGGGCCGCTCGGTGCGGGCTTCGGTCACGAGCTGGTCGGGCACGGCTCCGATCACGCGCACGTCACCTTCACGGGCGGGGATGCGGAACGCGTCCGCCTCCAGCCGAAGCGCCATCGAAGGGGTGGGTGCGGTCGGCGGCGCAGGAAGGTCCCACGAGAGGCAGCGGCCCGCTTCGGCGACCTTCGTGCCTCCCGACCAGACCTCTCGGATCTCCAGCGTGTCCAGGTCGTCGAGGACGAGCAGGTCGGCGCGCCGCCCCGGTGCCACCGCACCCCGGTCGCGGAGCCCGAAATACTCCGAGGGGTTCAGTGTGGCCAACCGGATGGCCTCGACGGGCTGGATGCCCGCCGCGATCGCGCGTCGCACCATCTGGTCGATGCCGCCGTCGTCCAGCAGATCGGGAGGCTGGCGGTCGTCCGTGCAGAGCGCCACACGGCGCGCGTTGGCCGGTGTCACCACCGGCAGCAGGGCTTCCAGGTTGCGCGCGTTGGTCGCCTCGCGGAGGAACGCCCAGACGCCCCGACGGAGCTTCTCCAGCGCCTCCTCCGCCGTCGTCGACTCGTGGTCGGAGCCGGGACCACCCGCCACGTAGGCATTGAGGGCGTGGCCCCGAACGCCCGGGGCGTGGCCGTCCACGGGTCGGCCCTCGAACGCGTGAAGCTTCTCCATCACCTCGGGGTCGCCATGGATCACGCCGGGGAAGTTCATCACTTCCGCCAATCCGAGAACCCTCGGATGGCGCCCCAGCTCGGCGAGCGCCTCCGCATCGAGGGATGCGCCCGAAGTGCTCATCGACGTAGCGGGTACGCACGAGCTGGCCATGACGAAGACGGACAGGGGCAGGCCCTCGCTCGCGCCCAGCATGAAGCGGATGCCCTCCACGCCGTGGACGTTGGCGATCTCGTGCGGATCGGAGACGACCGTGGTCGTTCCGCGCGGGACCACGGCACGTGCGAACTCCGGCGGTGTGACCAGGCTCGACTCGATGTGAACGTGGGCGTCGATGAGGCCCGGGATCACCCAGGCCCCGTCCAGCGGAAGTGTCGTCCTGCCCTCGTAGCCTTCGCCCACGCCGGCTACATGCGTTCCGGAGAGGGCGATGTCCACCGTTTCGATCTCGCCGGTGAAGACGTTCACGAGGCGCGCGTCCGCCAGAACCACGTCCGCGGGTTGGTCGCCGCGGGCCGTTTCGAGAAGTCGTGGGTCGCTCATGGGCGACAATCTGACGTTGCGGTCGCGTTGCGGCCAGGTGCGCCCTGGACGAGATTCAGCATCATGAGCGAAGAGATTCCGGTATACGTCATGAGCCCCGCACAGGGTCGCCTTGCGTCGCTTCTCGAGCCCGGGGACGTCGGTGCCCGACCGCTCGATGCCGCCTCGTTCAAGGAAGGGTGGACGTCGCTTCCTCCCGGACTCGTCCTGGTGGACCCGCAATCACTGCCGCCGGCGGAGATCCTAGAGATCCTGCGTCCGGTGAGCGCCGCCGACCACGGGTGGAGGATCGCGCTCGTCGCGCACGGTCTCGATGGCGGGACGGTGCGCGTGCTGTCCCTCTCGCCCGAGGCGTCGCTCGAGGAGGCGCTCGCCGCCGCCGGAGACCCCGAGGCTTCGCCCGGGACGCTCCTCGAGCTCCAGGGCGTCCTCTCCGAGGTCGCGCGCGTGCGGCATGATCTCAACAACCCGCTCACGTCCGCGCTCGCCGAGGTCCAGCTGGCGCTGATGGACACGGAAGGTCCGGAGCATACGGCCATCAGGGAGTCGCTCGAAGCCGTCCAGACGCAGCTTCGCCGCATCAGGGACCTGATCGCCTCGACCGGGCACCTGAGGCCCAGCAAGCCCTGAGTCGGGCGGTAACGCCGCGCGCCGCCTTGCAATCTGCAAAATCTGAAGAATTGCAGATTGCAAACAGCGCACTGTATCTTGGAGCGCCAGGCGGAGCGACGTCCGAAGGGCTCGCTTCCACATTCGTTCTCCGACCTCGACCCCGTGGACATCCTACCCTCTGCCCCGTCCCAGACCAGCGGCTCCGGCCAGCTGTTCGGGCGAGGTGACCTCCTCCGATGGATCTATCTCGGTCGCCTCACGCTGGTGACGGGCATCCTCGTCGGGGCGCTCCTGAAGTGGCTGGACCTGCGTGCCGAAGACACGCTGATGGTGACCGTGATGTTCCTCGCGGCGCTGGTGATCACGGCCGGGTCGTTCTGGTACACGCACGTGCGCCAGCACGAGCCCGGAGAGAACTTCCTGTACGGACAGGTCATTCTCGACGTCCTCCTCGTGACGAGCATCATCCACGTCACGGGCGGTCCCCAGAGCAACTTCGCGCCGGTCTACATCCTGGTCGTCAGCTCAGGTGCGCTCCTGTTGCCGCTGCCGGGCGGGGTGCTCATCGGCGCGTTGGCCAGCATGGTGTACTTCGCCGACCTGGTCTGGGGATATCAGAGCGTCTTCGGCCTGGGGGTGGCACTGCAGCTCGGCTTGTTCACGGTCGTGGCGCTCATCACCGGGTTCGTGGGCGACCGACTGCGCAGGGCCGGCCTCGCGCTCGGAGCGGTCGAGTCGGAGCTGCGTCAGCTTCGGCTCGACACGGGCGATATCCTGGCCAACCTGTCGACCGGGGTGCTCACCGTGGACGGCGACGGACGTCTGGCGTACGCGAACCCGGCGGCATCCACGCTCCTCGGGCTTTCGGTCTCGGAGTGGATGGGTCGGCCCGTCGTGGAAGAGGTGAACCGGCTCGCTCCCGGGATGGGGGACGTGCTCGAGCGTTCGATCCGCGAGCGGAGCGCGGTGGACCGCTCGCGCGCCATGGTGAGCCGCGGCGGGCGGGACAGACACCTCGGCATCACCACCGCCGTCCTGGAGCGCGGCGAGGACGAGGCGCCGTCCGCCACGGCGCTCTTCCAGGACGTGACCGACATGGAGCGTCTGGAGGCGCTTCATCGCAGGGCGGAGCGACTGGAGGCGGTGGCGGAGCTCTCGGCATCGCTCGCACACGAGATCAAGAATCCGCTCGCCTCGATCCGGAGCGCGGTCGAGCAGATCACGCGTCCGTCGCTCAGTGCCGACGACCGAAAGACGTTGGAGCGCCTCGTGCTCGGCGAGTCCGATCGGTTGAGCCGGCTCCTGTCCGCGTTCCTCGACTATTCCGGGCTCAAGCTTCTCTCGCGTGTCGAAGTCGATCTATCCACCGTGGTGCGCGATTGCGTCACGCTCGTGCGCCAGCACCCGGAGGCGGAAGACGTCGATATCGAGTGCGCCGGTCTCGAGCAGCCGGTGCGTGTCGTCGGTGACGAGGACCTGCTCCACCGTGCGGCCTTCAACCTGATCCTCAACGCAGTCCAGTTCTCCGGGTCAGGGGGGCGGGTGGGCGTCGCGGTGGAAGATCTGTCCGCCCACCCGAATCCTCGAGGCACGCGCATTCCCAGACCGGTGTGCCTGCGCATCCGGGATTCGGGACCGGGCATCGACCCGGACGTGCTGGCGCGCATCTTCGATCCGTTCTTCACGACCCGGGAGGGAGGAAGCGGACTCGGCCTGGCGGTCGTGTACAGGGCGGTCGAGGCCCACGAGGGGGCGGTGTTCGTGGATCGTGCGCCCGGTGGCGGCGCGGAGTTCGTGATCTACCTTCCGGGCGCGGAAGGACTTGCCGATGGAGACCGGCCGTGAGCGACAAGGTGAAGATCCTCCTCGTCGACGATGAGACGGGAATCCTCGATACGCTCCAGATCCTGTTCAGGAGCGAGGGCTACGAGGTGACGACCGCCAGCTCCGGCAAGGCGGCGCTGGCGTCGATCGAGAGCGCGAAGCCCGACATCGTCCTCACCGACATCCGGATGCCCGGAGCCGGTGGTCTGGACGTGCTCAAGCGCGCCCGCGAGGTCGATCCCGAGATGGCCGTGATACTCATGACGGCGCAGGCGTCGCTGCAGTCGGCGGTTCGCGCCGTGAACGAAGGTGCGTACTACTACCTGCAGAAGCCGTTCGCCAACGACGAGCTTCTGGCCATCTGTCAGCGGGCCGCGGAGGCGAGGCAGCTCAAGGCGGAGAACAAGCGACTCAAGAAGGAGATCCGCCGGCGCGACCACGCGACGACGGAGCGGCCCATCGGGGGCAGCCGACAGTTCCTCGACGTCCTCAAGCTCGCCGAGACCGTGGCCCCGACCGATTCGACGGTGCTCGTCTGCGGAGAGAGCGGAACCGGTAAGGAGGTGGTGGCCCGCTACATCCATCGGCTCTCCGACCGGGCCGACCGCCCCTTCTTCTCGATCAACTGCGGCGCGCTTCCCGAGAGCCTTCTGGAGAGCGAGCTCTTCGGGCATGTGAAGGGCTCGTTCACCGGCGCGGTCAAGGACAAGGACGGTCTTCTGGTCGCCGCCAAGGGGGGGACGTTCTTCCTCGACGAGATCGGGGAGATGAGCGCCGCCACCCAGGTCAAGCTGTTGCGTGCGATCCAGGAGCGGGAAGTGATTCCCGTGGGCTCGACGCAGGCGGTGCCGGTCGACGTGCGCATCATCGCGGCTTCCAACCGTGACCTCGAGGACGAGATCCGCAAGGGCCGATTCCGGAGCGACCTGTACTACCGCCTGAACGTGATCCAGCTTCGCCTTCCCCCGCTGCGCGATCGCAAGGAAGACATTCCACTTCTCGCCCGCCACTTCCTGAAGCGCCTCGGGGACCGCGAGCAGCGTGATGGGCCGGTCGATCTTTCGGACGAGACGCTCGAGGTCATGGCGCACTACGATTGGCCGGGCAACGTGCGTGAGCTCGAGAACGCCCTGGAGCGCGCGGCGGTGGTGGGACGTGAGGACGTCCTGACTCCCGAAGCGCTGCCCGATCGGGTGCGGGAGCCCGCACCGGAGCGGCTCATCGACACCGAGCCACCGACCAATCCGACGATGGAGCGCATCGAGCAGGCCTACATCCAATGGGTGCTCCAGGCGGAAGGCGGCAACAAGACAAGGGCGGCGGAAGTGCTGGGCATCGATCCCTCGACCCTGTACCGGAAGCTCAACCGGTACGGGATCTCCACCGAATAGCTCGGTGCATTCCCGGACCCAAACGACTCTCAACCCAGGCGTTCGAGCATGATCGACTCCGAGCCAGGCAAAGGCCCGTCGGACCCTCACGAGCGCAGCACGTCCAAGCGACTTCCGTGGGATCGCGTCGTCCTCTCGGTCGTGATCCCGTGCTACAATGAAGTCGCCACCGTCGAGGCGCTCCTGCGCAGGGTGCGGGAGGTGCCCCTGCGTCTCGAGGTGCTCGTCGTGGACGACGGCTCGACGGACGGCACCAGGGATCTTCTGTCCCGGCTCCGTGACGAGGGGCTGATCGACCAGCTCGTCTTCCACGAGCGCAACGCCGGCAAGGGGGCGGCGCTGCGGACCGGGTTCGCGCGCGCCACTGGAGATGTGGTCGTCGTGCAGGACGCGGACCTGGAATACGACCCGGTCGAGCTTCCCCGGCTCCTGGAGCCGATCCTGTCCGGACAGGCCGACGCCGTCTACGGCTCCCGCTTCCTGGGGGGGCCGCACCGCGTGCTCTTCTTCTGGCACTCGGTAGGGAACCGCCTGCTCACGCTGCTGTCCAACATGTTCACGGACGTGAACCTCACGGACATGGAGACCTGCTACAAGATGGTCCGCCGGGAGCTGCTGCAGTCGCTCTCGCTGGGGGCCGACCGCTTCGGGATCGAACCCGAGCTGACGGCTCGGCTCGCGCAGAGCGGTGCCCGGATCTACGAGCTCCCCATCAGCTATCACGGCCGTTCCTACGCGGAAGGCAAGAAGATCGGGTGGCGCGACGGCGTGTCCGCGCTCTGGTCCATCGTGAAGTACAACGTGCTCACGCCGCCCGCTGCCAGATGGGATGCTCCCGAGATCCCGGCGTGGTCGGCCCAGGATCGCCTGTCGTCCGGGTCGGACGGCCGATGACGGTCTCCCGTGCCCGCTGGCTCCTGGTGTTCGTGGCGGCCACGGCATTCCTGAACTCTCTCGGCAACGGCTTCGCGTACGACGACAATCAGATCGTGCGCCTCAACCCGGTGGTCACCGAAGGCCAGTGGGATCAGGCACTCTTCGGTCCGTACTGGCGCCACGCGACGCACGGAGCGGGCCTGTACCGTCCCGTCACGATCACCGGCTTCGCGGCGGAGTGGAAGCTGTGGAAGGGCGACACGCTCGGATTCCACGCCGTGAACGTCGTCGCGAACGTGCTCGTCTCGCTCCTCGTGCTCTCGCTGCTGCTACGCTTCGTGTCGCTCCCGGGGGCGTTTGCGGGGGCCCTGTTCTTCGCGGTGCACCCGGTCCACGTGGAGGCGGTCGCCAACATCGTCGGACAGGCGGAGCTGTGGGCCGCGGCCGCCTTCCTTCTGGCCTGTCTGCTCTATCTGGACGGCGCGGAATGGACGGGATGGAAGCACGTCGCCAGGCTGGGAGGCCTGGCCGCGTTGTACCTGATCGGTCTGGGCGGCAAGGAGATCGCCGTGACGCTGCCGGCGGCCCTCGTGCTCCTGGAGATCTTCCGGAAGAGCGAGCGGCGTCTCTGGACCCGCATCGCCCGGGAGATTCCCGTCTACACGGGGCTCGCGGCCGTGCTGGGCGGCTACCTCCTGCTGCGGTGGTCGGTGCTCGGCAGCATCGTGGGCGAGGTTCCTGCGCCCACCCTGATCCACCTCACGTGGGGGCAGCGGATCCTGACCGCCCTGAGCGTGTGGCCACAGTACCTGCGCCTCATGGTCTACCCGCGGACGCTCAGCGCCGACTACGCTCCAGCGGTGCTCCTGCCCTCGACCTCCGTGAACGCGGCCGTGGTGGTGGGGGTGCTGGTGATCGTGGGGCTGGGCATCGTCGCGTGGGCATCGAGGCGTCGGGCACCGGCTGTCTCCCTGGGCATCCTCTGGTTCGGCGTGGTGGTGCTCCCGGTCTCGAACCTCGTCGTTCCGGCCGGGATCCTGCTGGCGGAGCGGACGCTCTATCTGCCTTCCGTAGGGGCGGCGCTGGCCGTGGCCGGCCTCGTCTCGCTCGTCGCAGAGATGGCTTCGCACCGGGAGCGGTGGGTGCTCGGGACCGTCGCGGTGCTGGCCGGCTTCGCGCTCTTCATCCGAACCGTGGAGCGCAATCCGTCGTGGTACAGCACCTATACGGTGCTCGACACGCTGGCCGAGCAGCACCCGGAGTCGTACCTGGCCCTGCGCGCCAGGGCGACGGGTCTTCTCCGGGTAGGTGAGCCGAAGAAGGCGGCGGAAGCCTACGAGACCGCGCTCCGACTCGTCCCACGCAACTATGCGCTCCAGCTCGAGGTCGCCGACTTCTACGGCCGCCAGCGCAACTGGGCCCGCGCCGCGCAGCTGTTGCGCGCCGCCATCGCCGAGGAGCCGCGTCGGCCCGACGGGTACCGGATCTTCGCGGAGCAGCTGATCCGACAGGGGCGCCCGCGCGACGGCTTCCTGATGGCGCTGCGGGGAATCTCTCGAGCCACGCCGACGCACGGGCTGTGGGCGGCCGTTTCGGAGGCCTACATCGCCAAGGGCGACCTCGTGGCCGCCGCACGTGCGCGCCGCGCGGCCCTCGCCCTCGATCCACGGTCGCGTCACGATTGGGAGCGCCTCGCGGACATCCTCCAGCACCTGAATCAGCCCGCAGCCGCCGCGCGGGCTCGGGCTCGGGCCCGGGCGCTGCCGCGCGAGAACGATCGGCCCGGGACGACCGGATGAAGATCTTCGAGTCGCCGTTCCGGAGCGCCCGCAGCGCCGCGGTGCTCGCGGGAGCGCTCGCAGCGCTCGTCTACGCGAACTCGCTTCTGAACGGCTTCGCGTACGACGATCTCAACATCATCGTCGACAACCCCGCGCTACACGCCCTCTCCAAGCTTCCTGCGGCGATCGCGTCTCCCTACTGGCCGGGTGCGTTCGCGAAGCAGCTCGGGCTGTGGCGCCCGCTCACCACGGCGTACTTCGGGCTCCAGTGGGTCCTGTTCGGGGGCAGCCCGCTGCCCTACCACCTCGTGAGCCTTCTGGGCCACGTGGCCGTGACCGCGCTCGTGGTGCTCCTGCTCGCCGAGCTCATGTCCGTGCCGGTGGCCTTCATCGGCGGGCTCGTCTTCGCGGTCCATCCGGTGCACGTGGAGGCGGTGGCGAACGTGGTGGGGTCCGCCGAGGTGGGCTCGGCCTTCTTCTTCCTGCTCGCGTGTCTGGTCCACGTGAGAGGACCCTCGAAGAGCCGGTGGCCTCGCGCCCTCCTGATCGCGTTCCTGTATGGCGTGGCGTTCGGTATCAAGGAGGGCGCCGTCACGCTTCCGGCGGTGCTCTTCCTGCTCGACGCGGCGCGACGCCGCATCGGGTTCGCCGAGCTGCCGGGCTACCTGCGCGAGCGGTGGCGGCTCTACCTGTCCGTCGTGGTCGTCGCGGCGATCATGCTCTTCCTCCGCTTCCAGGTTCTGGGGAGCATCGCGCATCCGTTCGGTCCGCTGGGGGCGGACCTGCTCAAGCACGTTCCCAGGATCTGGACGTTGGCGGAGGTCTGGAGCCACTACGTCAGTCTCTGGGTCTTTCCTCTGGACCTCTCGTCCGACTATTCACCCAACGTCATTCCGATCGCGCTCGGGTGGAACGGCGTGGCCGTCGCGGGCCTTGTGTTGGCCTTGGCGGTGCTGCTGATGTCCCTCATCCTGTGGCGTCGGCCCGAGATGAGGGCCGGACGTGAGACGGCCCGCATCGCCGCCTTCGGTGTGGTGTGGTTCATCATCACGATGTCACCCGTATCGAACATCGCGTTCATCTCGGGCGTGATGCTGGCGGAACGCACGTTCTATCTGCCTTCCGTGGGCCTGGTCGCGGCCACGGGATGGCTCCTGGTTCGGTACTGGCGGGCGCGTCCGCGCCAAGCCGTGGGCGTAACGGCGGCGTGTCTGGTGCTGCTGGGTGTGAGGACGTGGACCCGCACGCCCACGTGGAAGACCAACGATTCGGTCTTCATCACGATGATGAGGGATCATCCGGAGTCGGGACGCTCTCAGTGGGTGCTGGGCGATCTGTTCCTGCAGGAGCATCGGATCCACCGGGCGCTGGTCGCCTACGGCAACGCGATCAACATTCTGGGCGTCACGTACCCGCTCATCACGCAGATCGGCCGCAAGCTCATGGTGCTCCATGACTACCGGGCCGCGAAGCTTCTGTTTCAGCAGGCCTGGCAGCAGGATCCCTCGATCTCGGTGGCGCCCGCCAACCTGGCCGTGATCTACTCCGAGGAGGGCGACGCCAGGGAAACCGAGCGCTTCTGCGAGATCGCGCGCCGCCTGGGGCGGGACGACGCCGTCACGTACCACCTGCTCGCCTGGGCGTACGCCAAGGAAGGAAGGTGGACGCTGGCGGCTCAGGCCCGTCGGAAGGCCATCGCCCGGGGGCAGGGCGATTACTGGCAGCAGTGGGAGTCGCTCGCGTATCTCGAGTGGCACCGTGGCGACACGGCCTCGGCGCGGACGGCGTTCGACTCGGCTGCGGTCAAGGCCAAGGGGCGCCTGGCGCTGGCACGCATAGACTCCCTGAAAACCGCGCTATTGGGGCCTTCCACGGGTGCGAAGCGGTAATTGCCGCCACCGTTGTAAAACGGAAGGAAGCCTTGCAGAATCCCATACCCCGAGAAGGTTGTACGCCATCTCCGAGGGATGTGGACAACTCTATAACATGTTGGTGCACCATGGGTTATATCGATCGACACTGTCCATGGACTCCGGCTTGCTCAAAGATGCCCCTGTCGACGGGCTCAGTTCCATTCCACGAGGAGTAGTGACCATGCGGGACAACAAGGGTTTTA
This sequence comes from Longimicrobiales bacterium, assembly GCA_046704545.1. Taxonomy (GTDB): domain Bacteria; phylum Gemmatimonadota; class Gemmatimonadetes; order Longimicrobiales; family Gaopeijiaceae; genus SZUA-318. Next base: position 16,337 of record JBJKRT010000102.1, read on the forward strand.
CCCTCATTGAGCTCCTGATCGTGGTCGTGATCATCGGAATCCTGGCGGCCATCGCCATTCCGAAGTTCTCGGCGACGCGGGAGAAGGCGTACTTCGCCGCCATGAAGTCCGATCTCAAGAACCTGGCCAGCCAGGAAGAGATCTACTACGCCGATGCGTATTCGTACTCCAGCAGCACGACCGCCCTCTCCTTCACGAACTCCGAAGGTGTGAACGTGTCGATTCCTTCGGCGACGACCGACGGTTGGAGCGCGTACGCGACGCATACGGCTCTGGGTTCGTCCCGCGGTTGCGCGATCTACTACGGCTCCGCGAGCGCCCCGTCCGGTGCTCCGGCCACGCCGACCCAGCCCGGCGAGATGACCTGCACGAGCTGACGACGGCTTGATTGTCGCTTCTCGCCCGCACGGGCGAGAAGCCCGATCGCGGAGGGGCGGTCCGGCCGGGATTCGCCGGGCCGCCCCTTCTCTCGACACAGCGATCCCTCCCACCACGATTCCAGATTCATTCCCCCAGGGTGAAACCGCCGAGGTGGCCCCATGAACGCGAGCGAGAGACGAGCTGGCTTCACGCTGATCGAGCTGCTGATCGTGGTCGTCATCATCGGCATCCTCGCGGCGATCGCCATTCCGAAGTACTCCCAGACGCGCCAGCGCGCGTTCGTGACCACGGCCAAGGCCGATCTCAAAAACCTGGCCACCCAGGAAGACATCTACTACAACAGCAACTACACGTATTCCTCCAACCCGGCCGCGATAGGGTTCGTGCACAGCGCGGGCGTGACCATCACGTTCTCCGACGCCGACAACCTGGGCTGGTCGGCCTCGGCCGTGCACGCCGGAGCTCCCAACATTCCCTGCGCGATCTATCATGGAAGCGCGGCGCAGCTGTCTCCCGCGACCGTTCCCAGCGTGGTCGAGTGCGCGAACTACTGATCGTCCTCGGGGGCGGCGAAGAGGTAGATTTCCCGGGCGTCTGAGGGTCGCTCGCTCCGACGCCGACTTGCCGCCCGCCCTCCGGCCCTCCCACCTTTCTCGCATTCCGGACCGACCCCGTGTCCGTCCGGGCCGTTCCCTCCACGATGCGAGCATGGCCACACCTTCTCCCCTCCGCCGTGACCTTCTGTTCGCATTCGGCGTCCTGTTCGGGGGCGCCGTCCTGGTCGCCGGCCTGGGGTTGGCGATTCTGCTCCCGGTCCTGAGCTCTCCCACGGAAGGGATTCTCTTCATCGTGGTGCTGGTGGTTGCGGACCTCGGCGTGCTCTTCGTCTTCGGCAGCGCCTGGATCCGTCAACGACTGATCGCGCCCATGGAGCGCGTGGCCGGCGACGCCCGCCGGATCGCGGACGGCGACTACCGGCACCGCATCGGTGACTCCGACAGCCTGGAGCTCCAGCAGGTGCGCGACAGCGTGAACGCCATGGCCGACCGTCTCATTGCCGATCAGGCGCTGCTGGCCGAGAACGTGGAGTCGCTGGACCGCACGAACCAGCAGCTCATCGAGGCGCGCGACCAGATCGTACACGCCGCCCGCCTGGCGTCTGTGGGCACGCTCGCCGCCGGCATCGCCCATGAGGTGGGCAACCCGCTCGGGGCGATCATGGCGTTCGTCGACGTGGCGCAGGCACGCACCGAGAAGGCGGGAGGCGACACCGAGCTTCTGTCGTCGATCCGGAACGAGGCGCACCGTATCGACCGGATCGTGCGTGGCCTCCTCGACTACGCCCGCCCGAAGGAGACCGAGCCGGAGGTGGTGGCGCCGCGCGAGGTGCTCGATCGTGTGCAGGAGCTTCTGGACAGCCAGGGAAAGCTCGACGACGTCGAGGATACGTGGACGGTGGATGGCGACGTACCTGGCGTGCTCATGGAGCCGCATCGGCTCGAGCAGGTCCTGGTGAACCTCTTCCTGAACGCGCTGGACGCGCTGGAGGATGTCGCGGATCCGAGCATCACGGTTCGGCTGTCGTCCGAGCCCGGCGGGGTGTCCCGCTTGCCCCGGCGACGCGCGGGCGACCCTCCCGGAATCAACTACATGCATCGGCGTCGCGTTTCGCGAGACGACGGCGGACGGGGTATCGATCCGCTATTCACGGCGCGGCAGGTCGTGGTCATCGAAGTGTGGGACAACGGTCCCGGGATTCCCGAGGAGGACCTCGAGCTGGTCTTCGATCCCTTCTACACGACCAAGGAACCCGGGAAGGGCACCGGCCTGGGACTTTCCATCTGCGCGCGACTCGTGGAGGGTATGGGTGGGCGCATCGATGCGACGCCCGGCCCGGATGGACATGGCGCACGTTTCGTGATCCGCCTGCCGGGCGCTTCCGACGAGTGGACGGGGCTCGAGGAGACACCTTCCGTGATGCGAGTGGCCGAGGAGGACGACGAATGAGGATCCTCATCATCGACGACGACGCGGGATTGAGAAAGTCGGTCACGCTCATCCTCTCGGATGCCGGCTACGACGTCGTACAGGCGGAAGACGGGGAAGCCGGCCTGGGGGCGGCCTTCGAGCAGACGCCCGACATCATCCTTTGCGACGTGCGCATGCCCAAGCTCGGTGGCCTCGAGTTCGTCGAGCGCTACCGTGCCGAAGGGGGCCAAGCGCTCGTGCTGGTCATGACCGCGTACGGAAGCCTCGACCTCGCGGTCGAGGCGATGAAGAAGGGCGCCTACGACTACCTTCCCAAGCCGTTCGGGGCCGACGAAGTGCTGCTCACCGTGCGCAAGGCCGAGGAGCGCGAGCAGCTTCGCCGCGAGGTGGGCCGCCTGCGCCACGAGGTCCAGGTGGACCGCCGCTTCGGGGAGATCGTCGCGAACTCTCCCGCCATGCGCCGCGCGCTGCAGGTCGTGGACAAGGTCGCCCGGCACACCTCTCCCGTGCTCGTCACGGGGGCGAGCGGAACGGGCAAGGAGCTCATCGCCCGCCTCATCCACAAGGAGAGCCCACGTGCCGAAGGGCCGTTCGTGCCGGTGAACTGCGGCGGTATTCCCGAGCAGCTTCTCGAATCCGAGTTCTTCGGTTTCGTCCGGGGCGCGTTCACGGGGGCCGACCGGGACAAGGAAGGGCTCTTCGAGGCCGCGCACGGAGGCTCGCTCTTCCTCGACGAGGTCGGCGAGCTCCCGCCGGCATTGCAGGTGAAGCTCCTCAGGGCCCTCCAGGAGGGTGAGGTGCGCCGTATCGGCGCGACCGAGACGAACAGCTTCGACGTCCGGATCATCTCGGCCACGAACAAGGATCTGGAGGAGGAGGTGGAGCTCGGCGAGTTCCGGCAGGATCTGTACTATCGCCTGGCGGTGGTGCCCATCCACCTCCCGCCGCTGCGTCATCGGCGCGAGGAGATCCCGGAGCTGGTGCAGCACTTCCTCGAGCAGCACGCGCAACGCTTGAACGTCGGCGTCGAGGGCATCGACTCCGACGCGATGGAGTCGCTCCTCGCCTACCCGTGGCCGGGCAACATCCGCGAGCTCGAGAACGTGCTCGAGCGAGCGTTGGTTCTGACCGAGGGGCCCAGGATCGAGCTCGACGATCTCCCGGAGTCGGTGCGGAGGCCTGCGCCCGAGGGGCCGGTCATGGGGGTGGACGGCGACGACCTGTCCGTGAAGCGACACGGTGCCCGTCTGGAGAAGCACCTCATCGAGCTGGCGTTGGATCGCACCGGGGGCAACAAGACCCAGGCCGCCGAGCTGCTCGAGCTTTCGCCCCGGGCGCTGCGCTACAAGATCCAGGAGTACGGAGTAGAGTAGCCTTACCGGGCCCGGGTGCGGAGACGCGCGGCGAGCTTTCTCCAGGCAACGAGCTGGTCCGGTGTCGGATGCCGGGACCGGGCCGAGTCGAGTGCCGCGAGCGCCGCTGCCGTGTCTCCGAGCGTACTCAGGTCCTGCGCCTGCAGGATCCACACGTGGGCCTGGTCTCCGAAGCCCTCGCGCAGCGCGATGCTCCGGACGCGAACGGCTTCCTCCGGCCGCCCCAGCCCCGACAGGGCTTCTGCTAGAAGGTGATACATACTCGGATTGGCGGGAGCGAGGAGGGTGCCGGCTCGCGCCGCCGCGGCCGCCTCCCCATAGCGTCGCAGACGGACGTCGGCCGCAGCAAGCAGCCCCGGCGCCGCATACCAGCCGGGGCGCTCCTGCCACGCTCGGCGGAGGAAGAACCGAGCGGGCCCGGGCCGGCCGATGTTGATCAGGTGAGAGGCGACGTCCATGCACACCTGGTAGCTGGAGTTGAGGAGCCCGACGCCCACGGTGAAGCCCCGCAGCCCTTGACGGACCTTTCCCTGGTTGACGAGCTCGTCGGAGTACCACTGCCATCCGCGGCCGGCCAAGGGGTGGTGATCGAGAAGGGTCATCATGACCGTTCTGGTGTCACGCCACACCGGCACCCTCGTCAGGGATCGGGCGGTCAGAATCACCAGCACGGCGGCCACGGTGAGCCATCCCGCTCGGCGGCGCACCCGGCACAGGCTCACCAGCACCCAACCCATGGCGGCCGCGGCCCCGATCGAGGCGACGTACAGCGTGCGTTCCGCCAGCAGGATGTTGGAGAGGAAGAGAAGGTTGGAGACCGGCAGGAGGGCCGCTCCGGCCCAGAGGATCGCCAGGCCAATGATCCGGACCGACCCCCGCCCCCGGGCCAGTGGGGCGCCGCGGCGCCACGCGAGCCATGCGCCGCCGAGCAGCGCCAGCGCCAGCACGACGCCCACCACTCCGGTCGTGGTCCAGCCGAACGCCACGGGCGTGACGGCCGGCCCGTAGTCGGAGGACAGCTCCCAGGGAACCAGCAGCAACCTCAGGTATTGGGGCCAGACCTGCGCCACCGTCCATATCCGTGGGATATGGCGGAGCACCTCGGCGCCCGGAGGAGCGGGGGCGGAGAGAACCTTGCCCAGGACCGATGTCCGCGCGACCAGGAGCGTGCCCAGCGTCGCCGCCATGAGCACATAGAGAGGACCTCGATCCCGTGCGTAGCGCCACGACTCCCGCGCGTTCAGCTCGGTACGTGAGGCATCCAGCAGCAGGAGGAGCAGCGGGAAGACCACCGCGCCCTCCTTGGCGAGGATCGCCATCGCGTAGAGCGCCGTGACGATCAGTGCGCGCCCCAGACCGTACCGTTCTCCGGCCTTCAGGTGAACGAGGGCGGCCGTCAGCAGGAAGATGGCGGAGAACGGCTCGGCGGCTCCCACCACGTTGGCGACGGCCTCCACGTGCACCGGATGGACCGCGAACAGAAGGCCGCCCAGCGCGGCGGCTTCGGCCGACATGAGTTGGGCCAGCACGAGCACCACCAGCGCCGTGGCGATCGCGTGAAGCAGCAGGTCCACCAGATGAAAGACGACGGGCGCTCCTCCGGAGGCGACCCAGGTGACACCGAAGAGCGCGGTCGTTGCCGGCCGCCAGTTTCCGATCTGGGCACCGAACGCCGAGGGCCAGTACGGTTCGGTGAGGCGTGCCGGCAAGGTGTGCAGCGTGTGGATGGCGGAATCGCCCTGCACGATGAAGACGTCGTCGTACGCGAAGCCGTTGAAGAGGCTTCCTGCGAAGACCAGGGCGGCGATTGCCCCGATCAGAATCGACGCTCGCCGTGGGTCGGCCGCGATCCGCCGGATGAGGGACGGAGCCCGGATCCGTCCGGGCAGATCGCTCCTGGGTGGCGGAGCCTCTCGGTCTTCTCGGGTCGTAGGGACCATGGCGGGGTCAGGCGGCCTTCAGCGGCGCGCCGACAGACTGTCGGGCCCGGCGGCGGAGTCGGTGACGGCAGGACGCCAGCGCAGGATGAAGTCGCCGATGAACGCCGCCTTCGGGTAGCGCGCACGCAGGCCTTTCAGGAGGGCCGCCGGTGGGGGACCCGAAAAAGTCAGTCGCCGGTTCAGCACGACGACGTTCACGTGATGGGCGTCGAGCGTGCGGAGGATTCGACGGCTTCGTCCCTGACGGCGATCGAAGAAGTCGAAGAGCGTGCGGGTCGGATTGCGCAGCCCGGACAGGAAATAGACCTCGGGCGCGTCCGGCGTCGCGAACGTCCAGCGGGACGTGGAAAGGCTTCGCATTGCCGTCACGAGCTTCTCGTACTCCTCCTTCTGCGCCGGAGTGACGCGCAGGCCTCCGCCCCTTGGAAGATCGAGACGGGCCGTGGCCGCTGCGGGATCGTAGGGGAAATGTCCGGCCGCAAAGAGCACGCCGGGGTTGATCCACCGTACGTTGAAGCACACGAGCAGCGCCAGCACGGCTACGAAGACGGGGCGCGTCCGAGCTCCTTCACCGGGTCGGAGTGCAAGCGCGGCCGGCACGAGCGCGGGCAGTGCGTAGAAGAGGTAGATCGCGCCGGCGAACGGGAACTGGATGAGCAGGACACCACCCGCCACGGCCAGCGTGACCAGCAGCTTCTGGCGCTCCGTACGGCGGACGTCCCGGGCGTGGTCGTGCATGAGCACGGCGAGCCCGACCAGCGCGAGCACCGGCCCGAGCGCGTTCAGCAGGTACCAGAGAGGTGGCAGCGAAGCCTCGACGGCGGGTAGCGCGACCACGACCAGGGCCACCGCCGCGACCAGGACCGCGGCACCCAGGCGCACACGCTCGCGTGGGACACGATCCAGAAGCAGGACGGCCAGAAAGGGCGGCACGACCCACCAGGTCGCCAGCCCGGGCGGCGAGGCAGCCGCGTACGCGAACCTGCGTCGAGGCTTCTCGAACAGACCGCGCGCCAGGTCGCCGAGCGCCCCGTGGGCCGCGTACGTCAGCACGAGGACGCCGACCGGCACCGCGAATCCGAGCAGGAACGGGAGCCCGGTGCGGACCAGCTCGCCGATGCGTCGGCGGTTGCCCGGACGAGGAGGGCCGAGCCACTCGGTTCCGACCAGGAACAGGGCGATGCCGCCGAGGGGCACGATGAACTGGAGCGTCTCCGCGGCGTTCCACCCCTCCTGGGTCACCAAGGCGGTGAGAAGAGCGACGAACAGGACGAGGAGCGCCGAAGTCCCGATCGAGAACGCGCCGTGCCTGCCGCCAGCCACCCGCTCGCCGTCGTCCCGTACTTGCGCGGAGGAGCTCTCCTGCTCCCGATAGGCAAGGAAGAGGAGGGCCGCGGCGACATAGAAGAGTCCGGACGTCTTCATCAGGACCGAGAGGCCGCCCGCCAGGCCGGCGGCCACCAGCCAGCGCGCACGCTCCGTCTCGACGAAGCGAAGGAGTGCGGCGAGCCCGAAGGTCGCGAAGAAGAGGTTGTACCAGGACGGCATCGCCGCGGGATAGTTCGGGATGCTCCAGGTGACACCCAGGAGGGTGGCCAGCGCCGCCAGCGGGGGCGGTGCGAAGCGGCACGAGATCCAGAAGAGGGTCGGCACCCAGAGAAGGAAGAACGCGAAGAGGACCAGCCTGGGCGTCAGGAGATCGACGTCCAGGACGCGGAACGCGACGGCGTTCATCTCGGTGAGTCCGCCCGTATAGAGCTCGTCGTAGTCCCGATGGGGGAGCTGGCCTTCCATCACCCGCTCTGCGCTCTCCGCCAGCGTTCCCTCGTCGTGCGGAATCCACCCGCGATCGAGCGTGCGAAACGCATAGATGGCCGACAGGCCCCATACGATCAGCAAGAGGAGGCGCTGCCATCCGGCTGGTCGGGTGACGCCCGTCACGCGGAGGATCCGTTCATGGGGTCTCGGGAGGAGGATCGTCGAGTCGGAGGAGAACGGACATCGGGCGGGGGGCGGTGTCAAGACGACGGCCCGAGAAGTCCCAACGCTCCATTCGAGCGCGCCGGATTCCGGGGCAGGTTGCACCATGCGTCACGGCTACACCCTCATCGAGCTCGTCCTCGTCACGCTCCTGTTGGGCGTGACGGGACTCACCGTGCTGCCCGCCGCCCATCGCCTCCGCGACCGCATGGCCGTGGTCGGAGCCCGGGAGGCGGTGGCCGGCCTGTTCGCCCGGGCTCGCATCGATGCGCTCGCGCTCGGAGGCGCTACCGTGCGGGTGCGGTCCGATCCGTGGCGAGCCTGGGCCGAGGCCGGAGACTCCCTTCTCGGGAGCGTGGATCTCGCCCGGGACTTCTCGGTGCGGGTCTCGATCGGTCGTGGCAGATCGTCGGCCGACGTCCATTACGACGCCCTCGGGGTGGGGCAGGTGGCGAGCGAGACCCTGACGTTTCTCCGCGGAGACGAGCGGACGGCCCTGGTCGTCTCCGGGTACGGCCGCGTGAGACGCCGATGAGCGACCCCTGCCGTCTCCGGGGATTCACGCTCGTCGAGGTCGTCGTCGCGCTGCTCGTGCTGGAAGTGGGGATTCTGGCGGCCGCCGGAACCATGGTGATGGCGACGCGCACCCTGGGCCTCGCGGAGATGCGCGCCCGTGCTGCGACCAGCATCGAGAGCGTTCTGGACTCGCTCGACGGGGGCGCCTCGGAAGGAACGTTCACCCGGGTGGAGCGCGACGGCACACTGTCGGGGTTCGTGGCGGCCGACGGAAGGGTGGAGATCCAGTATCGGTCGGTGCGCGGAGGCGTCCTCCTACGTCTTCAGGGCGCGGTACCGATCGTGGCGAGCGCGACGGCGCCATGAGCTACGCGAAGGCGGGTGTATCGATGGTCGAGGCTTTGATGGCGCTCGTGCTGGGCTTGCTCGTGATCCAGTTGTCTCTGGGCATAATGGCGCGTATGCGGCGGATCGGTGGTCGGTTGACGAGGCGCGCCGAGAGCATGGAGGCGGTGCGCATCACCCGTCACGTGGTGGGTGGAGAGGTCCGGCTTGGCCGGCCGGGCCGGGACTGGGTGGTGGTCGGTCGGGAGGAGCTCGCCCTGAGAGCGTTCCGGGGCGTTGCCGACGTCTGCCCGTGGCGGCCCGACTCATTGACGCTCCTCGTCTCCTATCGTGGCTCGCGGGCGGTCGATCCGTCCAAGGACTCCGTTCTTCTGGCCGACCGTGAAGGGACCTGGCTCGCGGCGGCCGTCGTGCGTGTCTCCGCCTCCGGTCTCGTGTGCCCCGAAGCCCCGGACGTTTCCGTCGAGCGTTGGCGCATGGCGCGGGCCGCCCCGCCCGGAGTCGTGCTCGCGAGGGTGTTCGAGCGGGGCAGCTATCACCTGAGCGGTGGCGCGCTCCGTTACCGCCGTGGCCGGGCCGGGCGGCAGCCGCTCACGCCCGAGGTCCTCCGGACGCCTCCGAGCGGATTCGCCTGGGGCGGCGGGACGCTTCGAATGGACGTAACGACGGAGGACGGAGACGATGCCTCGAGGACGGTATGGAACGACCTGGTCTGGCGCCGGGTGCGTTGACGAGGTGCGGTCCGGTCGGGGCACCAGCGAACCGCACGGGGGCGACGCTCGCCGTGGCGGTCCTGCTCCTGCTGGCCCTTCTCGCCCTCGCGCAGGGCATGCTCTCGCTCGCGCGGCTCGAGCTCGCCGCCTCGTCCGCGGATCTTCGCATGCTGCGGGCACGGGCGGCGGCCGAAGTCGGCTTGCTCCGCTCCACGACCGACCCGTTGCCCACGGAGCGGGACAGCGTTGGTCTGTGGCGAACGGTCGCCGGGCCGTCCGACACCCTCACCGGGGCTACGTACCGCGTCGACTTCCGCCGTCTCTCGCGGGAGATCTGGATGGCCCGGAGCGTCGGGAGGCCGAGCGATGGGCGCGGCGCGGTCCGGTTCGGCCGGTTGCTCTGGCTCATGGATCCGCTCGCCCGTGTCGGATCGGCGCGAGCCACCATCGAGGTCGGGGCCGATGCGCCTCTGCGGATCGAAGGAAGGATCGACGGGGACCTGGCGACCACCGCGCTTCCCCCGCTCCTTCCGAATGCGTGCAGTCGATGGAGCGCAGCCCTCGATTCGCTCTTGCCGGCCGGTCGCCTCCCCGCGTTCGCTCGGGTCCGGATGGGCGAGCCCAGCGTGGAGCCGAGCCTCGGCCGGCTCGACGCGGCGATGCTGGTATCACTCGTCCCCGGGCGCATCACCGGCGCGGGCACGCCCGGGCCGGTCGTGGCTCGGGGCCACTGCGCGACCGCGGACGTCTGGAACTGGGGAGAGCCCTTGCACCCGGCAACGCCGTGCGGCCGGCACGAGGCGGTCGTGGCCGCGGACGGAAGCCTGACGGTCCGTGGCGGGGTGGGGCAGGGCGTACTGATCGTGACGGACACGCTCACGCTCACCGACTCGGCTCGTTTCTACGGGCTCATTCTCGTCGGCGGCCCTTTGAGGCTCGGTCCGGATGTGCACGTGACGGGGCTCGTGCGTGCCGCGGGCGGGGCCGACCTGGCTCCCGGAGCGGAGGTCGACGCATCCGCCTGTGCGGTGCTGCTCGCGTTGAGCGCCGCGACCGACCTGCTCGGGCATCCGGTGCCCCTGCCGGGCCCGGAGCGCATCGGGCCGTTCTGACGCTCGCGTCGGTGAACCGGACGTATGCTGCGGTGAACCGGGAGGCTCGACGGGCCCAATTAATTGCCGCCCAGAGGCAAAAACTGCGCAACGCCATCCTTTACGGGTCGATTTCATGGCGCAAATATTGGGCTCGCGTGTGGCACGGAACTTGGTCCTCCTCTCACCGGACCGCCCTATCAGCGTCCCATCGGAGCCGTCAATGAATCACCGCCCTCGTGGCTTCACCGTCGTCGAGCTCGTCATCGCACTCGTGATCGGGTCCATCCTCACGAGCATCGCGCTGACGAGCTACAAGAACGCACGGGGACACTTCGCGGTCCGCGGAGCACGGGACATGTTCGCCGCGCTCCAGGCCCGGGCCAGAGCTCAGGCGATCGAATCCGGATCGACGATCCGTCTGATCGTCGATGTGGCGGGAGACAGCGCCTACCTCTGGCAGAGCGGCTCCAACCTCGAGACGGTGCGGTTCGCGGACAACCACGTCGATCTGAAGTCCGACGTCGGAGATTTCTATCTCTGCATGAACGCCCGAGGCTACGCCGACTCGAGCTGCAACAGCTTCACGGGCGCCGCCAACCTGACCTTCTGGCAAAACGCCGACTCGGCCTCTGTCGAGATCCTGCCCCTCGGACAGCTGATCTACTGATGACGAGTCCGCGCGGGAGCAGAGACGGCAGCATCGAGGAAGGGCAGCGACGCACCCGGTCCCGGGGTGGGTTCACGCTGGTCGAGGTGATCGTCGCGGTCATCGTGCTCGCCGTGGGCGTGCTGGGCCTCGCCGGCACCACGGCCTACATCGTCCGGCAGATCACGCTGGCCAACGTCATGACCGAGCGCTCCGTCGCGCTTCAGACCGTGATCGAGCGTCTCCAGGCCATGCCGTTCGACAGCGTAGGGACGGGCTCGGATTCGGTGGGCTCGTTCGGGGTCTCGTGGAGCTCGACCAGTGAGACCTCGTTGTCGAAGCTCGTCACGATCGTCACCGCCGGCCCCGGCGTAGCCAAGATGGGGAGCAACGCATTCCCCACGCTCGGCTCCAACGTCGCCGACACGTTCCAGTACAGGGTGATCGAATGAGTGCCAGGGATCGCAGGGGCTTCACGCTCGTCGAGCTCATCGTCGTCACGGTGCTCGGGGCGCTGCTCATCGCAGCGTCGCTGCAGGTGCTCATCACGAACCAGCACACCTATACGGCCCAGAATGCCCAGATTCGGGGTCAGCAGACGACACGTGCGGCCATGGGCGTGCTCTCGGGAGAGCTGCGCGCGATCAGCGCACGGGGCGGAGACCTCCTGACGATGGGGACGTCTTCGGTGACCGTGCGCGTTCCCCGGAAATTCGGGGTCGTCTGCTGGGTCAGCTCGTCCAGCCCACCGGTCCTGAAGGTCATCAAGGTCGGAGACTGGTTCTCGACTTCCGATTCGGTCTTCGTCTTCGCGGACAACAACACGTCGCTCTCGTCCGACGACGCCTGGATCGTCGGAGCGCTCAGCGACGTGGACACGGCGAGCACCTGTCAATCCCGGTCTGCTCAGTATCTGCACTTCCCGTCGAGCGAGGCGGGGCTCTTCACCGCGGACAGCGTACGCACGGGCGCGCCGGTGCGCAGCTTTCTCGACTACACCTACGGGTTGATCACCTATGACGGTAAGAAGTACCTGGGCAGAACCGGCGCGAGCGGCACGGACGTGCCACTCGCCGGCCCGCTGGCCTCGTCGTCCGGCCTGACGTTCCAGTATCTCGACAGCGTTGGAAGCGTCACCACGACCACGACCGAAGTGCGCATGATCCAGGTCACCGTTAAGACGTCCTCGGGCGTGTTGAACTCGCTGGGCAAGCCGGTCTCGGATTCCGTGACGACCGTGGTCTACACGAGAAATTGAAGAACTCGAATGCGCCGGGACCCTCTCGGCAACGGGGAGCAGCCATGATTCGCACGCGAGATCGTCGAGGATTCGCCCTGCCGGCCGCCATCGGCGCGCTGGTGATTGTGGGCGTGCTGGTCACGGCCGGCTTCTACGTTGCGCGCCAGGAGCTGCGCATCGGAGCGGCGAGCCGGTTCTCGGCCATGGCGCTCGACCTGGCGCAGAGCGACATCAACGACGTGCTCATCAACCGCACCTCGGCGCTGACCGCGCTCCCGACCTGGGGCGACACGACGATGGTCGACACTCTGACCGACGGCGTCGTGACCGTGACCGCGACGAGACTCGCCATGCGGCTCTTCTTCATGAAGGCGAAGGCGACGGTGACGCAGGGTGGGGGGATGTGGTCGGGGGCCACGCGGCAGATCGGGGTGGTGACCCGCATGACCAGCGCCAACATGGATCCCCCCGGCGCGTTGGCGACCCAGGGCGACCTGAAGGTCGGTGGAAGCACGATCGTGAACGGCTACGACTCGATTCCGTCCGCGTGGGGCGGAGGACAGTGCGACACGTCGAGCATGACGAACAAGCCCGGCATCGTCATCGACTCCGCAGGAGCCATCAGCACCTCGGGGTCCAAGTTCGAGGTGAGCGGGTCACCCGACATCAGGGTGGACAGCAGCCTGACGACGCAATCGCTCCTGACGTTCGGGGACATGAACTGGAGCGACATCGTCGCGATGGCGGAGAAGACGTATCCCGGTCCTTCGGCCGGCCCGTACAGCGACTTCGCGCCGGACTCGACGCTCTACAACGGAACCTATCGGTGCGACACGTCCAGACTCGACAACTGGGGCGACCCCTACCACCCGAACGGCACGTGCGGAAACTACTTCCCCATCATCTACGCCGGGGGTGACCTGAAGGTCACGGGAGGCTACGGCCAGGGGATTCTCCTCGTCGAAGGCGACCTGTCCGTGCAGGGCGGCTTCGAGTTCTACGGGCCCGTATTCGTGAAGGGTGAGCTCAGCACCTCGGGCACGGGTGGTCACTTCAACGGAGGTGTCGTCGCGGCCAACGTGAACTTCGGCTCGAGCACGGTGCTCGGGAACGCCGTGGTCTCGTACTCGAGCTGTGCCATCCAGAGAGCGGTGCTCAACAACTCGGCCCTCACGAAGGTCCGGCCTCTGGCCCAGCGGAGTTGGGTGGATCTGTCGAACGTGCTGAACTGACAGCACACGCGCCGGACCGGCGGAGAGGGCGTTGAGGAGCCTTCTCGCCGGTTCGGACCGGGCGCGTTGAGCGCCAAATGTTTATCAAAACTTGTCGCCCCCCCCACCGGCACATTGTTCTTGACAAGGCTTGACTTTCGGTAGTAAGCTGGTCGCAGCATTCTTGGGAAAATATGTTCCCAACCATCAGCCGGGCGGGGCAAGCGCATGGCTCTCTTCGGACGCAAGCGGACCTCCATCGGACTGGACATCGGGTCCGGTTTCGTGAAGGTCGTAGAAGTCGACCACTCCGGTGATCAGCCGGAGGTGACGCGCGTCGTGATGCGGGCTCTGCTTCCCGACGCCATCGTCGAGGGCGAGATCATGGACTACGGCCTGATCTCGGATACGGTGCGCGGGCTCTTCCAGGAGATGAACCTGAAGACGCCCGACGTCGTGACCGCGGTCGGCGGCCACGACGTGATCATCAAGAAGATTCAGATGGACCGGATGAAGGAGAACGAGGCTCGCGAGGTCATCCGCTGGGAGGCCGAGCAGCACGTGCCCTTCGACATCAAGAGCGTCGAGCTGGACTTCCAGGTTCTCGACCCGCACGGGGAGGGCCTGCAGATGGACGTCCTGCTCGTGGCGGCCAAGCGGGAGCTGGTCGACAACAAGGTCGGGCTTCTCCAGGACGCGGGTGTGAATCCGGTCACCATCGACGTCGACGCGTTCGCGTTGCACAACGCGTTCGAGCACAACTATCCCGAGGCGATGGAAGGCATCATCGCGCTCGTGAACGTGGGTCACGAGACCACGAACGTGAACATTCTCGAGGACGGCGTTCCGATCCTCACGCGTGACATCCCGTTCGGGTCTCGCCGTATCCGCGAGGATCTCCAGCGAGAGCGTGGTTTGACCGCGGAGCAGGCGGAAGACGTGGTACAGGCCCGCGAGACCGTGGACGACCTGGCCCGATTCGTCGAGGCGTCCGCCGACGAGGTGGCGGTGGGCATCGAGCGGGCCAGCGCCTTCCTCATGACGCGTGACGACGGCGAGGCGCTCGGGAAGATCTTCCTGAGCGGGGGCGGGGCACGGATTCCCGGGATGGGCGAGGCGCTCGCCAGCCGCATGAACGTCGAGACCCATCTCGTCAATCCGTTCGAGCGTGTTCCGGTGCGACCGGATGCCGCCGGAGAGCTCTCCATCGACGAAGCTGCGCCCATGCTGCTGTTGCCGCTTGGGCTCGCGTTGCGCCATTAGGCATCGACCCAGGGGCTGACCGTTGATCGAAGTCAACCTACTTCCGGGCGGGAAGAAGCGGTCCTCGAAAGGACGCGGCTTCTCCTTCGCGCTGCCGAAATTCGGCGGCGGTGGCGCCCCTGCCATGGACCCGTACATCCTCGGCGCGGTGGCTGCCGGGGTCGTGTCCGTGGGCCTCATGGTCTGGCTCACCCTGGGTGTGCGGAGCCAGAAGCAGGACCTCCAGGTGCAGGTCACCGACGCGCAGCACGACTCGATTCGCTTCGCCGACGTGATCAAGCGCACGAACGAGCTCCGGGCTCGCCGCGACTCGATCGCCAGGCGCGTCTCGATCATTCAGAACATCGACGAGAACCGCTACGTCTGGCCGCACGTGATGGACGAGATCTCCCGCGCGCTGCCCGACTACACCTGGCTGACCGGGGTGACGCAGGTATCCTCGGACCCGAACCTCCAGATCCGGATTTCCGGCACGTCGGGAAGCAACTTCGCGATCACGCATTTCATGCGGCAGCTGGAGGCGTCCCCGTTCTTTACCGACGTCCGCCTCGAGCGCTCGGAGCAGACGATGGAGAAAGGCAACAACCTGGTGTACGCGTTCGCCCTGACGGCGACCTACCAGTCCCCGCCGATCGATCAGCTGCAGACCGTGCCCCTGTTCAACGACCAGACCGGCGGTACTCCCGCGGACTCGACGGGGAGTTGAGCCATGGCCAACTACATACCCGACGACCCGAAGCAGCGGAACGCGCTCTTCATCGGCATCGTTCTCCTCCTGCTCCTGTACCCGTTCAACCACTACTACTACGCGAAGCAGAAGGCCCAGGTGGAGGCCATGCAGTCGCACCTGACGACGCTGCAGAACCAGAATCGGCAGGCACAGGTGCTCGCGGCGCGCGGGGGCGGGGACCTCGAGAAGAACATGGCGCTCTACGACCGCCAGGTGAACAAGCTGGAGCAGCTCATTCCGGCCGCCGAAGAGGTGCCGGCGCTGGTGGACGACATCAGCAAGAAGGGCCAGGAGGTGGGCGTCAACGTCACGCGCTTCACGCCCAATCCTCCCGAGCCGGGCGCGTACTACACGAAGGAATCGTACGATCTGGCCGTCGTGGGGGGATACCAGTCGGTCGGGAAGTTCCTGACGGACATCGCGTCTCTGCCCCGCATCGTGACGCCGGTCGAGCTCGACCTCTCGCTCTTCGACAGACCGAACGTCTATCCGGACCTGGTCGACCCCGTGCTCGCCAAGTTCCGGATCGAGACGTACGTCCTGCCGCAGGCAGGGGGCGCGGCCGGTCCTTCGCCATCGAAATCGGGGGACTAGCCGATATGACGCGTTACGCTCTCCGAGCCACGACCTTGCTTCTGGGGCTGCTGCTGATGGCGCCGACCGCGCTCGCGGCCCAGAAGAAGGGGGCGAAAGGAAAGAAGCCGCCCGCAGGTAACCAGAAGCCCGCACCGCTCGTGTTCGAGCGGGAGGTCTTCAGCTATCCCACGCAGGGACGACGGAACCCGTTCCATCCCCTGGTGGGTCAGGCCGAGACCGGGCCGCGCTTCGAGCAGCTCCGCCTCGAGGGGATCATCTACGACGATCAGCACCCGAGCCAGAGCGTGGCCGCCGTCGGGACCAGCACGGTCACCGAGTCGGCCGACAGCACGAGCGCGTCGGTCTCGAAGGGGCAGGCCTGGTACCTGAAGGCGGGACAGACCATCGGAAACGTGAGGATCGTCCAGGTCGACCGCGATCGAGTCATCGTCGACGTGGAAGAGTTCGGGCTGACGACACGGAAGATCATGCAGATCCAGACCGGCCCAGGGGGAGGCACTTCATGACCTCGATGTTAGCGCTGTTGACCAGCACGCTCCTGGCCATGGGAGGGCCGGTGACGGAAGTCGCCATCACTCCCGCCGCGGCCGGGCAAACGAGCGTGCTGATCGCCGTGGACGGAAACACCCAGTACCGGGACTTCACCATGGAGGGGCCGAACCGCCTCGTGGTGGACCTGATGGGTGCGCGCCAGGCGCTGCCACGCGACGAGTACTCGAACGTGAACCGGGGCGGAATCGTCTCCATCCGGACCAGCCAGTACTCCAAGAACATCGTCCGGGTGGTATTCACGCTCCAGAAGATCGTCGACTACTCGGTCGCGCGGGACGCGAAGGGGCTGAGAATCACGCTGGACAACCCGCAGGGGAGCTTCCAGCCGTGGTCGTCGGGATCGACAGCTCAGCCGCAGTCGACGGCTCGGGCGCAACAGGCCGCGACCAAGGCGCGCGACACCGCCGCGGCCAACGAACGCCAATTCACGAACACGACGAATCCGCAGCAAAGCACGGCCCGGCACATTTCGATCACGTTCACGAACAGTCCGATTCAGAACGTGCTGATGGCGTTCGCGCAGTTCTCGGGCAAGTCGATCGTTCCGGGCCTGAACGTTCAGGATGCAGGGCTCGTCACGGCCGACATCCGTGATCAGCCTTGGGACGTGGCGCTGAATCAGATTCTGCAGGCCCACGGCCTGGTGGCGCACGAGGATTCCTACGGGATCATCCGCGTCGACAACATCAAGAACCTGAACGACCAGGAGAAGGTCGAGCCGATCCAGACCGAGGCCCACCAGATCAACTACGCCAAGGCGTCGGAGCTCCAGACCGCGGTCCAGCCGCTGCTGACGCCGCGCGGCAAGGTGACGGTTGGGACGAGCACCAACGTGCTCATCGTCTCCGACATCCAACGCGTACAGGACGAGGTCAACAAGCTGCTCAAGCAGCTCGACCGCCGCACCCCGCAGGTGTCGATCCAGACGAAGATCATCTTCGTGAACCGGACCGACCTGTCCGAGATGGGTGTGAGCTACGAGCTCAAGGACTCGCGCGGCAACCAGCTCAACCAGCTCTCGTCGGGGGTCACCACCGACGCCAGCGGCAAGACGACGACCGTGCCGCAGGGACAGGCGACCGTGCTGCTCGGCGGCAACTCGATCGCGGCCCTCGGCGACGCGTTCTCGCGCGTGCCGAACCCGACACTCACGCTGCTCAGCTCGCTCGTCATCGGACGGCATACGCTGGTCAGCTTCCTGGACGCTCTGGCGTCCGCCAACCTGAGCGACGTGCAGGCCACGCCGCAGGTGACGGTGCTGGACAATCAGCAGGCTCGCATGATGGTGGGTCAGGTCATTCCGGTGCGGGTCATCGAGGCCGGGACCGGAGCGACGGGTCAGGGGACGTTCCCCACCGCTCAGGTCACGACCGAGCAGACCGGTATCATCCTGCAGGCCACACCGCACGTGACCATGGACGGCAACATCCTCATGGACATCTCGGCGGAGCGTTCTTCCGCCGAGCCTGCCACCTCGGACGCCGGCTTCATCAAGAACACGCAGCAGGCGAGCACCCGGGTGCTGGTCAAGGACGGTGAGACCGTGGTCTTCGCCGGACTCAACCAGAACACCAAGACCGATGTTCGGACCGGGATCCCCCTCCTCATGAATCTGCCCGTGATCGGCCGGTTCTTCCGCCACACTCAGAAGCAGGAGATCCAGCAGGATCTGATCATCCTCGTGACTCCGCACATCGTGCAGAGCCCCAGCTGATCCGGTCGATCTGGAGCGAACTCATGCGCCGCAACGCAATCAAGGGAGCACGCCTGGGATCCGCGGTCCTCGTGACGGCCGCCCTGCTGGCCCTGGTCTCCTGTGGAGGGAGCAACCTCTTCACCGTCCAGGGTCAGGCCGGCTCGGCAGCCGGAGAAGACACGCAGGCGCCGACCGTGACCATCGAATCGCCGAGGGGAGATTCGCTGTCCGCGCGGCCCGTGGGAGACTCGGTCTTCGTGCAGGCGCACGTCAAGGACAACGTGGGGGTGCACACGGTGCGCTTCTACGGGGTGGCCCACAGGGGCTCGAAGGATCTCGGTACGGATACGGTCGTTCAGCGCTTCGTGGAGAAGGACATCACCCTTCCGGCGGGCGTCGTCGACACGACCATCATGCGTTACATCCAGCCCACGGCCGACAGCACGCGCGAGATCGTGCAGATCGTGGTGGCTGCGAGCGACTCTTCGGGCAACGAGGCCGCCGATTCGGCCGCGCTCCTCGTCGGCGGGCCCGACGTACAGCTGCTCGACGTGACGAACGGCCAGTCCGTGCAGGCGGGACTGAACCTCACGGTGCGGGTGCGCGCCCAGGACCCCCTGGGGATCAACCGTATCGGTCTTGCGGTGACCGGTGCCTTCAGCACCACGATCGAGAAGTCGGTCAACCCCGCCGCCGACTCGATCGTGCTCGATACGGTCATCGCGATCCCGTCGTCCGCGAGGGGCGCGATCAGCGTTACGGCGTCCGCCCGCAACTCCCTGGACGTCACGGGCCAGGACGGCCCGGACACGCTCAACGTGATCGCGGGTGGCGTCGGCGACACCATCGCGCCCCACATGAAGGAGACCGCGACGGCTCCCGACCGGATGGAGCTCCAGGACACGGTGCTGCTCCAGGTCTCAGGAGCCGACAACACACAGGGTAGCGGCGTCCAGAAGGTCGGGTACACGGTGCTGGCGATCTCGGCGAGGCGGGGAGATACCCTCGTGCACACCGACTCCGCCGTCTTCTCGCCGGCGCGGACCGGGACGGTCTCGAAGGCATTCGCCTTCCGGCCGTTCAACGTGGACTCTCTGAACCTCCCGGACACCCTGGTGTTCGAGATGACGTCGTGGATGGTGGACGCCGCGGGCAACTGCGCCGCGAGCAGCACCCAGGACTCGACGGCCGCGTACGTCTGCGGTACGCAGTCCGGCGCTCGTGTCGCTGTCGACAGGCCGGGCCTGAGGCTGCAGCGCTCGGTGGTGGCGGGAATGACCGTGCAGCTTCCCAACGGTGGCCAGATCATGGACGCGGCCGTCGACACGATGCCCGGCAGGCGGAAGCTCTACCTGTCGAACATCACCCAGAATCGATTGGACGTATTCGACCTCGAGACCGACAAGTTCGACAACGCCATTGGGGTTGGGTCGGAGCCGTGGGGTCTCGCCTTCAGCAGAAGTGGAGACTCCCTCTGGGTCGCGAACTCCGGCGGAACGAACCTCTCGGTCGTGGACGTGGCGACCGGCCGCGAGATCGACAACGACCGCTTCCTCACGCCGGATGTGCATCTGTTCGACATCGCGAGGCGCCAGGGGCAGACCGGCTCGGTGCTCTTCCTGGTGACGCCATATCCTCAGGAGAAGGCGCCGTCCTTCTCCGACCGGCCGCAGTTCGTGGCGGTGGACAAGTACGGCAACCTCATCTTCTCGACGAAGACGACCGACATCGGCAACCTGGGAACGGCACGCAAGGCGTACTACGAACCCGGGTGGGAGAGCCCCGAGGCCAAGATCTTCGTCGAGCAGGCCCAGAACACCCAGACGCAGGACAACTGGGTGGTGGCCCACATCGACTCGCTGACGAGCGTGCAGGAAGTCACGCCGCCCGACTCGCTCGGGGTGCAGGACACGATCTCGGCGGTGAAGTTCTTCGATCACCAGCCGGGCTTCCCGAACCAGCTCGATACCACGAGCCTGAACATCCTCGATCCGGATCCGATCTGTGACGCGGCGGCGCGGCTCAAGGCGCAGGGTTCGGACGTGTACTGCCAGCCGAACCAGACGTGGAACATTCCGAGCCTCGCGTTCCAGGACACGACGTACGTCGCCGCCTCCGGCGACGGTGAGTGGGTGTCCATCGGCGAAGGCGGCACGTCGAATGCTGGGCGGGTCCTGACCTATCAGGCGCACCAGGGTGACACGACGGCTCTGACGAGCTGGCTGCAGGTGTCGGACCTTCTGACGAACAGCCCGGAAGAGGTGAAGGGCATCGGCCTCAACTACGACGGGACGCTCGAGGTCGTACGAGGTCAGCAAGCGGCGTACTTCATCGATCCGAAGGATCTGCGCGTAGAGGGCCAGACGGAAATCCCGAACGCGACGGTCGGCGGTGGCGCCGTGCTCGACCCGCTCCACGCGGACGCACGCACGCTGGAGAACCTGGGTGGGCAGTACCATCCGGACACACAGCTCGCGTTCGTGGCGACGGGTGACCACACCGTGGACATCATCGACACGCAGCGATTCACCACGATCGGACGGGTCTACATCCGCGACAACATCACGGGGCCCCTGCGTGCCGTCCTGCCGTTCCCGTCGGACAACACCGGCCTGACGTGCGGCACCATCCCGGTCCACGACCGGTACGGCAACCTCATCGGCAACGCGATCCAGCTCTACAACGGCGAGGACTTCAACAGTCCCATCGCGCCGCACGGGAGCACGGACGACCGGTGCGTGGTCGTGAAGCTGTTCGCTCCGACGTCGGGTGGTGGCGTGGTCGCGATCAACGTTCGCAAGGCCGACATTCTTCGGGACCACCCCGCGCGAAGGTGACGAGAAGAACCAGGTGAGAAGAGGGGCGCCCCGGCGGGAATTCCCACCGGGGCGCCCCTTCCCTCGCGTCTTTAGTCGGGTCAGTTGGGCGCGGGATGGTTCCGAAGAAAGTCCGCCTTACGAACGTTGATCGCGACCACCCCACCGCCCGAGGTCGGCGCG
>JBJKRT010000103.1:0-14404 GCA_046704545.1 Longimicrobiales bacterium
TTGTCCGGCGTCATCGCCACGCACAGCACCAGCGGTAGATCCCCCACCTCGTCCAACAGGTGTAGGCCCGACAGGTTCACGCTCATGGCCAGGTCGTGCAGCGCCGTCACCACCACATCCACACCCCGGTGGGTAGCGAAAACCTCATCGCGCCGGAGATCGCCGGGTTCTGAACGACTCGAGCACCACAGTCGCCAATGAGGCTCTCGAACGTGGGCATTCTATCCGTGACCCCGGATGTCTTCCTTTTGTGCCCCCACTACAATTGCATACGTGCCGCCAACGTGGTTACATTGCTGCCGCCACACCAACAAAAAGGGGCGCTATGAGATACCTCCATAGGATCGCCGACGAGGAGATCGAACGGCGACTGGACGCCATGGGGGCCGTGGTGGTGGAGGGCCCCAAGGCCTGCGGCAAGACGGCGACGGCTCGGCAGCACGCCGCCAGCGAGGTGCTCCTCGACGTCGACTCGACCGCACGGACCGCCATCGGGTTCAACCCGAAACTGGTGCTGGACGGACCAACGCCCCGGCTCCTCGACGAGTGGCAGGTGGCTCCCGAGATCTGGAATCACGTGCGCCGGGCCATCGACGACCGACAGGCACCTCGGCAGTTCATCCTGACGGGATCAGCCGTCCCAGCCGATGATACCGTCCGCCATACAGGCGCCGGCAGGTTGACTCGCCTTCGCATGCGCCCGATGTCCCTCTATGAGTTGGGCGCCTCCACGGGCAAGGTCTCGCTCCACGCTCTGCTGCAGGGCGCGCCCGAAGAGGGCGCTGGGTCCAAGCTCGAGGCCGACGCCCTCTTCGAGTTGGTCGCCGTAGGCGGATGGCCGGGGCATCTGTCGCGCACCACCCCCAACGCTCTGCTGGCGAATCGGGACTACATCGAGGAGGTGAGGCGCGTGGACATCAGCCGCGTCGATGGCGTTTCCCGTGACCCGGAACGCGTGGCCCGCTTCCTTCACTCGTACGCGAGAAACGTGGCCACGCATGCGTCCATGTCCACGATCGCTGCCGATACCGCCGGGGCGGAGGGCCCCCTCAAGGACCATACGGGCCTCGAGTACGCAAGCGCCCTCACGCGCCTGATGATCATCGAGGACCAGCCTGCCTGGGCGCCGCATCTTCGATCGAAGTCGATCCTCCGGAGTGCCCCCAAGAGGCACCTCGTCGACCCATCTCTTGCGGTGGCGGCGCTCGGGGCCAGCCCCAAGCATCTACGGGAGGACCTGGAGTTGTTCGGGTTCCTTTTCGAGTCCCTCGTGGTCCGGGATTTTCGCGTCTACGCGCAAGCGGCCGACGCGGATGTCTTCCAGTACCGCGACAACACCGGCCTCGAAGTCGACCTCATCGTCGCAACCCGAGCAGGGCCCTGGGCCGCCTTTGAGGTGAAACTCGGAGGCGAGGCCAGGATCGAGGAGGCCGTTGCCAACCTCCTCAAGTTCCGGAACCGGGTCGACACCCGACGGTGCGGAGAGCCGGCTGCCCTTGCGGTCGTGGTCGGCTCGGGGTCCTATGCCTATCGCCGCGAGGACGGCGTCTGGGTCCTGCCGATCGGAGTGTGCGGGCCCTGAGTCCAAGCGGGCTCGTTCACCGGAGTATGCGCCTGGAGTATGCAGAGGGTGTGAAATCCCGCCAACGCGCTCACGAGATTCAACACCCGGACCGCCGAAAACCCTGACTCTTCACGAGATTTGACATCTCGACGTCCGTCGTCGGGTCCATGGGGTTCAGGGGGTCGCCGGTTCGAATCCGGCCGTCCCGATTGAGGCTCCTCGACCAGACCGGTCGAGGGGCCCTCTTTGTTCTCGGGAGCCGCAGAAGGGAGAAGATGGCCGAAGGCCACGGCAGCTCCGGCCGTGCCGGTTGAGGCCACGGAAGACGCCCGGCACGATCACCGGCCCGCGCCTGATCCGATGCGTGAGATCCACGAAGTCATCACGCGCACTTCTCGCAGCGGCGGCGACTCGACGTGGTGCTTGAAGACGAAGCGGTTGCCATCCATTCCCACCGAATAGTTTCGTCCGGGGAAATCGGCGACGGCCGCGGTGAACAGCTTCTGCGGACTGCCGAAAGGCGACCCACTCGCGGAGTCGTAGCTCACCGAATAGAACGTCTGCTGCGTTTCCGCGCGGCCGTTGACCGCGTGCCCGATCTCCACCACCGCCGCGATCAACCCCGTGCCGCCCGCAACCGTCGAGGGCATGCCGTAGTTCAGGGGCGCGATCACGACCCGCCGGCCGCTGCCATTGAGCGCCAACGCCTGCACTGCCCCGCCGACGCTGGACTGTCCACGCTCGACGACCCAACGGCCATCGGCGGTCACCGCGAAGATCGCATCCTCCGGCGTCGCCACTGCGTGGCCGACGGCTTGTCCGCCACTGATCACGCGCGCCGAGTCGTCGGACCACCCGAGGTACGCTCCGCTGTCCGACAACGCATATACCCGCCGCCCGACGGCCGTGCCCGGCGGAAGCGGTGTCGGCGCCGCATCCTGGTCCGGATCGCCGATGAGTGCGGTATCGCCACGCGTGAAGACGATGCGCCGTCCGTCGGCGGCCCAGGATGGGATGCCGAGCCCGCGACCGGAGAGCCACGGGGTGACGCGCCCCGTGGCAACGTCGATCACCTCGATCCTGCCGCCGCCGGCGGTGCTCACATGCGCGGCGAGGCGGCGGCCGTCGGGGCTGAGCGAAAACCCGTCGTAGTCGTCTGCGGGCGCGGGAATCGTATCGATTCGCCCCTCCCGATCCGCCCGCATGAGAATGCCGATGGCCGCCACGTCGCCGGGCGCGTAGGCGAGCACGCCGGACGGGCTGACCGCGAACTGCGCCGAGCCTCGGCCGGTCTCGACTCGGACGCTGTCGGCGATCGTGACCGCCGGACCCGTCACGCGAAACGAAGTGGCGTTGAACGGCGCGGCAAAGAGGCGCCCGTCGAGCGTCGCGTAGACGAGATGACCGTGCCCGTCCACCGCGCCCGCTACGCCATGCAGAGCTTCGTTGCCGCCACTCGCCGCAGGCTGCATGACGGGCACCTCTCTTCCGGTTTCGAGATCGGCGACCCACAGCGCTTGCCCGTCGTCGACCAGCACATGACGCCCGTCGGGGAGCGCCTTCGGGAATCCGCAGGTCGCCGTGCAGACGATGGTGCGCACGGAGTCGCCCGCCGGCGTGAGGACGACCAGATCGGTGGCGAGCCGCTCCGAGAGGACGATGCGCCCGTCGGCCATCACGGTGCCGCCCCACGCCTCGCCCTCGAACTGGCCCGACGGAGGGCGGCGCACGAGCGTCACCCGACCGTCGGCCAGTCTGAGGCGCATGAGACCCCGCGGCCCGAAGAAGTACACCAGGTCGCCCGACGGCGAGAAGAACGGCGACTGCGCGCCGGCTGTGCCGTCGAGGGCGCGGAACCCGAACTGCGACAGGGTCCGGAGATACAACTGAGACGCCGTTCCGTGGCGGGCGACGACAACCAGCTGTTGTCCGTCCGGTGACAGCGCCAGGGTCTCCGTCCCCTCCGGCATCAGCAGCTCCGGCGCCAACTGCAGCGAGTCGGGAAGCATCACGCTCGCGCTCAGCTCGGCCTCGGTCGGACCTGGTGAGCGGCCGGCGCGACCCAGCAGCCACCCACCCGCGAGGCCGCAAGCGGCGAACGCCAGAACGGTGAGCGCCCATGCGCCCGGGCGCCCGGGTACGCCCGTTGACGGCATTCCACCCGGCAGCGCGGCGCCCGGCGTGGCGTACCCCGGCGACGACAGCGCGACGGAAAATTCGGCGGCGGTGCCGAATCGATCAGCGGGAAGCTTGGCGAGTGCGCACAGCACCGCCGCCTCCACGTGCGGGGGGATCGTCTTGCGCACCAGCGTAGGCCGCTCCGGCTCCGCGCTCATCACCTTGGCGACCACCGCCTGCACGGTCGTCCCCGTGAAGGGTGCATCGCCGGTGAGCATCTCGTACGTCACCGCGCCCAGCGCGTAGATGTCCGCGCGCGCGTCGACCTGCCTTTCGCCCATGGCCTGCTCGGGGCTCATGTACTGCGGCGTGCCGAGCGAGAGTCCCGTCTGCGTCATGCGTGCGCCGGCTGCGGTCTGCACGGCGAGGGCGATGCCGAAGTCCGCCACCAGGGCGTGCCCGCCCTGCAGCAGGATATTCTCCGGCTTGATATCGCGGTGCACGATCCCCTGCGCGTGGGCAGCACCCAGCGCGTCGGCTACCTCGCGCGCGATGCGCAGCGCATCGTGGATGGGGAGTTGTCGTTCGCGCTCGAGCCGGGTGCGAAGGGTCTCGCCCCTCACGTACGGCATGACGTAGTACAGGAGCCCGGCGGCGTCACCGGAGTCGAGCAGGGGCAGGATGTGCGGGTGCTGCAGCTTCGCGGTGGTCTTGATCTCGCTCAGGAACCGCTCGCCGCCGAGCGTGGCGCCGAGGTCCGTGTGCAGGACCTTGATGGCGACCTCACGGTCGTGCTTCACGTCCTGGGCGAGGTAGACCGTGGCCATCCCGCCTGAGCCGAGCTCGCGCTCGATGCGGTAGCGACCGGACAGGGCGGAGACGAGATGGGAGGGGAGATCGGACATGGGGGTGCAATCTGCCGTACGGACGATGATTGGACCAGCATCGCCTGTCCCTGGTCACCATCGTGTCCGGTTCCGAACGGCCCACGCAGGCAATCGAAACCCTTTGGTCTTCCGCGAGAAGAGAGAGGATGGCCGAATGACACCGCAGCTCCGTCCGGCCATCCCGGCTGAGACGCGCGGATGAGAACCACGAAGCGTGGTAGGAGGACACGTAGCTTCAGACTCGCCTCCCGCCCCACCTACTATTGATCTAGTTGACATGATCGAAGCGCCTCCCTATCGTATCTACTATAACTCTAGTAGGGAGGCCCGGATGGAGATCAGCTTCACGGACCGCGAGCTCGACGTGATGGGCGTGCTCTGGAAGCGCGGCCCGTCTACGGTTGCGGAGGTGCGCGACGCGCTTGCGGATGAGCTGGCGTATACGACCGTGCTGACGGTGCTCCGCACGCTGGAGGACAAGGGGCGGGTGGATCATGTGGAGGAGGGGAAAGCGCACCGCTACCACGCGCTCGTGGAGCGAGAGGCGGCCGGTGAGAGCGCGCTCCGGCGCATCAAGCGGAAGCTCTTCGCGGGCCGGCCGGAGCTCTTGCTCACGGGCCTCGTGGCGGACGAAGAGATCACGCCGGAGGAGCTGCGCCGCATGCGTGCGTTGCTCGATGCGCGCCTGAAGAAGGAGGGACGGTGATGATCGCGCTCTGGATGCTGTACGCGATGGCCGTTGCGGTGCTCCTGGGAATAGCTGCACTCGCGGCGGCGCGGGTGGCTCGGCTGTATGGGCGTCCGGGACGTTGGCCGTGGGTCATCTCCACGGCAGGCTCGCTGGTGCTCCCGGCGCTCGCCCTCCTCCATACCTCCTCGGCTCCGGCCTTCACCGGCGGGGCCGGCGGCGTGGGCCTGCTGCGGATCGCCGCGCCGGCAACTGGCAGCTCTGCTACGAGCAGCGGCTCGGCGCTCGTTGCGATGCTCCACGCGGTGGGCGCGGACGTAGCCGCCATGCTCGGCGTGATCCGTGTGGCGGCTGGACGGCTCGACACCGCCCTGTCACCCCTGAACCCCTCACTGGCGGTCGTATGGGCGTTGCTGAGCGCGAGCTTCCTGGCGTACCTCGGTCTGTCCGCACTGCGTCTCCGCCGTGCGCTCGACGGATCCCGTCGGGAGCGGGTCGACGGATACGACGTCCTCGTCTCGATCGGCACGGGTCCGGCCGTGGTGGGTGTATGGCGGCAGCGCATCGTGATTCCCGGGTGGGTCCTGGAGGCGGATGAGGCGGCCCGCCGGATGATCCTTGCCCACGAGCACGAGCACGTGGTCGCCGGTGATCCGCGCCTCCTGGCCTCTTCGTTCGTGGCCCTCGCGTTGATGCCGTGGAACCCGGCTCTCTGGTGGCAGACCCGTCGGCTGCGCCTGGCCCTGGAACTGGACTGCGACGCCAGAGTGGTGCGCGACTCCAGCAACGCACGCGGCTATGGAGCGCTGCTCCTGGACGTCGTCGAGCGCGGTGGCCGAGGCACCTTCGCAGCGACGTTCGCGGAGCCCCGCTCGCTGATCGAGCGTCGGATCCGAGCGCTGACCGCGGCGCGGCCGCGAGCGCGTGGATGGAAGGCCACCCCAGCCCTGGCTGGGACCGCGCTCTGCATCGCGGCTGCGTGCGGGGCGCCGCGTCCCGAACGTGCGATGCCGGCCGACCTCACGAAGCCCCAGGTGCGGGTGGCGGCCAACGGCGACGCAGCGACGCCGTTCTCCTTCGTGGTGAACTCCACCAAGACAGGAATCGCCGCTTCCTGCAGTCAGGGCTGCCAATGGAAGACCCTTACTGCCACGTCTCCCAGTGATACGTATTACATCACGGACAGCGGCGTACGCCGAGCGGGTAGCCCTTCATCGAGCGGCACCGCTGCACGCTTCTCGGTCCAGCTGGCCGTCCGCGACACGCACCTCAGCGGTACTTGCCGGCGCGGCTGCCTCTGGAAGACCGTGACCGGCACTTCTCCCACGGGGAAGTTCCGCCTCGACCAGACCGGCATCACTCCACTCGGTGGACCGTTCGACCCGCAGATGCAGCCGGGGGCCAACGGGGCAGCTCAGACGCCCACGCTCGGCCCGACCACGGCCGCGCTCGCGTCCCGTTCGGTGGACAGCGCCACCAACATGCGGACGCAGGCAGCGGCAGACGCGTCCCGGCGCGCGCATGGCATCCCGAAAGAAGAGAAGTTGCCGACGCTGCTCAACGAGCGGGCCGTGCAGGCCTCTGTGAAGACGGCACTGGAGTCCATCCGCCCGCTCCCGGATTCGGCTCATGCCTTCGGTGTGTTGCTCGCCGTCGATACGGCGGGGAGAGTCTTCGCGGCGAAGGTGTTCTTCAGTTCCGGTCAGCCCCGCCTCGACGACGCCTTGAAGGCCGCTTACCAGCGGGGTCGGTTCACGGTCAGGCGTGACGCGAACGGTCAGGCGGTCCCGAGCTTCATTGGCATGCTCATTCCGACCGATCGGTAAGGCTGACCCCTCTATCCGCCCGAATCGGGACTTCTGCCAGGGACCGGATCGCACCGGCGCCGAGGCGGCGGCATGACGAGCGGCCTGCGAAACGGAGGCCGGAGCCCTACATCATCGACTTCCTCGCGGTCTGACCGGGGTGAGATCGGCCACACCGGTCTGCCCCGACATCGTCGCCCCGCGGCGAATACGTGATGCCCGCGGTCAGCAAGACCAGCGGAGAGACGGATGAGCACCTGTTCGACCCACTCGTCAGCACGAAGCTGCCAGGGTAGCAACAGCCATGCATCTGTCGACCGTCCAGGGGGGCGTCCAGCGGAGTCCCCCGCGCACCCGCGTGCCGCCGAAAAGAAGATCGCTGCGAGCCCCCTGCACCGACATCTTGAGCGCCCCGACAGGAACGCGTTTCAAATCAGGGTTTTCCCTACAGCTGAGCCGCTGCCAGCGAAGCGCGGTTTTGCTAGGATTCAGGACGGGAGGCGGGCGTCGATCCTCGCATCGTCCGGTGCTCGGGATGGGGGTGTTGGCGTCGGCGGGTCGGGTGGGAAGGGATGCTCACGAATCGATCGCAACAGGTATCCGATTACATGGTCAAGACAGCCCGGGCGTACAACTCGTTCGAGATGGCTCAGACGCAATTCGACCGGATCGCGGACCTTCTGGATCTCGACGACGGGGTCCGCGCGTTGCTCCGCGAACCACTTCGCGAATACGCCTTCGCCATTCCTGTACGCATGGACGACGGATCGGTGGGCGTGTTCAGGGGGTTCCGTGTCCAGCACAACGACGCCCGCGGTCCGAGCAAGGGCGGCATTCGCTTTCATCCCCAGGAGAGCCTGGATACGGTCCGCGCGCTCGCCATGTGGATGACCTGGAAATGCGCCGTGGTCGACATCCCGCTGGGAGGAGGCAAGGGGGGTGTCGTGTGCGACCCGCACGACCTCACCGAACGGGAGCAGGAACGGATATGCCGTGGTTGGGTGCGCCAGATCGCCCGCGACATCGGCCCGGAGAGAGACGTGCCGGCGCCGGACGTGATGACTTCCGCGCAGCACATGCTCTGGATGCTGGACGAGTACGAGACGATCGCGGGAATGCGCCGCCCCGGTCTCATCACCGGCAAGCCGGTGGGACTGGGCGGATCGCTGGGCCGTAAGGAAGCCACCGGCTACGGCGTCGTGTTCACGATCCGCGAGGCCCTGAAGGAGCTCGGCGTTCGTATCTCGGACACCACCGCGTCGGTGCAGGGGTTCGGAAACGTGGCCCAGTACGCAATCGAGCTCTACCAACAGCTCGGTGGTCGCGTCGTGTGCGTCTCGTGCTGGGACCAGAACGCTCACACGAGCTTCGCCTACCGCAAGGCATCGGGTGTCGACCTCGAGGAGCTGCTCGGCATCACGGACGCGTTCGGCGGAATCGACGGCGACAGGGCACGAGCGGCCGGGTATGAGGTGCTCCCGGGAGAGGATTGGCTCGCTCAGGACGTCGACATCCTGATTCCGGCGGCGCTGGAGAACCAGATCAACGCCGAGACCGTGAGCCTCATTCCGGAGCGGGTGAAGATCGTGGCCGAGGGAGCCAACGGCCCCACGTCCCCGGAAGCGGACGACGAGTTGACGCGTCGGGGGGTCTTCGTGATCCCGGATCTTCTGGCGAACGCCGGTGGCGTCACCTGCAGCTACTTCGAGCAGGTCCAGAGCAACATGAACTACTTCTGGACGAAGGAAGAGGTGCTCGGGAAGCTCGACCTGAAGATGACCGCGGCCTTCATCGCAGTAAGCGATCTAGCACGGGGGCGCGCACTGTCCATGCGGGAGGCGGCGTACGTGATCGCCGTGGACCGGGTTGCCCAGGCGTGTCGAGACCGTGGATGGGTCTGACCTGGAACCCGCGCAGCGCTCGCGGAGGAGCTGGAGATGACCGCTGTCACGCACGAGCCCGTAGCTCCGTTTGATCGCGGCTTTTTCGCGGCGGGCCATGTGGCGTCACGCATCTCCGACGGGGCGCTCGGCGGAAAGGCCGAGGGGCTCCTTCGCATCGAGAGCGCGTTGCGCGCGCGGTACTCCCCGGCGCCGTTCCGCGACGTGGCCGTATCCATCCCCCGGATGTCGGTGCTCGCGACGGACGCGTTCGACGAGTTCATGCGTGCCGGACATCTCTACGATGTGGCCCTGTCGGGGGCCTCAGATGAGCGTATCGCCCACGCGTTCCAGAAGGCCCAGCTGCCACCTGGCCTCCTCGGGGACCTGAGGGCGGTGGTCGAGGAGGCGCACGTACCGCTGGCGGTCCGCTCCTCGAGCCTTCTGGAGGACGCCCTCGAGCACCCGTTCGCGGGCGTCTACGAGACCAAGATGGTCCCGAACAACGCGGCCGACGCTTCCGCGCGATTCGGGGGGCTCACCGAAGCGATCAAGCTGGTTTACGCATCCGCCTTCTTCGATGCGGCACGGACCTATCGTCGCGCGATCGGGGCCGACGACCGGGCCGAGAAGATGGCGGTCGTGATTCAGGAGATCATCGGCGACCGGCATGGCGACCGCTTCTATCCGCACCTGTCCGGCGTTGCACGCTCGTTCAACTACTACCCCGTCGGGGCGGCACGTCCCGAAGACGGGGTCGTGCAGCTCGCCCTCGGCCTCGGGAAGACGATCGTGGACGGGGGTGTGTGCTGGACGTATTCACCACGTTTCCCGGCATCGCCTCCGCCCTTCGCGTCGGCGCGCGACATGCTCACCGCCACGCAGGGACGATTCTGGGCCGTGCACATGGGTCCTCCGCCGCCCTGGAACCCGATCGCGGAAACGGAGCACCTCGTCGATCTCTCCCTGCCGGAGGCGGACTACGACGGCACGCTCCGCCACCTCGCGTCCACCTACGTGGCCGCGTCCGACCGCATGAGTCCCGGCGTCGGCCGCGAAGGGCCCCGAGTCCTGGACTTCGCGCCGCTGCTGCAACTGCGCGACTGGCCCCTGAACGACCTCGTGGTCGACGTGCTGGCCGTCGCGAGCGAGACGACGGGAGGACCGGTGGAGATCGAATTCGCGGCCACGTTGCCCGATCGATCGGACGGGCCGCTGCGGTTCGGGCTCGTTCAGGTTCGCGCGATGGCCACGCCCGGTGAGGCGATCTCCGTGACCGAGGAGGAGCTGGACGCTCCGGACGTGCTGCTGTCCTCGAGTCGGGCCGTGGGGAACGGGGACCGCCTCGATATCCAGGACATCGTCTATGTCAGGCCGGACCGCTTCGACCCCGGACGCTCGCGCGAGGTCGCGGCCGAGGTGGCGGAGCTCAACCGGGCGCTGATGGATGCCGGGCGTCCCTACGTGCTCATCGGGTTCGGCCGATGGGGCAGCGCGGACCCATGGCTCGGCATCCCCGTCGTCTGGGGACAGGTGGCCGGCGCGAAGGTGCTCGTCGAGGCCACACTCCCTCAGCGTCGGATCGACCCCAGCCAGGGATCCCATTTCTTCCACAACGTATCCAGCCTCGGCGTGATGGTGCTGTCGATCGACGCTACCGCGACGGCCGACCTGAGATGGGATCGACTCGATACGGAAACCTGTGCGGCCGAGACCCCCCACGTCCGGCACGTGCGTACGGCTCATCCCCTGCACGTCCGGGTGGACGGTCGGAGCGGCCGCGGCTTCGTGCGGCTGGGCGGAGCGATGCGAGGGACGCGAAATGAGCCCTAGCCGCCGCATCGACGATGTGCTGGCACCGTTGCAGGAACGCGCCAAGGAGCTTCGTTGCCTCTACCGGGTCGTCGACGCGGTCGGTCGGCTGGATGCTCCACTCGACGAGGTCGTCGCGAAGGTGCTCGCCGCCATCCCGGACGGCTGGCAATACCCGGGCGTCTGCCGGGCCACACTCCGTATTCGGGACCACACCTACGGCAACGGGGGCGAGGCTCCCGGGCCCTGGGCGCAGCGCGCGCCGATCCTCGTGGACGACGAGGTCGTGGGCGAGCTTGCCGTCTTCTACACGGACGAGCGACCGGAGGCCGACGAGGGACCGTTCCTGCGCGAAGAGCGCCAACTGCTCGCGACCCTGGCGGAGCGTGTCGGGCTCTTTCTCCTCCAGCGCCAGCGCCTGCTCGAGCGTCCTCATGCCGAGTCGCAAGGCGATGCGTCGACAGCAACGAGCCCTGGGCAGAGGCATCGTTCGACCGACCCGGTCGAGGATTGGAGCGTCGCGCTCGAATTCCTCCGGCGGGCCGACCCGCCCCTTCTCCGGAGCCTGACCCGGCGAATGCTCAATCTCCTTCGCTGGAAGGGGGTCCCGGAGGTGGGCGAGTTCTTCACCGGCGTAGCCGAGCGGGCCGAGCCAGGCGACGAGAACCGCCCCGCACCCCGTGCGCGGCCGGTCGGGGCTCTGCCGACGGAGCGGATTTTCGACATCGCCTCCCACCACTGCAGTCCCGAGGAGATTCTCGGCTACCTGCACATGTGGCTGGGCCAGGACAAGGCCGGCTTCCTGCTGAGCACCTTGGAGGAGCAGGGCTCGTCCCTGGGTGAGATCCTCGAGGCGCTGGAGCGCTTCCAGGTGCTCGGCATCCAGGAGGACGAGCTCCCCACGTCCATCCAGACGACGGCGCGCGTGGCTCTGCTGCGCCGCTTCTTCACGGACCAGATCGCGTTCATCAACACCGCCAAGGCGCTCGTCACCATCGAGGACTTCCAGCGTCTGGCCGACCGCGTGCTCTATCCGCCGAAGAGCCACGGAAAGCTGGGAGGAAAGAGCGCGGGCCTCTTCCTGGCGGAGAAGATCGTGGAGGCCTCCGCTGAATCGGCATCGATCCTGCGCGACATCAAGGTGCCGAAGACCTGGCACATCGCGTCGGACGGTGTGCTCGCGTTCGTCCGGTACAACAACATGGACGACGTGCACGACCGGAAGTATCTGGACGTGGAGCAGGTTCGACAGGAATATCCGCACGTGGTCCAGGCGTTCAAGAGCTCGGCGTTCCCGCCCGAGCTGC
This sequence comes from Longimicrobiales bacterium, assembly GCA_046704545.1. Lineage (GTDB taxonomy): Bacteria > Gemmatimonadota > Gemmatimonadetes > Longimicrobiales > Gaopeijiaceae > SZUA-318. Next base: position 12,062 of record JBJKRT010000103.1, read on the forward strand.
TGCAGGGCCTCTCGGCGGCCCTCGACGACTTCGGGACCACGCCACTGATCGTGCGGAGCTCGAGCCTCCTCGAAGACCGCATGGGTTCGACGTTCTCAGGCAAGTACAAGAGCCTGTTCCTCGCGAACCAGGGCTCGAAGGCCGAACGGATCCAGGCGCTCCAGGACGCCATCGCCGAGGTGTACGCGTCGATGTTCGCCCCGGATCCCATCCAGTACCGCGCCGGGCGCAACCTCCTCGATGTCCACGAAGAGATGGGCATCATGATCCAGGAGGTGGTCGGGACCCGGGTGGGCCGCTACTTCCTTCCGACCTTTTCCGGGGTGGCATTCAGCAACAACGAGTTTCGCTGGTCGCCTCGCATCCGTCGCGAGGACGGGCTCGTGCGCCTGGTGCCGGGCCTCGGCACCCGCGCCGTCGACCGCCTGAGCGACGACTACCCGGTTCTCGTGGCCCCCGGCCAGCCGGGGCTGCGCGTAAACGCTTCGCTCGACGAGGTCGTACGCTATTCGCCCAAGATGGTCGACCTGATCGACCTCGAGTCCAACGAGTTCCGAACCGTTCCGGTCGCCAAGCTGCTCCAGGACCTCGGCGAGCGGTATCCGAAGGTTCGTCGGATCGTGTCCGTCCTGGAGGGTGACCGGCTCCGACGGCTCCGGGGTCTGACCGACGAGATCCGTGGAAAGGACTCGGTCGTGACGTTCGAGGGGCTCCTGGTGGACACGACCTTCGTCACCCGGATGGCGACGCTCCTGAAGGTCCTTCAGGACCGGCTGGGCACGCCCGTGGACGTCGAGTTCGCCTCTGACGGAAACAGCCTCTATCTCCTCCAATGCCGGGCGCAGAGCTACGGCGGGCTGGACGCGCCACCGGACATCCCTCGGGATCTTCCTCCCGACAAGGTGCTCTTCACCGCGCACCGGGGCGTGTCGAACGGACGGGCGGGCCCGATCACACACCTCGTGTATGTCGATCCGGATCGGTACGCAGAGCTCCCCGACCTGCGCCGGCTGCGCGAGGTGGGTCTCGTCGTGGGCCGTCTGAACAAGATTCTGCCCAAGCGTCAGTTCATCTTGATGGGCCCGGGCCGCTGGGGGAGCCGCGGCGACATCCGCCTGGGTGTGAGCGTGGGATACGCAGACATCAGCAACACCGCGATGCTCATCGAGATCGCCCGGAAGAAGGGCAACTATGTTCCGGACCTATCCTTTGGCACGCATTTCTTCCAGGATCTCGTGGAATCCGGCATCCGCTACCTTCCTCTCTACCCGGACGAGGCGAGCAACGTCCTGGACGAGGACTTCTTGCGAACCGCACCGAACCTGTTGCCCCAGCTACTTCCGGATCAGTCGCCTCTCTCCGACGTGCTCCACGTCATCGACATTCCGGCAGCACGGTCCGGGCTCGTGCTGAACGTCCTGATGAACGGCGATCTGGATGAGGCGGTGGGCCTGCTCACCGAGGTGGCCGAACGCCCCGAAGCGCCACGACGCGTCGCGACGCCCGTACCTCCTTCGCCTCTTCAGCAGATCTCCGCGCCACCCGCTTTCGAGGAGCACTGGAGGTGGCGCCGGGCTGTTGCCGAGCGAATCGCCGCCCGGGTCGACGCCGAACGGTTCGGAGTCCGGGGGATGTGGCTCTACGGCAGCACCAAGAACGCTTCGGCCCGTCCCGACAGCGATCTCGACCTGTTGGTCCACTTCGAGGGCGACCAGCACCAGCGTGACGCCCTCGAGGCCTGGCTGGACGGTTGGAATCATGCGCTCAGCGAGGCCAACTGGCTCCGCACGGGGGTGCGGAGGGACGACCTCCTGGACGCCAGGATCCTTTCGACGCGTGACATCGAAGAACGCCGAGGCCCGGCCGCGAAGATCGGAGCGGTCACTGACGCGGCGGAGCCGCTTCGCTTCGGTTCGCCGGACGCGTAACGCCCTCCCCAGCCGCTGGATCAGCGGAAGCGCATTCCGTTCGGCGCGATGGTCCCCTTCTCATGGCCGTCAGGCTTGGGCTCCGGGCCCCGCTTGCCGCCCTGGCCGCCCTTCCCCTTCCGCGGCGGTGGCTGGGATCCCCCGCGCCCACCCTTCGGTCGGGGGTTGGACTTCATGCTCAGGCCGATGCGGTTTCGCTCCAGGTCCACCTCCATCACCGTGACGCGCACCCTGGCCCCCACCTTCACCACCTCGTTCGGGTCCCGCACGTAACGGTCCGCCAGCTGCGAGATGTGCACCAGGCCGTCCTGGTGGACGCCGATGTCCACGAACGCGCCGAAGGCGACCACGTTGGTCACCACCCCTTCCAGCACCATCCCGGCCTTCAGGTGCTTGGGCTCCGTGACGTCGTCCC
>JBJKRT010000104.1:0-68197 GCA_046704545.1 Longimicrobiales bacterium
AGCAGGTACCCGAAGCCATGAGCCAGTTCAACGCCAAGCTCTTCCAGAGCGCGCAGCTCCGCCAGGAGATGCGGATCAACCCTCGCCTGTACCAGGCGATGGAGTTGCTCTACATGCCCCTGCTGGATCTGCAGCAGCATCTGAAGCAGGAATTGGCCGAGAACCCCTTCCTGGAGATGACCGAGGCCGACGCGGCCCAGGAAGTGGAGCTCAAGGAGGACACCCAGGACGAGCCCCTCGGCGACGACGTCGACTGGGAGACGATCCTCCTCGACGGCTTCGACGTGGGTGGGCGGTGGCAGCAGAGCGAGCAGAAGGAGTACTTCGAGCCGACCCCGGTCGAGAACCCCGACCTCCACGATTATCTCACCGAGCAGGTTCGCCTGCTCGAGCTCTCGGAGCGCGAGATGAGGCTCGCGGAGGAGATCGTGGGCAACATCGACGACCAGGGCACGCTGACCTGCGAGCTCGACGAGGTTTTGCGGGGCGTCAACGCGTGGGTCGACGAGGTCCGGCCGGTGGCCCTGGAGAACGCTCGGACGATCGAAGACGAGGAGGAGCGCGAGGAGGAGATCGCCGAGGTGGAGCGCCTCTTCCGGCCCTACGAGATGGACGAGGCCGAGGCGATGCTGGAGACGATCCAGGGCCTCGATCCGCCCGGCGTCGGAGCCCGCACGGTCCAGGAGTCGATCCTCATCCAGCTCCGCCAGAAGGACATGGAGGGCACCGCGGCCTATCGGATCGTCGAGGAGCACTTCGACGCGCTCATCAACCACCGCTGGAACGATATCGCGCGCGATCTGGGCATCAGCCAGAAGGAGGTCCAGGACGCGGCGGACGAGATCGCGCAACTCGATCCGAAACCCGGCCTCAAGTATTCCGCCGAGCCCGAGCAGTACGTCGTTCCGGACCTCATCGTCGAGAAGATCGACGGCGACTACATGGTGTTCGTGAACGACACGAGCCTGCCACGCCTCAGGATCTCCCGAGCCTACCGCGAGGTGGCCAGGGACAAGCGGAAGTTCACGGGCGAGAGCAAGGAGTTCATCTCGAGCAAGCTGAATTCCGCCAACTGGATGATCCAGGCCATCGAGCAGCGTCGCCAGACGATGCTCAAGGTCATGAACTTCATCGTGGACAGGCAGCGGGAGTTCTTCGAGCGCGGGGTACAGTATCTCCGGCCGCTGACCCTCAGAGAGGTGGCGGACTACATCGAGATGCACGAGTCGACCGTCTCGCGCGTGACGAACCAGAAGTACGTACAGACGCCCCGGGGCGTGTTCTCGCTCAAGTACTTCTTCTCCAGCGGGCTGTCCACGACCAGCGGAGAGGACATCTCGGCCCGGGGTGTGAAGGACAAGATCCAGAACCTCGTGGCCGGAGAGGACACGAAGAAACCGCTTACCGACGCGGCCATCGTGAAGCTGCTGAAGGCCGACGGCGTCAAGATCGCTCGCCGGACGGTGGCCAAGTATCGCGACCAGCTTGGTATCCTTCCGGCGCGCATGCGCAAGAGAGTGTGAGCATGCCCGAGCCAGAACGCTCCGCGGCGGTGGCCGGCCGAACGGCCGCGGCCGCGCTGTCCGACGAGATGCGCCGGGACTTCGCCGTGGTCGTGCCGGCCTACAACGAGGCGCCGGTCGTGGCCGACCTCGTGCGGGAGGTGCGTGCCTGCTTCGAGGACCTGGACCTGCACGGTGAGGTGATCCTCGTCGACGACGGCTCCACGGACGGCACGGCCGACATCGCGCGCCAGGAGGGCGCGGGATGGGATGCCCTGAAGGTCGTGAGCCACCGGACGAACCTGGGAAAGACCGAGGCGATGGTCACCGCCGCCGCGCGAACGGACCGCACGTACCTCGTGCTCTTCGACGCGGATCTCCAGCATCGTCCGGAGGAGATCCCGCGGTTCCTGGCCAAGCTCCAGGAGGGTTGGGACGTCGTGACGGGACGGAAGCTGGGGTCCTACGACAAGCGGGCCGTGTCGTCGGTCTACAACCGGCTCTCGCGGCGGATCTTCAAGGTTCCGGTCTCCGACCTGAACTCGATGAAAGCCTTCCGGCGCGAGATCATCGACGGCATGGCCCTGCGCCACGACTGGCACCGCTTCTTCGTGGTGCTGGCCCATGCCCGGGGCTATCGCGTCACCGAGATCGACGTCGAGCTCCTCCCGCGCAGGGCGGGGGAGTCCAAGTTCCGCGGCCCCTTCCGCATCGTCATCGGGATCATCGACCTGCTGTCCGTGTGGTTCCTGCTGTTCTTCTCGCGCAAGCCGCTCCTGCTGTTCGGCGCGACCGGCTTCACGCTGTCCGCGCTCGGGGTGCTGGTGGGCGTGGTCGCCCTGTATCTGCGGTTCATCAACCCGCTGCTCGGCCTGGGGCACTACATCCCGCCCATGGGATACCGTCCGCTCCTCTACCTGGTGATGCTCCTCGAGACGATCGGCGCGCTCCTGGTGGGCTTCGGGCTCGTCTCGGAGCAGGTCGCCCAGGTGCGCAGCGAGCTCGAGGACATGCGCAGGAAGGGACGGTGACAGGCGTGCACGGTCGGGTGCTGGTCGTGGTGGGCACGCGGCCCGAAGCGATCAAGATGGCGCCCGTGGTGGAGGCGCTCCGCGCCAGGGCCTCCGAGCTGGAGACCCGGGTCTGCCTGACGGGGCAGCACGACGATCTGGTGGACCAGGTGCTCGAGGCCTTCGCGCTCGATCCCGCATACGATCTGGAGATCATGCGCGAGGGGCAGACGCTGTACGACGTGGTGCACGGAGCCCTGGACGGGTTGCGCGACGTCGTCCGCTCGTTCGAGCCCGATGTGCTCCTCGTGCAGGGTGACACGGCGACGGTCTTCGTCGGATCGCTGGTGGGCTACTTCGAGCGCGTGAAGGTCGGGCACGTGGAAGCCGGCCTGCGCAGCCACGACAAGTGGGCTCCGTTTCCCGAGGAGATCTTCCGCCGCCTCTCGGACGTGCTCTCGGACTACTACTTCGCGCCGACGTCGCGCGCACGGGACGCCCTCCTGGCCGAGGGCGTGCCCGCGGAGCGCATCCATGTGACGGGAAACACGGTGGTCGACGCGCTGCTCTCCGTGGCCGAGCGTGAACCGCCGGTCGAGGAGGCCACGTTGCGCCGCGTGCTGGACGGGCCCCATCGGCTCGTGCTGCTCACCGCCCACCGGCGCGAGTCGTTCGGCGCGCCGTTGAGGGAAGCGTTCGGGGCGGTCCGTCGTCTCGCGGACGAAGTCTCCGACGTCGAGGTCGTCTATCCGGTCCATCCGAACCCCAACGTGCGCGGCCCGGCCGAGGAGCTGCTCTCCGGCCATCCGCGCATCCATCTCGTGCCACCGCTGGGCTACCTGGACCTGGTCACGGCGCTTCGCCGGGCCGCGCTCGTCCTGACGGATTCGGGCGGCATCCAGGAAGAGGCGCCCACGTTCGGGTCGCCGGTCCTGGTCCTGCGGGAGGTGACGGAGCGTCCGGAAGGGATCGACGCGGGCGTAGCCGAGCTGGTGGGTACCGACGCGGAGCGTATCGTCTCGCGGGGGCTGGCCGCGCTCGAGCGGAGCCGGTCGGGCGCGCCGCCGCCCAACCCCTACGGCGACGGAAAGGCCGGGGAGCGGATCGTCGACATCCTCCTGTCCGACCTGGGCGGCACGGCCCGGACGACAGGGGATTGGACGGGTGAAGGCGCTCGCACCAGCAGCCCGAGCGAGGCGCAGGCCGCCCGGACAGGAGCCGAGACCTGAACATCCTGATGCACGCCGTCTACTTCCCTCCGGAGGTCGGCGGCATGGAGAGTCACGTCTACTACCTGTGTCGAGCGCTCGCGGAACAGGGCCACAGGGTGGACGTCGTGGCGTCCCGCTCTCGGCCCGGGCTCGCGTCGCACGAGGTCATGGACGGCGTGCACGTGTGGCGCACCTGGATGCCGGGGCGCAACACGGCGGGCTGGGCGGCGCACGCGTTCGCCTCGATGCCCCGCTTCGGCCGGCTCGCCCGCAAGGCGGACGTCCTCCACGCCCAGGACATCGCGGCAGTCGTCCCGGGGGTCCTGGGGCGGCGGATCGGGGGAGCGCCGCTGGTCACGACCTACCACTCCAGCCACTTCCTGAAGCGTGCGGACTCTCCGTTCTGGCGCCCGGTCTTCCGCCGCTTCCTCGAGGCCGGCGACTACAACCTGGCCGCGAGCGAGGAGATCGCGCAGGTGGGCGAGGCCATCGCACCGGGCGTACATGTCGAGCCGCTCACCAACGGCGTCGAGACGTCGGTGTTCCGGCGGGTCGAGCCCTTGCTGCCCGACCCGCCGCAGGGGGTGCGGCGGGTCATCGTTCCGCGCCGCCACGTCACGAAGAACGGTGTGGAGTACTTCGTGCGCGCGATGCCGCTCATCGCGGAACGCATGGACGTGGAGGCCGTGCTCGTGGGCGACGGCCCGGAACGGGCCAGGCTGGAGGCGCTCGCCGGCGAGCTGGGCGTCGCCGGGCGGATCCGCTTTCTCGGAGCGCGTCCGAACGCCGAGATGCCCGGGTTGCTTTCCTCGGCGGAGCTTTCGGTCTTCCCGTCGCTCATGGAGGCGACCTCGGTCGCGGCGCTCGAGTCGATGGCCTGCGAGCTTCCCGTCGCCGCCTCGCGCGTCGGGGGGCTCCCCGAGATCGTGGACGAGACCGTCGGCGGGCTCTTCGAGCCCGGCGATCCGGCGAGCCTGGCCGAAGTGGTGGTGGGACTGCTCGAGAGGCGCGATCTTGCGAGCCTGGGAGCGACGGCGAGAGAGCTGGTGGTTAGCCGCTGGAGCAACGCACGTCTCGCCGCGCGGCATCTGGAGATCTACGAGAGACTCACACGACGAGCGCACACCGCTTCGGGGGGGGCGCCGACAAGCCCATGAGCGAAAAGGGATCGAAGAAACGGGCGCCGAGCGCGCCTCGAGTGAGCGCAGCGCCGGTCACGCCCGGCGTCCCTCGATGGCTGCCGGTGACCTTGTTCGCCGTGCTCACGGTGCTGCTCTTCCGTGCCTTCGTGTTCAGCCATGCCATGCTGTACGGCGGCGACACGCTCCTGGGCGGGGGCTACGTGGCGCGCGCGTTCTACGCCAGCCAACTCCGCTCCGGCACGTTCCCACTGTGGTCGCCGCACATCCTCGGCGGTACCCCGTTCGTCTCTGCGCTCTCCGGTGGGGACTCCCTGTACCCTACCTCGATCCTGCTGGTCCTGATGGCGCCGTTCCGTGCACTCGGCTGGAAGCTCGTCCTGCACATCTTCGCGGCTGGCCTCTTCATGTACGGCTGGATGCGCACGATCGGCGTCTCGAAGCCGAGCTGTCTCGTGGCCGGCGCCGCGTACATGCTCGCTCCGTTCATGGTCAGCATCGTCGACTCCGGCGACGACGGGAAGCTCATGGTCATTGCGCTGGCGCCGCTCCTGTTCTGGGTCCTGGAGCGGTTCTTCGTGCACGCCCGGGTCGGGACGTTCTCGCTCCTGGCGCTCGTGTGGGCGCTTGTTCTGCTCACGACGCAGTTCCAGTTGACGTACTTCCTCTTCGGCGCGGCGGGCGTGTACGCCATCTTCCGCGCCGTGCAGCTTTGGCGCGGGACAGGGCCCGGGGCAGGGGATGCCTCGCCGCGCGGCCTGCGCGCCGGGGGCGTACGGTTCGCGCTCTTCCTGGCGGCCGCGGTGGGAGGCTTCGGCGTCGCCGCGGTCCAGTTCGTTCCTGCCGTGAACTACGTCACTCACTACTCGCGTCGGACGGCAACGACTGCACCGTCGGCGGGAGCGAGCGGCGAAGACTGGTCGAGCTCCTGGTCACTGCACCCCGCCGAGGTGATGTCACTGGTGATCCCCGAGTTCGTCGGAAATGACGCGCAGGGCTCGGCCTGGACCGACGGCACCTACTGGGGTCGGAACGGCTTCAAGAACAACGCCGAGTACGGTGGCATCCTCGTGCTAATCCTCGCGGCGGTCTCATTCGTCGGCGGGGAGCGGCGTGGGCTACGCTGGTTCTTCACGGGCCTGGGGGTGTTGGCCCTTCTGTTCGGCCTTGGCAGGCATACGCCCGTCTGGTATCTGTTCTACAAGCTCGTACCCGGTATCCGGCTCTTCCGGGCTCCGGCCAACGCGACCTTCCTGTGGGGCTTCGCCGCGGCGACGCTCGCCGGGCTCGGGCTCGACCGGATCTTCCGGGCGGCGTCCGAGGAGGATCCTGCCGCGTGGCGAAGGATCCTCCTCGTGCTGGGCTCGTTTACCGGGGTGCTGTTCGTGCTGGCTCTCGCCGCGTCGTCAGGAGCGCTCGCGTCGTTCTGGACGTCGGTCGTCGATCCGGGAATCTCTGCGCAGCAGCAACAGATGCTCTCCCGCCTGGCGCCCTATATTGGCCGCGGTGCGTGGATCGCGGCCCTGTTGGGCATCTTCGCCCTCGGGCTCACGTGGGCGGTACGCAGGAGCTACCTGGCGCCGGTTGGGCTCGTGGCCGCGCTCCTCGTGCTCGTCGCCGCTGACGAGATGCGGATCGATGCGCCCTTCATCCAGACGCTCGACTTCCAGCAGTGGGCGGCGCCGGATCCGAACATCCAGGCGCTCCTGAAGCGCGAGAGCGGTGACCGGGAGCCGTACCGGCTGCTGGATCTCACCGGTTCGCAGCCGGGCCAGAACGACAAGCCGGCGATGTACGGCATCGACCTCGCAGGGGGCGCTCACCCGAACGACCTGGCACGCTATCGGGAGTTGCTCGGGATGGCGGGGTCGCAGGCGCCCGAAAACCTGCTCAAGAGTGGAAAGATCCGCAGCCTCCTCAACGTGCGCTACCTTCTCTGGCCGGACCACACCGCCGGGCCTGCGCCGCAGGGGATGACGGTCGTCCAGCAGACGGAGGTGAGGGGAAAGCCATATCAGACACTCTACGCGTTGCCCTCGCTCCCTCGCGCACGGCTGGTCGCCAAGACGGTCGTGATGCCGGACAGCGCACAGGTGCCCTACATGCTCTCGCCCGCCTTCCAGCCCGACTCGGAGGTCGTGCTCTCCAAGGCCCCGCCGATCAAGCTCGACGGCGGCACCGTGAAGGGCACCGTGAAGTGGGACGAGCGCACCCCCAACGAGCTTCGCCTGTCCGTGACATCGGACCGGGCGGCGCTCCTCGTGATCGCCGACAACTGGTATCCGGCCTGGCACGCGACCGTGGACGGCACGGCCGCTCCGGTCCTGAGGGCCTACCACACCCTGCGGGCCGTACCGGTATCGGCGGGGACGCACACAGTGGACCTGGTGTACCGGTCCCGCATCCTTACAGAGAGCTTCTGGGTGAGCGTCGTGACGCTCGTCCTGCTCCTGGGGGGGCTCGGAGCGGGTTGGGTCGGTGGGCGGCGGAGCCGTGCGGCTTGAAGAAGTGGCTCGTTCGGCTGGGCCAGCTCGCCCTCACCGTCTTGGTTGGCTGGTTCATCCTCGATCGCACCGGGCTCAACCTGCACGAGTTCGAGAAGATCGACCTTTCGTCCTGGGTGCCAAACGTGTGGATCCTGATCGCCGCCTCGCTCGTGCTGGCTCTGGGCTATGGGCTCTCAGCGGCTCTGTGGGGGCGTTTGGTGGTGGACCTGGGCGGTCCGAAGCTGTCGGTGTCCGATTCCATACGTTTGTTCATGATCGCAAACCTGGGACGCTATGTTCCGGGCAAGGTCTGGCAGATCGCCGGTCTCGCGGTCCTGGCGCGCAAGAAGGGTGTGCCGGCGGTGACGGCCACCGGAGCGGCGGTGCTAGGGCAGGGGATTGCTCTCGTGGCGGCCACGGCGGTGGGACTCGTCGCCCTGTTTGCTGGCCCTCCAGGCTTCCGACGGTGGGCATGGGTCGCGGCCGCGGTGATTGGCCTCGCCGTCCTGCTCGCTTCCATTCCGTCGGTGTTTCGGTGGGGTGCCGGGTTGTGGTTCCGGATCCTGCGGCAGGAGGCACCCGCCGAGCTAGAGAGCGTTCATGGACTCCAATGGCTCGGCCTGTTCGGGGTCAACTGGGTCGTTTATGCGGTGGCTTTCTGGATGATGGCAGCGAGCTTCGGTCATGAGGCCGAAGCTCTCCTGGTCGGCTCGGCCTTCGCCGCTGCATACGTCGTCGGTTACGTGGCCATCTTCGCGCCGGCCGGTGCGGTGGTCCGAGAGCTCACGCTGGTGGCCTTTCTGACGCCCACCATGGGGGCGGTGGCGGCCGGCGCACTCGCCGTGATCGCCCGCGTATGGATGACGATCATCGAGCTCGTGCCCGCGGGTGCATTCTGGCTTCACTACGTGACCGCGGGCCCCGGGCCCGTGGTGGAAGGGGAGGATGGGGGCGGTGAGTGACGACCGGATGTTGGTCATCATGCCGACGTACAACGAACGGGAGAACCTGCCCAGAAAGGTGCCCCTCGTGCTCGCGCAGGACGAATGCCTGGAGCTCCTGGTCGTGGACGACGCGTCGCCCGACGGTACGGGAGACCTCGCGGACGAGATGGCGGCGGCGGATCCACGGATCCACGTGCTGCATCGCGCGGCCAAGGACGGGCTGGGGAAGGCCTACCTGGCGGGCTTTCACTGGGGGCTGGAGCGTGGCTATGACCTCCTCTTCGAGATGGACGCCGACATCTCTCATCCGCCCGACGCGATCCCGCTCTTCATCGAGCAGGCGCGCAGCTGCGACGTGGTCGTGGGATCGCGCTACGTCGGCGGGAGGGTCACGGTCTCCAACTGGCCGATGTCCCGCCTTCTAGTGAGCTACTTCGGGTCCTGGTACGCCCGCACGATCACCCGAATGCCTGTACGCGACGCAACCGGTGGATTCAACTGTTGGCGTCGCGAAGTGCTCGAGGCCGTCCAGCTGGACCGCGTCCAGTCCAACGGCTACGCGTTCCAGATCGAGCTCAAGTTCCGAGCGTTCCGAAAAGGGTTCACGATCGTGGAGGTTCCGATTCTCTTCGCCGAGCGCGACACTGGCGAGTCGAAGATGTCGAAAAGGATCGTCCGGGAGGCCATCTGGCGAGTCTGGTGGCTCAAGCTCCAGGACCTCTTTGGCCGTTTGTGAGGGCATGATGAGCGAAGAGCGGATCGGCAAGGAGTTCTACGATCGAAGCGACTACTTCGAGGTCGACTCAGCCCACCTGATCGACCTCGAGAGCGGTTTCCAACGCTACCGGATTCGCAAGGTCCTGGAGATCTACGATCCGCGCCCGGACGATCGGGTCGTCGACCTGGGGTGTGGTTGGGGCACGTTCGGATTCGTGCTGTCCGGCAGGGTCGCGGAGATGGTGGGGGTCGATTTCAGTCAGAAGAGCATTGACCTGTGTCGGAAGCGCCTCGAGAGCGATCCTCGGGAGAATCTCCGGTTCCTGTGCGCCGACGCGGCCGACACGGGCCTCGAGGGCGGCTCCTGGGACGTCGTCATCGCCGCAGACTTCTTCGAGCATCTTTATCCGGAAGATGCCGAGCGCGTCGTGCGTGAGGCGTACCGCCTCCTGCGGCCCGGAGGGCACTTCAGCGTCTGGACGCCGCATCGCGGGCACATCCTCGAGATCCTCAAGAATCACGACATCCTGCTGAAACGGGACGTGAGTCACGTGGACTACAAGTCCATGAAGCGGATGACGGGGATGATGACGGAGGCCGGATTCGAGATCGAGCGGGCCTACTACGCCGAATCCCACCTGCCGGTGCTGGATGTGCTCGAGCGCGCCCTGTCGGGCTTCGTGCCGCTCCTGCGGCGGCGGGTCGCCGTTCTCGGACGCAAGCCGGACGCTCGCTGACATGGCCGGCGGCTGGGAGATCGAACGCCGCTACCTCGTTCGCGTGACCGAAGACCTGTGGAGCCGGCTCGAATCCGGCCACCACCTCCGACAGGGGTACGTGGCAACGGGTGGCTCTTCGATCCGCATCCGGGAGGGGGAGCCCCGCGGCTCCGTGCTCACGATCAAGAGTGGAGGTGGTGTGCGGCGGCGGGAGGTGGAGGCCGTCGTGCCCACCAACGTCGCCGACGCGCTCTTCGAGCTGGCCGGAGACCACGTCCTCGAGAAGGTGCGCTTCCGTATGGGTCCCTGGGAGCTCGACCGGTTCCTCGGGCCACTCGAAGATCTCCGTCTCCTCGAGATCGAGCTCGACGCGGTGGATCAGCCGATCCCAGAGCCACCCGAGGGTGTGTCTGTATTGCGTGAGGTAACAGACGATAAGCGCTTCACCAGTAACTACTTATCTGGATTACCGAAAGCTGACGCGAGGGCGTTCGTGGCCGCCGTGTACCGTGAGACGGAAGGGTGAGCCCACCCCTTGGCCGAGCGAGGCACAGGATCGGCTGGGCCCTCGTTCCTGTCATGCTGGCAGCTTCCGGATGCTCACTCGCGGGCTATCCGAGCGGGCATCCGGCGGGTTCACCGGCACCCAGGTCGGTCGGGACGGGCGACGTTCCGGATCCCTCGTCGATCCCGGACGCCGTGCCCAGACAGGAGCACCTCAGTCCTACCGGCAACGAGCCCACGTACGAGGCGTTCGGGCACACCTACCACGTCCTGAAGACCTCGAAGGGCTACGACGAGAAGGGCATCGCCTCCTGGTACGGACCGAAGTTCCAGGGGCACCGCACGTCCAGCGGTGAGATCTTCGACATGTACGCCATGACGGCCGCCAGCCCGACGCTCCCGCTTCCGACGTACGTGCAGGTCACCAACCTCGACAACGGCCGCAAGGCGATCGTGAAGGTCAACGACCGCGGGCCGTTCAAGAAGGGCCGACTCATCGACCTGTCGTACCTGGCCGCGCTGAAGCTCGGCATCGTTGCGACCGGTACGGCACACGTCGAGGTGCGTGCCGTGGGGCCACCGGCCATCCGCTGACTGCGGTCGTCGGGGTGGTTGGGCGCGCTGGGGAATGCGGGTGTGCTTTCAGACTCCCGCGGCGCTCGCCAAAGATGACATAATACCTATTATACGAACTACGGAACGAGACGCGTCCGGGACGCTCAGCCCTTTGCCGGAGCCTTCGCCGCCGGCTTCACGCTGAGCTCTTCGATTCGCATCTGGTAGAGGCTGCGATCCGGAGAGGTCGGGTCCAGGCTGGCCAGAATCCGCTTGTAGAGCGCGACGGCGCCGCTCTTGTTGCCTTCCTGCGCCCGAATGCGGGCGGCGTCGGCGAGCGCCTGGCGAATCTCGAAGTCGAGCTTGGCGTTGTCGGCGATTCTCAGGTAGACCTGCTCCGCGTCCTTCCAGCGCTTCTCCTGCTCGTAGGCGGCGCCGAGCAGCGCAGCGGCCTGGAAGTCGATGGGCGCGCTCGGCGCGGCTCCGATCGGCTTGAGCACGGCTTCGGCCTGTTGCGGCTGGTTGGCCTCGAGGTAGATCTGGCCGAGCAGCAGACGGGCCTCTCCGGCGTACGGCGTCCCGGCGAAGCGCTGGATGAACGTCACCAGCTTGGTCTTCGCCCCCTGAAGGTCGCTCAGCGCCATGGACTGCTGGATCTGCTCCATGCTCTGAGCCGCTTCCTGGTCCAGCGACTTCTCGTAGCTCCGATAGTACAGTCCCGCGCCCACGGCGATCACGGCGAGCACGCCGACCAGCACGAGGATCTGACGGTGAGCCTGCGACCAGTGCGTCAGCTCGAGAATCTTTGCGATGAACGCGTCGTCGGCGTGATCGCGCTTGCGAGAACGTTTGGCCATGAAGCGGTGCCGGTCAGGTTGTCAGGGTTCTCTTACCAGGGGCGCCAAAGCCTCGAAACCTAGGCGCCACACGGACTTCGGTCAACGGAGATCGTCCGCCCCCGAGTCGTCGGCCTGATACCCCGCCAACACCCAGAGGGTCTGCGGCTTGGCGAGCACCAGTCCAGCGCCCTTTCCGGTCGCCAGCGTGCCGTCGTACAGCCAGTCGTTCAGGAGCGTCGTGACCGTGGCGCGGTGCGCTCCGGAGAGGTCGGCCAGGACCTGGTGCGTGAAGCGTTGCGAGAGGGCGATCACCCTCCCGGACGGCTCGCCGCACCGATCCGCCAGGTCGAGGAGCACCTCGGCCAGGCGCTGCGCGGTCGAGGGGCCGTGCGAGCCCCCCTGTGCGTGCCTCAAGCGGTGGAGCTCGCGCTCGACTCCTCCGAGGTACGCGTCGAGGCTGCTCCGTGCCGTCTTGAGGCCGTGCAGGACGCGCGCCTGAGGGAGCGCCTGCACCACGCTCCGGGCGCCCGCCACCGCACCGTAGCGCCGCGGGCCTCCGCTCAACGCCTCGTCGCCGAGGATCTCCCAGGGCAGCGCCACGGCCACGCAGCGCTCTTTACGCCCCTTCAGCATTCCCGGGAGCACGAGTCGCACGTATCCCTGGCGAACGAGGTAGACCTCGCGGGCGACATCGCCCGGTGCGTACAGCGTGGCTCCCTTGGCCAGGTTGGTCCGGGGGGCCTGCTTGACCAGCCGGAACAGCTTCCGGTCACGTGCGGGTTCGAGGCGGAACGGCATCGTCGCTGCCCTGCTCGCCCGTCACGTCCGCCCGGCGCGCGTCGGCACGAGCACCAGACGGAGTGCGAGCCCCACGGCTCCGAGCATCAGCGGTACCGATGCCAGCGCCGCCGCTCGGGCTCCGATGGTGTCGGCCAGAAAACCGGTTCCGAGCACCCCCACCGCCCCGGTCGCCCACGCGAGGCCCATCACGATGCCCGAGCTCGCGGCCGCTCCGCGCGGCAGCAGCTCCTGCGCCGTCACGACGATCGGCGGTACGCTCGCCATACCGAAGAACCCCGCGGCCGCCGCCGCGAGCAGTGCGCCCGCGCTGCCCGCGGGCAGTCCGACCGCTGCGGCCAGCGCCGGCACCTCCAGGATGCACAGCGCGAGCAGAAGACGATTCCGGTCCATTCGGTCCGCCACGAACCCGCCTGCGAGGCTGCCGCCCGCCTGGGCCGCCAGGAACGCCGTGAGCGCCACGGCGCCCACCGTCTCCGACCCTCCGGCCCGCGCCACGATGATGGGCTCCATGGTCAGGAAAACGCGCTGCCCGAACGCGAGGATCGCGCTGATCCCGAACATGATGCCCAGGGGGCCCACGAGCTCGCGCAGCACCTGAGTGACATGAGGCGGACCATGCACGAAGCTGCGCTCCGATCGTCCACTGGGGAGGGCAGCGAAGAAGAGCGGCGTGAGAAGCACCGCGGGTATCATCGCCACCCACAGCCCCCCGAGCCCGCGCCACTGGACGAGGGTCACGGCGACGAGCGGCCCGAGCGCATAGCCGGCCGCCCCACCGAAGGAGAAGACGGACATGCGCGTGGCGCTCCCCTTCCCTTCGGAGACACGGGCCGCATAGGACGCGCCGGGAGGATGAAACGCCGCACTTCCGAGGCCTCCGAGCGCGAGCATGGCGACGAGGATGCCGAAGTGCGGGGCGAAGCCCATGAGCGAGATGAATACGCCCGAGAGCAGCGGACCCGCGACGAGAAAGAGGCGTCGCCCGTGTCGGTCCGCCAGGTAGCCGAGGATCGGCTGCAGCAGCGAGGAGGAGATCGAGAACGTCATGGCCAACGTTGCGGCCATGGCAATGGACAGCCCGAGGCGATCCATGATGCGCGGAAGCAGCGGCGGGACGAACGCGGCATACGCGTCGTTGAGACCATGTGCGGCCGCCACCACCAGGGCGATACGCCCGGCGCTGGGAAGGGGGCGGCGATCGGTCTCGACCGGAGTGGCGGCGACGTCCACGAGCGATCCATCTCCGAGGGGTGCGCGAACGAGCCTAGCATAATCGACTTACCCGCACGCCACCACCGCCCCTGGCGCGAGCGAAGATCTGGGGTCATGGTCGGGGGACGATTCGGCCTCCCGGGCACCCCGAGAGGCTTGGCACCCGGTCTTGGAGAGGGATCTTCCATGGAGCGACGGTTCGCGGGATTCGGCGCGGTATTCGCGTTTCTGGCGGTGGCGCTCGGCGCGTTCGGAGCCCATGCGCTGCGTAGCCGCGTAGCCCCGACTCAGCTCGCAGTCTGGGAGACGGCGGTCCACTATCAGATGTTTCACGCCCTCGGCCTCATGGCCGTCGGTTGGATGCTCGGGCGGTGGCCCGGCAAGGCCGTGCGGGTCGCGGGGTGGCTCCTGGTCGCCGGAATCCTCCTGTTCTCGGGCAGCCTCTACCTCCTGGTGCTCACGGGACAGCGGTGGATGGGCTTCCTCACGCCGCTCGGCGGAGTCGCCTTCCTGGGCGCCTGGGCCGTTCTGGCATGGACCCTGCTTCGGGGATGACGGCGTAGCCGCGATCCTTTTGATGGTCGTCGGGGTACGCTGGTCCAACATGATTGTGAGCGTGAGGCCGCGTCTGTCCCCGTCGGCCTTCCGGTCCTCGATCCAAGGTGCACGATGAAAAGGTCTTTGCCGGTCCTCGTTGTGGCGGCGCTCCTCTCCGCTTCGTGCGGGAAGAGCAGTACGGGCCCCACGGTGTCGCAGGTCACCGTGAGTCCGCTGACGGCTTCGCTCACCGCGCTCGGCCAGACGCAGCAGTTCAGCGCTCAGGGGCTGGGCGCGAGCGGTAATCCGGTGTCCGGACAGGTGGCTACGTGGTCGACGAGCGATTCGACCGTGGCCACGGTGTCCAGCTCCGGACTGGCGACCGCCACGGGAGCCGGCGCGGCGATCATCACGGCCACCATCGCGGGCGTCTCCGCGACGGCGGGCGTGACGGTTACGCTCCCGCAGCCGTCCGCGGCGTGCACGGATACGACGTCCGTTTCGTTGAGTGCCGGTCAGTTCATGTCGCTGGATGCCGCGGGCACATCGACCTGTATTCTGCTCCCCTCGGGCAGCAGCGGCGACGAGTATCGGGTGGTCGTGCTCGATCCGTCGGACTCTACGGGCTCGGATACCACGCACGTGGACCTCACCGTCAAGGGACTCGGCGTGAGCTCGTCGGCACCTCCCCGGGCGGCGGCGGACGCGCTCCAGCAGCTCTCCCTCCTCACCCCGCAGCAGACGGCGTTGCTCTCGCACTCGCTGCAGGTCCAGAGGACCACCGAGCAGGCGCACCTGGCGATGCGCGCGAAGGAGCGGGACCTCTTCCAGTATCTGAAGGACGCGGGCCGCCTCCAGCTTCTGCCGGCCCACCCGACGTTCGCGCGGGTCGCGGCCGCCACATCCCCGGCCAAGCGCACCTTCGACACGTCCACGAACAGCAACTGCAGCACGAGCGCGAGCATGAAGGCGACGGGACTCCTCCAGTACGAGAACTCCGACCTCGTCTTCTACCAGGACAGCACCCAGAACGCCACGAGCCCGGTCTCGAAGAGCAATCTCCAGGCGATGGCGAGCTACTTCTCGACGTACGCCAAGGACATGATCCGCCACTATTTCGGCGCGATCCCGGACATCGACGGCAACGGCAAGATCATCGTGTTCATCTCGCCGATGGTGAAGAGCGGTGAGGCCGCATTCGTGTGGGCGGGCGACCTCTACCCGACCTCGCAGTGCGCGGCCTCGAACCAGGGCGAGATCATCTACTTCAGCAACTCGCTGATCAGTGCCATCAACAACGGCGACTACCAGGCCATGGAGACGATGGCGCACGAGACCAAGCACATCGTGTCGCTCTACAACCGTCTCGCGGCCAGCATCGCGGCGAACAAGGACGAATTCGAGCCCGGCTGGGCCGAGGAAGGCATCGCGGAGATCTCCGGTGAGATGTCGTCACGGATCGCCTGGGCGGCCAACGGAGGGCCGGCCGTCGGAGCCAAGATCACGCGGAGCGACCTGGCGTCGTCGAGCGGGGGCATCACGGTGAACGAGTACGACTACGGCGTGCTCCTTCGGATGGCCCGGACCATCTACTACCTGTCGAGCCAGCCGAACAGCCTCACCTCCACGCCCATGGGCGCGGACAGCGCCGCCAACATCTACGGGAGCGGATGGCACTTCCACCGTTGGATCGGTGACGCGTACGGCGGAGCGGGCACGGCTCCGGAGGCCGACTCGTCGATCTTCCGGCAGCTCATCGACTCACTGACGGCGCCCGAGCCGGGTGGGCTCACGGCGGTCACCGGCACGCCCTTCCCGCAGCTGCTCGAGCAATACGCGGCGGCCGTGAGCCTGAATGGCACGGGGGCGCCCCAGCCGAAGCGCGCGTTCAGCACGTACGACTTCGTGTCCGCGACGAGCAACCTGCTCACCAACCAGCCCAGTGGGCTCTACCCGTGGCCGGTCACGCCGCAGGGGACCGGGTTCCAGAGCGCCTCGTTCGTGGGGCCGATCGGAAACGGAGGGATGCGCATCCACGACTTCGTCTCGAACGGAACCGGGACCGGCGCGCTCATTCAGGTCAATATGAGCTCGCCGTCGGACGTGGTGGTGGTGCGGCTGCACTGACCACGCGAGCCAGCGTCTCCATCGAGACGTTGCCCCCGCTGAGCACGACAACGAGGGGGTCCTGCCCGCCGGGTGGGGCCCCCTCGTCACGCCAGCGTCCGGTGAGCACGGCGGCCAGAGCGACGGCCGCTCCGCCCTCGACGATGAGTCTCAACTCGTTGAACGCATAGGCCATAGCCTCCGCGATCTCATCCTCTGTCACGACCACGTGGCGGTGGATCAGGTCGCGTACGAGCCGGAACGACCAGCGGTTGTCCGGCCCGATGCCTCCGGCCAGGGCGCTCGCGAGCGTGTCTTGCTCGGGAAGCTGCACGGGCTTCCCGGCCCGGACGCTGTGGAGCATCACCGAGGCGCGCTCGGCGCTCACCGCGATCGCGGGTGGCGCGTCATCACCGAGCCGGTGGTGGAGCGCCGCGGCGATGCCCGCGACCAGCCCGCCTCCGGACAGCGGGACCAGGACGGCGGATGGAGGGGCCTCGAGCGCATCCAGGATCTCGAGCGCCAGCGTCCCCTGCCCCGCGATGACCCACGGGTCGTCGTAGGCCGACACGTAGATGCGTTCGGCGTCGCGGGCGTGGGCGAGCGCCCGAGCCTCCGCCTCGTCGAAGGTCGCACCGGCGAGGACGGCTTCGGCGCCCTGCTCACGAATGCCGGCCAGCTTCACCGGATCCACCCACTCCGGCACGTACACGGTCGCGGGAATCGAGAGGCGCCGGGCCACCCAGGACACCGCTCGGCCGTGGTTGCCGCTCGAGCAGACGACCACCCCCCTTCGACGCTCGGTGGGCGTGAGCGCGGACAGCCGCGCAGCGGCGCCGCGCACCTTGAACGACCCGGTGATCTGCAGGCACTCCGGCTTGAGGAGCACGCGAACGCCGGCCCGTTCCGACAGATCGGGCGCTTCGAGCAGAGGGGTGACCAGGGCCAGGCGCGATACGGCGCGCTGCGCCTGGTCAAAGTCGAGTATCTCCCGGGGGTGGCTCATGGACAGTGCTTCCTCGCGAGCTGCGGGCGGAGCGCGGACGATTCCCAAACGTGGTAGCCTCGCGCCTGAAGCGGTATGATGCGAGCCCATGACTGCGTTCGCTTCCGTCACCCTTCTGGGTGCTTTCCTCCTCTTCCTCGTCCAGCCGCTCCTGGCCCGCGCCGTCCTTCCATGGTTCGGTGGGGTCCAGGCGGTGTGGGCGACGTGCCTCGTCTTCTATCAGACGCTGCTCCTGGTCGGCTATCTCTACGCGCACCTCGGGCGACGTCTCGGCGTGCGCCGTCAGGCCGTGCTGCACGCGGTGCTGCTGGTTCTCAGCCTCGTGCTGCTCCCGATCACGGTCTCGAGCACGTGGAAGCCCTCGGGTACCGAATCGCCGGTCTGGTGGCTC
The DNA here is from genome assembly GCA_046704545.1 of Longimicrobiales bacterium. Classification (GTDB taxonomy): domain Bacteria; phylum Gemmatimonadota; class Gemmatimonadetes; order Longimicrobiales; family Gaopeijiaceae; genus SZUA-318. The sequence continues at coordinate 17,680 of JBJKRT010000104.1, forward strand.
CTCGGGTTGCTCACCGCCACGGTGGGCGGGCCCTACCTGCTCCTGGCGAGCACGGCGCCGCTTCTGCACGACTGGTTCGGAGGTCTCCGGACCGACCGGTCTCCCTATCCACTCTACGCCGTCTCCAACGCCGGCTCCGTTCTGGCGCTTCTCGCCTATCCGTTCGTCGTCGCACCGCTTCTCGGCGTACACGCCCAGAGCGTGGTCTGGTCGGTGGCGTACGGGTGCTTCGTGGCCGTTTGCGGAGGCCTCTCCCTCTTCGTGGCCCGAGAGGGTGGCCGGGTCGACGGCGAGCCCGCGGATGGGTCCGACGGCCGCGACGAAGGGGGACGACCCGCAGTGCCACTTCCCGCCGGAGATGTCGCGTTCTGGGTGACGTTGGCCGCATGCGGCTCCGGTCTCCTGCTCGCCATCACCAACCACATGACACTCGACGTGGCCGCCGTGCCGCTTCTGTGGGTGGTACCGCTGGCGCTCTATCTCGTCACGTACATCCTGGGCTTCGCGGGCTTGTACCGGCGAGGGCTGTGGGGGGGGCTGCTCGTGCTGGCGCTCGGGGCGATGGCCGTCCTGTGGAACTGGGGCCTCGCGCTACCGACGGCCGTGCAGTTGATCGTGAGCGCCGCCGTGCTCTTCGCCGCGTGCATGGTGTGTCACGGCGAGCTCGCCCGCTCCGCCCCGCCTCCTGAGCGCCTGACGGCGTTCTACCTGGCCGTGGCCGTCGGAGGGGCCGTGGGTGGGGCCCTGGTCGCCCTCGTGGCTCCACACGTCTTTCCGGACTTCTGGGAGCTCCCGATCCTGCTGCTGCTCTCCTACGTGCTCCTCATCGTGGCGATGGGTAGAGATCGGAGGACCGTCTGGGGCCGCGGCACGCGGATGGTCGCGCGCGTGGCCTTCTCGGCCGTGTTCCTGTTCGCTGCCGCGGGCTTCGTCGTTCCCACGGTGGCACGCGCGCGCGGCACCGTGGCCACGGACCGCAACTTCTACGGGGTGCTGCGCGTCCAGGACCACCCCGCCGGCGTCCTCAGCGCGGAGCGCGTCCTGCGCGTCGGCCGGATCTTCCACGGGGGCCAGTTCCTCGACCCTGCCCGACGCGACCAGCCGACCGCCTACTTCACGAAGGGAAGCGGTGTGGCCATGGCGATCGCCAACCATCCGCGCAGGATGTCCGGAAAGCCTTTGCGGATCGGGGTCATCGGCCTGGGCGTCGGCACGATCGCGACGCTTGCCCAGCCCGGCGACAGCATCCGCTTCTACGAGATCAACCCCGCCGTCGTGCGCATGGCCCGGCGCTACTTCACCTTTCTGCACGACACGCCCGCAGCCGTGAGCGTGGTGCTGGGCGACGGCCGGCTCTCGTTGGAGCGGGACATGCGTACCCCCGGGCGCCGGCACGACTTCGACGTCCTCGTGATCGACGCCTTCTCCAGCGACGCGATTCCCGTGCACCTGCTCACGCGCCAGGCGGCGGACCTGTACTGGGAGGCGCTCGCGCCGGGCGGCGTGATCGTGTTTCAGGTCACGAACCGGCACGTGGACCTCGCGCCGGTCGTGCGGGGGCTCGCACTCCACCTGGGTTGCCGTGCCGTCGAGATCACCACGCACCCACCCGCGGGAAGCGGGGGGACGCTGAGCTCCTGGATTCTCGTCACGAAGGACCGGAGGCTACTCGAGCGCGTCGGGCCTGCCGGAACGTCGATCGGAGCCGGCGCGCGCGTCGTCGCGTGGACGGACGACTACAGCAACCTGTTCGGCGTGCTTCGCTGAAGGATCCGCCTTCCAGGGGCCGGGCGGCGCCGGGCTCCGCCCGGAAGCACCCCTACCAGCGGGCGTGCACGTGGGCCCGGACGTATCGGTCGTAGACCGCCCGCACCTGTGTATGTGTGGTGTCGGACAGAGGAGCCAGGTCCGCGGCGGCCACGTTCGCCTCGACCTGCTCGACGTTGCGAGCGCCGGGAATCGCGCTGGTCACATCGGGAAGGTCGAGCACCCACCGCAGCGCCGTCTGGGCCATGGTGGTTCCGGGAGCCACGACCGAGCGTAGCTCTTCGACCGCGTCCAGTCCGATCTCGTAGGGGACGCCGCTGAACGTTTCTCCCACGTCGAACGCTTCGCCATGACGGTTGAAGCTCCGGTGATCGTCGTCCGCAAACCGCGTGCTACGACTCAGCTTGCCGGTGAGCAGCCCACTGGCGAGCGGGACCCGCGCCAGAATCCCCACGGAACGCTGTCGTGCCAGGGGAAGGAGCTCCTCCACGGGCTTGAGCCGGAACATGTTGATGATGATCTGCACGCTCTGGACGTTCGCATAGCGAAGGGCCCGGATCGCTTCGTCCACCCGTTCCACGCTGACGCCGTAGTATCGGATCTTTCCGGCCGTGGTCAGGTCATCGAGGATGCCGAAGACCTCCGGCATGTCGTAGACCTCGGAGGGCGGACAGTGGAGCTGGAGCAGGTCAAGCGTGTCGGTGCCGAGATTCTCGAGGCTCCGTTCCACGAAGGCGGTGAGGTTCGTCCGGTCGTATCCGCTCGCCAGATGCGGGTCGAGGCGTCGGCCCGCCTTCGTCGCGACGATGATCTCCTCGTCACGCTCCCGGAGGAGCCGGCGGATGAGGCGCTCGGAATGACCGTCGCCGTAGACGTCGGCCGTATCGATGAAGTTGACGCCGAGGTCGATGGCCCGATGCAGCGATCGGAGCGACTCGTCGTCATCGGTGGCGCCCCACGCATCGCCGCCGATGGCCCAGGCGCCGAAGCCGACGGCCGAGATGCGCCAACCGGTGCGACCCAGCTCTCGGTATTCCACTCCCTACCTCCTCACGTGCTCGTTCTCGCGTCAGCGGGGCGCGTCGCCTCGGGAGGCCCAGGTCACGGCCTCCCGCAGCGAGCGAAATGCCATCGCCCGGTCGAGGAGGAGGCTCGCCATCCGCGCCATGCCGTACTGGACGTCGCGTGCGGTCACGATTCCCACACGTTCCCAGCGCTCCCAGTAGTCTACCAGCTCCCGCACCTCGGCGGCGTCGGGATACCCCGAGCGTCGGCGCACGTCCCAGACGAGCCCTCCCCAGCTCTTCTTGTTCGGCTCGAACTCGAGCGCCGCGAGCGTCTGCACGCTCCGCTCGAGATCGAACGGGCCTGTCAGACGAACGAGCACCAGCGGGCGCTCCAGCCGCAGGACGCGGAAACGGTACAGCATCGATCCTCAGCGGTTAAGTGCCCTCGCCGCGACTCGAACGCGGGGCCTACTGCTTAGGAGGCAGTCGCTCTATCCACCTGAGCTACGAGGGCAATATGTTGTGTCACAGTGACTTACGGCATCGCCCGCAGAGCCAGAAAATCGCGTTAGGGCACATATAGGGCACACGGCCGAGGCCGCTAGACCGGCGGCTCTGCTGCTACGCCGGCAGGGGCAAGATAACCCGCCGTCGCCGTGCCCTAAAGTGTGCCCTAGAACCTTCACGCCCGCTTCAGCGCCTTGGCCAGCTCCGCCAGCTCGCCGCCCTTCTTCTTCGCCACCGCCGCGAGCTTCTCCTCCCATCCGGAGGGCGGAGAGCGGTGGCCGACGTGCTCAGGGTCCAGGCGCGCCTGCCGGATCGTCTGCGCGGAGACGCCGAACATCTCAGCGAGCTCGGGGGCTGTCAGCCCCAGGGCGTCGGTCGCTTCCTTGAACGTGGTCATGGGAGAAGTTGTACACACTCTGTTGACATGGCGGGGGTGACGTCAACATAATGTTTACACCTGCCGCGTGACGCTTTCAAGGATATGCCACATGAGGGAGCGCGTTCTACCAGCGGTGCACGGCATCGAGTCCTTCCTGGCCGGGGATCGCAAGATCGTCATATCGCCGGATGGCGATGTGCATCTGTGCGTCCGGATGAGCCCGAAAGAAATGGCCTTCCTCGAGGCCCAGGGCCTTCTTCCATCGGGCGTCGCCTCCCATTCCCCCACCGCTGTTCCCTCCGGACGCCCTGCGATGAAGAGCCAAGAACCGCGCGTTCTGAGACTCCTATAAGCCCCGTCCCCTGCTCTGGAGAAGCATCTCCTCCCCCAGGCGTCTCCAGAGGTCCCAGAACGTTGCGTCATCGATGCCAGCCTGCACGCTCACGTCGCCGTTGATCGTCAGACCATTGGATCCGGCCGCGAGCGCTGCCGAAGGAGTCGCCGGCGAGACCGGCCCGAAGGCCACCGCCAGGAGATCGTGGATCGCCGCCAGCTCCGCGAGCGAGTCACGGGTGTTGAAGGCGACGTCCTGGAGCCATGCGACCACCTCATTCGCCTGGACCTCGGTGATGCTCCGCTGGATCTGCGTCGAGCGGGAGAAGCTGGTATCGCCGGTCAGCCCTCCGACGTACTTCAATGCGTCCTCGATCGCCCGCCCGATCTCATCGGCCGTCAGGCCCTCGCCAAAGATGGCCTGCAGCTCCGGCGTCACTCCCTGCGTTGCGAAGATCTTCGCAAGCCCCTGGAGCCAGGCCTTCGCCGCCTCCGGGCCCTGGTCCTTGATCTTCTTCTCGAGCTCGTCCGCGAACCCGGCCGCCTCGGGCACAGTGCGCAGCGCCTCGAGGAACTTCTGCAGCTGCTCCTCCGCCGTGCCAGCCGCGTCGCCCAGCGCCTGCATCATGAAGTTCAGCGCATCGAGCCGGCCGCTCAGATCCGAGCCGAACTCCGCGATGTCCTTCCCCTGCAGGGCCTGGAATGCACGCAGGAACTCGGAAACGTCGGTGATCCCCTTCTGCGCATCGAAGAAGTTGACCCCAGTGAGCTCCTGGAGCTTCTCGAGCAGCGCGAGGAAGTCCTGCTCATCGATCCCCGCGGCCTTCGCCTGCGCCTGGAGCACGTTCAGCCCCGCCGGGCCCTCGCCACCGGGCCACTGGTCCGGACGGCTCTGGAAGAAGTCGAAGAGCTTCTGCAGCGAATTCACGATGTCCGACTTCTCGGACGGCGCCGTTCCGGACAACGCGCTGCGCTGGAAGTCCTTCAGAGCCTGGGTGTTCTCGCGGATGACCCGGGCCTGCTCGCGCATCGCCTCCTGGAGGGCCTTGGCCTCCGCCGCGGCCTGGCTGTCGCCGCCCCCGAATAGACCACCGAGGAGCCCGACCGCGCCGCCGAGGATCTGGAACATCCCGCCGACCGGATCCGCCTCGAGCCGCGTGAATCCCTCCGCCAGGTCGATGACACCCTGCAGGGCCTTCCGCGTCTGATCGTCCAGCACGCCCATCGCGTCGGCCACGGAGAGCACCCCACGCGCCACGCCCTCGACGCTGGACGCGACCTCGTCCCAGTGCTTCGGCTGCTTCCCGTCTGTGATCCCGGCATCCTTCAGGATCTTCTCGAGCTTCGCCTGCAGCTCGGCGTACTTCTTGTCGTCCTTCACCAGGTCGTGCATGGCTTTCGCCACCGCCGCGACCTGGGCGCGTAGCCGCTGTTTCGCGGTCGCCAGGGCTTGCGTCGCCTGCACCTGGCCGGCCTGATCCTGCTCGAGCTCCGCCTGCGTGAGGTCGCGCTGCGCGGTCGCCACGGCCTGCACCGCGTCCCGCAGGTTGCCCATCTTCTGGATCATCGGGTCATAACGGAGCCGCGCGCCCTCGAAGAGGCTCGGAGCCTTCCCCGTGGCCATGAAACGATCGAGGATCCCCGTCCGCCCCATGAGGCTACCCTGGCGCTCGAGGCTCAGCGTAGCGCCGAGGTTCTCGGCCGAGCGCTGGGCCCTCAGTCCCGCGAGCAGGGCGTTCAGGTCCTTCAGCTGGGCCGCTGTCGCGTTCTTCTTCTGCGCCTCGAGGCCAGCGATCTGCTTGTCGATCTGGAGCATCGCCTGGTAATGAGTCCGGGCCCGCTCGAGGAGCGGGGGGAGCTTGCGCGTATCGCTCAGCAGTGCGAGCCCGAGATTCTTCGCGAGCCCGAACTCCCGGAGCGTGTCAGCGAGCTGCTGACGTGCCGCCAGATCCGGCGCCGGCGGGGGAGTCGTGTTCTCGTTCCGATTCGACCCGCCGCGCGCTCCGGTGAACCCACCGCTGATGATTCCCGCCCGCTCCTCCTCCGCCGCCTGTGCGAGCGCGGCCCGGAACTTCATCGCCGACTCGACCGCGCCCTCGTCGGGTGCGAGGAATCCCAGGAGGGGGATCTTCGCGAGCGACTCCCGCACCTGGAGGCCGGCAATCCTAAGGTCCTGGAGCCCCACCGCCGCATCCACGGCCATCAGCCGGATGCCCCCGAGCATCGCCACGAAGCCGTCCGTGGCCTTCTGGAGCGGGCCGGCGAGCAGGTCGGTCAGGTCAGCGAGGATCGGGATCAGCGCGGCGCCGACCGTTTGCTTGGACGCCAGTAGGAGCTGGTCCCACCGCGTGAGGCGGCCGATGTCGGTCTTCAGGAAGTTGCCGTAGGCACCTTGGACCTTCGCGCCCTCGGTCAGCGTGGCGTTGACGATCGCCTGCTTCTGCTCGACGGTCGTCAGCTGCCCGGCCGTCTTCCCCAGCTGGGCCGCGTACTGCTTGTAAATATCGGAGGGGTTTTTTTGGAATAACTTGTCAGTGCCCTCGTCGATCCCGCGGAGCGCCTGGTCCAGCGCCAGGTTCGCCTCGGTCGCGTTCATTCCCTGGGCGGCCGCGAGGTCCAGTAGGCGCGCCTGCAGGTCGAAGGCCTTGTTCGATTCCCGGGCCTTGGCCGTCAGCTTCGTGATTGTCGTCGCGAGGTCGTTCGCCTGACCGATCGAGAGGCCGTAGTTCCGCACCCCCCGCTGCGAGAGCTCATTCAGCTGCGCCTGAGAGACGCCGAACAGCTTCGCGGAGGCGGATAGCTTCAGGAAGGATAGCCCGAGCTCCTTCGCGCTGTCGACGGCGCCCTTGAACCAGGCGACGATGCGTGAGCCGGCGATGAGAGCCGCCACCGCGGCCACCGCGACCTTGGCCTTGCTCCACGCGCTCTCGGTCCGTTTCCCGCTCTCCCGGCCCGCACTCCCGACGCTCTTCAGCGAGCGGCCCAGCCGGTCCATCGCCTCGGCACTGAGCTCGCCCTTCTTCTCGAGCTCATCCATCGCCTTCAGGATCCCGTCGTTGAATGCCTTCTTCGCGGCGTTCGACGCGTCCCGGAATTGCTTCTTGTCGATGACCTTGGTGGCGAGGTCGGTCTTCAGCTGCGCCCGCTTGCCGTTGAACGTGTCGCGGAGACTCTTCACGACGGCCTTTGCCTGCTCTTCGCCCGACCGGCGACCCTCTGCCGCCATGTCCTGCGTCTGGCGCTGGGTCGACTGCTTGACCTCCGCCTCGATCTTCTCAAGGTCCTGGCGGACGCCGGTCGAGTCGATCCGGAACTCCTCGCGGATGCCCATCAGGCCCACCACACAACGTGGAGCGCGAGGGGTACGGGGTCCGTCCGGAAGACCAGAAGGAACGCGGCCAGGAGGTAGACGAACATGATTCCTCCGAGGTCAGTAGGTCGAGTCGTTGATGAGACCGAGGGATTCCAAACCGGAGAGGAGAGAGGCGAGCGCGCCGATCCCTCCGCGAGAGCCGCCGATGGTCGGACGCACGATTGCGGCCGCTCCCAGGAAGCCGATCTTCGGGCCGCTCAGCATCTCGATGACCTTGTTTCCCTTCGTGGTGCCGGCGCTGCTGGCGTAGATCGATCCTCCGCCGCCCTGCGTCTCGAGCCATACCGTGCCGTCGCTACCCAGGCCGAAGGTGGTCCAGTACTGCCACGCGATCGAGCCCGTGGATCCGATCTTCGACGCCACGAGCCCCAGCCCACCCTTGAACGCCACGACCCCGTCGAAAACCGGATTCGCAGCCGTGAACTTGTCGGTCGCGACGATGATGCCGGCGCTGATCGTGCCCGCGGTCATGGTGCCGAGATCGAAGCCGATCGAGGCGGTGGGCTTGGCGGAGCTCCCTGGCGATGCGGCGCGGAGCTGATTCGTGAACTGCTCCTCCTCGGTCAAGATGCCGAGATCGAAGGAGCTGCTCATGCTCTCCGCCAGCCCGCCGGCCGAGCCGAAGAGCCTCTGGAGCACCGCAACGATGTCGTCGGCCGTCCTGGCCGAGGCCACGCCTCGCAGGAACGCGTGCTTGATCGCCTGCTGGCGCGGGTCGTCATCCGGCAGCTCAGGCGGCCAGCTCATGATGAACGAGCCCACCGCCCGCGCCTGGATGAGGCGACCGGTAGGGGCCAGGTCGCAAACCTGGAAGCCGCTCGCCTGCCTACGCACCACAAGGAGCCGTGCATGGTCTGGATCCGCGTCCGGGAGGGCAGCGGCGATGCTCGCCGCGTGCGTGCGGTAGACGTCCGCCACCAGCCGCTGAAGGGCGAAGAGATCCTCCGGCTGCCGCTCACGCACGGCCGCCAGGACCGCAGCGATCATGAGCCCGTCGCCGGTACCGGCGATGAAGCCGCCTGGAAACGACGCCAGTTTGCCGCCGGGGTCTTCCCGGTGCGCGCTACCGTCCGTGTAGTACCTGTTCACGCGCAGGTCCGTCGCCAGGACACCGCAGCCGTCCAGCGCGAGCCCGACGACCATGCACATCAGTTGCCCTCCCGGCGCAGCCGCAGCACCCTCGCGACGTCGGGGCTCCGGGTCCGGTGGGTTTCATGCGCTCCCAGACGCTTCAGGTCTGCCTCGCTCGCCTCGGCCCGCTCAGAGGCCCGATGCAGGGCCATCGTTCGCTTGACCCGGATCAGCACCAACGCCTTCCGGGCGACCCCTTGTACGTCGCTCATGTGTCCGGTCTCCAGTTGAGGGTGATGGGGGCCAGGACCGGTAGGCTTCGATTCCTTTACGCGGCAGGGCGAGGAGGACGCCCTGGATCGCAACCGGTCCATCAAGGCGAACGGGAGGTGCCGCCTCACGCCCGCGGCCCCGCTACTTCGTCAGGCGATCCATCTCTTTCGCCTCGACGTGTGTGATGTGCTGCGACTGCGAGAACGCCTCCTGCTGCTTCGGCGTCCACTCGCCTTCGAACCGCCAGCCTCTTCCGGCCTGGAACACGGCGCGAGGCTCGTCCGGGTCTCTGGGCTCCGGGCGATTGAGGCTCAGTCTGACATTCACGATGGCCTCGATGCGATCCTGCAATCCGCGGGGGACGACGGGCAACAGGCGCAGATCGGACGGTCGGCGGTGGGCAACCTTGGTCCAGGCCATGCTCACATCACCGGCGATCTTCACCAACTCACCCCGCGCACGATCGGCAGCACGAGCCGCTTCCTCATGGGCCTCGAGGGCGGCGGCGAGCTGCTCGATCCGCTGGGGCATCTCCGCGACCGCTTCAGCGAGCTCGAGCTCCTTCACACGATTCGCGAGGGCCTGCCCGCGCGCCTCCAGGGCCTCGACCTGGCGCTCGATCGCCTGGATCTGCTCGTCATGGGCGGTGATCTCCTGATCCGTCCCGGCGACCAGCACCTCCGGCCGCTGAGCCCTCAAGGATCGTAGTTCATCGCGAGCGGCGGCGAGGTCCTGCCCAACCTGGAGCCTCACCTCCTCCACCGCCTTCGCGGTGGGCGGCGTCTCCGATGGTGCCAGGAGCTTCTTCAGCGCATCGATCATCACCTTGCCTCCAGCAGGTCCAGCGCAGCGTTGAGCGCCTCGAGCTCCTCGCGAATGCGACCGAGCTCGCGGCGCGGACCGATCCCGGGCAGGCCCTGCAAAGTCGCCTGACCGAGTTGGCGAACGGCCTCCTGCTGCTCGATCAGCAGGCGGTCGATTCGAGCCTCGATATCGCCCGCCTCGAGCTCGGGCGGTCGCAGTGCAGTCATGGGCATCATTGGCTCCCGGTTTTGAGGTTCCTGCCCCGAACCCTACTCACGCCGCCGCGTCGGCGCCGGGTTCATTTTGACCCTTTCTGCGCGGGACCCTGAGCGAGTCGCGAAGGGCGCGCTTCAGCCGGGTCCGATGGGTGTCCTCATTCACCCCCACCCGACAGGCCGCTTCTTCCACCGCGGTGCCACGGCCGCAATCGAGCTCGTCCTGGACTCGGTCTGCCTCCGCCTGCACTGCCAGCGTCTCGTAGACCCCACGAAGGAGCCGGATCCGACGCCATGCGTCGAGAGGCACGCCGAGGGCCCTGCAGGCGCGCTGCAGGGCCTCTCGATCGCTGGGCTTCAGGAACTCGGCCGGGTCGCGGGTGCCCATCTGTCAGCGGGATTCTCGCTCCGCCAGATCGAGCCGCATCCGCGCTGCGTCGAGCTCGTGCTCTGCGAGTGCGACCCGCCAACTGAGTTGCCGGACCTTGCCCTCGGAGCCGCCACGGCGCTTGTACGCGCGAAACCAGATCAGCAAATGCGGCAGCGCGTACCGCTTGGACTTGCGGGCTCCACGGCTGGGGAGGCCGCGGACCTCGAGATTCTGGACCTGCCGCGTGCTGAAGCTCAGCAGCTTCGCCGCTTCCCGCTGCGTCAACCAGGCGAAGACAGGGTAGTCCACCAACCGTTCACCGGGCTCCGGTCGCTCCTCGCCGGGGAGCAGTTCAAAGGTCGGAAACAGCTGGGCCGCGGCCTCGAGCTCCGAAGGGTCGATGTACCCGTGGCGGAAGGCCACGCCCAGCTCGTCCAGCCGATGCTCGCCATCGACTGTGCGCACGCTGCCCGCTGCTCGCTGCTTCATCTTGCCTGCCATCATCCCTCCCGTGTCAACGAAACGAAGAACCGCTGATTTCAACCTGCTGTCTGTGGCGCGTTACGACGGAGGCGCCGGACCCGATCTCCTTCTCCTCCAGAAGGACCCGACGTTTCATCATCGTTCGACCACGATGCGACGCGGCCGGCGCGCATCGCCCCGCTGATGGTGCTCCCCACCGCGCTTCCGGTCGCTGGGGAGGGGGCCGAGCTCCTGCCGCACGGCCTGTACGAGCTGGCTCTCCTGGAATTGCTGCGGCGCCTCCCGCCCCCGGAAGCATCGCTGACACTCCGCGGTCACCAGCCGGTTGACCCGGTCGGTTGCGTCCTCCCCGGCCGCGGCGAGCAGCTGGCTCGCCTCCGCGAATTCGCGCGCGTGGGCTTGCCGATGCACTCGATCATCCTCGGGCCGCACGTCGGGGTCGGAGCGCTGACGATCGCGCTCGAAGCTCCTACGGCGTGCCTCCTCCTCCTGCTCGGCCGTCGCGTGGCCACCACCGATTGCTGCCCGGAGCGCTCCCGGCTGCCGGCCGGTGTAAGGACGCCAGCGATCACCCGGGCCGAAGAACGTGCTGGCCTGCATGACGTACCGACTGCCCTCTTGCTCCTGTGCCCGCACGTCCTCCGCGTAGGCGTCGGCCGCGGCCTCGAGCTGGAAGGCCTCCGCCACGTCACCGGTACGCGCCCGCCACGCTCGATAGGCGTCGGCTTTCGGGTGCGCGACGTGGCGACGTGGCATGGCCGAGAACGCGCCTTCGAACTCGGGCGGGTAGATGCGGTCACGGCCGCGCTTGGGAAGCTTTTCGACTGGGGGGAACGTGCGGCTCCGGCGAGAGTCCGTCACCGTCATGACATCGACGTCACACGCTACCAAGGTTTCTGTAGAGGTCGATGTAGAGGTCTGTGTAGAGGTTGTGTCCGGCTGTCGGACCACCCCTGGTCCGACTCCCGGACCACCCTGGTCCGAATCTCGACCCACCGGGTGGTCCGACTCCCGGACCACCTGGTCCGGAATGACGGGCCCGTACTGATTCACGTCCGAGTCGCCGGCGGAGCTCTGATCGCGCTGTACCCGAAGCCACGTTCCCTCCACCGCCGCCAAATGGCTGTGAATCGTACTCCGAGCCATGCCCGTGAGCTTGGAGAGCTTCCTGGTCGACACCCGGCAGCCCGACCCATCGGTCTCCATCATGAAGCCCAGGACATGCAGCAAGTGCCTCGTAGAGGCGGGCAGATTGGAGCCGCAGATTGCCCACCGCCACCGGAACAGTAGATGCTCGCTCATGCGGCAGGCGGAGTCTCCGGGAGCTTACCCGCCGCCTGGAGGCGAGTGATCTGCTCGCGAAGGTCCTGGATCTGGGCAGTGAGGAACGGTATCGGGCCAGCCAGCGCGTCTTCCGGAACCTCGCTCCTCGCTGCCTCGAGTTCCCGCCGGGCGGCTGCCAGATGCTGTTCTGCGCGACCGAGGGCTGTCACCTGGTCACGACTCCGCCACCTGGGGGCGTGAGGTGATCCACTCGAGTACTTCGCTTTCGAGCCAGGCGACTGCATTCCCGGATACCTGCCTCCGCGCCGGGAAGTCGCCCTGGCGCTCCAGGCGCCAGATGGAGGTGCGTGAGAGCCCCGTCATTCTCAGCACCTCGGTCGTCCTGATGAGCCGGTCCGGCATTGTCCATCTCCGCTGAAGGGTACAAACAGAAAGGCCCAGCCCTGCACGCTGATCTTCCTCAGGTGCAGGCTGGGCCTGAATTATTCCGGCCAAGTGGCTTTCGGGCCGCCCCGTAACGGGCCTCTACCCCGGTTCGTGCGTCTCCTTGCGGGTGATCCTATGCGCAACGTGCACGCAACATCCAGTAACGTCAAGCACTCATACGAGACGCCTAAGACTGCGTCGCCAGACGGATGAAGTCACCCCACCGCTCGAGCGCCTCCCGCTTCTCCGCTAGCAGGTACCGCTCCCCGTCGCCCGTGTAACGCCTGAAGCCGAGAGTCGGCTCCACGTGGCCGAGCACTGCGTCCGCGACGTTGGGTGCCACCCCGAAGCCGGCGGGGTCCTTCTTGCTGGCCGGCTTCCTGGCCCGTGTCGCGTGGGTCCGGAACGTCGTCCGAAAGTCATGCGTGGTCCAATGCGGAAGCTTGGTTCGCTTCCGAATCCGCTTCAGAGCCGGGTACGTGGTTACGACGTGCGGGCGCTTCCCGTCCGCCCGGCCCGGGAAGGCATAGGCCGGGTCGATCCCGCGCACGTCCTCCAGGACCGCGAGTGCCTCGGCCGACAATGGCACGAGCTGCGGCCTCTTCCCCTTGAATGCCTCGGCTGGGATATGCCACACATCCGCGTCATCGATGTCGGCCCACCGCAGTGCGCAGACGCTTCCCACCCGCTGGGCCGTTAGGAGCGTGAACCGGAAGATGGCTCGAGTGACCGGAAGCTCCGGTGCAGTTGCGTTCCAGACCGCCTTGATCTCATCACGCTCAAGGTATCGGTCCCGACCGCTTTCCTCGGCCGGAGGCTCAACCATATGGGCGGGGTTGAATTCCACCCCCGGGAACTCTCGTTTCAGCGCCTCGTTGTACAGCAGCCGGACGATCGCCAGGGTTCGGTTGCCTACCACCGGCGCCCGGGCGGCCACGCGCTCGACGAGCTGCACAACCTCCCGACGCGCGATTCCCCCCGCGGGTCGCTTCCCCCATACCGGGATCAATTCGGTCTTCAGGATGCGCTCGCGTTCCCTCTGCGTCCGTGGTCGGGTCGTGGCGGCCTTGGCGTCCAACACCTCGCGGGCCATCGCTCCGAAGGTGCTATCCGCGCTCCTCGCGATCTCCTTTTCGAGCGCGGGGTCTTCCCCGCCCTGAGCACGGGCGATGATTGCACGGGCCTCTGAGCGGGCCGAGGCGAGCGACGTGCCCGGATAGGTTCCGAGTTTCTGCCGCCGGTGCTTCCCGTTCGCCCGATAGCGGACAAGCCACGTCTTCCGGCCGGACGCTCCCGATACCCGAAGGCATAGGCCTGGCGTGAGCTCGTCCCAGAAGTCTTCTTGGCGCATCTCCGTCTCGATCGCTTCGACGCCCTTCGCCGTGAGCCTGAGCTTCGCCATTGGATCCCCTCCAGGAACGCGGTTCCGTGCCCTAGGATAGATCGACTGTCGTCAGTTTAGGGCACACTCTAGGGCACAGAATCCGGCGCAAGGCATGGAACGGGCCGGAACGCCCTGGAAGGAATCATGGGCAGAAAACCGTTGTGACGCAACGGTTATCCTGGAGGGCGGTGTAACGCGGGGAAACGGGGCGAAATCCGTTCCGAACGACTTAGGAGGCAGTCGCTCTATCCACCTGAGCTACGAGGGCAAAGTCGGACCGGAAGATCGCCAACCGAAGGGGTCGCGTCCACCACCTGCCGCCTTCGTTCGACGACGGATGGAGCGGCCTCGCTAACCCTCTTCCTCGGCTCTCCTGCCGGCCAGATAGCCGACGCAGTACGCCCTGAGGGTGGCCTCGAACCGTGTCATGTCCGCAGTGGTTCTCAGCCCGGCTTCCCCTTTCCGGCGTAGCGCCTCCGCCAGCTTGGCGACCTGTTCCACGAGATCGGTCACGTACGGATCGCCCGCGGTGGCGATCTCCCCGGGATCCAGGTGCGCGTTGTCACCGATTCCGGTGACCCGGACGTCGTCGGGGGAGATGAACACCTCTTCAGGGACCGAAGTGCGCGGGGGAATCGGATCGTCCGGCAAGATGAAGGCGTCCTCGGGGACCTCGGTACGCGTAGGAATCGGATCGTCCGGTGAGATGAACGCCTGTCCCAGATCCTCGGCCGTGCCGGCGATGTCCTCGGCGACCTGTCTGCGGCGTGCGCCGGGCGGGAAGGCCGGGGGCGGAAGATGCGGTTTCGGCGCGGACGTTCGGTCCTCTGCCGGCGCCGGGCCGACGTCCTGGCCGGCCCGCTCCGGATCCTGACTCATGGTCCACTCCCGTCGAAGGGCAGGAACACGCCGCGAACGGCGTGGAATCACGCAATATAGGGAGCGGGTTCCACGGACGAAACAAAGAGTGTTAGCACATAGCCATAGCTACGTCGAGGCGAACCAACGACGAAGATGGGGCTGTGCCGCCCCAACCCTGGATCACGTACGATCATATCTTCCATCGCGTTGGGCGCATGGGGGTCGTGCCGCGGGCACCGCCGCGAAGCGGTGGTCGCGACGTTACTCCTCCTCGCCGTAGCTTTGGCTACGACTCGTCGTCGTGCCTTGCCTGAGCAGCAAGAGCCCCATGCGCGCGAGGTACTCCCCTTTTTCAGCGACCTGTTAGGCCGATCGCGGGCTCAGAAGGCGTACCGCACCAGGACGAATCCACCCACGAGGAGCGCGCCGAACGTCCACGCCAGGCCGTTGAAGTAGCGGTCGATGAAGCGCGCGATGGGAGGGCCGAAGCGATAGATGAGCACGGCGAGCGCGAAGAAGCGGAGCCCGCGGCTCAGCACCGAGGCCGCGACCAGAACGCCGAAGTTGATGGAAAAGACCCCCGCGGCGATGGTGAAGACCTTGTAGGGGATCGGCGTGAGCCCGGCCAGGAAGACCGCCCAGAAGTCGTAGTGGGCGTAGAGCGTCTGGACGCGCGCGAACGCCTCCGGAGTGACGCCGGGGACATAGGCGTAGAACCAGGTGTGGACGACGGACCAGGCTCCTGCTCCGATGGCGTAGCCGATCATGCCGCCGATCACCGACCCGGCCGTCGCTACGATGGCGAAACGGAGCGCTCGCCGCGGCGCGCCCAGACACAGAGCGATGAGCAGCGGGTCCGGCGGCACTGGAAAGAACGAGGCTTCGGCGAGGGCCAGCACGAAGAGGGCCGGGACCCCATACGGCGTCTCCGCCCAGTGGAGCACCCAGTCGTACAGCCGCTTGAGCCCCCTCACCCGCCGGTCTCCCCCTTCCATGCGAAGCGTCCCAACAGCGGCACGAACGTACACTCGCCGCCGACCACCTCCTCGGTGACGTCTCCTGATTCTCTACGCACCAGCACGAGCTCCTGGGATTCGAGCGATCCGACGGGAATGAGCATTCGTCCACCCTCCCCCAGCTGGTCGACCAGCGCGGGGGGAACCCGTGGAGATGCCGCTGAAACGACCACGACATCGAACGGGGCGTACTTGCGCCATCCGATCGTGCCGTCGCCCACCATGAGCGCCACGTTGCGCAGCTCCAGGGCGTCCAGCGCTTTGCGGGCCCGTCGCGACAGCTCGCGCACCCGCTCCACCGAGTAGACCCGGTCGGCCACGAGAGCCAGAAGCGCCGTCAGAAAGCCGCTGCCGGTACCGATTTCCAGGACGGTGTCGTCGGGTCCCGGCTCGAGCAGCGTCATGTAGTAGGCCTGCAGGGACGGCTGGGACGCGGTTTGGCCGAATCCGATCGGGATCGGAGCATCCTCGTACGCTCGTGGCCAGACGCCCTCCGGAAGGAAGAGGTGCCGGGGAACCCGGTCGAAGAGCTGCAGCAGCTCCAGATCCTCGATTCCGCGCGCTCGGATGTCCTCGATGAGCTTGCGCCGGTATCCGACGAATCTCGTGTCGTCTAGAGGTCCCACCCGCGCATCTCCTCCAGGAGCCCGTAGTCGGTCAGATCGAGATGAAGGGGGGTGACGCTCACGTAGCCGTCCGCGACCGCTTGATAGTCGGAATTCTCCGATCCGCTCCAGGCGGCGACGCCTCCCCCGATCCAGAAGTACTCCCGCCCCGACGGGTCGTTCGCCCGGGTGATCGAGTCCGCGTACCGGCGTCTCCCGAGCGACGTGACCCGGATCCCACGCACTTCTTCGGGAGCGCAGGCGGGAAGGTTCACGTTGAACAGCGTATGGGGTGGAAACGACCCGTTTCCGACGAGCTTCTCGAGGATGGCCCGCACGTGTGGGCCCCACGCCTCGAGGTCTCCGTGCTCGTCGCCCACGTGCGACAGCGCGACAGCCGGAATGCCCATCACCGTCGCCTCCATCGCCGCGGCCACCGTACCGGAATACAGAACGTCCTCACCCATGTTGCTGCCATGGTTGACGCCGCTCACGCACACGTCCGGGACGGACGGAAGCAACTCGTTCACGGCGAGCAGGACGCAGTCGGTAGGCGTTCCGTCCACGACCCATACGTCCGGCTTCGTGCGGCGCGCACGCAGGGGGTGGTGGATGGTGAGGGAGTGGCTCGTGGCGCTCTGCTCCCGATCCGGGGCCACCGTAACGACCGATCCGAGGTGGGAGGCCGCCGAGGCGAGGACGCGGATGCCCGTGGCGAGGTATCCATCGTCGTTGGTGCAGAGGATCGTCACTCCGGCTTCTGCCTCTCTCCCGGCGTGAGGACGCGGAGGAGCTGAGTGAGCTCGGCCTTCATGCCCGAGAGGAACTCCGGCTCCAGCACGTCCTGTCTCTCCTCTTCGATCTCTCCGGACGAACGCATCTCCAGCAGGCGGAGTCGCGCCCCCTCGATCGTGTACTTCTGTTCGTAGAGGAGGTGCTTGACCAGCAGGATCAGCTCGATCTCCTTGGGCCGATACACCCGATTGCCCGCGCGGTTCTTGGTGGGGTTGAGCACCTCGAACTGGGTCTCCCAATAGCGCAGCACATGGGGCTTGAGTCCGGTGAGGTCGCACACCTCTCCGATCGAGTAGTACGCTTTCTTCGCGATGGACTCGTTCACGACCACTCTTCCGGTTTGGGATCGCGTAGCATCAGGGCACGCAGCGCGTCCGCCGGGGGCTTCCCCTCGTGAGTGATGCGGTAGACCTGCTCGGAGATCGGCATCTCCACGCCGTGGCGCTGCGCGAGGGCGTACACGCTCTCCGCGGTCTTTACGCCTTCGGCCACCGCCTTCATGTCGGAGAGGATGGCGTCCAGGGGCTCCCCCCGTCCCAGCCGCTGTCCGACCGTTCGGTTCCGGCTGAGTGCCCCAGTACACGTAAGCACCAGATCACCCATTCCCGCCAGTCCGGAGAAGGTGGCGCGCTCCGCGCCCACCGCCAGACCGAGTCGCGTGATCTCCGCCAGACCGCGTGTGATCAGGGCGGCCAGCGTGTTGTGACCGAAGCCCAGGCCCGCCGTCGCACCCGCCGCCAGCGCGATGACGTTCTTCAGGGCGCCCGCCAGCTCCACACCGACCACGTCCTCGTTCGTGTACACGCGGAAGAAGTCGGTCTGGAAGAGCCCCTGCACGCGTCTGGCCGTCTCGGGTGTGTGACTGGCCACGACGACCGCCGTCGGCTCTTCCCGCGCCACCTCGGCGGAGAAGCTCGGTCCCGAGAGCGCGCAGAATCGGCTCATGCTCTGTGGGCCGAGCACGTCGCGCACGACTTCATCCATGCGCCGCAGGCTGCCGATCTCGATTCCCTTCGAGGCGCTCACGATGATTGCGTCCGGCGGGATGTGCTCAGCGGCGTTGGACAGGACTGCGTCGACGAACTGCGCGGGACTGACGGAGACCACGACATCGGCGTCGCGCACCGCGACGGACGCGTCGTGCGTGGCGTGGAGCTCGAGCGGCAGCGTGACGTCCGGGAGATAGGGGTTGGCGTGCCGCTCGTTCACCAGGGCCGCGACGTCGGGCTCGAACGACCACATCACGACGTCGTGACCGCGACGCGTGAGGAGCGCGGCCAGAGCGGTGCCCCAGCTTCCGGCTCCCAGCACGGCGACCCGCGTCGGCCGGGTCATGATTGGCGCTCCGTCGGTCCGGGATTGGACGCTTCACCTGCTGTGGCGTCACGCCCGAAGCGGTTCTCGGTGCCTGCGATCAGACGCCGGATGTTCGAGCGGTGCGCCACGATCACGAGCGCCGCGACGGCTCCCGTGAAGGCCATGAGCCCGACGCCCCCACGGTGGGGTGTGAGCCACACCAGGAGAGGGAGCGCGGCAGCCGCCGCCAACGATCCCAGCGCGACGTACCGCGTCGTGAAGGTGATCAGGGTCCACACACCGAGACCGCCGAGAACGGCCCACGGAGCCAAGGCGAGGAAGACGCCGGCCGACGTCGCGACGCCCTTGCCGCCGCGCAGGCCCACCCAGATCGAGAACATGTGCCCCACGACGGCTGCTGCTCCAAAGGCGAGCGACCAGCCGAGCGATGCCCCGGTGAAGTCCGCGAAGTACCACGTCGGTACGAAGCCCTTCGCAACGTCGACGAGCACCACCGGGACCGCGGCTTTCCAACCCAGAACACGAAACGTGTTGGTGGCGCCCAGATTCCCCGAGCCGTGCGTCCGCAGATCGACACCGTAGATCCCCTTCCCCACCCAGTAGCTCGTCGGGACGGCCCCGAGAAGATACGAGAGGACGAGGAAGGCGAAGTTCACGAGTCTCGACTGCTCCGGATGCGAATGCGCAGGTCCGTGCCGACGAACGACCACCGTTCACGGAACCCGTTGTGCAGATAGCGAATGTAGTGGGCCGGGACGGACTTCGGGAAGTTGGCGAAGACGGCGAAGGTGGGCGGGTGCGTGGAAACCTGCGTGGCATAGCGCAGCTTGACCGGACGGCCCCGGAAATGCGGCGGGGGCTGATTCGCCACGAGCCGCGCCAGCACTTCGTTGACCTCCGCCGTATCGATGCGCCGGCCCCGCTCCTCCTCCACCTCCAGGATCAGGTCCAGACACTTGCGTACACGCTGGCCGGTGAGCGCGGAGACGAACACGATCGGCACCCATCGCAGAAACGGGATCCGGTCACGGATCTTCTTCTCGAAGTGCGGCGCGGTGAGCGTCTCCTTTTCCACGAGGTCCCACTTGTTCACGAGCAGGACGACCCCGGCGCCGGCCTCCCAGGCCGCCTCGAGGATCCGGACGTCCTGCGCATGCAGCTCTTCGGTGCCGTCGATCAGGACCACGCACACCTGGGCTTCGCGCACGACCCGCTCGGTGCGGAGCGCGCTGTAGTACTCCAGGGATTCCTTCACGTGCGACTGCCTTCGGAGTCCCGCCGTGTCGACGAAGACCAGCGTGTGCCCGTGGTAGCGGAGCGGCGTGTCCACGGGATCCCGGGTCGTGCCCGCCTCCTCGCTGACGACGACCCGCTCCTCACCGAAGATGCGGTTCACGAAGCTCGACTTCCCCACGTTGGGCTTGCCCACCACGGCGACGCGGATCTCGCCTTCTTCGGCGTCGTCCGCGGAGGCCTCCGGGAAGGCTCCGATCACCTGGTCCAGCAGGTCTCCGGAGCCCTTGCCCGAGATGGCGCTGACCGGGAGGGGCTCTCCCATGCCGAGCGACCAGAAGTCGTGGTAGCCCATGTCGTTGGGCAGGTTGTCGACCTTGTTGACTACCAGGAGGACGGGCTTGTCGGCCTTGCGCAGGATCTCGGCCAGCTTCTCGTCCAGCGGATGCGGACCGTTCTTGCCGTCGACCAGCATGAGGATGACGTCGGCTTCGGTCACGGCCGCCATCGCCTGGGTGCGCACGGCGCGGTCCAGCGGTTCGTGGCTCCCTTCGATCACCCCGCCCGTATCCACGATCCAGAACGCCCGCCCGGCCCAGTCCGCTCGCGCGAAGTTACGGTCCCGCGTGGCCCCAGGCTGGTCGTGCACGATGGCCACGCGTCGTCCGACGACCCGATTGAAGAAGGTCGACTTGCCCACATTGGGTCGGCCCACGACGGCGACGACAGGAAGACTGCTCACGGACAGGATCCAAGGCGCGGATGCTACGCGCGAGAGGGGGGAAAAGAGAGCGGGCGACCGGGCTCGAACCGGCGACCCTCAGCTTGGGAAGCTGATGCTCTACCAACTGAGCTACGCCCGCGTGGACGGAAAGATGTCGCTTTGCGCAGGGGGCGGTCAAGCAGCCCCCATGCTCCGTTCTCCGTCCTGAAAACAATGGGTGGCCCGGGCCCGTCGAAGGCCCGGACCACCCTCCCCTGTTCCCCGGAAGCTCCGATGCTACATGGTGCTCAACGTGTACCCGTAGCCACCGATCGGCTGGCTCGAATCGAAGTTCGCTCGGAAGACCTTCTTCTGGCCCTTGGCCCCGAGCTGCACCGTCTCGTCCTTCGTGCCGATGCTGGCGCCACTGTCGTCGTAAAACGTGAAGTGGAGGGTCACCTGGGCACCCTCGGCGAGCGACGCGTTGGTCAACTCACCCGTGACGTATCCGCCCCCGTCTCCACTACGGTGCAGGACGAGGTTGTCCACCTTCACCTTGAGGCCCTGAACCTTGTTGACCAGATCGTTGACCTCAGCGGTATCCTTCTTGAGGTTGTTCAGCGCCTGCGCCTCGATGATGTAGGCGTTCGGGTTGTTGGGATCCAACGCGATCCAGCGCTTCGCGACGGCCGGGACCTTGGCGTACGCGGAGTCGATCCGCAGGCAGCGGGTCCACATCTCGAGGGCGTCCCGGTCCTTCGGGCTGGCTGTCGCGGCCTTCTCGAAGGCGGTCGCCGCCTTTGGATACGCCTCGGCCTGGTAGTACCGGATTCCCACCTGGTAGTAATCCTGCGGTGTCATATCGGTACGGGCCATCAGCGAATCGAGGACCGCGATCGCCTCGTCCTTGTGCTGGGCCTGGAGCAGGAGCGTGGCGAGATTCCGCTTGGTCGTGAGATCGTTCGGGTGCTCCGCCGCGATCTTGCGGAACTGGGCGATGGCCTCCTCGAAGCGTCCCGCGTCGGCGAGCACCGTCGCCTTGGTGAACGGGATCTTCTGCGCCTGACTCTTCCACCCCGCGAGGGTGGCGGAGTCCACTTCCTGGCCGCGGTCCGCGATCACCTTCTGCGCCATGTCCAGGTTCTTCAGCGCAAGCGTGTCGTCGTGCAGCTGAGCGTAGATCTGGCCGAGGATGATCATCGCCTCGGGCCGGCCCTTGTAGATGTCGTTGGCCTGCTGGAACAGGTCCACGGCCTTCTTGTAGTCGCCCTGGTTCACGAGCGGGGCCGCCTTGTTGTAGATGGCGATCCAGGCGCGCTCACGCATCGGGTTGATCTCGAACTGGTACAGAGGGCGCAGCTTCTGGGCCTTGGCGAGCGCCGTGTCGGCTCCGGCGTAGTTGTCGAGCCCGATGAGGGCCTCGCCCTTCTGCAGGTACGGCAACGGGTTCATCGTGTCGGCCGCGATCGCCTTGTTCGCGGACGCAAGCGCCTTCTGGTAGAGCGGCTGCGTCTCGGACGCCTGGGCGGAGTCGCCCAGGGCATGGGCCTGCTTCAGGGCCTCGGCCGCGGCACGAGTGTCGTCGGTCTGCCGCGGCGGTTGGCCGGGGGCGATCTTCTTGCCGCCGGGAATCGTCGGGGCGCTGCCGGCACCACCCGACGACGCCGCCGCGGCGCAGCCCATTGAGCCCACGCTCACTACAAGGCTCAGAATCAGGCCGAAACGGATCTTCATCCGGGGTTCCTCCTCGATGGTCGAGACTGGGGTAGACCAGGTAAGATAGACGCACGCAAAAAGGGCGTCAAACGCGCGTTTTGGCTAGAGTTACGTCGATTCGGCGCATGGCCTCTTCCCTGCCGATGGCCGCGAGGATCTTGCCGATGTCGGGGCCCTTTTCGGCGCCGATGAGCGTGAGCCGGACGGGATGGAAGAGCGCGGGTCCGCGAGCTCCCGCGTCGGTGCCGCCCGCGCGCACCGCCGCCGACAGGTCTTCGGCCCTCCACGGATCCTGCGCTGCCAGGCGAGCCCGCACCGCCCGCATCACGGAGGCGGCCTCCGCATTCCGGGCGATGTTCTCCCGCGCACCATCGAGCTCGGCCCCTTCCGGAGGAAAGAGCACGCCCAGGTGCTCGTTCACGTCCGCATAGGTCGAGAGGCGAGACCGGATCGCATCTACCACCGCCTCCGCGCGCTCGAGCACCAGCGGAAAGCGCTCGGTGTCCACGAAGGGCCGCACGTGGGACGTGAGCGTGGCTAGGTCCTCCCGGGCCAGGTGCTGTGCCGAGATCCAGCGGAGCTTCTCGGGGTCGACCCGTGCGTCGCTCCGTCCCACCCGCTCGAGCGACATCGACGCGAGCAGCTCGGCCCGCGTGAGCACCTCCTGCTCTTCGGGGTGCGACCATCCGAGTAGCGACAGGTAGTTGAGCACCGCATCCGGCGGGTAGCCCTGGGCCCGCAGCTCGGCCACGGCCGTGGCCCCCGAGCGCTTGGACAGCTTGCCTCCGTCCGTGGCCAGGATCGTGGGGAGGTGGGCGAACGTCGGTCGGGGCCGGTCGAAGGCGTCGAAGAGCAGCGCCTGCTTCGGCGTGTTCGAGAGGTGTCCCGCTCCCCGGATCACATGCGTGATCTCCATGTCCAGGTCGTCGACGACCACGGCGAAATTGTACGTCGCACGGCCGTCCGCACGCCGAATGATGAAGTCGTCTATGTCGTTTGCAGGAAATGAAATATCACCATACACCTCATCGTGAACGTCAAACTCGTCCGCACCATCCGGAACGGCGAAGCGGATGGCCGGCGCGCGGCCCTCCCGCTCGAGACGGGCGCGTTCGTCGGGCCCCAGATGTCTGCAGCGGCCGGAGTAGCGGCGTGTGGTCTCCCCGTCTCCCGCGGCCAGCTCCTCCTCCGTGCAGTAGCACGGATAGGCGTTCCCTCGCGCGAGCAGGAGCTCCACGGCCTCGTCGTAGCGTGCCACCCGCTCGCTCTGGCGATACGGGCCGTGCGGTCCTTCCGCGCCCGGGCCCTCGTCCCAGTCGAGGCCGAGCCAGCGGAGATCCTCGAGGATGGCCGCTTCTCCACCGGGGACGTTGCGTTCCACGTCCGTGTCCTCGATGCGCAGCACGAATGCGCCTCCCCTTCCGCGTCCGAAGAGCCAGTTGAACGCGGCCGTGCGGACGTTCCCGAGGTGCAGACGCCCCGTGGGGCTGGGCGCGAAACGGGTACGAACGGTCATGTCACCTTCCGAGATAGGTCAGAATGCGGCTGGCGAGCACCTCCGAGAAGCCGGGGATGCGCGCGATCTCCTCTTTCGTCGCCTCCCGCACGCTCCGGAGCGAGCCGAACCTGCGCAACAGCTCCCTCTGTCGTGCAGGACCGATGCCCGGAATGTCTCCGAGCTCGCTTCGCAGGGTGCGCTTGCCACGCAGCTTCCGATTGTAGCCGATCGCGAATCGGTGGGCCTCGTTCCGGATACGCTGGAGGAGGTGGAGCGCCCGGTTGCGCCGATCGAGGCGAACGGGGTCCGATCGTCCAGGGAGGTATACCTCCTCCTCCTTCTTCGCCAGGGCGAGCAGGGCGACGCTGTCCAGTCCGAGCTCCTGCAGGGCGTGGCGGGCCGAGCCGAGCTGTCCCTTGCCTCCGTCGATGACCGCAAGGTCGGGCAACGGCTCACCTTCGTCCACGCGCCTCCGGAAGTAGCGTCCGACGGCCTCCTCCATGGAGCGGAAGTCGTCGTTGCCCCAATCGCCTTTGATGCGCATGTGGCGGTACCCGGCCTTGCGGGGCTCACCGTTCTCGAAGACCACCGCGCTCGCGACGGTCTCGCTGCCCTGCGTGTGCGAGATGTCGAAGCAGACCATGAGCCGGGGCACGATCTTCAGGTCCAGCTCCTCCTGGAGGCTGTACAGCGCGTCCTCCGCCCGATCGGCGGCATAGGCCAACGCGGTCACTCGGTCTTCCAGGAGGTGGCGAGCGTTCTGAGCGGCCAGCTCGACCAGCCTCGCCTTCTCTCCCTGCCGAGGCACGCGTACCTGAACGCGTCGGCCCGTACGCTCCGACAGAACCTCCTCCACCAAGGTGCGGTCGGGGCAGTCCGTCGGAAGGAGGATCTCCCGGGGAATCTGGGCCGTGCGGGCCGTTCCCGTGCTCAGGTAGTAGCGTCCGAGGAGCGAATCGAGCAGGTCGCCGTCGGATTCGTCCTCGAGGCGGGCGAACCGTTGTGAATCCCGGCCCAGCAGCAGCCCCGAGCGCACCCGCAGGATCACCCCCGAACCCATGGCTCCGTCCCGGGCGAGACCCGCCACGTCCAGGTCTCCGCCCTGTGCGTGGTGCACGCGCTGGTCGCTCGCCAGCGCGTCGAGCCCCTGGATCACGTCGCGCAGGCGGGCCGCCCGCTCGAAGTCGAGCCCGTCGGACGCCTCGCGCATGCGCTCCTCCACGTCCCGGCGGAGCGCTTCGGTGTCGCCCTCGAGAATGCGCAGGATCTCGTCGATCATCGCGCGATAGTCCGCTTCGCTCTGCAGACCCACGCACGGTGCCATGCACCGCCCGATGTGGTAATCCAGACACGGCCGGCTCGGATGCTCGTTCGGGAGATCGTAGCGGCACGAGCGAACGGTGTGCAGCCGTTTCACGACCTCGAGCGCCCGCCGCATGGGGCCGACGGACGTGTAGGGTCCGAAGTAGCGGCCACCGTCTTCGATCACCCGACGGGTCACGTAGACGCGCGGAAAGGGCTCCTGGACCGTGACCTTGATGTACGGATAGCGCTTGTCGTCCCGCAGGAGGATGTTGAAGCGCGGCCGGTGCTCCTTGATGAGGTTGGCCTCGAGGATCAGCGCCTCGGCCTCCGAGCCGACCACCAGGGTCTCGAGGTTCTCGGCATGGCGCAGCATCTCCCGTGTCTTGGCGCTCTGGTCCGAGCCGCGGAAGTAGCTGCGCACCCGGGCGCGGAGCGACTTGGCCTTCCCGACGTAGAGCACCTCGCCCCCGGACGTGCGAAAGAGGTACACGCCGGGCTTGGTGGAGAGCGTCCCGAGGTCTTCGAGGTTCAGCGGCATTCGGGCTCGGAGTACGTACGATGCGCGGCGCCGCCGCCCGGCCGGCCCGCGCTCATGCCGCCTCGCTCCGGTGGAGGGGGAACGGCACGCCGAGCACCGCCGCGGCGGCGACGTAGAGTACCCCGTAGGGAAGGAGCGTTTCCAGCCCCGCCACGATCGGATGGGTGGAATGAAGGGCGATCTGGAGGCCTACCCCGGCGGCGCCCGCGAGCGCCGCGGCCAGCGCCATCTTCAGAACCGGGCACGTGCCCGGCCCGTGCGGTCCGAGGTAGCGGCCGAGCGCCCGACGCAGCAGGAGATACTCCAGCGTGCCCGCCACGGACGCCGCCAGGGCCAGCCCCGCCGCGCCGAGGTGGAGGTGACCCACCCGGATGTGGTCGATCGGAAACATGAAGGCGAGTCCCAGGGAGGTCGCCACCGCCACGCGCAGGTAGGCGATCCTGGCGGGCGTGCGGGTGTCGTGCAGCGCGTAGAAGGCCGAAGAGAGCACGCGGGAGCTCGCGGTCGCGGTCACGCCGAGCGAGAACGCGCCCAGAATGGCCCAGGTCGCCAGGGTCTCGGAGGTGCCGAACGCGCCCGTCTTGAACAGCGCGCCCACCACGACGTCACCGAGGAGGACGTAGCCCACCGCGGTGGGGATGAGAAAGTAGGAGACCCTGTGCAACGCGGTGGCCACACGCCTGGCGAGCGTCGCCTTGGCCTCGGCCCTCATACGCGAGAGCTCGGGGAGCTCCGACGCCGCCACCGACATCCCGAAGAGTGAGATGGGCAGCATGTAGAGGAGCTGCGCGTAGCCGAGCAGCGCCACGGCTCCGCCCGCCAACAGCCCCGCGAGGATCGTGTCCAACCATCCGGTCAGGTTGACGACCCCTCGGGCCGCCACCACCGGCGTGAAGTTCCGGACGGCTTCCTGGACGCCGTTCACACCCCGGCCGAGCGAGAGTCTGAAGCCCTTCATGTGCGGCAGAAGGAACGGCACCTGGACGCCGAGCTGGAGGAGGCCGCCCCCGAGCGCGCCCCACGCCAGGGCCACCACCAGCGCGTGCCGCCCGAACGAGAGGTAGCTGCCGCAGGCGATCAGCGTGCTGATCATCGCGAGGTTCCAGAACGCCGGCGCCACGTAGGAGATGAAGAAGCGTCGGTGGCTGTTCAGGATTCCGAGCGCCCAGGCCGAGATGACCAGCACCCCGGTCATCGGAAAGAGAATGCGGACGAGCGTCGTGGTGATCGCACGCTTCTCCGGGCTCCACTCCCAGAAGAAGAGCTTCACCATCCAGGGTGCGATGAGGACGCCGAGCAGCGCGAAGGCTCCCGCCACGGCCATGAGAAGACCGAGCGCCGCCCCCGCGAAGCGGCTGGCTTCCTCCTCCCTCCCTTCCTCCAGGAACTCGGCGTAGACCGGGATGAGCGAGGCGGACAGCGTACCTTCGCCGAGCAGGTTCTGCAGGACGTTGGGAAGCCTCAGGGCGGCCTGCCAGGCGTCGGCGAACATGTCCGCGCCGAAGTAGTGGGCGAAGACGCGCCTGCCGACGAAACCGAAGGCCTTGCTGACGAAGATGCCCGCGAACACGTGCGCCGCCGCCCCCGAGCTTCGTGGCTTCGCGGGCGCGGGTGCCTCACGCTGGGTCGTCACGCGGCAGCAGTCCCCCTTTCCGGATTCACCACTCCGACAGGTCGCTCAACGGGGCCCGGACGGGCATCGGTCGTAGACGGCATCAAGAAACGCGCCACCGTAGCGCACGAGGTAGTAGAAGACGTTGAGGACCCGCTCCTGGGGCTTGCCCTCCGGCCAGAGGTGGATCTGCGCCTTCTCCACCTGAGCCAGCGTCGTCTCGTTTTGCCGCTTGAGTGCCTGCAAGATCTTCTTCTCGACGTCTCCGAGCGCCTGGAACGTCTGGCTCTGCACGTGCCGGATCGGGCCCTTGAGCGTGGGGTCGATCGCCTTGGCCTCGTCCTCGAGCCCCCGCACGCCCCGCGCCACCGCCCCCCGTACCTCTCCGAGTGCCCGGCGCACCTCGGGCGGCATATCGTCGCGGGCCAGGGCGCCGGCCAGCTCGTGGAACGGTCGGTCGAGATCGTCGAGGTCGAGGTCGAACTTGTCGAGCACCTTTCGGACCTTACCCTCCACCGCGGTGAGGGCCGTGCGCGGCTGCACGACCGGCATCTCGATTCCGAACGCGCGGAAATACCTGCCGATCTGCGAGAAATAGGCGATTTCGCCCGGCCCGGCCACATAGCAGATCGTCGGGAACGCGGCGCTCTCCACGATGGGCCGCAGGAGCACGTTGGGGCTCAGCGACCCGGGATCGGCCTCCACGCGGTCGCGGACGTCCTGCGCCGAGAGGCGGACTCCGGAGCCGTGAAGGCGGAACCCGTCCCCGTCCCGGTAGAGACGCTCGCGGCCCTGCGCACCTTCCAGAAACAGGTTCACGCCACCCTCGAGCAGAGGAACCTGGAGCTCGTATCCGTCGCGCTCGAGCTCGTCCGCCGTGGCGCGTAGCACCGCTTCATGATCCGCGGCATGCTCGAGCTCGTGGAAGAGGATGTCGCGCGAGCGCTCCTTCACGACAGGATCCGCGGCATCGGTGAGCAGGATGCCGAACGGCTCCAGAAGGCGCTCCAGCACGATCCGACAGCTCTCGGGCAGCGTGAGCCCCGGGGCCGTGGCCTCGCGCATCAGATCCACGTACGGAGCGCTGTGGTCGGTGTCCGGGAGGGCTTCGAGAAACGACGCGACGACCTCGGCCGTGTCTGGTGGCAGTGGGATCCGGTGCAGCGAGGGGGTGGCCTCGTCTTCGCGCACGAGCTCGGCGCATCGCAGCTCGTTGTCGAGATCCACCAGGCAGGCATGGTTGGCTTCGGCCCAGTCGTGGTCTTCGGATCCGACCCAGAAGAGCGGAAGCACCGGCTTGCCGAGGATCTCCTCGAGCCCTTCGGCGAGGCGCGCCGCCGAAAGCGCCTTGTAGATCGTGTAGAGCGGACCCGTGAACAGGCCCGGCTGCTGGCCTGTGGTCACCACGTAGCCACCCTGCTCCACCCAGCGCTCGAGCCGTTCCGACGCGGCGCCCGGCCCGTGCATCGCCCGGGCGGCGTCGGCGCGTGCGTCGCGATCGAACCGTTCGTCCACCTCGGCGGCCTTCTTCCGGAACGCCTCCGGATCCTTGAAGTGGCGGCCGAAGCGGGCCACTGCCGCGTCCGCGCCTGCGAGGTAGTCCTCCAGGATGCGGGAGCCGCCGAGGTCCCGAATGATGAGCTCGAGGTCGATCGTGTCCGCCACGCGATCTCCTGATGTCGATGGGTCGTGTTCGCCGAGGGCTCAGGTCCGCGATTCGCGGGCCCCCTCAGTCGCCTTTGTGGTACGGCTCTCCCCGCAAGATCGTCCCCGCCCGATACAGCTGCTCCGCGAGCACCAGGCGCGCCATCTCGTGCGGTAGCGTCATGGCCGACAACGAGAGGCGCTTGGTCGCGCGTGAGAGAACCTCCTCACCCAGACCGTACGCGCCGCCCAGCACGAACGCCACGCCCGGAGACGAGCGTACGGCATGCTTCTCCAGGTAGCGGGCGAGCCCACGCGAGCCCATGGATCGTCCCACTCGGGTGAGCGCGACGATTTCGTGTCCCGCCGGGAGGCGAGCGAGGAGCCGCTCCGCCTCCGCGTCCATCACCCGTTCGGGGGACGGGTCCCGTCCCGACGCGCCCGCGCCCACCTCGATCACCTCCATCTTCCAGTAACGCCGTGCGCGCTCCTCGTACTCGGCCACTCCGGCGGCCAACGAGCCACGAACCTGCCCCACGGCCGCTACGAGCATCTTCACCAGGGAAGTCCTTCGCTTCGACTCACGACCGTGTCGTGGAGTGAATGCTCGTTGTCGCGCCACGGCCGATCGAGCGTGTAGTGCAGCCCGCGGCTTTCCCTGCGCAGGCGGGCACAGCGCACGATGAGCTCCGCGACCTGGATCAGATTGCGCAGCTCCGCCTGCTCCGCCGTCCAACGCGTATGCAGCCAGCGTACCGCTTCGGCGGTCGCCATCCGGGCGACTTCCGCCTCGGCGCGCTCCAGGCGCTCGTCCGAGCGCACGATGCCCACCAACTCCCACATGAGATTGCGCAGCTCCGTGCGCCGCTCCGCGAGCGCGGCCATGTCCGGGGCGTCGGTGCCGGGATGCGGAACGACGCGCAGCTGCGGGAGCCCTCCCGACACGAGCCCGTCACCGGTTGCGAGCCGGTGGGAGATCGTTCGGGCCGCCCGGTCCGCGAAGACCACGGCTTCCAGCAACGAGTTCGACGCCAGCCGGTTCGCGCCGTGCACGCCCGAGCACGCCACTTCTCCCGCGGCGTAGAGCCCCGCCAGGCTCGTGTGGCCCGTGGCGTCGGTGAGCACACCACCGCACAGGTAGTGGGCGGCCGGGACCACCGGGATGCCTTCGGACGG
Source organism: Longimicrobiales bacterium (assembly GCA_046704545.1). GTDB lineage: Bacteria > Gemmatimonadota > Gemmatimonadetes > Longimicrobiales > Gaopeijiaceae > SZUA-318. The sequence continues at coordinate 47,375 of JBJKRT010000104.1, forward strand.
GTCGAAGCCCCGGTCCAGGCACCCCTGGACGGCTTCCGGGAAATGGCGCTCCAGCACATCACGCGGAATCGGCGATACGTCGAGGATCACGTGGTCGTCGCCGCGCTCCTTCAGCTCGCGATCGATCGCGCGCGCGACGACGTCGCGAGGGGCGAGCGAGGCCAACGGATGGTAGCGGTCCATGAACGCCGTTCCGTCCAGCGCCCGCAGGACCGCCCCCTCCCCACGCACCGCCTCCGAGATCAGGAAGGCCGGGTCCTCGGTCGGGTACATCGCCGTTGGGTGAAACTGGATGAACTCCATGTTGGCCACCCGCGCTCCGGCCCGATACGCCATCGCGACCCCGTCGCCGGTGGCGATCGGGGGGTTGGTCGTATTCCGGTAGACCTGTCCGCAGCCGCCGGCGGCCAGCATCGTGAAGCGCGCGTGCACCTCGTCCACTTCGCCCGTGCGGCGGTCCAGTACCAGGGCCCCCAGACACATCGGGCGTCCGGCGGGGCCCGGCGCGACGAGCAGGTCGACGGCGAGATGGTCTTCGAACACCTCGATCGCCGGCTCGGCGGCTACGGCCTCCAGAAGGGCGGTCTCGATCTCGCGTCCCGTGTGGTCGCCGGCGTGGGCGATGCGTCGGCGCGAATGTCCGCCCTCGCGGCCGAGCGACAGCGTTCCCCCTTCCTGTCGGTCGAAGCGGGTGCCCCAATCGATCAGCTCGTGCACGCGTGTGGGACCTTCGCGCACCAGGGCTTCGACCGCCTGCGGATGACACAGACCGGCTCCGGCCACCAGCGTGTCCTGGACGTGGAGCTCGTAGCGGTCGTCTTCGCCCTGAACCGAAGCGATGCCTCCGCGCGCGTAGTTCGTGCTCGAGTCGGCCTGCTCCTTCTTCGTCACCAGGACCACACGAGCCTTCGGTGCCAGCTTGAGCGCGAAGGTCAGCCCGGCGATTCCGCTGCCGATGACCAGGACGTCCGTCGTACGCTCCACCGTCATCTCTCTCCTTTCAGGGTGCCGCTCAAGAGGTTTCGTATGTTCGCCTCTCCGGATTCCCACCGCAGAGACTGGCCCAGGGCGCGCGCCGTCGGTAGTCGATCGCCGTACGCTCGGAGCTTCACCGCGTCCTTCTCCGTGGTTACCAACGTCCTGTCCCCTGCCCTGGCGAGGAGCATCTCCACGTCGCGGACGGAGTACTCGTGATGATCGGGGAAGCCGGCCAGCTCCACCGGGCCCGCGAGGACTTCAGAGAGCTGCGACGCGAACTCCTCGGGGCGAGCGATACCCGCGACCGCCAGGATCGGGCCGTCCGGCGCCGACGCGATCCTTCCGTCGAGGTCGCGCCACTCGCCCGGGGCGAGGTGGAGCGTCGCCGTCACGAGTTGTCCGAATCGGCTCCGCACCGTGTCGGCGAGCGTTTGCGCCACGTCGGCGGAAGCGACCCGTCGGGTCACCAGCACCGCATGCGCCCGCCCGAGCGCGCTCGGCGGCTCCCGGTAGGGCCCTCTCGGGAGGAGCCTCCCCGGAAAGGGGTCCTCGGCGGCCAGGAGCACCACATCCACGTCACGGGCAAGGCGTCGATGCTGGAATCCGTCGTCCAGAACCGCCACGTCGTGGCCGTCGTGCTGCGCGCGCCGCGCCGACGCCACGCGATCGGCGCCGGCGAGCACCGGAACGTCCGGGTTCCAGCGTTCGTGCAGGAGCAACTCGTCGCGTCCGTACCCTCGTGCGAGCAGGACGGGCCGGGATCCCCGCGCGCCCAGCACTCGCGCGATCCAGGCGGCGACAGGGGTCTTACCGGTGCCTCCTACCGCCAGATTCCCGACGGAGAGGACACGGAGCCCCTCCACCCGTATCGCCGACTTCTCCCACTTCCGCGCCCGGCGGGCGACTTCAGCCCGGTACAGGAGCTCGGCGGGCGCCGTGAGGAAGGAGAGGACGGCGCCGGTCGCACCCGCCCGCCCGGCCCACCACCGGCGGGCGAATCGATGCAGCCTCGCGCTCACGCGGCGCCTCCACTCCCGACGCGCCGGCTCAACGCCTCCAGCTCGTTCTGCAACTCGAGGCCCAGCGCTTCCATCGCCTCGCGGTCCGCGTCGCGTGGCAGGTACCGTGGCGCCCCGTATTCGATGCGCACGGTCGAGAACGGTTTGGGAACGAGGAATCCGTCCCAGCTGCCGGCCCGCCATCCGGATGTGGCTCCTGCCGCGACCGGGAGAATGGGTAGTCCTGTGAGACGGGCCACGGCGAGCGCACCGGGCTTGAGCACGCGCGCGGGCCCTCGGGGCCCGTCCACGGTCAATGCGAGGCTCCGGCCGGACCGTGCCGCGCGCACGAGGCCCTTGAGTCCTTTTGCGGCACCGTGCGTGCTGGATCCGCGCACCGTGTCGAAGCCGTCGTGACGGATGATCTGCGTGATGTACTCACCGTCGGCGTGCTCGCTCACCAGCGCGACGACGCCCTCGTGACGGTGGTAGTGCAGGAGCGGTAGGAGCTGGCCATGCCAGAGCACGAAGATGACCGGCTCCGCGCGGTTCCGGAACTGCAGGTACTGCTCCCTACCCGTCCAACGCACCCGCACGGTGGCGAACAACGCGACCTCGGCTCCGTGGCCCAGGATTCCGGCTACGCCAAATCCCAGCCGACTCATCGCGTGCCGTCCAGGAGTCCGGCGGCCAGCTCGGCCACGCGCTTCGCCGCGCCCGGAGTGCCGAGCGCCCCCCGGATCTTCCGCAGTCCCTCGACCTGGCGTCGCCGCGCCTCGGAGTCCGGATCCATCAGCGGAATGAGCTCGGAGGCGAGCCTCGTAGGTGTGGCGTCGCCCTGGATCATCTCCGGTACCACCCGCTCTCCCGCCACCAGATTGGCGAGGGCCACGTGCTCGACGCGCACCACCCGCCGCGCGATCGCGTACGTGATCGGATGGGTCCGGTAGGCCATGACGAACGGCACGCCTTCGAGCGCCGCTTCCAGGGTGGACGTGCCCGACTTCACGATGCCCGCACGCGCGTGACGCAGGAGGGCACGCGTATCGTCCACGACCGCCACATCCCCTCTGCTGAGACTTCCGCCCGAGACGGAGGACGCCCGCGCGATGACGGGTAGCGCCTCCGGTCGCGCTCGGCGTACGTTCGCGGCCGCACCGAGGAACAGGTCCAGATGCCGGTCGATCTCCTGCTTCCGGGACCCCGGAAGCAGCGCGAGCAGAGGGCGTTCGGGGTCGAGATCCCATCGTTCGCAGAACTCGGCCCGGTCGGGCACGTCGTCGGGCCGCTCGAGGAGCGGATGGCCGACGAAGGTGACCCGGGCGCCGGCGGACTCCAGTACGTCGACCTCGAAAGGGAGAATCACGGCGACGTCGTTCGCGTACTCGGCCAGCTTCCTGGCGCGTCCCGCCTTCCACGCCCACACCTGGGGCGAGATGTAGTAGAGCACGGGAAGCCCGCGCGCGTGTGCCGCGCGGGCCACGCGCAGGTTGAAGCCCGGGTAGTCGATCGGGAGCACGAGGTCGATGCCGTCTTCGTCGAGGAGCGCGTGTACGCGCCGCTCGAGCTTCCGGAAGAATCCGAGGTGACGCACCACCTCCGCGAATCCCATGACCGCGAGCTGCTCGAGGCCGGCCAGGAGCTCCACGCCCTCGGCGGCCATGCGCGGCCCGCCGAGCCCGATCAGCCGCACTCCGGCGAGCCGGGCGCGCAGGGCCCGCGCCACGCCGGCGCCGTGATGATCGCCCGACGCTTCTCCGGCGAGAAGCAGGATCGTGGGTGGGCGCGTCAACGGAGGCTCGCTGACCTTCTAGAACCGCCAGCCCAGATACCAGATCAACCCGACCACCGCGACCAGCAGGACAAGGAGGCGACCCAGCGACATGCCTTTGCGCACGTCGATGAACGTCTTCTTCCGCCTACGCCGGGCGCGTATCAGCGACATGGCTCTCGATCCGTTCCTGAATGGCAAGTGCGACGGCCAACGCGGACCGCCCGTCCTCGCCGCTGACGGCGGGCGTGGTCCGGCCCTGGACCGCGTCCCGGAAGTTCTCCAGCTCCCTGCGGAGCGGCTCCACCCCGTCTCCGGTGAGCGGGACCCGCTCGACGATGTCGCCGAGGTCCGCTGCGGTGAGGCCTTCGGGGCGCCTGCCCTCGAGCGCGGGAAGCTCACGCTTGAGACGCAGGAACTCCCCGGAGCCGTCGGCCAGGTTCAGGCTCAGGTAGCCGGAGCGCTGGAAGATCCGGAGCTTTCTCATCCGTTCGAGGGAGACCCGGCTGGCCGTGAGGTTCGCGACCGTTCCACTCTCGAACGTGAGGCGGGCGTTCGCGATGTCCACGTTGGGGGTCAGCACCGGTACGCCGGCCGCCGCGATCTCCCGAATGGGGGTACCCACCAGGCTTCCGACCAGATCCACGTCGTGGATCATGAGATCGAGCACGACGGCGACGTCCGTGCTGCGGTGCGTGAACGGGGCCATTCGGTGAGACTCGACGAACAGCGGATGATCGAGGAACGGCTCCGCAGCGAGGACCGCCGCGTTGAACCGCTCCACGTGTCCGCACTGCACGAACGTGCCGTGCTCGTCGGCCTCGGCCAGGATCCGGTCGGCCGCGTCCAGGTCGGGGGCCAACGGCTTCTCGACGAGGACCGGCTTACCGAGCGCGAGGGCGGCTCGGGCGACCTCTTCGTGGCTCACGGTTGGCACGGCGACCACGACCGCGTCGCATCGCTCCAGCAGAGCTTCCAGCGTCGGCGAAGGCTCCACGCCCAGGGTGCGGGCGACCTCCTCCTGCCGGTCGGGATCGGTATCGTGGATGCCGGCCATCGCGACGCCCTCGAGCGCCGCGAGAATGCGGGCGTGGTGAAATCCGAGTGCTCCGACACCGACCACGCCGATGCGGGGTGTGCTCACGGGGGTCATGGGTGGCTCGACCTGCTAGAAGGTGATGCCGCGCTCGCTCTTACGGATGAACTCGAGCATGTGACGCACCTCGGGGATCGCCGGAACGTCCTTCTCCGCGCGACGCATCGCCTCGGAGAGGTTCATCTTCTTCTGGAAGAGCGTCCGGTATGTGTCCTTGAGGGCCTTACGAACCTCGGGAGAGAATCCACGCCGCTCCAGCCCGATCGAATTCAATCCGTAGAGCTTGGACGGGTTTCCCGCTACGCGGCAGTAGGGAGGCACGTCCTGGGAGATCCTGGACAGGCCTCCGACGAAGGCGTGCGCACCGATGCGGACGAATTGGTGGATGGGGGTCAAGCCCCCGACGGAGACCCAGTCCTCGATCATGACGTGTCCGGCCATGTTCACGCCGTTCGAGAGGATCACATGGTTGCCGAGCTCACAGTCATGGGCCACGTGTGTGTACGCCATCAGCAGGCAGTCGCTGCCCACGACGGTTCGGCCCGCCGCGGACGTACCGCGGTTCAGGGTCGCGAACTCCCGGATGACGGTCCGGTCTCCGACCTCCAGGACGGTATGCTCTCCCTGGAACTTCAGGTCCTGGGGATCCGTGCCGAGCACGGCGCCGTTGGAGATGCGGCAATCCTCTCCGACCGAGGTATCCCGCTCGACGAGGACGCGCGGTCCGATCTCGGTTCCGTCTCCGATGGCAACGCCGGGCCCGATGATGGCCCACGGTCCGACGACGACTCCCTGACCCAGCTCGGCGTCGGGATCGACGATCGCAGTCGGATGAATAACGGTTTCCGTACGCGCCTCCGTGGTGGCTTCCTTCATCGGTCCACGATCCTCGCCATGAAATCGGCCTCCGCGACCAGCGCGCCTTCCACGAATCCCTGACCGCGCATCTTGCAGGTGTGGCGCCGGAACTGGATCATCTCGAGCTCGAAGACCAGGGTGTCCCCGGGCGTTACCGGACGTCGCCACTTCACGTTGTCCATGGTCATGAAGTAGACGACCTTCTCGTCTGGGTTCTCCGTCTCCTCCATGAGGAGCAGGCCTCCGACCTGGGCCATGGCCTCCAGAATCAGAACTCCCGGCATGATGGGATGACCGGGATAATGGCCCTGGAAGAACGGCTCGTTGATCGTGACGTTCTTCACCCCCACGATCCGCTTGCCGGGCTCGAAATCGATGATCCGGTCAACGAGGAGCATCGGGAAGCGGTGTGGCAGGTACTGCATCAGCTTGGCGGCGTCCACGATCGGCACCCGGCCCGAACGACGGGCGTGCACGGCGAGCTCTCGCGCGAGCGTGACGTTGCCGTCGTGGCTGGGACGCTCCGCCACGATATGGGCGTTCAGGCGAGCACCCAGGAGGGCGAGGTCTCCGATGACGTCGCCGACCTTGTGACGCAGGAACTCATCGGGGAAGCGGAGGCCGTCGTTCATGACCTCGTCCTCGTCGAGGACGACCGTATTCTCCAACGATGCGCCGAGCGCGAGCCCGCGTGCGTGGAGCGCTTCGGCATCCTCCTTGAAGCCGAACGTGCGTGCCGGCGCGATCCGGTTCCGGTATTCCTCGGTTTCGGCGCTGAGGGAGCCGAACATCCGGCCGATCTGAGGATGCTCGAAATCGATGGTGGCCGAAACGCGGAGCCCTTCCTCCGGTGTCGCGACGTACGACTCGCCGCCCCCGCCTCGGACCGAGAGCGGTGACTGCACGGAGATCACCCGCGCGTCGGCATCCTGCTCCGCGACACCCGCACCCTCGATGGCGCAGAAATAGTCCTGGAAGCTTCCATCGCGGATCGGGATCTCCGGGCCGTCCAGGTCGACCAAGACATTGTCGATCCCGAGCGCGTAGAGGGCCGACATCAGGTGCTCGACCGTGAGCACCCGGGCCTCTCCCTGCCCCAGCGACGTCCCCAACTCGGTGCCGACCACGTTGTCGAGCGTGGCCGCGATCTCGGGCGTGCCCGCCAGGTCGGCCCGGCGAAAGCGCACTCCATGATCGACAGGCGCGGCACGGAAGGTCAGGCTGGCGCCCTGACCCGAATGCACGCCTACGCCGTCGAGCTTGGTCTCCCGAGCGATCGTCCGCTGCTTGGCGGGGTTCATGCGCCTCTCGATAACGGGTAACGGCCTTTACGACCCAAACCAAATAACCTAACCACGCTCCCGAAGCGCATCCACCGCTCGCTCGAGCGCCTTCACCCGATCGGAAAGCCGGGGCAGCCGGTCCAGATGGACACGCCAGCGGAGGTATTCGCGGTTCGGACGCGCCGGATCGCCGGCTACGGTCTCGCCAGCGGGAACGTCGCGCATGACGCGTGCCGCCGCCGCCACCCGAGCTTGGTCTCCGATCTCCAGGTGCCCTATGGCGCCGGCTTGGCCGCCGAAGAGGACGCCACGGCCGATCTTCGTCGAGCCGGCCACCCCCGCCATCGCCGCCATGATCGAGAGTGCTCCGACACGCACGTTGTGCCCGAGTTGGATGAGGTTGTCGAGCTTGGAGCCCCGTCCCACCACGGTATCTCCGATCGAGCCGCGGTCCACGGTCGTGTTGGAGCCGATCTCCACGTCGTCCTCGATCACACAGCGGCCCACCTGAGGCACCTTCCGGTGGGCTCCGTCCATGAACGTGTACCCGAACCCGTCCACGCCCAGGCAGGTCCCCGAGTGCACGACGACGCCGTTGCCGAGCACCGTGCGCGGGTAGAGCACCACGTGGGGATGGAGGGTGCAGCCTGCGCCGAGCCTCGACTGGCGACCCACGACCACATGGGCACCGATCCGGCAGCCGTCTCCGATCTCGGCGCCGTCGCCTACCACGCAGTAGGGGTCCAGGGTCACCTCCGAGCCCAGCCGTACGTTCCTGCCGACCACGGCGGTGGGATGGATGCCCGGCTCCACGGGTTCCGGCGGGTGCAGGCGCTCGAGGAGCGGCACGAGCGCCCTGTGGGCATCCTCCACCACCACCAGGGGCCGTTCGCCCGTGACATGGGCCTCCAGCTCTTCGGAGACCAGGAGCGCCGCGGCACGGCTCTGGTCAACGAAACGGACATATCGCTTCGCGGCCAGGAGACCCAACTGCTCGGGCTCCGCCTCTTCGAGCGGAGCGATACCGCGGATCGTGCCGGTCCCGTCGCCCGCAAGGCGCCCGCCGACGAGCTCCGCGACCTCCTGAAGGGTCAATGTTGGAGGGGTGCTCATCCTATGCTACCTCACTCGTAATGGAAGAGCCCACGGGCGCACCATCTCAGCGCCCGTGGGCTCGTCGGCAAGGAACACCGAAGTCGCCGGTCTCGCCGGTCTCCGTGTTCGGCGCCTTCCTAGTGGGATCCGCCGGATCCGCTCTTGCTTCCCTTCCCGCCCTTGGCGCTCCCCGTGCCGCCTTTGGCGCCCGACGCTCCCGCGGCCGCGGGAGCGTCCGCCTTCATCCGTCGGATGACTTCCTGCGTCAGGTCGAGCGTGGAATCCGCCGCGATGATCGACCCGGCGGCCACGTCCAGGATGAGCGAATAGTGACCTTGTTTGCGGATCTGCTCGATGATGCCCGAAACCTTGTCCATGATCGGCTGGATCAGCTCCTGCCGCCGCTGCTTGGCCTCTTGCTGCAGGTCCTGGTACTTCTGCTGGTATTCCTGCTGCTTCTGCTGGATCTGCTGCTCGCGGTTCTTCTTCGCCTCGGGCGAAAGCGTAAGCTGCTGCTGCTCCAGGGACTGCTGCATCTTCGTCAACTCGTCCTGGAGCTTCTGTACCTGGTCCTGGTAGCCCTGGAGGTCCTTCTGGTACTGTGCCTCGGCCTGCTTCGCACCGGGCGCGGCGGCCAGGATCTCCTGAGAATTGATGAACCCGATCTTGGTCGTCTGTGCCTCGGCGGGTCCCGCCACCGTGAAGATGGCCAGGGCCAGGGCGAGGGGGACGAACGCGGTGCGTCGCATGAAGTGTGCTCCGTAATGGTTCTTGCACTTGGAACGGTGGCTGTCGAGCCCGCCGGCTACACCGAGGCCTCGGCGACGCTCGCGGCTACCCTTCCGGTCAGATGAGCTCATCCAACGGGCTTCTAGTCCGTAGGGCGTTGCAGGTTCCCATGTTCCATCGTGGCTGTGGGATACGCGCGCCGGCGTCAATATCCACTGAAGGCGCTGCCTACACCACCCCCGCCACCACTCGCGCCGCCCATCCGGAAGTGCAGCTGCCAGCCCGGCACGTCCTTGTCGAAGCCGTAAGCGTAGTCCAGCCCGATGGGCCCGAACGGCGTCACGAGCTGGACGCCGATTCCGGCTCCCCGGAAGAGCTTCGTGGGATCGATCTCCCCGGGCGTCTTCCACACGTTGCCGGCGTCGTAGAAGGCCGAGAGCGAGACCTGGTCGGTCAGCCTCATCGCCTCTTCGGCGGTCAGGCTGAAGAACGCGTTCCCGAGGCGCTGGATGTCGGTGATCGCCGTGGAGTTCTGAGGATAGTAGCCGAGCGGGGTGATCGTGGTCTCGTTGTAGCCCCGCAGCGGCTGCCCGAACTGCACGCCGCCCATCCAGAACCGATCGAATGGGAAGGCGCTCGCGTTTCCGAAGACCGCGCCGGCGTGCATCGTCAGGCCGAGCGCGAACCGGACAGGGGTGCTCTTCGGCCCACCGCCTCCGAGGGTGCCCGTGGGAACCCACCAGGCCCCCTCGAGCATCAAGCGCTGGAAGTCACCGTTTCCGCCCAGGATTCCACCGTTGGTCTGGATCGAAACGCTCTGCCGCGAACCGACCGTCGGGAAGAGTGGCGAATCGAGCGTCGAGCGCACGAGCGAGAGTGACACCTGGCTCTGGACGCCCGGCGGGCGTCCGAACAGCGAAGCATCCGAGGCGTTCTGGAACAGCTGGTACCTCGTGCGCGACAGCGAGTAGCCCAGGAAGAGCCGGGTGTTCATCGAGTTGAGCCAGGGGAACCCGAAGCGGAGGCTGAAGCCCAGCCGTTTGCGCTGTCCTGTGGCGAACTGGTAGAAGCGGTCCCTCGAGTTGAAGAGCGAGAGGGAGCCCGAGATCCGGCTCTGGAAGAGCGCAGGGTCGGTGTAGCCCAGCTCGAAGGTGTTGAGGTACTTACCGAAGTCCCAGCGGACGCTCCCCGATTTCGCCTGTCCGAAGAGGTTCGGCTGGTCGTAGCCGAGGAAGCCGGACAGGCCGACGCCGCCGCCCACCGAGGTGCCGAAGTTGATCGACCCGGTCTGCTTCTCCTTCACCTTGAACGTGATGTTGACGTCGCCGCTGTCGGTCGGCTGGATGTTCGGCAGCGGCATGGGCGTCTCGAAGAAGCCCAGAGACGAGATGTTCCGGTAGCTCTGGAGCACGCGGTCCTGGCTGTACACGTCGCCGGGAAGCACGGAGATGCGGTTCCGCACGACCCAGTCGTAGGTATAGTCGTTGCCCTTGACCTCGACCCGGTTCACGATGGCCGGTGCGCCCTCCGAGATCCGCCATTCGGCGTCGACCGTCGGCGGCTTGCCCGGCCCCGCGGACGGGATCTTCTTGATGACCGGGCTCGCCTGAGCCCAGATATAGCCTTCGTTGGCGTAGAGCGAGTGTACCTGCTGGAGCGCGTCGTTGAACGCGACCTCGTCGAACACCTCGCCCTCACCCTGCTTCTCGGATTTCTTGAGCCCCAGTGAGTGGAGAAGCCCACCGCCCGACTGCTCGAAGTACGACTTGAGCTGGTCGGTCGGGAAGCGAGTGTTCCCCTCGATCGTGAACTTGGCGAGGCGGTACTGGGGTCCCTCGTCCACGACGAGCTCGGCCTTCGCCTTGCCCGTCTGCGGGTCCACGATCACGGTGTCCGAGACGACCTTGAAGTCGAGGTATCCGTGGGCGTGGTAGAGCGCCGGGATCCGCTCGGCCACGTCGCCCCGGAAGTCGGAGTTCTCGTACGTGCCTTCCTCGTACCAGAGGAATCCCTCCGGCTTGGTGTCCATCGCCGAGATGATCTGCTTGTCACTCAGCGCCTTGTTGCCGGTGATCTGCACTCTGGCGACGGTGACCCGGTTGCCCTCGTTGACGTCCAGCACCAGACGGATCTCGCCGGGGTGGCCCGGCACGTCGTCCTTGTGTTGCGTGATCTTCGCGAACGGGATGCCCTTCTTCGTGAGCTGCGCGCGGATGAACGCCTCGGCGTCCATGACCTTCTGCTCGCTGTAGGGCTTGCCCGCCTGCAGGCCCGTCGTGTCACGGGTCTGACTGGCCGACGCGTGCTCGAGGCCGGTGATGTCGACCTCGGCCATGAGCGGCTGCTCCTGGACCTGAATGACCAGGATGATGGGCGGGGTCGTGCCGAGCGCGTGCACCTCGACGTTCGTATAGTTGCCGGTCGCGTAGAGGTTCTTGATGCCCCGCTGGAGATCTCGGTACGTGACGTCCGATCCCGTCTGGACGCCGAACGTGTTGATGACCGTCTCTCGCGAGATGCGTTGGTTCCCCTCGACCGCGATCGAGTCGATGTGGACCGGCTGATTCGTCGCCTGGGCCTCCACACCCCTCGGCGCAACCAGCGCCATGACACCGAAGAAGGCCGCCGCCAGCGCGGTGGCCTTCCCGGCTCGGATGCACAGACCGAATCTGTTTCCCTTCCTCACGTCTTGGTCGCCGATCCAGCTCTGAGGGTGAGTCCGTTCCCCTCGGAGTCCGCATCCACCTCGATCTCATCTCCGGCAGCGAACTCCGACACCAGGATCTTTTCTGACAGCGGATCCTCGAGATACCGTTGTATGGCGCGCTTCAAGGGGCGCGCTCCAAACTTCTCGTCGTAGCCCTTTTCCACCAGGAAATCGACCGCGGCCGACGTCAGGTGGATGGTGAGCTCCTCCTCCAGCAGGCGCGTGCGCACGTCGCCGAGGAGGATGTGGACGATCTCGCCGATCTCCTTCCGCGTGAGCGGATGGAATACGATGATGTCGTCCACCCGGTTGAGAAACTCCGGGTTGAAGGCGCGCTCGATCTCCTGGCGCACCTTGTCCTGCATGATGTCGTAGCTCGACTGCACGTCGCCGGACTGGAAGCCGAGGCCTCCGCCCTTGGTGATGTCGCGCGCGCCGAGGTTCGAAGTCATGATGAGCACGGTGTTCTTGAAGTCGATCACCCGCCCATAGTTGTCGGTGAGATGCCCTTCGTCCAGCACCTGGAGCAAGATGTTGAAGACGTCCGGGTGCGCCTTCTCGATCTCGTCGAGAAGAACGACCGAGTACGGACGCCGCCGCACGGCCTTCGTGAGCGCGCCGGAATCCTCGTACCCGACGTATCCGGGCGGCGCTCCGATGAGCCGTGACACGGAGAACTTCTCCATGTACTCGCTCATGTCCACACGGATGAGCGCCTCGCGGTCCGCGAACAGGAACTCGGCCAGCGCTCGCGCGAGCTCGGTCTTTCCGACGCCCGTCGGTCCGGAGAAGATGAACGACCCGATCGGGCGCCGCGGGTCCTTGAGCCCCGCGCGGCTGCGCCGGATCGCCCGGGCGATCGCGTCGATCGCGTCCTCCTGACCGACGATCCTCTTGTGGAGCTCGTCCTCCATGTTCACGAGTCGCTCGGACTCGGTCTGGCGGATGCGCGTCACCGGAACGCCCGTCCATCGGCTCACGATGAACGCGACGTCTTCCGAGGAGATCTCGGGACGATGGCGCTTGCGCTCCTCTTCCCACGCTTCCTGGCGCTGGCGGATCTCCTGGCCCAGCTCCCGCTCCTCGTCGCGCAGCTCCGCCGCACGCTCGAAGTCCTGGTTGCCGATCGCCTCTTCCTTCCGATGGGCGATCTCCGCGAGCTGTTCCTTGAGCTCCTCGACCTCGGGCGGCGGCACCTGGCTGGCGATGCGCGCCCGGGCGCCCGCCTCGTCGATGACGTCGATGGCCTTGTCGGGCAGGAAGCGGTCGGTGATGTAGCGGTCCGACAACTTGGCCGCGACCTCGAGCGCCTCGTCGGGAATGACGACGCGGTGGTGATCCTCGTAGTGGCTTCTGAGCCCCTTCAGGATCTCGACCGTCTCGTCCACGATCGGCGGATCGACGATCACCGGCTGGAAGCGCCGCTCGAGCGCCCCGTCCTTCTCGATGTATTTGCGGTACTCGTTCAGCGTCGACGCGCCGATGCACTGGAGCTCGCCCCGTGCGAGCGCCGGCTTGAGCATGTTCGAGGCGTCGATGGCCCCTTCGGCCGCGCCCGCGCCCACGAGGGTGTGGAGCTCGTCGATGAACAGGACCACGTTCTGATTCTGTTGGATCTCGTTCATCACGGCCTTCAGGCGCTCCTCGAACTGACCGCGGTACTTCGTGCCGGCGATGACCGCAGCCATGTCGAGCGCGAGCACGCGATGGTCCTTGAGCGCCTCGGTCACCTCGCTCCGACTGATGAGCTGGGCGAGACCCTCCACGATGGCGGTCTTGCCGACGCCGGGCTCTCCGATCAGCACCGGGTTGTTCTTCTTGCGCCGGCACAGGATCTCGATCACCCGCTCGATCTCCTCGGTCCTGCCGATGGTCGGATCGAGCTTGTTCTGGCGCGCCAGATCGGTGAGGTCGCGGCAGAAGTGGTCGAGCGCGGGCGTCTTGGACTTCTTTTCGCCCGGCTTCGTGGCGCCAACGGCAGAGGCGCCCGCGCCGATGCCGGCGGGCTCGGATGGAGCCACGTCGGATCCCAGCACCTTGAGCGTCTCGCCGCGGGCCTCTTCGAGCGTCACTCCCAGGGAGTTCAGGACCTGAGCGGCGATGCCCTTCTCTTCGCGGAGCAGTCCGAGCAGGAGGTGCTCCGTTCCCACGTACGAGTGATTGAAGTCGCGAGCTTCCGCCATCGCGAACTCGAGGACCTTCTTGGCCCTGGACGTATACGGGAGCTCCCCGAGCGCAATGGTGGCCTTCCCCTTGCGCACGGATTCCTCGACCCGCTCGTGGATCTGGTCGAGGTCGACGTTGAGGTTGGTGAGTACGGCCGCCGCGACGCCTTCGCCTTCGCGAATCAGGCCGAGTAGGATGTGTTCGGTGCCCACGTAATCGTGCTGGAGACGGATGGCCTCTTCGCGGGCCATCGCCAGCACTTTCCGCACCCGGTCGGTGAAGTTGTAGTTCATCTCCCCTCTCGGTGGTAGCGGGTATCCTCAGGCGCGGTCGGAAGACGAATCTTCATCGGGCTCGGCGTCATCCGTGGACACGTCTCCTTCGGTCGCGAGGATCCGCCGTACGTACGTCGCACGGTGTGTGTCGCTTTCGGATGGTGGGAGGTCACGGCCCGCCGCCTGCTCGAGATGAGCCGGCTGGGTGAAGATCATCATCTTGTTCAGCGTGTATACACGAAGTCCTGGAAGGAGTTTCAGGCTTACGCCAAGACGCACGCCGGAAAGCAAGTTCATCAATTCTTCGAACGAAAGCGAGCGCGCGTAGCGCAGAAGCCCGTAGGCCCGCCAGATCTTGTCCTCCGTCACCGCCCGGGCGTCCCTGAGCAGCACCTGGCGCGCTTGCGTCTCGTACTGAATCACCTGGCGCACGATCTTGTCCAGATGGTCGACCAGATCCTCTTCGGTCTTGCCGAGCGTCGTCTGGTTCGAGATCTGGAAGAAGTTGCCGACCACCTCGGAGCCTTCGCCGTACAGACCCCGGAAGGTCAGGCCCACCTGAGTGAGTCCCTGGAGGACCTTGCCGATCTCCTTGGTCAGCACGAGGCCGGGCAGGTGGACGAGCACCGAAGCCCTCAGGCCCGTGCCGACGTTCGTCGGGCAACTGGTCAGAAAGCCGAATTCATGGTGGAAGGCGTAGGGCAGTCCCTGCCCCAACTCCTCGTCGAGCGTATCCACCATGGTCCAGGCCTCCTGCAACTTGAGGCCCGAGACGAGGCTCTGGAGCCGGAGGTGGTCCTCCTCGTTGACCATGACGCTCATCGGGTCGATCGGGCTCAGCAGCACCGCGGACCCTTTCGCAGGTCCGCGCTCCCGGTCGCCCAGGAGCTCGCGGGAGATGAGCCGGCGCTCCAGCAGGATCTGCCTCGAGCGAGGCTCCACCTGAGGGACCTCGAGCAGCACGCCGCCGGCCAGGCTCTCCGAGGCCCGCGACGCCTCCTGGAAGTGCCGCAATACCGCCTCGCGGTCGTTCAGCCGGGCCCGGGCGCCGAAGGCGTATCCCTGGAGGTTCCGGGCCAGGCGAACCCGCGTGGACAGCACGATGTCGGCATGGGCGCCGCTCGCCTCGAGCCAGCTCAGGCCGTAGTCGGGAATCGTGGTCAGATCATCCATGGCTCATCCCGTGGGCTCGAGCGAACGGATCTGGTCCCGGATCCGGGCAGCCAGCTCGAAGTCTTCGGCGTTGACGGCCCGGTCGAGCTTGCGGCGCAGCCCCTCCAACCGCTGCTCCTTCTCGGTGGCGGTGGGGTCGGGCTGCAGGTAGACCTTGCCGACGTGCTGGGTGCCTCCGTGGATCCTGCGCAGGAGACTGCGCAGGTGCGCCTCGAACGTGGCATAGCAATGTGGGCAGCCCAGCCGACCCGTCTCACGGAAATCGCTGAAGCTCAGACCGCAAAACGAGCAGCGAAGCTCGGCATGCGGGCTTTCGGCCGTAGATGCCTCGCCCATCTGCGCGAGAAAGTCCGTCAGTGGAAAGTTGCTGGGCTCCGGCGGGGCATCGAGCCCCTTGGCGGCTGCACACTTCTCACACAGGTGCGTCGTCGACACCTGATTGTTCACGATCTGCGTCAGCTCCACGACCGCGTCGGCGGAACCGCAGTTGTCACAAACCATCTTGGTCACCCTGAATTGCCCTTGGGCGCTCGTCCGCCGTCACCTACACCTCAAGGGTCGGTTGGAGCCGACCGGCCTGAAGGAGAAGGACCCGATCGGCCTGCCCGGCCAGGTCTCGATTGTGTGTAACGATCACCATCGACAGCTGTCGATCCTCCCTCAGGCGGAACAGAAGGTCGTGCAAGCGCTCGCTCGTCTCGGTATCGAGATTGCCCGACGGCTCGTCCGCCAGGAGAACGAGGGGATCGTTGACGAGCGCGCGCGCCACCGCCACTCGCTGCTGCTCCCCACCCGAGAGCTGGCTGGGCTTGTGCCGCTCACGGTCCGAGACGCCCACCGCCTGCAGGAGCTCTCGCGCCCGCGCTCGTGCCCGGCCCATCGCGACGCCCGCGACCAGTGCCGGCATCATCACGTTCTCGAGCGCGGTGAACTCCCTCAGGAGGTGATGGAACTGGAACACGAATCCGATGTGGCGGTTCCGGATCCGGGCCAACTCCTCGTCGGTGAGGCCCGCGACCGGCCGGCCTCCGACGAGAACCTGCCCGCCGGACGGCCGGTCCAGGGCTCCGAGCAGGTGAAGCAGCGTCGACTTGCCGGCACCGCTCGCGCCGGTGATCGCGACCGCCTCTCCGGACTCGACGCGCAGGCTCACGCTCCGCAGGACCTCGAGCTCGCCGTTGCCCGTCGTGGCAAAGCGCTTCTCCAGGTTCTCCGCTTCCAGAGGTGGTGGAGCGCTTCGGGGGGAGGCGGCGTCACTCATGGCGAATCGCGTCCACCGGCTCGAGCCGGGACGCCCGGACGGCCGGATAGATCGTGGCAACGAAGGCGACCACCACGCTCGCGCCCACGATCCACAGGACGTCGGTCCACTGCAGGGTGACCGGCAGATGGTCCACGAAGTACACCTCCGGTGGGATCCGGATGATCTGGTATCGGCCGAGGACCCACGCGAGGACGACACCGAACACCGTACCCGCGCCCGTGCCGATGACGCCGATCCATGCACCCTGGAGCACGAAGACCCGAAGGATGCCGGAGCGCGTCATGCCCATCGCCTTGAGGATGCCGATCTCGCGTGTGCGGTCGGCCACGACCATCACGAGCGTGCTGACGATGTTGAAGGCCGCGACGACCACGATCAGGAAGAGGATGAGCCCCATCGCGATCTTCTCGAGCTTCAGAGCCGCGAACAGCTCGTGGTTCGTGGTGATCCAGCTCTCTACGTAGTAGGGCAGCCCGAGGCGTGTCTGGATCGTATCGCCGATCTGGGTGGCGAGTCCTGGATCGACCGTCCTGATGCCGATGCCCGACACCTCGTTCGAGCTCTGGATGCCGAGGATCTCCTGCGCGGCGGCGAGCGTGGTGTAGGTGTTCTGTGTGTCGTAGTCGTACATCCCCGTCCGGAACGTCCCGGTCACCTGGAACTGGCGCATCGTGGGCGTGAGGCCGCCCATGATGTCCTTCTTCAGGTTCTCGAACGCCACGACGGTCACCGTATCGCCTTTGAAGAGCTGCATCCGGTTGGCGAGGCCGATGCCGACCACGAGCGGCGGGAGTCCCGACGGTGGGGTCTTGAGGTCGACGCCCTGGAGGATCTTGCGCTCCATCTGTGTGGGCGCGCCTCGCGTCGTGTCGATCGACACGCCGTACAGCTCGGCCGACTGGGCGTAGGTCCCTCCGCCTCCCCGGACGAGCGAGACCTGGGTGACGATGAAGGGGGCCGCGCCGGTCACGCCTTTGACCGAGAGGATCGTGTCCATCACGGACTTCCAGTGCTCCATGCGCAGGCTCGCGCCCTGCTCGAGCACCATGATGTGCGGCGTGGACTGGAGAATCTTGGCGCGCAGGTCGCCCTGCATGCCCGCCATCACGGCCATCACCACGATCAGCGCGGTCACCCCGACCGTCACGCCGCCCAGCGAGATCCAGGTGATGAGCGACAGGAGCCCCTTCTTCCGCCCCGCCCCCAGGTAGTGGCGAGCGATGAACCAGTGGAGCCCCCTCACGGGACGGCCGGGCGGGCCGCCGAGGCCGGCGTCATTCATCCGAGCGCAGGACGGGAAAGAGGATGACGTCGCGGATGGAGGGCTGGCCGGTGAGGATCATCACGAGCCGGTCCACGCCCATGCCCACGCCGCCGGTCGGCGGCATGCCGTACTCGAGAGCGCGGATGAAGTCCTCGTCGATCTGTTGCGCTTCGTCGTCGCCTGCCGCGCGCAGCTCCGCCTGCGCCTCGAAGCGCGCTCGCTGATCCAGAGGGTCGTTGAGCTCCGAGAAGGCATTGAATACCTCCATGCCCGCGATGTAGAGCTCGAATCGCTCCGTGAGGCCCGGCTCGCCCCGCTTGGGCTTGGCGAGCGGGCTCAGCTCGCGTGGGTGGTCGAGCACGAAGGTGGGTTGGATGAGGTCGGGCTCGACGAGCTCACCGAAGAGCTTGTCGACCAGCTTGCCCCGCCCCGCCCCGCCGAGCTCCGGGATCGACAGGTCTTCGGCCCGCCGGCGCAGCTCCCCGTCGGAAAGCTCGTTGACGTCGGCCGAGAGCGCTTCGGAGAGCGCGTCCAGCAGCCGGATCCGCCGGAACGGCGGCTCGAACGTGATCTCGTGCTCGCCGTAGGTGACGGTGCGCCGACCGAGCACCCGGTCCACGACGTGCAGGATCAAGCGCTCCACGAGATCCATCTGGTCCTCGTAGTCCGTGAACGCCTGGTACCACTCGAGCATGGTGAACTCGGGATTGTGGAACCGGTCGATGCCCTCGTTGCGGAAGTCCTTCGAGATCTCGTAGACACGGTCGAGGCCACCCACGAGCAGTCTCTTGAGATAGAGCTCGTCCGCGATCCTCAGGTACAGCTCCCGCTCGAGCGCGTTGTGGGCCGTCACGAACGGACGGGCCGACGCTCCGCCGTACAACGGTTGCAGCGCAGGCGTCTCGACCTCGAGGAAGCCCTCGGCGTCCAGAAACGCCCTCAGCTCGGTGACGATGCGGCCCCGGGCCCTGAAGACCTGGCGGACCTCCGGGTTCACCGCGAGGTCCGCATAGCGCTGACGATAGCGAGCTTCGGTGTCCGCGAATCCGGAGTGGGCGGTGCGCTCTCCGGTCTCGGCGTCGGTCTCGACCTTGCCGAAGGGGAGCGGCCGGAGCGATTTGGTGAGGAGCGTCCACGACTGCACGCGGATCGTCACCTCGCCCATCCGAGTGCGGAACAGGGTGCCCTCCACGCCGATCCAGTCTCCCAGGTCGAGGAGGTCGAGGTCGGCGAAGCCCTCCTCGCCCAGCACGTCCTTGCGGAAGTACAGCTGAATCGGCCCGGAGGCGTCCTCGACGTGTGCGAATGCGCTCTTGCCGTGGGAGCGCCAGCTCAGGATACGCCCGCCGATACGGACTTCGGGACCGTCACCCGCGTCGGTGAGGGCCTCCTCCGTCTCGGCGGACGTGAACGCCGCGACGGCCTCGGAAGAACGGTGCGTCGGGTGGAACGTATAGGCGAAGGGCTCGATCCCTCGCTCGCGGAGCTGGTCGAGCTTCTCTCGCCGAGCCTTGAGCACCTGGTTCAGGTTTTCCATTCAGTCATGCCGTTGGGTGCGTACGCGGTGTGATTCCCGTTCCGATGACCCGCTCAGCCTCGAGCCGCGGCCCCGAATTCCTTGAGATACGCTTCGATGAAGGGATCGAGGTCACCGTCCATCACACGGTGCACGTCCGCAATCTTGAGCTCCGTTCGGTGGTCGTTGACCATCGTGTACGGCTGGAACACGTAGGACCGGATCTGGTTTCCCCAGGCGATATCCGCCTTGGTGGCCTCCAGCGCCTCGCGCTCCTTCTCCTTCTGCTCGAGCGCGTGCCGGTACAGCGCCGCCCGGAGCATCTTCATGGCGGTCGCCCGGTTCTTGTGCTGCGAGCGCTCCTGCTGGCACGAGACCACGATACCCGTGGGCTCGTGGGTGATGCGTACCGCCGAATCGGTCTTGTTCACATGCTGGCCGCCGGCGCCCGACGCACGGTAGGTGTCGATACGCAGATCGTCTTCGTCGATGTCGATCTCGATGTCGTCGTCGACGGCCGGATAGACGAACACGCTGGCGAAGGAGGTGTGCCGGCGCGACTGCGCGTCGAACGGAGAGATCCGCACCAGCCGGTGGATGCCCGCCTCGGCCTTGAGGTATCCGTAGGCGCTCTCACCCTTGATCTCGAGCGTGGCGCTCTTGAGGCCGGCCTCTTCTCCGGGCTGGAGATCGAGCGCGCGTACCTCGAAGCCTCGCCGCTCGGCCCAACGGGTGTACATCCGGGTCAGCATCTCCGCCCAATCCTGCGACTCCGTGCCTCCCGCCCCCGGGTGGATCGTGACGATGGCCTCACGGTGGTCATCGTCTCCCTGGAGCATGGTGCGCACTTCGAGAACCTCGACCCGAGTCGCGAGCTTCTCGAGCTCGCGCTGCCACTCAGCCTCGAGCTCGGCATCCGATTCCTCGGCCAGGAGCTGTGCCAGCTCCGCGAGCTCGGTGGCCTTTTGCCGGACCTCGGTCCAGGGCTCCACCCAGCCCTTCAGACGGTTGGTCTCGTCGATCGTCTCGCGGGCCTTGTCCTGGTTGTCCCAGAAGCCCGGTTGCGCCATCTCCTGCTCGAGCGAGCTCAGACGCTCGCGGCGCTGCTCCACGTCAAAGGTACCCCCTGAGCTCTTGGATCTTCTCCTCGAGCTCCGCGAGCTCCTGCATCTGCTCTTTGGTCATCGGCGGGTCCGGTCGAGAAATGCACTAGAGGGGCCGTCCCTGTCGGACGGCCCCTCCGTTGGCCCAACGCGGCAATATACCGGAGCGGCCATAATGCATCAACGCCCCTTCGGGCCGCTCCGGAGCAGCCGCTCAGAAGATCTGCTGCCCCTTGGCCAGCACGTCGTTGAGGGCGTCCGGCCAGTACGACGTCCCGTTCGCGATCTCCTCTCCGACCTGGTCCACGTACTCCTTCCACGACTTCTGGATCTCGTCGTCGAAGTCCTCCTTGAGCGTCCCGGCGGCGAGCGCGCGCTCGTGGCGCTCCGGGTTGTACATGATCATGTCCGAGACCAGGACGCGCGCCAGGCGACGAGCCTTGTCGTGCGGGTCGCGGTGCCCGAAGGTGAACCCGGGCGTGGGCGTCGGCGCCGCGGCGGGCGGCTCGGGCGGCGCTGCCGCCGGCTCCGGGGGCATCGGCGGCTC
>JBJKRT010000105.1:0-33477 GCA_046704545.1 Longimicrobiales bacterium
CGTTCTTGAGTCCACTTGACCCTCCGGGAAGCCCCGTCTAGCTTGTGAGAGTGAAACGGAGAATCATTCTCGATAAGAAGAATCGCTCCGGACAGCGCACCCGCGAGGAACGGATGAGCGACGCACCCATTTTGAAGATCAGCGACCTCCGCGCCAAGGTGGCCGACGAGGATACGGACATCCTGCGCGGTGTCGATCTCGAGCTCCATGCAGGCGAAATCCATGCCATCATGGGGCCCAACGGATCCGGCAAGAGCACGCTCGCCAAGGTACTGGCCGGGCACCCCGGCTACGAAGTCACCGGCGGAAGCGTGCTCATGCACGGAAACGACCTGCTCGAGCTGGAGCCGGACGAGCGCTCCCGAGCCGGAGTCTTCCTGGCGTTCCAGTACCCGGTCGACATCCCGGGCGTCTCGATCGCGAACTTCCTGCGCACCGCGGTGCAGGCACACCTGCCCGAGGGCGAGGAGTTGGACATCTTCGAGTTCGCCGACATGCTGACCGAGCGCATGGAGCTCCTGGAGATGGACCCGAGCTTCGCCGAGCGCTACGTCAACGACGGGTTCAGCGGAGGGGAGAAGAAGCGCAACGAGATCCTCCAGATGGCCGTGCTGAAGCCGTCGGTGGCCGTCATGGACGAGACCGACTCGGGCCTCGACATCGACGCGCTCAAGATCGTCGCCAACGGCGTGAACAAGCTCTTCGAGGAGCGTTCGGACATGACGATCCTCCTCATCACGCACTACCAGCGGCTGCTCAACTACATCAAGCCCCACCAGGTGCACGTCATGGTGGAAGGCCGGATCGTACGGTCGGGCGGGCCCGAGGTCGCGCTGGAGCTGGAAGAAGACGGATACCGCGCCTGGACCGAACACGAAGCCTCCGCCGGCGTCTGAGCGTCCGAGCGCACGAGAGACACAGGGAGTCCCCATGCCGCAGAACGAAGTCATCACCGACCTCGATCTCGACCGGTCCAAGTACAACTTCGTCACCGGTGGCAAGCCGGTCTATCAGGCCCAGAAGGGACTGAACGAGGAAGTCGTCCGGCAGATCTCGGCCCACAAGGAGGAGCCCGAGTGGATGCTCGAGTTCCGCCTGAAGGCGCTCAAGATCTTCAACGCCAAGCCGATGCCCACGTGGGGCGGCGACCTCACGGGACTCGAGGAAGTGCTCGACGAGATCTACTTCTACGTGCGCCCGCAGGATCGCATGGGACGCACGTGGGACGAGGTGCCGGAGGAAATCAAGGACACCTTCGACAAGCTCGGCATCCCCGAGGCCGAGCGTAAGGTCCTCGCGGGCGTTGGAGCCCAGTACGAGTCCGAGATGGTCTACCACTCGCTGCGCGAGGAGTGGGAGAGCAAGGGCGTCATCTTCGATTCCATCGAGGACGGGCTCAAGAACCATCCCGATCTGTTCCGGGAGTACTTCTCGACCGTCATTCCGCCCTACGACAACAAGTTCGCGGCCCTGAACTCCGCCGTGTGGTCCGGAGGCTCCTTCGTGTACATCCCGAAGGGGGTCAAGCTGGAGACGCCGCTGCAGGCGTACTTCCGCGTGAACCAGGAGCGCATGGGCCAGTTCGAGCGCACGCTGATCATCGCCGAAGAGGGCTCGCACGCGCACTACATCGAGGGGTGCACGGCACCGGTCTACTCGACCGAGTCGTTCCACTCCGGCGTGATCGAGATCGTCGTGAAGGACAACGCCCGCTTCCGCTATACGACCATCCAGAACTGGTCGAACAACATGTACAACCTGGTCACCCAGCGGGCGATGGTGCACGCGGGTGGCAAGATGGAGTGGCTGGACGGCAACCTGGGCTCCAAGCTCACGATGAAGTATCCGTCCTGCTATCTCGTGGGCGAAGGCGCGCACGGAGAGATCCTCTCGATCGCCTACGCCGGCAACGGCCAGCACCAGGACACGGGCGGCAAGGTCGTCCACGTGGCTCCGCGCACGACCTCGTCGATCGTCTCCAAGTCGATCTCGAAGGGCACCGGCCGCTCGACCTACCGTGGCCTCTGCAAGGTCTACGAAGGATCGCATCACGCGCGCTCGAACGTCGAGTGCGACGCGCTGCTCATCAACGACACGTCGCGAACGGATACGTACCCGTACATCGAGATCGAGGAGAACGACGCCAACGTCGGGCACGAGGCGTCGGTGTCGAAGATCGGCGAGGAGCAGCTCTTCTACCTGACGAGCCGCGGGATCTCCGAGGATGAGGCGACCGCGATGATCGTGCGCGGATTCATCGAGCCCATCGCCAAGGAGCTCCCGCTCGAATACGCCGTCGAGCTGAACCGTCTCATCGAGCTGGAGATGGAAGGGTCCGTCGGATGATCGGAGAACTCGTGGAAGGTGTGACCGAAGCAATCAATCGTCCGGCCGTCGACAGGATCACCACCGACGAGCCCGACTGGCTGCGCCAGCGGCGCGGGGCGGCGTGGGATGTCTACGAGCGTACACCCATGCCGACGACCCGGCTCGAGCAGTGGCGCTACACGGACCTCAAGAAGACGCTCGACCTCGAATCCCTGACGCTGAGCTCGGCCGAGGCCGCGCCGGACGACATGGAGCAGTGGCCGGTGCCGCTCCGCGAGGCGATCGCCCTCGACCGCGACGAGGCGTGCGGGCACATCGTCTTCATCGACGGGCACGTCGTGCATACCGACGTGGACGCGGCGATGGCGGAGAAGGGCGTGCAGCTTCTTTCGCTGCACCGGGCCGTCGAGGAACGACCCGAGCTTCTGGAGAAATACCTGGCCACCGAGGCCGTCCCGCCGGAGGAAGGCAAGTTCGCGGCCATGAACGCCGCACTGTGGACGGACGGGGTACTCCTCCATGTGCCGCGCGGCGTGCATCTGGAGAAGCCGATCCGCGTCACGCGCTGGTTCAGTGAATCCGGCGTCGCCACCTTCTCCCGCACGCTGATCGTGGCGGAGGCGGCGAGCCACGTCTCCTACGTGGACGAGATGCTCTCCGACTCGTTCGAGGCGCAGAGCCTGATCTCCGTGGCGGTCGAGCTGATCGCCGGTGACGGTGCGCAGGTGCAGTACGTCTCGATCCAACGCCTGGGAACGGGAGCGTTCTACCAGTCCGTGCAGCGCACCCTGGCCCAGCGCGACGCGAAGCTCGATACGCTCAACGTCGCGCTCGGCGGCAGCGTGACCCGGGTGGACCTCAATGCCCGCCTGCTGGGCCCCGGCGCGGACAGCGACATGCTGGGCCTGTACTTCGGCGACGGCGACCAGCACTTCGACTTCAACACCAGCCAGGATCACGTGGCGCGCGAAGCCACGAGCGACCTGCTCTACAAGGGCGCGCTCGACGGATCGAGCCGTTCGGTGTTCCGCGGCATCATCCGCGTGCACAAGGGCGCCCAGAAGACCGACGCCTACCAGACGAACCGGAACCTCCTGCTCTCCCCGCACGCACGGGCCGACTCGTTGCCCAACCTCGAGATCGAGGCGGACGATGTGAAGTGCTCGCACGGCGCGAGCGTAGGCGAGCTGGATTCCGACGCCAAGTTCTACCTGATGACGCGCGGGCTCACCCGCATGCAGGCCGAGCGCCTGGTCGTGCTCGGGTTCCTGGGAGAGGTGCTTTCGCGTCTTCCGATGGGCGGCGTGGGCAAGAAGGTCCAGCACGTCATCGAGCGCAAGCTGCGCGGACTCGCATAACAGAGACGCAAGGCTGGATGCGTCCCGACCTGCGCCTGCCACGGGTTCTGGAGAACTTGAATGGCTGAGTGGATCCGCGTAGCCGACATCGATGCATGCGCGCCTGGCAAGCTGATCGGCCGCATGGCCGGCAGCCAGCCCGTCGTGCTCGCCAACATGGATGGCCGTATCTGCGCGCTCGAAGACCAATGCTCCCACGAAGCGTATCCGCTCTCGGACGGTGAGCTCGAGGGCTGCGATCTCATCTGCATCTATCACGGTGCCCGCTACGACGCGTGCACCGGCAAGAACAAGGGGCTGCCGGCGATTCGCCCCGTCAGGTCGTTTCCGGTCGACATCCGGGACGACGGGATCTACATAGAGGTATGAGCCGATTCGACGTGGACGTCGTCCGTCGGGAGTTCCCGACGCTCGACCAGAGGGTCAACGGAAAGCCGCTGGTCTACCTGGACAGCGCCGCCACCTCGCAGAAGCCCGTCGCGGTTCTGGACGCGCTCCGGGCATACTACCTGCACGACAACGCCAACGTGCATCGCGGCATCCACGAGCTCTCCCGCCGAGCCACGCTCGGTTACGAGGAAGCCCGGGAGAAGGTGGCCCGATGGATCGGGGCCGCCGATCCGAACGAGATCGTCTGGACCCGCGGCACGACGGAGGCCATCAATCTGGTGGCGACTGCCTGGGGACTCGATCACGTGCACGAAGGCGACGAGATCCTCCTCACCGTTCTGGAGCATCACTCCAACATCGTGCCGTGGCAGCTCCTGGCACGCAGGACCGGCGCGAAGCTGCGCTTCATCGAGCTGGACGACGAGGGACGGCTCGTTCTCGACGACCTTCCCGGCCTTCTGTCCGACCGCACGAAGCTGGTGGCCGTGTCGCACGTCTCCAACTCGCTCGGAACGGTGAATCCGGTCAAGGAGATCGCGGCGCGCGCAAAGGACGCGGGCGCGCTCGTGCTGGTGGACGGGGCCCAGGGAGCCGTGCACGCGCAGGTGGACGTCCAGGATCTGGGCGTCGACTTCTACGCGCTGAGCGGGCACAAGATGTGCGGCCCCACCGGAATCGGTGCGCTGTGGGCCCGCAAGGAGCTCCTCGAAGAGATGGAGCCCTATCAGGGCGGTGGGGAGATGATCCACGTGGTCGAGCGTGACATGAGCACGTGGGCGAAGGTGCCACACAAGTTCGAGGCGGGCACGCCGAACATCGGAGGCGCGATCGGGATGGGCGCCGCCGTGGATTTTCTCAGCGGCCTCGGCATGGACGCGATCGTCGCGCACGAGCGCGAGCTGCTCCGCTATGCGCTGGACCAGGTGCGCTCCGTGCCGGGCGTTCGTGTCTACGGGCCCAGCACGATCGAGGATCGCTCGGCCGTGATCTCGTTCACGATGGGCGATGCCCATCCGCACGACATCTCCACGATTCTGGACGGCGAAGGAATCGCGATTCGTGCCGGTCACCACTGCGCTCAGCTCGTAATGAAGCACTACGGAGTAGCCGCGACGGCGCGGGCATCGTTCTACCTGTACAACACGCTGGACGATGTCGATCGGTTGGTGGCGGGGCTCGACGTGGTCCGCTCGATCTTCGGCTGAGGCCTTTTCCGCTCCGCTGTCGCCTACGGCGGCGGGCGCGCTACATTGGAATTTCGAGACTCGCAATCGACAGGTGGGCATGGAAACGCCAGCCCTGAACTCTCTATATCAGCAGCTCATCCTCGAGCACTACCGCCATCCGCACAACAAGGCGGAGCTCGCCGACAAGACCGTCGAGATCCACATGCACAATCCCGTGTGCGGCGACGAGATCCGGTTGCAGCTCCGCGTGGAGGGCGATCGCATCGAGGAGGCACGCTTCAGCGGCCAGGGGTGCTCGATCTCTCAGGCCGCAGTTAGCATGATGACCGATTTGCTGAAGGGCAAATCGCTGTCCGACGCCGACGGTCTCGCCAAACGCTTCACCGAGCTCATGCACGGCGACGAGGCTGCGGCGAAGGACCGGAGCCTGGGAGACCTGCGTGCTCTGCAGGGCGTGAGCAAGTTCCCCGTCCGCGTAAAGTGCGCGCTTCTGGGGTTCGACGCCCTGCAGGAAGCGCTCGAGAAGACCGCCACCGGAAAGGGACCCTGAGCACGGACTCCGTCACCTCGGCCCACCTGCCCGATACGCCCGCCGGCCCTCTGACGGTTTGGGCGTCCACGCGCGGCCTCCGCAGGATCGAGTTCGGCCCGCTGCCCAGGGACGCCCACGTCGATTCGCCGGATACCTGGCCCCCGCTGTTGCTCCGCGCCGTCACCCAGCTTCGCGAGTACTTCGACCGCCGACGCCGAACCTTCGAAATCCCTCTCGACCTCGAGGCCGCCACCGACTTCCAACGCCAGGTCTACGACCATCTGGTGGCCGTAGCCTATGGCCACGTCACCACGTACGGGCAGCTGGCCGGCGCCATCGGACGGGCAGAGCTGGCCCGCGCCGTGGGACAGGCGGTCGGCGCCAATCCGGTCCCCATCGTCGTGCCCTGCCATCGGGTCATCGCCGCCGAAGGAAAGCTCGGTGGATTCAGCGGCGGGCTCGCGGCAAAAGTCGCGCTGCTGCGCCTCGAGGGCGTGGACGTCGACGGGCCGGACCCGAGCAGCCACGTGCATCCCGAAGTGATTCCCCTGGATCTATAGAGGACATGGATACTCATTACCTGCGCCGGGCCGCTCTGTCCTGTGCCGCCCTGATGATGCTCGCCGCCTGCGGCGGAAAAGCCGATGCCGGACAGGACGCCGCGAGCACCGCGGGCAAAGCCTCCGCGAACGCGTCCACTCCGGTCATCCAGCACCAGCAGCTCTCCGACTCCGCGCTCGCGGGCATCGACCCGTCGAACGTCTCCGTGGACCTGCCGTGGACCGGCAACAGCGTGCGGCGGGCCCCATCGCCCTCCGCCGCCTGGGCCACGCTGCAGTCCGTACACGTGTCGGGGCACACCGGATTCGACCGGGCGATCTTCACGTTCGCGGGAGGCACGCCCTTCCCGGGCTACCACGTCCAGCTGCAGAAGGCCGGCACGACGCTCTCCTGCGACGGGAAGGAGCAGCCGTCGAAGCTCCAGGGTGACGTG
The DNA here is from genome assembly GCA_046704545.1 of Longimicrobiales bacterium. Taxonomy (GTDB): domain Bacteria; phylum Gemmatimonadota; class Gemmatimonadetes; order Longimicrobiales; family Gaopeijiaceae; genus SZUA-318. The sequence continues at coordinate 6,790 of JBJKRT010000105.1, forward strand.
CTTCTGACGGTGTCGCTGACTCCGTCGCGGGCGAAGACACGGAGCGGAAAGCCGATCGTGCGCCTGCGCACACTCAAGGTGCGCGGCCAGAAGCGTATGGTGCAGCAGGGACTGACGTGTGACGCCGCCGACCGTGTCGTCTGGGCGGCGGGTCTGTCGCAAGGGACGGAGCTGCGCATCCTGGAGCTCAGGAAGCCCCAGCGCCTCGTCGTCGACGTGCGGTAGCGCCGACGACGGTCAGCGGCGACCGGCGAACCTGGCCGGAGACAGGCCGGCCGCGTACGCGCGCGACGTCTCGCCGCCGAGCACCTGGTCCGCCACGAGCTCGCCCGTGACGGGACCGAGCGTGAGCCCGAGCATCCCGTGACCGGTCGCCACGACGACGCCCTCCACACCGGAAATGGCGCCGACGATCGGCAGGCCGTCCGCGGCCATCGGCCGCAGCCCGCACCATTCCGACACGGGTTGCGCGCTCCCGAGCCCCGGCATGTAGATCCGGGCCGACGTCGTGAGCTGGTTCAGGCGCTCGGAGCGCATCACGTCGTTGATGCCGGAGAATTCCATCGTGCCGGCAAAGCGCACCACCCCGTCGAGCGGGGTGCAGAACACCGACCGCTCGTGCAGGACGCACGCGATGTCGAGCGGGGGGGCGCCGTCGTCGCCGACCGGAAGGTCCCGATGGTAGCCTTTGCCCGGCTGCACCGGCAGGCGAACGCCCAGGCGCCGGCCGAGCGAGAGGCTGAACGGCCCGGTGGCCAGAACGACCGCATCCGCGCCGATCGTCTCTCCGTTCTGCGTCCGAACCGCATTCACCCGATCGCCCTCGACCACGACGTCGTCGACCCGCACGCCTTCGCGCACGGTCACCCCCATCCGGGCCGACCGCTCGGCCAGCGCGGAAACGAAGCGATGCGGGTCGAGGGTGCGCGCCTCGGGGTAGTAGACGCCTCCGACGATGTCGTCCGAGAAGACCGGCTCGAACGCCCGCAGCTCCTCGCCGGTGAGCACGCTCGGATGGTATCCGTGGCGCTCGATGATCGCGGCTTCGTGCCTCGTGTCCTCCACGCCCTCCTCCGTCCGACACACGGCCAGGTAGCCGTGGGTCCTGTAGGAGCAGGAGATCTCCTCTGCAGCGATGAGCTCGTCGAAGAGGTCGAGCGTGTCCATGCCCATCGGGGCCATGACGTTCATGGCGGCCTCGACGTGATCCCACGTGCAGTAGCGCGCGAACTCGGCGAGCCAGCGCCACAGACCCGGGTCCCAACGTGGCTTCACGTACAGCGGACTCGTCGCATCGCGCATCTGCAGGAGCGCGTTGCGCACGCGCCCCGGCTTGTTCAACGGTGGGTGCCCCGCCGAGATCGTGCCGGCGTTTCCGAACGACGCCCCCGCAGCGATGGTCTCCCGCTCGAGCAGGACGACGTCGGCGCCGCGGCGCGCCAGGTAGTAGGCCGAGCACACGCCGATGACGCCGCCTCCCACCACAACAACGCGCGGTCCCGATGACATGCGTTCCTTCTTCTATTCGACGGTTGGATCCAGTACGACCTTGATGGAGCCGCTCGTACGACGGTCGGCCGCGGCGGCGAGTGCGTCACGGTACTGACGCAACGGAAAGACGTGCGTGACCATCTCGCGGAGCGGAGCCCCCGTCTCGGCCAGGAGATCGTGCGTGACGCGGAACGTGTGCGTCCGTTGGCCCCGCCACTCCTCCTGACCGTAACACACGAAGCCCTTCACGGTCAGCTCGTGCGCCCACACGAAGGTCATGTCGAGCTTCTTGATCTCGGCGGCGCACCCCAGCATCACGATCCGGCCGCGAGGAGAGGCGTAGCGTAGCGTCTGCTTGACGGTCTGCGCGCTCCCGACACAATCGAAGATCAACGGGAAGCCGCCGCCCGCATAGACCTCGTCTCCGACGATCGGCATGTAGGCCTGGGCGCCGGTATCGACGAGCGCCTGGCGCGCCTCGTCACCCGGCGAGACGGTACCGCTCGCGCCGAGCGAGAGGGCGAGCTTGGCCTCGTGACCACGCTTGATCTGTGAGAGGATCTCGCCCTGGAAGCCCGCCGCCCTGAGCGCCCAGATCGTTCCCAACGCGATGGGTCCGCTGCCGATGACCAGCACCGGCCCCTCGCCCCAGGGACGCATGCCCAGCACGGCGTGCATCCCCACCGACAACGGCTCGACGAGCACGGCCGTACGATCGTCCACGTCGTCGTCGACGGGGTGGATCTGGCTCGCATGCGCGATCGTGCGCTCGCCCCATCCGCCGGGGATGTCGGCATGGTAGCCGATGGTGGTTCCTCGAGCGATCGGGTGTCCCCCGATCTCCAGCTCCCCTTCCTCGCCCATCCGTGCGCAGGTGTTGGGATGGCCGTCGGCACATGAAGGGCACCGCTCCGGCTCCGCGAACCCCCGCACCGTGCAGGATACGACGGGGTCGACCGCCACGCGCTGACCGGTTTCGATGCCCCGCACCGCGGGACCGGTTTCGATCACCCGAGCCAGGATCTCGTGACCGAGCACGGCCGGAAACGAGCCGAACGGCTCCATGGCCGGGCTCGCCTTGAACGTCAGGTTCCCGATGTCCGTGCCGCAGATGCCCGCCTTCAACACCTCCAGACGGACCCAGTCGTCGGCCGGGAGCGCGGGCTCGGGCAGCTCGGACAGACGGACACCACTCGCCCGGCCGAAGACGGCCGACTTCGTGACCCCCCCCAGGCTCTTGCCCAGAAGGAATCCGGGAATCGTGACGTTGAACGTGACCGCGCGCATGGGCCGGAAGGTACTGCGATGGGCGGAGACGGGGGAGGCTTCGCTCGCCCGGCCTCGCTTCGAGCGACCCTACGGAGCCGGCGTGTACTCCCTCTCCGCATCGACCGTCTCCAGATCCACCATCGGCTGCCAGACCTGGATTGCAGGAAAGGTCGACAGGAACCACCGGATGGATCCGATCCACAGGCCGAGGAACATGAGGCCGATCAGGGGCTGCCAGACGGGAAAGGCCGGCTGACCGATCTTGTAGAGTGCCGGAGCGACCATGTCGTAGGCCTCGAACCAGAGACCGAACAGGATCAGCGTCGTGAACGTCGCCAGGAGCTTCGGCCTCATCTTCGGCTTGCGACCGAGCAGTCCGGCGACCGGCACCACGAAGCACAACACCACCACGAGGATGGAGAGCCATGCCCACGGCGGCACGGACCGCTGAATGATCCACGCCTGCTCCCACGGGAGCTTTCCGTACCAGATGACCAGGTACTGCGAGAAGAACAGGTACGCCCAGAAGACCGAGAAGGCGAAGGCGAACTTGCCGAGGTCGTGACGCTGCTGAACACCGATGGCCCGCCCGAAGTCCTCGTGCTTCGTCCGCAGGTACATGCCCCAGACCGCCGTCGCGGCACCGCCACCCCAGAACGCGCCCATCCAGAACCAGGGAGCGAGCATGGAGCTGCGCCAGTGCGGCTCGAGCGACATCACCCAGTCGTATGCGATCATGGTCATGACCGCGACATAGAGCAGCACCAGCACCGGCGCGATCCGGGTCATCCGGTGGTAGCTGTCGACCTCCTCGCGCTCCTGGTCCAGCCATCCTTGTGTCAGGCGGGTCCGCCACGAGGCTCGCCCGGGATCGTCTTCTTCGGTGCCGCGTGTCAGACCCACGTCCGGACGGACGGCGAGGTACATGAAATACGCGGACAAGCCGAGGAGCAGGAGGAGCCCGACGACGTTCCTGGCAACGAGGAATGGGATGTTCAGGTACGTCGCTTTCGCGCGCACCGCCGGGTCGCTGCCCATCTCCAGGATCCACGGGAAGAACTTCACGCGCAGGCTGAGCATCGGAAGCAACAGCACGAAGGCGATGGGCAGGAACGCCCCCTGCGCCTGCATCACCCTGCGCAGCGACCAGTTCCACCTGGACTTGGTGATCCATGTCGCGCAGGCCAGCACCACGCCGCCGGCCGCGATGCTCATGAAGAAGAGCCAGTTGCTGACGTAGCAAACCCACGCCACCGTGGGATCACGGACCAGCTCGACCGCGAACGCCGCCAGTCCCACCACGAAGAGGGCCACGGCCAAGCGCGAAGCCGCACGCGAGCGCGGCAGGTACCGGACCGGGATGTCTTCGGGAATGTGCGTGTGCGCCATCGTCAGCTTCCCCCCTGCCGCTGCCCCGCGTGCCCCTCTTTGTACCGAGCCTGCAGCGTCCGGAGGTAGTTCACGATGTCCCAGCGGTCGAAGTGCGCGATCCGGCCGCCGAATGCGGGCATCAGGCCACCACCCACCCGAATCATCCCGTAGATGTACTGATCGGTGAAGCTCTGCTCCTTCGGTGCCAGCAGATCGTAACCGGAAGCCACGGAACGCTTCGGGACGATGTAGGCGTTCTTGCCGTTCCCCTCGGGGCCGTGGCACGGCGTGCAGAACCGGCGGAAAAGGGTGTGGCCCCGCGCCAGGTCGGCCGAGTCGGCGCCTGGATTGACGAGGCTCTGGACGACCGAGTCGCCCGTCCCTACCGGGAGCATGTCCTTCTGCGTGAAGTCCGGGACGTCGACGCCTTTCGGCTCACCGTCGTTGATGTCGCCCTTGGCCGGTGGGTAGTTCCCCGATGCGAAGGAAACCGTGTGGGGTGGCTGTGGGCGGGGATTCTCGTACGGGTGGAACGACCGCTGGTCGCGCATGCTGCGACCGAAGATGTCGACCATCATGTTGTCCAGGGGGTGGCATCCGCCCGCGACGAGGGCAGCCAGCGCCACCACGGCGATCCGCACCGCAAGCGCCTTACGCATGGCCGTCCTTCGCGCTTTCCCGGACCTCGACGGGCTGCTGCTCGTCGATGATGCGGCGCGCTTCACCCAACCGCTCGGACGACACCGTCACATACACGCCGAACCGGTCCGAGCTGAACTGCGGATCATACATGACGCTCGGCCTCGTGTCGGGAATGCGTGCATTGATGAACAGCCCGATCACGGTGGCCAGGGCGGCGAACAGGACGGTCAGCTCGAAGGCGATGACGAGGTAGGCGGGCATTCCGAGCTCCGGCTTTCCCCCCACGACCAGCGGCCAATCGAGCGACGTCCACGCGGTCAGCGCGAACCCCGTGGCCGCTCCGGCGAGCCCACCCACGAGCGTGAACACCCGTACGGGGCTCTGGTCGTGACGCATGGCCGCCTCGATGTGATGCTCCGGATACGGACTGTTCACCCGAATGTCCTTGAACCCTGCCTTCCGGAGCCTCTCGATCGTATCGACGGTCGAGTCCAGGTACTCGAAGGAAGCCAGGAGCCCGCGCATCTCGCTCATGAGGGCGCCTCCCCGCTCGGGTGCCGCAGCCGCGGTGGCAGGATCTCCTTCAACTCCGAGATGGCGACGGGCGGCACGACGCGCGTGAAGATCATGAACCAGAACAGGAACCAGCAGAAGGAGCCGATCAGGATCCCCATCTCGGTGAACGACGGCCGGTACAGGTGCCACACGAACGGCTCGTACCCGTGATACAGCGAGGTCACGATGATTGCGTAGCCCTCGAGCCACATCCCGATGTTCACGAAGATCGAGATGACCCACAGCGCGGGAATCGAGTAGCGGACGCGCTTGAACCAGAGGAGCTGGGGCACGATCGCGGTGCAGGTGATCATGGTCCAGCTCGCCCACCAGTACGGACCGAACATCCGGTTCCAGATGGTCGCCCGCTCGACGACCGCCGCCCCGTACCAGGCCATGAAGAACTCGACGGCGTACGAATAAGTCACGACGAGCGCGGCCAGCAGGCACAGCTTGGCGAGCGCATCCAGGTGCTTCGTGGTGACGTACTTCTCGAGCCCCAGGGCCTTCCGCATGGGAATGATCAGCGTCAGGACCATCGCCACCCCACTGTAGACGGCTCCCGCCACGAAGTAGGGTGCGAAGATCGTCGAGTGCCATCCCGGCACGATGGCCATCGCGAAGTTCCACGAAACGGCGGACTGCACCGAGAGGGCGAGCGGGACGGCGAGCGCGGCGAGGAAGAGGTAGGCTTTGCCGAAGTGGTGCCACTGCCGGTCGGTGCCGCGCCAGCCCAGCGAGACGATGTTGTAGAACTTCTTGCGAAGCCCCGTGGTGCCGTCACGCGCGGCCGCGAGGTCGGGGATCGCCCCGAGGAAGAAGAGGACGGCGGCCACCGTGAAGAAGGTGGCGACCGCGAACAGGTCCCAGACCAGCGGTGAAGCGAAGTTGGGCCGGAGGAGCCCCGAGTTCGGATACGGCAGGAGCCAGTAGAAGTGCCACGCCCTGCCGAGTTGGATGAGCGGAAAGAGTCCCGCAGTCATCAGCGCCAACACCGTCATCGCCTCCGCCACCCGATACACGGCCTGTCGCCAGGGGGCCCGGACGAGGAGGAGGACGGCGGAGATCAGCGTTCCCGAAATCGCGATCCCGACCCAGAACACGAACGAGGTGACGTAGACGCCCCACGCCACGGGAACGCTCAGACCGGACGCACCCAGCCCCACGATGAGCTGGTGCGCCCACGACGCGAGAAGGAGCACGACACCCGCCGCCGCGAAGAGGAACAACGCCCACCAGCCGCGTCCGGGACGGCCGAGGATGCCGACGATCTCCTCGTTGACCTGGCCCATCACCTCGACATCGGGATGGGTCTGCGCCCCCCGACGGACGCGCTCCGGATCGACGACCGGGGCCATCAGGTGCCTTCCCTGGACGACAGCTGGTGGAAGGTCACCTTCTTCAGGTAGTTGACTCCGGGTTGGGTGTTGAGCTCCTCGTTGAAGACCCGGTAGGACCGCTCGTTCGCCACGACGTGCGCCACCTTCGTGCTGGGGTCGCGCAGGTCGCCCCAGACGATCGCTTCCGCCGGACAGCTCTGCTGGCACGCCATGACGACTTCGCCGTCCCTCGGGTACGGGCCGCGATTCTCGACAGCCGCCCGATTCTCGGCCTCACGGATGCGCTGGACGCAGAAGCTGCACTTCTCCATGACGCCGTTGTCCCGCACGGTGACGTCCGGATTCCATTGCCAGTTGTAGGGCTCCGGGATCCGCTGCGGCTCCGTGTATCGGAGCCAGTTGAAGGTGCGGACCTTGTACGGGCAGTTGTTCGAGCAGTACCGCGTTCCCACGCAGCGGTTGTAGACCTGGGCGTTGATGCCCTCGGGCGTGCTGTAGGTCGCGAAGACCGGGCACACCGGCTCGCACGGGGCGTTGCTGCAGTGCTGGCACAGCATCGGCAGCACCCGCACATCGACCGCGCCGGCGGACGTGGAGTCGATCTTCTCGTAGTAGCGCTCGATGCGGAGCCAGTGCATCTCGCGACCCATCAACACCTGGTCCTCGCCGACCCAGGGAACGTTGTTCTCGGCCATGCACGCGACCTCGCAGGCACCGCAGCCGGTGCACTTGTCCAGGTCGATGGCCATGCCCCACCGGGCCAGCTTCTCCGGGTGCTCGTACGGACCGCGCCGGGTGCCCGGTGGCGGATACGAGCTCGAGGCGTTGGGCACCGTCACGGGCGCGAAGCCGCCTGCACCCTGGAGTTCCTTCACGATCTCGTTCGACTCCTCGGGCAGGGTCCTGTGGCCGAGCGCGCCCAGGGTGACGGCCGGCGTGAGCGGCCGATCCGCCTGGACGTCCGAGGCCTGGACCTTGGCCAGCCTTCGGCTCCTGCCCGTCGGGGTTACCGAGACCTTCGTCGCGACGGTCACGAACGCGCCCGACGGCGCCTCGGCGACGGCGGGCAGGAGCTCGATGGCGTTGACGCCCTGTCCCGTCGCCCAGCGACCGAAATCCGTGTGTCCCATGCCCATCGCGAGCGCCACCGCGTCCTTTCGGATCCCCGGGTACGGCCACAACGGCACGTCGAGAGACCCGTACGGCGAGGTGACCGTGACGAAGTCCCCTTCCTCGAGTCCGTGCGCCTGGGCGACGTCGGGGTGCATCTCCAGCCACGAGTGCCAGGTGATCTTGGATACCTGGTCGGGCATCTCCAGAAGCCACGGAATGTTGGTATGCTCGCCGGCCCCGAACCGTGCGGACGGGTGGACCAGCAACGCGAACTCGCCGTCGCCGTCCAGCGTGGGAACGTCGAAGACGAGCGCCCGGTCCGGAGCGCGCAGCTCGGTCGACGGCGCGGGCGTGGTCACATCGCGCTGCCACAGGCCGTTGCGCAGCATCTCGTGCCAGTGATGGTCGAAATCGGGCTTCTTGTACATCGCCCGATTCGTCGCGCGGAGATACTCGTAAAAGGTGGCGGCTCCACCGAAGCGAGCACCCAGCGTCGACCCGACCGCAATCAACACGTCCGCGGTCTGCTTGGCGTCGAAGTGGGGAACAGGCTCCATGATCGGCTGGCGGATCGCATAGAGCCCGGGTTTCGGCTCGGAATCTCCCCAGGACTCCAGGAAGTGCCGGTCGGGCATCACGAGATCGGCAAGGGCCGAGGTCTCGTCGGGCGCCTGCGCGAAAGAGACCTTGAAGTCCACGGACGCGAACGCATCCGCGAAGCCCGATCCCGCGGGAAGCGAGTAGGCGGGATTCACACCGTGGACCATCGCCACCGCCACCCCACCGGCCGCCATGGACCGGACGGCCCGCTCCAGGTCGGCGTAGGGTCGCGCTGCGAGCGTCGGCCCACCGTCGAGGTGGAGCGTCCTGCCAACGTTGCCCGCCACCGAATTGAGGATCAGCACGGCGAGGTTGGCGGCGGTGGCGTTCCTGTGATGCGCGCCCGAGCCCGGCCCCATGGCCAGGCTCGGCTGGTCGGATACGAAACGGTGCGCGAGCGCCCGGATCCGATCTTCCGACAATCCGGCCGCCTTGGCCGCCGTGCGGGCGTCGAAGGCACGCAGGACCGAGCCGTACGGACCGGCCGCGGCGCTGCCCCCCGCGATGACGGACGCCATCCCGAGCGCGACGGCCGCCTCGGCGCCCGCATGGATCGGGATCCACTCGTCGGCGTTGAACGCCGTCATCGAAAGACGCGGACCCACGAAGACGAAGCGCCCCTTGCTCTGGTGCTCGTCCACCGAGCTCATCCGAGAGAACGCCCGCCCGTCCTCCACGGGAGACATCCCGCTCTCGAGAAAGTCCGACCCGAACGACATCAGCAATCGCGAGCCCTCGATGTCGTACCGGGGCAGACCGTCGTAGCCGAAGGCGATCCGCATGGCTTCGCGCAGGGGCGCTTCCGAGATCGGCTCGTACTCCACGCGCCTGCCGCCTCCGACCGCCTCGAGGAACTCGTCCACCAGGCGCGTCTGCGTGGGCCCGTGTGGCTTGCCGACGTAGAGGACCTTGCCCCCGGCGCCCCCGAGCTTCCGGGCCAACAGCTTCTCCGCTTCGGCCCACGACGCGGGTCGGAGACTGCCGTTCTCACGGATCATCGGGCCGCTGTAGCGGTCCGCGTTGTAGAGATGCTGCAGCGACGCCTGCCCCTTGGGGCAGAGGGCTCCCTTGGAGACGGGATGATGCGGGTTGCCCTCGAGCTTCACCGCACGGCCTTCCCGGGTGCGGGCCCACACCCCGCATTGAGCGGAGCACCCGTCGCACACGGTGGTGAACCAGGTCGCCACGCCGGGCGTGATGTCGTCCGGCCTCGTGACGTACGGCATGAGGCGTTCGGCGTTCTTCGTCGAGCAGCCGGTGAGCGCCGCGCCCGCTCCGCTCACACCGAGAACCTTCAGGAAGTCGCGCCGCTTGATGCCGCCGCCCTTGTCCGAAGACCCCATCAGTAGTGACACCTGGAGCAGTCTGTGGACGCCCCCATCTTCCGGTGGCAGCTGACGCACCATCCCATGTCGTGGCCGCCCCACACCGGATTCGGCTTGTCGATCACATAGGTGTCCTTCACCTGCCCGTGGCACTGTCGACACGTCAGGCCGGCGCGGATGTGTCGCATGTGGGGAAAGTGCGTGTGGTCCGGGATCTTGTAGACCCTCACCCAGGGGATCGGCTTTCTCTGCTTCCAGTATTCCATGAGCCTCTTGATCTCCTCGGGCTGGGCCGTTCCCGAGACCATCCGATGGCACCCGACGCATACCGATACCGGGGGAATGCCTGCGTCGACCGACCGGCCGGCGGAGAAGTGGCAGTATTGGCAGTCGAGGTGATAGGTACCGGCGTGGAGCTTGTGGGAGAACGCGATGGGCTGCCCGGACGGGTAGGACGCGGGGCTGGAGGTGGCGGAGTAGATCCGCGTCGTATCCTGTGCGCTCGCGGTGGTCGATGAGCCCTGGCTGGTCACGAACGCCAGTCCTGCCAGCGCGGCCACGGTCGCCGCGCCGGCAAACAGCAATTGCTTCCTCATCGACGCCTGTGCTCCTGGGCTCTACCCGTATTCCCTGAGCAGTCCGCCCGGGACGGAGGGTGCACCAGAGGCCGACTCACATCGCAGCAAATACCGCGTCGACCTCGGGAAAGCGAGATCAACGTACCGGGCCCCCAGACAGGGGGCAAGCTAGTGCGGCGACTCTATCTATCGACACCGTCGAGAACCATTTTGTCCGGGCGGGTGTTATAATTTCGTCGCATTCGACCCTTTCGGGAGCCGGGCCTCCCGCTGGCCCGTATCGAGCTTCCAGCTCGCCGAAACGGGTCGGGCCGGCTCGAGCGCTTCGGCTCCGCACCGCGATCGCGCAACGTGACGTCCATGCCCGAACCCACTTCCCAGACCGCGGTAGCGGGCGCCCGTCCGTCACTCGATCTCCTCGATCAGCTCGTGCAGGAAGTGGAGACCGTCTTCCACGGGAAGCGCGAGGTGATCCGCCTCGCGCTCGCGGCCCTTCTCGCCCGGGGTCACGTCCTGTTCGAGGATGTCCCGGGGGTTGGAAAGACCACGCTCGCCCACGCCCTCGCCAAGGTGCTCGGCGTCGAGTTTCGCCGCATCCAGTTCACCTCGGACCTGCTCCCGTCCGACGTGCTGGGCGTCTCCGTCTACAACCCGAGAACCTCCGAGTTCGAGACTCGACCGGGCCCGATCTTCGCCAACGTGGTGCTGGCCGACGAAATCAACCGCGCGCCTCCGCGCACGCAGAGTGGCCTGCTCGAGGCGATGCAGGAGGGACACGTCACGATCGACGACGTGACCCACGAGCTCCCCCGGCCGTTCCTGGTGATGGCGACCCAGAACCCGCTCGAGCACCACGGCACCTACCCGCTTCCGGAAAGCCAGCTGGATCGCTTCCTCGTGCGCATCACGATCGGCTATCCCGGTCCGGAAGCCGAGCGGCGCATCCTGACCGAGTCCTCGGCCACGGAGCCGGTCATGGACCGCGTGCGGACGGTGCTGACACCCCGACAGGTCCTGCAGCTGCAGGCGCGCGTCGAGGAGGTCGAGGCCGACGACGCGATCGTCGACTACCTCATGGCGGTCGTGGAGCGGACGCGGACGTCGTCGAAGCTCCGCATGGGCGTGAGTCCCCGCGGAGCGATCGCCCTGTACCGCGCGGCGCGCGCCTTCGCGATGACGCGCGGCCGCACCTATCTGGTACCCGACGACGTGCGTGAGCTCGTCGTACCGTGCCTGGCCCATCGGATCCTCCCCGCCGGTGCATCCAACGCCACCCTGGACGCCCACGTGCAGGCGGTCCAGATCCTGGAGAGCATCCTCGAGGAGGTCGAGGCTCCGCTGTGAGCGACGGCACCGGAGGGCGCCGGAGACGCGCCGCCCGGACCGTCACCGCCGCTCTGGCGTGGCTCCGCCAGGTGCAGATCCGTCTGCACGCCTGGCGCCGCATCCGCTTCACGTCCGGAGGGCTGGCGTTCACGCTGGGCGCGTTCGCCGTCGGATTCGCGGCGATGAACACCGGCAACAACCTCCTCTACCTGCTTCTGGGCGCCATGCTCGGGTTCATCACCGTGAGCGGATGGCTCTCCGAGCAGGCGATCCGTGGACTCGAGATCCGGCGCGAGCACCCACACCCCGTCACCGTGGGCCAGGATCTCCGCCTCACCTACCGGGTCCGCAACCGCAAGCGTCGTCTGCCGTCGCTGGCCGTGGAGATCCGGGAGGAGGGCCTTCCCCACTCGGCATTCCTCGTGCACGTGCAGGCCGGAAGCGAAGCGGTTGCGCATTCGCGGAACCGCTTTCTACGCCGTGGTACATTCCCGCTCGGAACCGTCACCCTGTCGACCGCCTTCCCGTTCGGGATGTTCCGAAAGGAACGCGACCTGGAGATTCCCGGCGAGATCGTCGTCTGGCCGAGGTGCGGGCGCTCCGTGCGCACCGCGTCGCCCGCCGGCGGCCGCGTACCGAGGCTCACCACCTCGACCGCCGGATCCGCAGGGACGCGCGGAGAGTATCGCAGCCTGCGCGCGTACCGGCCGGGTGACGATCCTCGTGACATCCACTGGCGATCCACCGCACGGCTGCGCGAGCCGGTCGTGCGGGAGTACGAGCGCGACGGCGCACGGACCCGGTGGATCTGTCTCGACACACGTGGGGAGCCCGACGACGCGGCGGAGGTCACGGTCGAGGTGGCGGCCTCCCTCGCGGCTCGCGCCGCTACCGAGGGGCACCCGTTCGGACTGGCCGTGGGCGACGTGGTCGTCGATCCGGGCGAGGGACCCGGACAGCTCACGCGGGTGCTGAACGTGCTCGCACGGGTCGATTTTCGGCCGGATGCGCCCGAGCCGACGCCTCCCGTCGCGGCCGCAAGCTGCGTGCTCGTGTCCATCGACGGAGCGCGCGGCTTCGGGGACACGTTCGTGATCGGCCGCAACGCCCGGCTCGAGCCCCTCGCCGAGGAGGAGCCTGCATGAACCTCAGGCTCCTTCACCGACGTCTGGCCGTGGCGATGAGCATGTGTGGCCTCCTCGCGTTCGCGGTCGGCGCCGGATTCGAGCCCGTGGCCACGGTCCTCGCCGGAGCGGCGTTGGTCACCGCCATGTTCTGGCAGCCCGAGCCCGAGCTGTCCCGCTCGATGGAGCGCCTCTGGCTCCCGCTGGCGGCGTTCCTGGTGTTGAGAGCGCTCTACCACGCGTTCTTCGTGCACGACGACATCGTCATTCCGGTCGTCGATCTCCTCCTGCTCCTCATGTCGGCCGAGGCGCTACGCTCCCTGGACGCCCCCAACGACTTTCGTCTGTACGCGCTGTCCTTCGCGCTCGTGCTGGCGTCGACGGCCTACCGGCCCGGTGTGGTGTTCCTGCTCGCGTTCGTCGCCTACGTCGTTCTGGCCACGGTGGCGCTCATGGTGGGCCACCTGCGCCGCAGTGCCGAGCAGCATCGGGTTCGCGACGTCCCGCTCGGTCGAAACATCGTGGGGACCACCTCGGCGCTCTCGCTGGTGACGCTCTTCGTCGCCGCGCTCGTATTCGTGACATTTCCCCGCGTGTCGAGAGGCTGGGCCGGACGAGGCGACACCCGCACGACGTCGATCGCCGGATTCAGCAACGTCGTCTCGATCGGGGACTACGGCACGCGCATCTACAGCGATCCCCGCATCGTCCTGCGGGTGGAGTTCCCCAAGGGCACCCCATCTCCGCAGCGTCTGGCGAGCCTGCACTGGCGTGGCCGCTCCTACGACCACTTCGACGGCATCCGGTGGAGCCGCTCCCGGGGACTCCCACCCTCCGCGGCTCCGGCGCGTTGGTACCGCGACAGGTGGCGCGGTCCGATCCTGACCCAGAAGATCTACGCCGCCCCGCTACGGGTGCACGTGCTCTTCGGCGTGCACCCGATCATGGGTGTCGATCCGGGTGCCGACATCCAGGCTCTGTTCGACAACGCGGGCGACTTCTTCTACTGGGGTTCCGGCCCGCCGTCCTACACGGTGTACTCTCGCGAGGACTCGCCCACATCGGAGGAGCTGCGGCACGACTCGACGTCCGAGCGGTTCTCTCCGGCTCCCCGGTACTACCTGCAGATTCCGGAGCTCGACCCCAGAATTCCCGCGCTCGCCGACTCTCTCACCCGGGGCCTGCACACCCGGTACGACAAGGTGATGGCCATCGAGCGATGGCTGCAGGGGTTCACCTATACGCTTCAGCTCCCCGCCACCCCCGCTCAGGCCACGCTGCCCTATTTCCTGTTCGTACGACGAAAAGGTCACTGCGAGTACTTCTCGACGGCGATGGTGGTGCTGTTGCGCACGCTGGGCATCGAAGCGCGCAACGTGAACGGCTTCCTGGGTGGCGAGTGGAGCCAGTTCGGCGACTATCTGGCGGTGACGGAGAATCAGGCGCACTCATGGGTGGAGGTGTGGTTTCCCGGGTACGGATGGGTGACCTTCGACCCGACGCCGGGAGGCGGCGATACGGGCCAACAGGCACAGGCCTGGTTCTGGCCCGGCCGTTTTCTGCTCGACGCGATCCAGCACCGCTGGAGCAAATGGGTCCTGGATTACAGCGTCCAGTCGCAGGCCGACATTCTGCAGCGATGGGCCGGAGCCTTCCACACGAAGGGCTCCACGAGCCCCGCGCCTGCGGATGGCGGAGGCACAGGGCCGAGTCCGTGGCTCGCGTTGCTGGCCCTGGCGGCGGCGGGTGGAGCGCTGCTCTGGCTACGTCGGAGCCACCATGGGCTACCGCCGGCCACCCGTATGTATATGATGTTGCGGCGGCAGTGCGCACGAGCCGGATTGGAGGTCTCTGCCGGTCTCACTCCGCTCGCCCTGGTAGACCGGGTGCGGGCGCGGGGGGCCTCCGCCGCGAGAGCCGCCGGGCGCGTGGTCGAGTTGTACCTGCGCACCCGCTACGGCCACGAGCCTTTGACCGAGTCCGACCTACGGGAGATGCGTGAAGCTCTGGACACGGCGCGACGTTCCCTACGCACCCGCGTCTCGTAACCTCGACGGGCCGCCGACGGAGGAAGGGTCGATGACCAAGAAGACGACCGATCGTTCCGCGATCTGGGGAGAGCGGGCCCTGCCCGCGAGCGGGGAGACCCAACGGGTGGACATCGGTCCTCTGACCCTGTGGCTCACCGCGCTCCAGAACGAGGTCTGGCTGGCGTTCCGGCGCTCTTCCGAGGGCAGGCCCGCGCCGGGTGACGAGCCTCCCGACGATCTCGACTGGAGCCGGTGGGCGTTGAGCAACACGCCCCATCGCCTCAGGCTCCGGCCGGTGCTTCCGGACCGGCTGGTGGTGGTGAAGCCCGAGCACCCGTTCACGCTCCTTCGCAAGGCGACCGCGCGCGTGTACACGAGGGTCCCGGCGTGGGTGCGCGTGGAGGCCGTCGAGGGATCGCGCAGCAAAGGGAAGACGCTCGTGGAGATCCCGACCGAGGTCCTGTCCGACACCTGGTGGGGCGACTTCCTGACCGGGGAGCTGGGATACTGGCTCACGACCAAGGCACGGAGGGGGCTGACGCCCGAGCTGTTCGAGCCGCACCTCGTCATGAGCACCCTCCAGCTCGTCAACCGCTCGGACGACGCACTCCCGGTGGAGAAGCTGGCCTGGCGGGTCGAGCACCTGTCCACGTACGAGAAGGATGGTCGCCTCTGGGCGGAGGAGACGACGGTCTCCTACCTGGGGGACGCCGAGGGGAGCGAGATCCACATGGAGGACCGGCCGCCGGAAGAGGCCGACGGCGCCCACGAGATCTCTGCCGCCCGGGCACAGGTGAAGGGTCTGAGAGCCCGGACCTTCCTGCGCCTGAGGGCGCTGTCGGGCTGGTGAGGAGACGACCATGACCCTTCCGTTCCTGATGGAGGCAGCCGACAGCGCGAGCGCCCAGGGCGGTCTGAGCCACTACCTGGCCACCGTCAACATCGGGTCGCTGATCCGCTCGGGCCTGATGGTCTTCGCCGGAATCCCCATGGTGTGGGCGGTCACACGCTGGATCCAGCGCTGGGCCACCAAGACGTACAGCGCACAGCGTGGACTCATCGTCGGCAAGCTGATCCTCTATCCGAGCTTGCTGCTGATCCTCGTCTCGGTGCTCAACGAGCTCGGCTTCAAGCTTGCACCGCTCATGGGCGCGGCGGGAATCCTGGGGATCGCGCTCGGTTTCGCGTCCCAGACGTCGGTGTCGAACATCATCAGCGGCTTCTTTCTGATCGCGGAGGAGCCCTTCAAGGTCGGCGACGCGATCCAGGTAGGCGACGTGACGGGCCAGGTGCTCACCATCGACACGCTCTCCGTGAAGATCCGAACATTCGACAACCGCATGGTGCGTATCCCGAACGAGACGTTGGTGAAGAGCCAGGTCACCACCATCACTCGCTTTCCGATCCGACGCATGGACCTCAAGATCGGCGTCGCCTACAAGGAGGACGCCGAGCGCGTGCAGCAGGTGCTGATGGACGTAGCCACGGCGAATCCCCACGTGCTCATGGAGCCCGAGCCGCTCTTCATCAACAACGGCTTCGGCGATTCGTCGCTGGACTTCCTGTTCGCGGCCTGGACGAGAACGGATCAGTTCCTCAAGGTCAGGAACGAGCTCACACACCAGATCAAGGTGCGCTTCGACGCCGAAGGCATCGAGATTCCATTCCCCCATGTATCGTTGTACACCGGATCCGTGACCGATCCCTTCCCGATTCGCATCGAGCGTGACCAGGAGCAGCCATGAGACCCGACCCGAGATCCGGACTGCACGTCACGACGCTCGCCCACGCCGGACGCATCTGGGAAGCGTATCTGGAGTTCGCGGACGACCCGCACCGCCCGGACTCCTACCGGGCGCGGCTCCGGTTCGAGGCCGCCGACGCGGCCGAAGAGGAGGAGCCGGTCCGCACGGGTGTCATCATCATCGAATCCTCATACGAGGAAGCGGTCCAGAAGGCCCGTGGATTCGACAGTCGACAACTCGCGGGCCTGCTCCGCTCGGCGCTGCCGGGGGGGAACGACGAAGAGTAGGAATTGGTGTTCTGAGCTCAACGTTCCCCGGATTCCCGGCAGCCACCAAGCGGCGCAGTCGACCCGGTGTGGCGCGCGTGCACGTCGGACGGTAGGCCGATGTCCACCCGAATCGGATGACCCGGCCGTGGAGACGATGGCTCCAAGTCGACCTTGACGGCACGATAGCAACGGCGCAGAAAGCCGATCTCCTTCGCGGACGAAGGAACGCCGCGCAGGACGTAGCGGCCGTCGGAGCGTGTGGACGTCCCCACGTCGTCTCCGACGACGAAGACCTTCGCGCCGGCGACCGGCGCGCCCGTATCGGCGTCGGTGACCCGACCGATCAGGACCGTCGACACCGGCAGGGGAGGTTGGGCCTGAGTGGTGGTCACCCAGCCGAGGCCGGTGATCATGGCCACCACCGTCAGGACCAGCCACAGGGTCCCGGGACGCCCACGGTGCCTTCGGTCGCTCATCGCTGCCCTCCTCGCTCGTGTCCACACGAACCGATCACTACGAGCTTGGACCCGGATACCGCCCAGAGGGTTGGCCGGAGCTGCGGTTGAGGTCGTTGCGGGACCTTCAGAAGCCGATCCCGACGTTCAGGAGGCGAAGCGTTGGAATGACCGCTGAATGACCGCCCAGATCACCGCCGAACAGCCGATCGGCCCCGGTGCCCAGGCTAACGTAGAAGTTCCGTCGAGCTCCGAGGAGCCAGCCGTACCCGAGCTCGAATCCCGCGCCCATGACCGTATACCGGTCTCCGGAGTCGGAGACCCCGGTCACGCCCGCATCCAGGCCGAAGAAGAACCCGTCGAAGGCCCCGTCCGGGTAGTACCGCCAGAACCCACGCGCACTGTAGTACGTGTCGCGGAGATCCTTCCACTCGAACCGAGACACACGCGCCCCGGCCGTGGATGTTGCGGTGGCTCGATGCTCCCACTCGACGTTGAACCACTCCGCGATCAGAAGAAAGGGATTCGCGGAGACGACGTTTTGGATGCCGACGGTCGCGTCGTTGCGGCCCTGGGCCGCCACACATCCTGGCGCCAGCGTCAACGCCACCAGCACCCCGGCCGCACTCCCGAGCCGCATCTGCCGTTTCCTCCTCACCCCGACGAGGGCGTAGCCTCCTCCCTCACCCAGGTGATGTAATCCGTGTTGACGGGCTCTCCGTCGGACTCCCGCAGCCTGAGCGCAATCTGACCACGATGATACGACCCGTGCATGGCAACGTGCAACAGGATGTCGCCCAGAGGCGTATCGAACCGGTTCCCTTTCGAGTTGCGGTACGTGACGGCCCGCGTGAGGTCGCTCTCGGACAGACCGTCGACGAGGGTCCGATAGGCCCGGCTGTTCTCCCGCGCGAGCGTCACACACTCATCGAGCGACATCGTCGGCCAGATCTTCAGGTGCGCGCTCTGGCCCGTCTCGATGCGTGCGAACCAGACCACTTCGCTCGCCAGCAGGTGGGCCAGGATCTCGAGCGCCCGGGGGTCCTCCGAACGACGCATGGCTTCCAACACCCGCTCGTCGGCCCACTCCGCGTGCCGATACAGCTTGCGTAGCCGCTCCGTCGATTCGCTCATCGTCGCACCTTGTAGACCTTCACCGTGGGATGGGGAGCCATCGCCACGACGTACACCCTCCCTTCGGAATCGTGGCCGAGGACGCGTGGCCAGGAACGCACACCGTTCCTCCAGGCACCCGTTCCGGAAAGCCAACGGCTTTCGAACATCTTCTCACGCGCCTCGGGCGACTGCCCGAGCTGGACGAGCAGATCCTTGCCGAACCAGTGGAGGTCCTCCACGAGGTTCCAGCCTCGCGTCGTCTGGAGGGCGCGCGCGCCCATCCCTGCGCGTCGGTATATGGAGTGGACGAACTCCGGAATGGAGTCCCTGAGGACCCTCTGCCCGTCGGTCGTGAAGATGCGCAGCTCCCCCGGAACGCGGCTCGCCACGGCGACCCGATCCGACTCCGACGAGCAAGCGATCTCGGCGGCCGCATTCATCCGGATCTGGAACGGCCCTTCTCCCTCGAGCGTACCGAACGAGCGCCGTACGGCGCCGGCCGTCGTCACCTCCTGGACCAGCGTGCTGTCGTAGCGTCCGAGGACGAAGAGTCGGTCCGCCGCCGAGCATACCCCGGTGACCCGGAACGGGAGGTCGATGGGACCGAGCCGCACCACCGAATCGGCCACCCTCCGGAACGCGACGAGCCTCGCGCGGTTCGGGTCGAGCACCACGAACGTGTCCGCCGGAAGCGCCGCGACGGCGCCGAAGCTCGTGAAGTCGCCCGCCGCGGTACCCAGTCGCCCGAAGGTCCGAACGTCCTTGCCGTCGACGAACAGGTCCAGATGGCCGTTCGTGGCGTCGGACACGACGGCGACGCCCGAGTCCACGAGCGCGAAGCCGTCGATCGACCCGAACGTGTGCTCGCCGCCCCACGTCGCGGGTGACGACGGCCCGGCAGCGAAGCCCGTGTAGTAGTCGGCGGCTCCCCTGGGCCCGCACGCGGCCAGCGGTATCAGAAGCAGTCCGAATCCGAGCACCATCCGACGCCCGCGGTCTCTGGAATGATGGCTCATGTGTACCGTCTCATCTGTTCGTCCTCCAATATGGAACGTACAGTCGGGTAGAAGGCGAAGCGGATCGGAGGACCCGTCATGAGATGCACGACGACCCGAACAAAGTTCCTCCGGAGTGCGCTCCTGGCATTAGGAAGGCCACCCCACCCCGCGACGTACTCGGCGAAGGTGGCGGGCGATCACATGACGCTGACGGTCACCGTGCCCGACGCCGGCGTTACGCTGGGACCGTTCGACCTCGTCCGGGGCGGTCCGCCCGTCACCCAGATGTGCGTCTGAGCGCCCCCGGCCGCCGCGGCGAGCGGGCCGGCACTGACTCTCAGCGCTCGGCGTGGACGTGCTCTTCCTGGGACTCGTTCTCGGCGTTGCCCTCCTGAATCGCCTGCATGAGGGCACGGTGGGCCAGCTTCGACATGATGACCACCACCGCGATACACGCGACGAGCCCGAGTAGCAGGGGCAGGTCGTGGAGGGACACCAGGTTGCCTCCGCGTCCCGCGATGCGGGCCATGTGCCACCCCGCCTGTCCGAACCAGACCTCCGTGAAGAATGCGGGGGTGATGGCCAGGCACGCGATCAGAAAGCCCTTGAAGCGGACGCCCGCCGCGCCCAACAGATAGCTGACCGTGGCGGGGTTGAGGGGCGTCATGCGCAGGAGCACCTGAAGGCGGAACTCGTCCTGCTTCACCGCACGCTCGATCGCGGCGAGGGTCGGCCGGCGTTGGAGCGCCGCCTCGACGCGGGCTCGTACGAGCCGCGAGGAGATCTCGTACTGCAGGGCGGCCGCGATGAGGTTGCCGACCGTTACCGCGGTGATGCCCAACGCCGGGCCGAACAGGGCCCCGGCGGTGATCGCGAGCACGGTGTCGGGCACCAGCAGCGACGTCGTCACCACGAACACCGCGACGTAGACCACGAACGCCCAGGGCCCGAGGCCGGCGATCCATCCCGCCATGGCTTCGACGTGGTGGCCGACCACACGGCCCAGCACCACCAGGACGACGGCCAGGGCCCCGCCGGCCAGAAGCCAGGGGATCACCCACCGAAGGTAGGACGTTTTCGTGGGTCGTCGTTGACCGTCCGGCCGCGCGACGTCCGTGTTCTTCATTGAATGCGTCTCGCCAATTCCCGCCCCGGGCATACCGGGCGGCGGGGCGCTGAGCTGAATGTCAGGATGCACTTCGTCGACGCACGCAAAGTAACGTGCGGAGACGCAAAAGGCGGCCAGAACGTATCAGAATCGCCAGTACCGGGGCGAGAACACGAGCCCGAGCACCAGCAGCAGGAGCAACCCGCCGAGCAGGGCGAAGAATAGCCTGACCACGGGACGGTCGAGAAGAGGCACGAATCGGCCCGAGGAGCGGGCTGGACCGCGGCCGGCTCCAGCCTTTCGTGCAATCTATGGTACGCCCGACGTCGCGAAGCGGTCCGACACCGCCGTCGCAGGAGTCCACTCGTTCGTCGCCGGGCTGCCGAAACGTCGGCCGGTTCCGGGGTACAGTGGTAACGCGCCCGTTCCCGAGCGTGAACGCCCTCCCGGCCGGTCCCCGAAAGAGAGGAGCTCATGAAGACCGCCATCGTCGCGGGATGCCGAACGCCGTTCGTTCGGTCGGGGACCGTGTTCGCCGAGCTGACGGCCATTCAACTCGGACGCGTTGCCGTACGCGAAGCCGTGGCTCGCTCCGAGCTTCGTGGCGAAGACGTCGATCAGCTCGTCTACGGCACAGTCGTCCACGACACCCAGGCACCGAATCTCGCCCGCGAGGTCGGGCTGGCCGTGCTACCGAAGACCGTTCCCGCGGTCACCGTATCACGAGCGTGCAGCTCCGCCAACGAGGCGATCGCCGACGGGGCTGCGCTCATCGAGCTCGGTCAGGCGGACGTGGTCGTGGCGGGAGGCGCCGAGTCGCTCTCGCACATTCCGATCACGGTGAGCGAGCGACTCGCCAAGATGCTCGTCGAAGCTTCGCGGGGCCGCTCGCTGGGGGCGCGCCTCGCGCCCTTCCGCGCCCTGCGCCCGAGGGACCTCGTCCCGGTCACACCGGCAATCGCCGAGTACAGCACGGGCGAGACCATGGGGGAGGCGGCCGAGCGGATGGCCAAGGAGAACGGGATCGGCCGCGAGGAGCAGGACGCATGGGCACTGCGCTCCCACCAGCTCGCCGCAGCCGGGAACGCCGATGGCCGCATTCCGGCCGAGATCGCGCCCGTGTACGTCCCGCCGGGATACGAGAGCGTCGTCGAGCGTGACAACGGCATCCGCACGGATACGAGCCTCGAGGCCCTCGCAAAGCTGCGTCCCGTCTTCGACAGGAAGTTCGGATCGGTCACCGCCGGCAGCTCGTCGCCGCTCACCGATGGCGCCTCCGCGGTGGTGCTCATGCGCGAAGAGCGTGCGCGCGCCGAAGGCATGTCTCCGCTCGGCTTCATCCGCAGCTGGGCCGTCACCGCCCTCGATCCCGGAGCCCAGCTCCTCCAGGGTCCGGCGTATGCGGCGCCGCTCGCGCTCGACCGCGCCGGCCTGTCGATGCAGGACATCGGGCTGATGGAGATGCACGAGGCCTTCTCCGCGCAGGTGCTCTCGAATCTCCAGGCACTCGACTCGAGAGACTTCGCCCAACGAGAGCTCGGGCGGGCCGACGCCGTCGGGCACCCGGATCCCGAGCTCATCAACGTCATGGGCGGCTCGATCGCGATCGGCCATCCATTCGGCGCGACCGGTGGCAGACTCACGTTGACCCTGTTGAACGAGATGGGCCGACGCGACGTCCAGTTCGGGCTGGTGACGGTGTGCGCGGCCGGGGGAATGGGCTTCGCGATGGTCCTGGAGCGACGCTGAGCCCGCGCGGGTATCACATTCCATGGAAACGCCTCCTTCGTCGGGTCCGCTTTTCGCCCGGGCACGCCATCTGGGCGGACGCATCCAGGTCCGCGAGGTCCCCGAGCGCCGCTCTGTAGCCACCGCACCCCTCACCGTCGCCGCGACCGATGGTGGCTACTTCGTCATCCTGCGCTTCGGCGCCCTCGTCTCCGTGGGTACCAGCGCGGAAGAGGAAGCGCGCTTCCTCGACCTCGTGCAGCCGTTCGTTGTCGATCGCCAGCTGACCACCGCGGAAGAGACCGTCGAGCTCGTGCTCGACCCCGACGGACGGGAGGGTGCGCTTCCCGACGGCGAGGTGCAGCTCAACGCCCTGGACGCCGAGCGTGCCCAGGTGGTGGCCACGGTGCTCGCCAAGAGCGCGTTGCTGACCTACTACGAGGAGCGCGTGGCCTCGGTGTTCGATCGGGTCGAAGCCCTGGCCACCCAGCTTCGTGACGCGACCGTGCCGGCCTCGACGAAGGATCTGGTCCGTGAGATCGGCGAGGTGATGCTGATCCGCACCCGCATGGTCGGGCGCGTGGAGGTGAGCGAGAAACCCGAGATCACCTGGGACGACCCCGGCCTCGATCGGCTGTACGAGCGATTGGCGACCGAGTTCGAGCTCCGCGACCGCGATCGCGCCCTGTCCCGCAAGCTGGAGCTGATCTCGGACGTGGCGGGCACCTACCTCGAGCTGCTGGATACGCGCAAGTCGTTCCGGCTCGAATGGTACATCGTGATTCTGATCCTGGTGGAGATCGTGTTGTTCGTCTGGGAGATCTTCGTGCGGTGAGGGGTGCGCCGCGTGGACTCCGCGCGGCCGGACACCCGATCGTTGACCGACGCCACGCGAAGCCCCAGGGTGGGTCTCATGATTGCCACCTTTCGCGTCTCCTGGCGCCTGCCGGCGGTGCCGCTCCTGCCGTTCCTGTTCGCCGCCTGCGCGGGGACCACGTCCACGAGCAGCCCCGCGCCCCGTCATGCGCACTTCGCGCTCGCGCACGACCTGGCCACGTTCGCCGTGGACGGCGACCTGGCCCGGCTTCGGATCATCGCGGCGGACATGGCGGACTCGCCCGATCCTCCGGGTCTTCCCGGGGGATCCGGTTCCCAGGTCGACGCGATCCGGAGCGCGGCCCACCGAGCCGCGACGGACTCGACGCTCACCGAGGCCACCTCGGCCGTGACGACGCTGGCGGCGAGCTGTGGCGCGTGCCACCGCGATCACACCGTCGCGGCCGGCCCCGGGCTCCGTGCTGCGACGCTACGGATACGGGGCCCTGCCACGCGACACGAGGACTACCTCGGCTGGGTCTCCGATCTCCTGTGGAGTGCGCTGGTGGCTCCCTCGAACGATGCGTGGGAGACGGCGACGGGCGCGCTGGCCGGAGCCGACGGGGTACCCGCGCCACACGCCACGTTCGTGCCTGCCGACGAGGTCGCACGCGACAGGGCCGTGATCCGCAGGGCCGCCATCCAAGCGGTCACCGCGAAGGGGCTTCAGGAGCGCGCCCGGTACGTCGCTCGCATCTGGGGCACCTGTACCGACTGTCACGTCAAGGCGAGCGTCGCCCGCTGAGCGTCCCGGAGCGCCGCGGCCCGGCGCTCAGTCGATCGACCCGAGCTCCTGGTCGAGCTGCTTCCGGGCCTCGCGACGCCGCCGTCCCTCGCGGAACCGGCGCCGGTCCTGATCGGTCTGCAGGTCGAGCGGAGGAACGGGACACGGCTGGTGGTCCTCGTCGATGGCCACGAACGTGAGGAGGCAGGCGTTCGTGCGGCGCTTCACTCCCGTGAGCAGGTTCTCCGCCCAGACGTCGACGCCCACTTCCATCGAGGTGTGCCCCACGTAGTTCACGCGCGCGTGGCAGGTCACGAGCTCACCCGTGAAGATCGGTTCCTTGAAGTCGACCCGGTCGATCGAAACCGTCACGGAGGGCCGGCCGGCATGGCGCATCGCGGCTACCGCCGCGCATCGGTCGACCATCGAGAGCAGCTCACCGCCGAAGACGTGACCGAGGTTGTTGACCTGGCTGGGCATCATCAGCTCGGAGATCGTGGACTCCGAGGCGGCGGGAGCGCGGGGGGTGAGGTCGGATGGCGTCATGATCGGCGCTGCTACCCCCGTCCGCCGCGGTCGTTCGCTCCGTGGAGCGGCGTCAGTCCTTCACGCCGATGTGCTCTCCCGCGGCCATGCGCACACGCTGGGCCAGGCGGTCCGGGTGGTCGCTTCCCAGGTAGATGTCACGACCGTCCAGGAGGTGCAGCACCAGCGCCCGGTCTCCCCGGGCCGTCCACGCTTGTTTGGCTCCGAAGCCGCGCAGGCCCCACCCGCCGAATTCCTTGATGGGACGGTACCGTACGGACTCGATCCACCGGATGTCGGAGTAGGCCACCCGCTTGGAAAAGACGGGCACGGTGCCCAGGAAGACGTGAATTCCGCGCCGCTGCACCAGCACGGTGGTGCCTCCCGCAATCACCTGGATGAGCACGGCACCGAGCAGCAAACCCGTGGCCAGGAGAAGCCGGTGCGGCATCGGCCGTTCCGTGCCTCCCCATCCCGCCAGGATCGGGAGCGCCGCAGCGACGAACCCTCCGTAGACCAGCGCGTTGACCCACCACGGCCACGGAGTGCGCTCCCTGTACATCGCTTGATCGGACCGCATTTGCCGACGCTCCGCTCAGGTTCGACCCCTCCCCACCCGACAACCTCGATACGGCTGCACCCGACCGATTGTTCAGCGCACCGGCAGCGGTCGTGCGACCATGATGCCGTCCTCGCTGTGGATCCCCTCGATCCGCGCGGCGAGCGGCTTGGTGCTGATCTGCACGGACTTGCCCACGAGCGGGGCGTTGAGCAGATGAAGCGCGCCGTCCACCCAAAGTGCCAGGCCCGTGTGCGCGATGTCGAGACCCTTCACCGTGCTGGTGACCGCGATGATGTCTCCGTCGTGGATACGCGGCGACACACGCGCGATCTGGTCTTGAGGGATATACCAGCGGCCCACGGCGCTCAAGCGCGCCTCCACACGACGCATGGCGGCGACGTTCGCGCTGTCCGCAAGCTGCCGGTACGCATGCGTGTGCGTCGTCATGAAGTCGATCGCGCTCGTGTCGCGCACGCCTCCCAGCGCCTCCGTCACGTTCTCGACCAGACCCTTGGCGACGCCGTCCGAGATCCACTCCGAGAAGTAGTGCAAACGGCTGGGGTACCCGTCGAGCCTTCCGCCGCGATAGCGGATCCGCTCGAGGATCCGGTCGTAGCGCGCCTCCGCCGCCGCTCGGTGGTCCAGGCGCCGCGCCTCCGGGCTGTGGAGAAAGCGTGCCATGGCGAAGGTCGTCTCGACGAACGTCACGCAGTCGAACGCGCGAAAATCGATGACCAGATGCTCCGGACCCGGCGCCTCGAGCGTCCCCGGCACGTACGGGGTGCCCACGAAGGAGCGACCCAGCTGCGCCATCCGCTCCCCGATCGGAAGGGTGTCGAGTCCTTCGCCGAGCGCCCACCGCACCTTCGACCGGAATGCGTCCCAATCCGCCTGCGACCATGGGGTCGCGACCGCGACGGCACTCGTGTCCGCAACCGACACCCGCGGGGTCGATCTCGTGCCTCCCCAGCCGATGCCCGCCCACCCGGATACGCACACCGCGCACACGGACAACACCAAGTCGGACTTGCAGTTACGCAACATGAGGAAGTATGGCGAACATCACCGTAACTCCACTTTTCGTGAGAGGCACTCCGTCAAGCTCGCCGCGGAAGGCGGGTCGGGCAACAGACCGGCGGCGGCGGAACTTCGTTCCGTCCGCCGGGGGTAGACGAAGCTCGTATACTGAAAGGCCGCGGCAATCTGCCCGGCTGCGGACTGGAAGGCGCTTGGAGCGCAGGCCACACGGCCCGTCCGCCGAACGCTTCCCGAGGAGGGACCCATGCCTTACCCGGATATGATGGTGGCCCCGATGCGTGAGCAGCTCACGCAGATCGGGTTCACCGAGCTGCGCACTCCCGATGAGGTCGACGCCGTGCTGGACGGCGAGAAGCGTACCCTGCTGCTCGCGGTCAACTCGGTGTGCGGATGCGCCGCCGGGATGATGCGGCCCGGCGTCTACCTTTCGCTCCAGGGCGAGGGCAAGAGACCCGAGCTCCTGACCACCGTCTTCGCCGGCCAGGATCTCGATGCCACCGAGCGAGCGCGCGAATACATTACGGGCTACCCACCCTCGTCGCCGTCCGTGGCGCTCTTCAAGGGGGGTGAGCTGGTCTGGTTTCTGCCGCGACACCAGATCGAGGGACGCTTCCCCGAAGACATCGCCGAAGACCTGCGTTCCGCCTACGACGAGTTCTGCTGAGCCTCGGGTCCCGGCGAGATGACGGCCCGGCGGCGCGGGCTGGCGCGCCGGCGGGCCTTGTTTAGCCATAGCCCCCGGCCCTGTGCCCGCGGCGCGTCGCGCGCCAGCCGGCGCTT
>JBJKRT010000106.1:0-94058 GCA_046704545.1 Longimicrobiales bacterium
GCCTATCGGCTGTTCCTGGGACCGCAGGAGTACGCGCGCCTCGCCTCGCTCGGCGAGGACATGGACCAGGTCAACCCATACGGCTACAAGTGGATGCAGCCGGTGGTGCGGCCGATCGTCGCCGTCATCATGGCGGTGCTGACCTTCCTTCATCACCAACTCTCGCTCGGCTACGGGTGGGTGCTCATCCTGTTCGGCGTGCTGATGCGCGTCGTGCTGTGGCCGCTCAACCAGAAGGCCATGAAGGCGCAGCTCCGCAACATGGCGGTGCAGCCCCTCCTGCAGGAGATCCAGGCGAAGTACAAGGATCAGCCCGAGCGCCTGCAGAAGGAGATGATGAAGCTCTACAAGGAGCACGGCTTCAATCCCCTGGCGGGGTGCTTGCCGATGCTTCTGCCGTGGCCGGTCCTGATCGCGCTCTTCTTCGTGTTCGAGAACACGATCGCGCTGCGGGGTGTGTCGTTCCTGTGGCTGCCGGACCTGTCCGCCGCGGATCCGCTCTACATCCTCCCCTTCTTTCTCGGCGTGTCGATGTTCCTGATGCAGTTGGTGACGATGCGCTCGCTGCCTCAGAGCAACTCGCAGATGAAGATCATGATGTGGGCGATGCCCGCCATGATGGTCTTCATCTTCTTCAAGCTGCCCAGCGGCTTGAACCTGTACTACGCGACCGCGAACCTCGCGACGATCCCGCAGCAGCTGTGGATCGCGAAGGAGCGGCAGAAGGTGCGGGTGCAGGGCGTGCCGGGGGGCCCGCCGCCTCCGAAGTAGCGGACCGCGCCGCCGATGGCGTTGCTCGACACGATCGCGGCCGTGGCGACGCCGCCCGGGCTGGGCGCTCTGTCCGTCGTGCGTCTGTCGGGCAGCGAGGCACATCGGATCCTGCTGGAGGTGGCGCCCAAGCTGCGCAGACTTCCTGGTTCGCGTGTCGCCACCGTCGTCGACCTCTGTGATCCGGAGAGCGGAGAGGTGCTCGATCGGGCGGTCGCGGTACGATACGACGGACCGGAGAGCTACACGGGCGAGGACGTGGTGGAGCTCTCCTGCCACGGCGGATGGCTGGGGCCGGCACTGATTCTGGATGCATGTCTGCGTGCCGGCGCGCGCCGAGCGGAGCCCGGGGAGTTCACGCGCAGGGCGTACGTGAACGGAAAGCTGGACCTGGTGGAGGCGGAGGCGGTCGCCGACGTCGTGGATGCGCGGAGCCGGGCGTTGCGTCGGGCGGCGCTCGGACAGATGGAGCACGGGCTGTCGGATCGTATCGGAAGGGTGCGGGAGGGTCTCCTGCACCTGGAGGCATTGCTGGTCCACCACCTCGACTTTCCCGAAGAGGATGATGCGCCCGTATCGATCGCTCGCGTCGTCGAGGAGTCCGGAGAGGTGCTCGGGAGGATGGATCTGCTCCTGGAGACGGCGCCGGAGGGCGCGATGCTGCGTGAGGGTGCGCTGACGGTTCTCGCCGGGAGGCCGAACGTCGGGAAGTCTTCTCTGTATAATGCGCTCCTCGGGGAGGAGCGCGCGATCGTCACGGACGTGCCGGGAACGACGCGCGACGCTTTGGAGGCGACGATCCAGCTTGGCGGATACCCCTTCCGTCTGGTGGACACGGCCGGTCTGCGTGAAGCGGACGAGACGGTCGAGCGCATCGGAGTCGAGGTCGCGCGTCGTTATCTGGCCAGGGCCGACCTCGTTCTGTTGTGTGTCGAGGCGGGGGTGGGCGCGGGCGAAGCCGAGGACGCGTTCGTGGAGGCCCTGGATGGTGAGGTGCCCGTGGTTCTGGTCGAAACGAAGAGCGATCTCTCGCTCGGGGGGCCGGAGGAGCGCAGCGAACGCTGGGCCGGCCGGGTTCGTGTGTCCGTGAGAGGTGGAGAGGGACTCGGCGCGCTGCGCGAGCTCCTTCCCGGGTTGATGTTCGGTGGGTTGGTGCGTGCGGAGCGTGATGCTCCGGTGCTGACGCGAGAGCGACAGATCAGGGCGCTCCGCGGCGCGCGGGGCGAGGTGGCGGACTTCAAGAGGGCGCTGCTGGACGGGCTCCCCGCGGAGATGGCCGCCACGCATCTGGAGGTGGCGAAGAGCGCGCTGGAGGAGTTGCTCGGCGTGATCGCCGTGGACGACGTGCTGGACGCGGTGTTCCGGGAATTCTGCGTTGGGAAGTGAGGCGATGGAGCTTCGAGGCTATCGAGTGCACGGACGGGTGCAAGGAGTGGGCTTTCGGTGGTGGACCGAGCGTGTCGCGACGGAGCTGGGGTTGGGCGGACACGTGCGAAACCTCCCCGACGGATCGGTGGAGATACACGTTGCGGGCGCGGCCGCGGCGGTGGGCACCTTCGAGGCCGCCCTGGCGGATGGACCGGCAGCGGCGCGGGTGGAGCGGGTCGAGGAGATCGACGCGGACGCGGACATGCCGCGTGACCGGTTCGAGATCAGAAGATGATGAACGAGACGCGCATAAAACGGGCGGGATAAGATGCGGCAGTCTTGGAAGGACGTGGCGTCGCACTACGGGGTGATCGTCGTGGGCGGTGGGCACGCGGGTACGGAAGCCGCGGCAGCGGCCGCGCGGGCAGGCGTCCGCACCCTTCTGATCACGCCCGACGCGGCTCGCGTGGGCCAGATGAGCTGCAACCCCGCCATCGGGGGTGTCGCGAAAGGGGTCGTAGCGCGCGAGGTGTCGGCATTGGGGGGAGTGATGGGGCGGGCGACGGATGCCGCCCGGATCCAGTTCCGGATGCTGAACCGCTCGAAGGGTCCGGCGGTGTGGGGGCCGAGGGCTCAATGCGACCGGGCCCTGTACCCTGTCGCGGTGCGGCGACTCCTGGGGGAGCTCCGGAACCTGGAGCTCTTCGAGGACATGGTGGCCGACGTGGTTCTGGACGACGGGCGGGTGGCGGGCGTACGGACTCGCGGCGGACTGACGTTCGAGGCCGACGCTGTGGTCATCACGACGGGGACGTTCCTGCGGGGCAAGATCCACGTTGGGGGTGAGGCCGGCGTGGACGCAGGGAGAGCGGGCGAGGCGCCGTCGGTGGAGCTCGCGGAGGCGCTGGAGCGCCTCGGGATGGAGGTGGCACGCTTCAAGACGGGAACCCCTCCGCGTGTGGACGGGAATACCGTCGACTTCAGTCGATTGAAGCGGCAGGACGGGGACGCGGAGGATTTCCGCTTCGCGGCGTACGGACGAGAAGCAGTGCCGGAGCAGCGGCCCTGCTGGATCACCTGGGCCGCGGACGGGCTGAAGCGCGTGGTGCGCGAGAATCTCGAGCGCAGCGCCCTCTACGGTGGGCAGATCTCGGGACGGGGGCCGCGGTACTGCCCCTCGATCGAAGACAAGATCGTGCGGTTTCCCGATGCGCCGCGGCATCAGGTGTTTCTGGAGCCCGAAGGGCTCGACACCGACGAGCTGTACGTGAACGGCTTGTCCACCTCTCTTCCCCCGGACGTGCAGCTTTCCTTTCTGCAGACGGTGCCGGGGCTCGAAGAGGTGCGGATGACCCGCGCGGGATATGCCATCGAGTACGACTACTTCCCGCCGCACCAGCTCCGTCACACACTCGAGCTGAAGCGACTCCCCGGCCTCTACTTCGCGGGACAGATCAACGGCACGACCGGGTACGAAGAAGCCGCGGGCCAGGGGATCGTGGCGGGCATCAACGCTGCCTTGAAGGTACGAGGGGACGCTCCGTTCGTGCTGGAGCGCGACCAGGCGTACATCGGCGTGCTGGTCGACGACCTCGTGACGCGCGGTGTGGACGAGCCGTACCGACTCTTCACCTCGCGGGCGGAATTCCGGCTTCTGCTCCGTCAGGACAACGCGGTGCGGCGACTGGGCCCGCTGGCCCGCGAGAGGGGGTTGCTCGAGCCGTGGCAGGAATCGGAGCTCTCGGAGCGCCTCGACAAGGTCGGGCGGGTCATGACCTGGTTCCGGGAGACGAACCTGACTCCGGAGGAGGCCGCACCACTTCTGGACGACGCCGGATCCGCACAGGTGAGCCGGCCGACCCGGGCGGTCGATCTCCTGAAGCGTCCGCGGGTTCACGCGGGGGAATTGGCTGCCGTAGGGGGGATGACGGCCAGCGAAGTGGATGGAGACATCCTCGCGGCGGTCGAGGTGGAGTTGAAGTACGAGGGTTACGTGGAGAAGGAGCGGGAACGCGCCGCGAAACTGCGCAGACAAGCTAACTACTTGCTGGATAACGACTTACCGTACCTGGAGTTCCTTTCCGTGTCGTACGAGGCACGTGAGAAGCTGGGGAAGGTCCGGCCGGGCAGCTTGGCTCAGGCGGCCAGGATCCCGGGGGTGTCCCCTGCCGATCTGCAGAACCTGGTCATGGAAGTCCGGCGTTTACGGGCGGGGCGTGGGACGGCGGCCGGATCGGACGAGCGAAAAGCCAAATAGCGATTCGGTGTGGGATCTGACCTGGACTGCTCGAACGGCATGCCAGTGGTCGTCCCGGAAGAAGTGCGGAGACGGCGGCGCGGAGCGGATGTTTCACGTGAAACATCCACCGGTGCCCGGGGCGGACGTTCCACGTGGAACATGGCCTGCGGGGGCTACTTCTTCTCGAAGACGATGTGCGCCTTCGCCGGCTCGCTCTGGCCGTCCAGGTTGAAGTCGAACTTCGTATCGCCGTCGATCGTGAGCGTGCTTGCGTCCACGGAGTAGGTCCCCGTCGTGGCGGCACCGGACGTGGCACTCGACGGGCTCAACGTGATCGAATCGCCTCGGACGGATAGTTGCCCGATCTCCGTTTTCGGTTGGCCGTTGTATACGAGAATCGCGGTGTACTGCCCGGAGGGCTGCACATTCAGTGTGAACGTGGCGCCGAGCTGGATGAGGTCCGGATGGACCGAGGGGTCCGCGACGTTGGTAATCACCAGGGCCGTAGCTTGCCAATCACCGACGAGCGCACCGATGGACGTATCGGGCTCGACGACGCCGGATTTGCATCCAGCCAGGAGGAGAGCGGCGACCAACGGCATGCTGGTAAGCCAACGGGACCATCTCGATACGAACCTACGCTGCCGGATCATCCACCCCCCCGAGTCGTTGACGCCGTAGGCCGGATCCCCCATGGGTCCGTCCCGTGTGCAGGCGGAAACTCCGGTGCCGGGGTGACTGCGTCAAGGTAGGCATCGCTTTCCCTGGATCGTAGGGCTTCCTATATTCGTCGCCCCTCATTTCAGCGACTTGATCAGGCGTACATGTCCCGCGTCATCGCCATCGCCAACCAGAAGGGCGGGGTCGGAAAGACCACGACCGCCATCAACCTCGGTGCCTCCCTCGCGGTCGCTGAGAAGAAGACCCTCGTGGTCGACATCGACCCCCAGGGGAACGCCACCAGCGGACTCGGCGTCGAGCGACGCGACGAGCGGTCGAGTGTGTATGACGTCCTCGTAGAGGGCCGCCCCGTGCACGAGTGCGCGGTCAGGGGCCTCCATTTCGACGCGCTCGACATCGTTCCGTCCACCCGCGATCTCGTGGGGGCGGAAATCGAGCTCGTGCAGGTGCCGCAACGCGAATCGGTACTGCGGCGCGCCCTCGAGCCCGTGCGCGACGAATACGATTACGTACTGGTGGATTGCCCGCCGTCGCTGGGGCTCCTGACGCTGAACACACTTACCGCGGCTGACTCGGTGCTCATCCCGATCCAGTGCGAATTCTACGCCCTTGAAGGGCTGAGCCAGCTCCTCAACACGATCCGCCTCGTACAGCGCGGACTGAACGCCGCACTCGACATCGAGGGCGTGCTCCTCACGATGTACGACCGTCGGCTCAACCTTTCCCGGCAGGTCGCGGAGGAGGCTCGCGACTACTTCGGCGGCAAAGTCTACCGCACCGCCATTCCCCGGAACGTCCGTCTCGCGGAAGCGCCGAGCTTCGGGAAGCCGATCGTGCTCTACGACGTGATGTCCGCCGGTGCGCAGGCGTACCTCTCGCTGGCTCGGGAGATCATCGGAAAGGTGGACTCCGGCAAGGAGGATGGCTCGTGACGCGTCGCGATCGACTCGGCAAGGGGCTCGGGGCGCTCCTGGGCGAATACCTCGAGCCCAAGGCCGAGGCGACCGAGATACGCCGCGTGAAGGTCACGGCCATCGTCCCGAATCCCCTTCAGCCACGCCGGGAATTCACCGAGGAGGAGCTCGCGGAGCTTTCCGATTCCATCCGCGCCAACGGCTTGCTGCAGCCGCTCGTCGTGCGGCCGGCCCCCGGAGGTACCGACCGGTACGAGCTCGTGGCCGGAGAACGGCGGTTCCGCGCCATCGGGCGCCTCGGATGGGACGACGTGCCGGTCCTGGTGCGTGACGCCTCCGACGAGACGCTCCTGGTGCTCGCGCTGGTCGAGAACCTGCAACGCGAGGCCCTCAATCCTCTCGAGGAGGCAGAGGGCTTCCAGGCACTGGCCGACCGCTTCGGCATGACGCAAGCCGACATCGCGCGGGCCGTCGGAAAGGATCGCTCGACGGTGGCGAACCTCCTTCGCCTCCTCAAGCTTCCGCCCTCGGTGCGCAAGCTGGTGGAGGAGGGTTCGCTCTCCATGGGTCACGCACGAGCGATCCTCGCAGTGAGCGACCCGCTTCGTGCCGGCGAGCTGGCCCGCCGGGCCGCGCGAGAGGGTTGGTCGGTCCGGGAGGTCGAGCGTCGCACGGCCGAAGCCGCGCCGAAGAAGTCCTCGCGCGCGAACGGCCGACCGAACGGGGATCCCCTGGTGCGAGCGCTCGAAGAGGCGCTGCAGGAGTCTCTCGGCACCCGCGTGTCGATCCGGAAGGGTCGCAGGGGCAAGGGCGTCATCGAGATCACGTTCCTGGGCACCGACGACTTCGAGCGCGTCTTCGAGCTCATCTCCGGAACGGATCCGACCGAGATCGTGCGATGAGCGAGGAGCCGCGCCACCGGCGGCATCTCACAATCATGGTCGTCCCCGAAGGCGGCCAGACGAGCCATACCATCCGGCTGAGCTACGGCCGGGTTCGTCTCCTTACCGCGATCGGGGTGATCGTCGCCCTCGCGATCGCGATGATGGCCGGAAGCTGGTGGTACCTCGCCGCGCGCGCTTCGAGCGTCCGTGGTCTGGAACGCGAGCTCGCCCGTGCCAAGGCCGACTCGAGCCGAGTGGAGGCCCTCGGACATCGCCTCGACATGATCGAACGCCAGTACGGGGCCATTCGGCATTTGTTCGGGTCGTCTCCCGACACGCCCTCCGACCTCTGGCTTCCGCCGGCTGAAGGGACCCGCCGGCGCGCGGCTTCACCGGCCAACCCTGCCGAGAACTCACGCCCCACGAGCTGGCCCCTCACGCAGCGCGGATTCGTCACGCAGGGGCTCCTCGAGGGCGTGGACGGACGTGACCACCCCGGCCTCGACATCGCCGTGCCGACCGATTCCTACATCCGTGCCGCGGGTGCGGGTACCGTGGTGGACGTCGGCGAGGACCCGGTGTATGGTCGGTACGTCGTCATCAACCACGGGGACGGATACACATCCCTGTACGGACATGCCTCCTTGACGTTGGTCAAGCGGGGCGAGCACGTTCGGCAGAACGAAGTCATCGCGTTGAGTGGCTCGACGGGACAGTCGACCGCTCCACACCTGCATTTCGAGATCCTGCACAACGGCGAGGCCGTGGACCCCCTCACCATGGTCACCCAGCCCTGACCCCACAGGAGAGTCCACACATGGCAAGGGAACGACAAAGCAACGGAGCCTCCCCGGAGACCGTCATCTCCATCATCGGCCCCGGCATGAAGATCGTCGGTGACTGCGAGACCGACGGCACGCTCCGCGTGGAAGGCACCATCGAGGGATCGGTAAAGGCGGGAAAGGCCGTCGTGGTCGGGAAGGACGGATTCGTGGACGGGGATATCCACACGCAGGACGCCGTCGTTTCCGGCCGTGTGATCGGTACGCTGGTCGCTGCCTCGCGCCTCGAGCTCCAGGCCACGAGCCACATCGAGGGTCAGGTTCGCGCCCGGCGAATGCAGCTCGAGGAGGGAGCCGTTCTCAACGGCACCGTCGAGATGG
This sequence comes from Longimicrobiales bacterium, assembly GCA_046704545.1. Lineage (GTDB taxonomy): Bacteria > Gemmatimonadota > Gemmatimonadetes > Longimicrobiales > Gaopeijiaceae > SZUA-318. Next base: position 8,021 of record JBJKRT010000106.1, read on the forward strand.
GCGAAGTGAAGGCTCAGGCCGACCTGGGGCGCGTCCCACCCGCGGGCCCACTCAACTCCGACCTGGACGTCGACGCCGATCCGGACTCTTCTGCAGTGGCCTGAGGAGGCTACCCTCCGCAGTGAGTGCGGAGAGCGCCGGAGTTTTCCTCACTCGCTCTGCGTCGCTTGACATAATCCACGCGGGGGATGTGTCAACTCGCTAACACGTTGCCATGATGTCGTTTACGGGCATCGCCGAGAGCCCTGCCCGTTTCCGGGACCGCCGGCGGGCGGAGTTTTCCACACCCTTTCCACCGCACTTCCCGCAACCCCGGGGAATTCCAAGGCGCGACAGGGAGCCACGATGAAACTAGAATCTCTGCTCCAATACCTGGAAGGCTACCTCAAGGTCTCGGAGTACCCCGACTCGCCGAACGCCCTGAACGGCCTCCAGGTCGGGGGTGTCGAAGACGTCCGTCACGTGGTTGCTGCCGTGGATGCCTCGGAAGCCTCGATCGATGAGGCGATCGAGAAGGGCGCCGATCTCCTCCTCGTGCACCACGGCCTCTTCTGGGACGGGTTTCGACCCCTCACGGGCCGACGGCTGCGTAAGATCAAGCCCCTGTTGGAGAACGGGATCGCGGTCTACAGCGTCCACATTCCGCTCGACGCCCACCCGGAAGTCGGTAATTGCGCGCTCCTCGCGCGGGCGTTGGGGCTCGACGTGCAAGGGCCCTTCGGGACACACAAAGGGGTGGAGATCGGATGGTGGGGCACCCTCACGGAGGCGCTGACGAACGAGGCGCTCCAGGAGCGTCTCAGCGGGGTCCTCGAGGCGCCGGTGCACCTGATCCCAGGCGGACCCGAGCGCCTGGAGCGCGTCGCCGTCGTCACCGGCATGGGCGCCTCGAGCGTGGAGGAAGCCGCGGACCGAGACATCGATGCCCTCGTGACCGGCGAGGGCTCGCATCACACCCACTTCGAGGCGATGGAGCTCGGGGTGAGCGTCCTGTTCGGCGGGCACTACGCCACCGAGACCTTCGGCGTTCGTGCGCTGGCCGAGCACGTCGCGGAGCGATTCGGGCTGACCTGGGAGTTCATCGACCAGCCTACCGGATTGTAGGCCGCCGCCGTTCTACATCAATCCATCCAGGTAGAGCAGGAGCTTCCAGTCCGATCCACCGCGGACCGCGCGGGCCAGGTCGACACGTAGCAGCCCGTCGAGGAACGATGCTCCAATGCCGACGGAGACGAACGACCGGTCGAGCCGCAGGTCCGCCCGGCGCCCGGCCCAGCCCGCATCCGAGAACAGCGTGAGCCGCGCGCCCGGAAAGTCGCTCCCGAGCTCGCCACGCACCCTCCAGAAAGTGCGTCCGGATATGCTGTTGGCGTCGAACCCTCGCAGCGTCGACGAGCCACCCAGGTAGAAGTGCCGTTGAATCAGGTCGTCGCCCCAGGTGGTGCCCGCAGCGGCTTCCAGCGCACCGGCGACTCCCAGGAAGAGGGGATGGCCGATGGAGCCCGATAGCGCGAGGCGCTCATACGCGGCGTCGCCTGTCGCACCCTCGGCCGAAACGCCGCCCGTGACGATGAGTCCCGCCGGGTCGACCCCGTGGAACCACCGCAGCGAGGCGCGCGCACCGGTCAACGTCACGTCGCGAGCCCGGAGGACGGGCGCCGCGGCCACCGACCGCACACCTTGCAGCAGGAAGAAGTCCGTTCCCAGGTGAGCGCTTCCCTGCCGCTCGTGGAAGACCGAGAAATCGCTCGTGAGGTTGGTGCCGCGGTGGTGATGCGCGACGGCCACCCCCGTCGCGCGGTAGTACTGGCCCCGATCCTCGCCCAGCACGAGTCCGTCGAGCGAGCTCTTGAGGCTGAACGGATCGGACCAGTCCGACATCGACCGAAGCTCCCGGTACGCCCGCACGCTCCAACGGGCATCCTCGGGCCCGTGCCGGAGTCCAATCACACCATCGAAGATCCGATCCGACGTACCCATCCGGATTTCGGCGTCGACATCGCTCACCGGAGAGATCGGCACCGTGGCGGCGAGCCCGGCGCTCAACCCCTCTACCCGGTTGTAGCGCAGGAGACCTCTCTGCAGCCCCCACGCGAGCTGCGGCCGGAGCCTCCGGTACGTCGGAAGCAGCGACTCGAGCTCGCCACTGAGCTGCTTGATCTCCGCACTGGTGAAGGCGGTCGGCTCACGTTGCCCGAAATCGGCCGAGAGGGTCGGAGAGTTCAGGACGGAGTCGGCCGGCGGCACGACCACGGTCACGAATCGTGGATTCGCGCTGTCGCCCACGCTCTTCACCCGCCGCGCCCAGCCTTTGGGCAGCGGCCCGTCGAGCGACGGGATCTCGCTTCGCTTCTCGTTGATCCGGTAGTCCTTGGCCGTCCACTGGGCGGTCAAGGGCATGCGCACGAGACCCCCCAGGCGCACCTCCCCGTGGAACGCGAACCGACGCGGGAGCCAGTAGCGGAAATCGTAGAGGCCGTATTCGACGGACATGAACGAGATCTCCGCCTGCACGGGTTTGAGCAGACCCGGCACGTCCTTCGCGTCCTTCGGCTCGTCGATCGACAGGTCGAACGGGCGGGCCGGCTTGTACGTGGCCCGCACCAGCGCCGCCGTGCTGGCGTCGAACCACAGCGAGCCGGCCACGAGGTGGAAGTCGGCGTGGCGAGGCTCGACGCGAACCTCGTACAGCACGATCTCGCGCTTCTCGGAGGGAATGCTCAGCCGCAGCGTGTCGCCTGAGAAATAGCGGTACTGGGACGTGGCCGTGTCGGCGAGCGGGTTGAGCGCCCAGTGCTCGCCCAGAAGAAGTCGGTCGCCCGTGGGATCGAGAACGAACGGAAGATGGGTGTCCGTGAGCAGCTCCTGAGGGAGCGAGTCCCCGACTTCGACACGAATCCCCCCTCCCTGCCCCCGCACTTCGCCCGCCGCGGTCACGGATCCCTTTCGCCGGGTGTCCGCCCCGACGACCGGAACCGCCTGGCGCGCTCCGACCCATTCGATGGCGTTGTGGCCGTCCGCGCTCCAACGAAAGCGGGCCACGCGCTCCTGCTCAAAGAGGGCCCGCTCTCTCCGGAAGTGCTTCAGGCTCAGCCCGACATAGACCTGCTCCCGCATCAGGCCTTCGTAGCTCCGGATACCCGCGATCCCGGCGCCACGGGCCTCCATGGCTCGCTCCACCAGACGTGCCACGGCGGAGTCTCCGAACGTGCCCGGCGGGACGGAGTCCTGCTGCGCGCCTGCCGGCATCGATGCGGCGGCGCTCACCCCGGCAGTCAGGATCACGACTGCCACGTTCCGTGCGACCGACCGAGTGCGGCCCCTCACGTTCCGTTGCCGGTGGGGGGGTGCGGAGGTACCATCGTCGAAAGGTGCGTCATGCTCGTAGAGGAGAATCCACGGTTCGGTGGAAGGCGCCCACGGGAACCCCACCGACCGGCGTCAGCTACCTCCTACTACGAGAATCCGGCGGAAACGAGTCAACGGGTGACGATCCACGGAGTCGAGCGGCCTCACGGGAGATACCGCCGACCGGGCCGCGCGCCACGAGCCGGCTGCCGAGTCGAGCGAGGCTCGATGGACCCGCTGGCTCTTCGAGCGGTATCGGTTCAGGTATGATATCCTGCGCAGCACCAACCTCCGTCGTGGCCGGGCCGGGGGGTATCTGGTGGCGACCGGAGGGGCAATCGATTTCGCCGCACAGGCCCTTCACCTGGCGGTGCGTGGCGGGATGGATGGTCTCACGTCGCGAGATTTCTACATTCCGGGCTCGATCCTCCGTCGCGAGCTCGATTCATCGTCGGCGCGCGACGCGGGCGGATGGACCTCAGGTCCATCCGACTCGTCCGGTGCCGGCGGCAGGGCGTTCCGGGTGACGGATTCCCCGATCCGGGTGGCGGCCCGGCGCGGGGACGGCGAACGGCCCCTTTCTGGTTGGACGCCGGGACCGGGGCACGTGGCGGGTACACCAGCGATTCTGGAGGCAGATGTGGGTAAAGGCTCCGTGGTTCTGTTCGGCATCCAACCGAACTACCGAGGTCAGAGCGTGGCGAACCGGCCCTTTCTCTTCAACGGTATCGTCCGATGAGTGGCGAAGAGGGAGGACCCGCCAAGCGTCCCTGCCCCCAGTGCGGCAAGCCGGCGTCGGGTAACTTCTGCCAGCATTGCGGCGCATCGATGGGCGGCCGCTTCTGCACGCAATGCGGCGCGGAGCTCACGGCCGGCTCGCGTTTCTGCAACCAGTGCGGCAAGCCGGTCGGCGCACCGGCGCCGGCCGGTGGCGCGTCTCCATCGGGCGCACAGGCGCCTGCCGCCGTGACACAGGACCGGACCCCGGGCGCACACCGTCAGGCCGCCGCCGCCGCCATCGGGGGCAGCAACCTTCCCTGGTGGATCGCTGGAGCGGCGATGTTCGTGATGATCCTGGTCGTCGGATACTTCACCGTGCGCAAGTCGCCTCCCACGGCACAGCCGAGCGGAGGCCCCACGGCGCAGGCCGACAATCCGGCCATGGGCGCGTCGTCCGTCGATCTGTCCAAGCTCACGCCGCGGCAGGCCGCGGACATGCTGTTCAATCGGGTCATGACGGACCTGAGCAATAACGACTCGACCGACGCGCTCGAGTTCCAGCCCATGGCGGTTTCGGCCTACGAGCGAGCGGAGCCCCTCGACCTGGACGGGCTCTTCCACATGTCGCTCCTCCAGCGCCTCACCGATCCGACGGCCGCGTTGGGCACCGCGCAGCGCATCCTCAAGAAGGATCCCGACCATCTGCTCGGCCTGGGGGCCGCGGCCGAAGCGGCCGCACAGCTCGGAAAGACGGCGCTGGCCACGAAGTACTACAAGCACATCCTCGCCGTCTACGACAAGCAGATGGCGTCTCCGCTGCCCGAGTACGGCCATCACAAGCCGTACGTGGACGACCTGAAGAACGAGGCCAAGACCTACCTCGTTCAACACTGACGGGGCGCCCCGAAGGGGGACCGGGCCAACCGTGCGGGTATTCGTCACCGGGGCGTCCGGCCTGATCGGATCACATCTGGCGGCGCTCCTGCGCGAGAAGGGCCATGAGGTCGTCGCCCTTCGTCGGCGCTCGTCGGACGTGACCTACCTTCGGGAGGTGGGATGCGAGCTGGTCGAGGGCGACGTCCGCGACCCGCCGGAAGATCTCTCCGTGCACATGCGCGGCTGTGACCGCCTGGTGCACGGCGCGGCCCTGGTGTACGCCGCAGAGGGTTGGCCGCGGACCCGCGCGGTCAACGTGGAAGGAACCCGGCACGTGCTGGAGGCCGGCGCGATGGCAGGGATCCGCCACGCCGTCCACATCTCGTCAGTGGTCGTCTACGGCACCCGTGGCGGCCGGATCGACGAGACCACGCCGCTGGACCGGGACCTTCCCGCGGACGACGTCTACGGACGCTCGAAACGCGAGGCGGAGGAGCAGGCCAGGAGGGTGGAGGTGGAACGGGGCATCGCCGTCACCATCCTCCGTCCGGGCGCCGTGTACGGGGAGCGCGACCGCCTCATGACCCCCGCGATCGCGCGCCTCGTGGAACGCCCCGTGACGCTCTTGCTCGGCCGGGGGGACAACACCCTGCCCGTCGTCTACGCGGGCAACGTCGCCGTCGCGGCGATGCTCGCTCTGGAGGCCGGCCGCGCGGAGACCACCTACGACGTGGGCATGGACCACCCCCTCACGCAGCGCGAGCTCCTCCAGGGGATGGCCGGCGGGCTGGGACGCAGGCCGCGGCTGATCTCCGTCCCTTCCGCTGCGGTCCGCGTAGGCGCGGCCGTTCTTCAGCGCCTGGGCATCGCCGCACCGGGCGCCAGGCATCTGCCGCTCGCCCGGGTGGTGCGTATCGCCTTGAGTGAGAATCCTTACCCGTCCGTGCGTATACGGCGGGAGCTCGGATGGGAGCCGCCGTACTCCCATGGAGAAGCTCTCCAGCGCACCGGTCGGTGGGTAAGCCGTCACACATCCACGGAGCATCAGGGAGCCGAAGCATGATCGAGCACGATTCGGGGGCCCGCTGGGCGGAGCCCTTCCCCTACGAGCGCGAGACCGAGGACGAGCGCCTGCTCGAGAGCGTCGAGGAGCTGGAGACGATCGGCAAGGATGCCTGGCGCATCTTCCGCATCATGGGCGAATTCGTCGAGGGGTTCGAGGCGATGTCGAAGGTGGGGCCCTGTGTCTCGATCTTCGGCTCGGCCCGCACGTCTGCGGACGACCCCATGTTCACGAAGTGCGTGGACACCGCCAAGCTCCTGGGCGAGGCGGGCTTCAGCGTGATCACGGGTGGCGGTCCGGGCATCATGGAGGCGGCGAACAAGGGAGCCCGTGAAGCCGGTGTCCGCTCGGTCGGCTGCAACATCGAGCTCCCGTTCGAGCAGAGCTCCAACCGGTACGCCGACGACTCGATCAACTTCCGGTACTTCTTCGTCAGAAAGACGATGTTCGTGAAGTACGCCCAGGGTTTCGTGATCTTCCCGGGCGGCTACGGAACGATGGACGAGCTCTTCGAGTCGCTCACGCTGATCCAGACGGGCAAGGTGCGCCACTTTCCCGTGGTGCTCATGGGACGCGACTACTGGGGCGGTCTCATCGATTGGATGAAGGCCCGGATGGCCGTGGAGGGCAAGATCGCCCGCCAGGATCTCGACCTGATGCTCCTCACGGACGACCCGGAGGAGGCCCGCGACCACATCGTGCGCCGCTTCGAGCACCGGAAGACCGCCCTCAAGCACAAGCTCCCGCCCGCCTGGGGCGGTCCGTGATCCAAGGCACCCTACCGCTCGCCGCACTCATCGCGGCCACGACGGCCCTCGCGTTCCTGCTGGATCGATGGGTCCCCGCGTTCGGCAAGCTGGGTGCCTCGCTGCTCGCCCTGATCTTCGGTGCCCTGCTGTCGAATCTCGGCATCGTTCCGGCGAAGTCGCCGATCTACGACACCATCGCGGGTCCGGTGACGTCCCTGGCCATCGCGTGGCTCCTGCTCTCGGTGGACCTGCGTGACCTCCGGCGTGCCGGACCCCGCATGCTGGGTGCCTTCGGGCTCGCCCTCGTCGGGACCGTCCTCGGTGCCTTCGTCGGCGCCGTGATGTACGCCGGCTCCTTCGGTGCGCAGACGTGGAAGCTCGCCGGCACCCTCACGGGCACCTACTCGGGCGGGTCGCTCAACTTCGTGGCGGTGGGTCAGGCCCTGAAGCTTCCGCCGGCGTTGTTCGCCGGGGGCACGGCGGCCGATGCCCTGACCACCGGGATCTGGATGGCGGCGACCCTGGTCCTGCCGATCTGGCTGGCCCGCTTCTATCCGGCGATTCCCGAGGCAGCCTTCGAGATGGAGACGGAGGAAGGATCCGGGGCCGCCGCACCGCACGAGAGCCACCCGTTCTTCGCTTCGGCTTCGGTGTCCACGCTCGATCTCGCCGTGCTGATGGCGACCGGCTTCCTGCTCCTCCTGGCATCCAAAGCCGTCGCGGCGTGGGTCCCACAGGTTCCTGCGGTCCTGTGGCTCACCACGTTTGCGCTCCTGGTCGGCCAGACGCGTCCGTTCCACCGCCGCGAAGGCGCGCTCCAGCTGGGGAACCTCGCGCTGCACGTCTTCTTCGTCGTGATCGGCATGTGGTCGCGCGTCTCTCAGATCGCCGCGGTCGGCGCGGTGGTCTTCTTCTACACGTCGACCGTGGTGGGCGTCCAGGGGCTCTTCCTCTACGGAGTAGGACGTCTGGTCCGTCTCGACGTCGGCACGCTCTCGGTCGCGTCCCAGGCGGCCGTCGGAGGGCCCTCGACGGCACTGGCGGTCGCGGCCTCCCGGGAGTGGCCCGGTTTCGTCCTTCCCGGGATCATCGTGGGGTTGATCGGGTACGCGGTCGGGAACTACCTGGGGATCGGCGTCGCGGATCTTGTTCGGGTCTTCGGGATCGGGCTATGATCCTATGCTCCCCCGGAACGCCGAAGCGCATCGCGGAGCGCCGTCTCCGCCCGGAGCGCCCGCTCCGAGGCGCCCCGGTCGATTCGTTCGCACGCTCTTGGTGAATGCCGACAATGTTGGAGGATAGAGGTCTGAGCAATACGGCAACCGACACGCCCCGGGGCTACGCTCCGGGCGGCAAGGACACCGGCGTCGTCAAGCCGAAGGGCCACGCTCGCATACGCGCCCACGACGGCCTCGACACGGTCGCGATGAAGTCGCGCAAGCCGGAGTGGCTGAAGGTCCGCTCCCCCGGCGGCCCGAACTATCTGCGCCTCAAGCGGATGATGCGCTCCGAGGCCCTGCACACGGTGTGCGAGGAGGCCGGGTGCCCGAACATGGGTGAGTGCTGGGAGGCCGGCACCGCCACGTTCATGATCCTCGGCGACGTCTGCACGCGGGCCTGCAAGTACTGCGGGGTCGCCCACGGCATGCCCACGGAGCTGGACGAGGACGAGCCCCGCCGCGTGGCCGAGAGCGTCGCGCGCATGGGGCTCGAGCACGTCGTGATCACGAGTGTGAACCGCGACGAGCTTTCCGACGGAGGCGCCGGCATCTACGCCGAGACCATCCGCCGGATCGCACAAGCCGTGCCGGGCTGCTCCGTCGAGGTGCTGATCCCCGACTTCAAGGGAGACGAGGACGCGCTGGGCACGGTGGTGGCAGCGAAGCCGGCCATCCTGGGACACAACCTGGAGACGGTCGAGCGGCTGCATCCCGAGGTACGGCCGGGCGGCCGGTACTGGCGCTCGATCTCCTTCCTCGGGGCGGTCAAGCGCATGGACCCGGAGATGCTGACGAAGACGGGCATCATCCTGGGGATGGGGGAGGAGGCGCCCGAGATCAGGCAGGCGATGGCGGATCTGAGAGAGGCCTCGGTGGACATCCTCACCCTGGGGCAGTATCTGCGACCCTCTCCGATGCACATTCCCGTGGCGCGGTGGGTCACGCCCGAGGAGTTCCGGGAATGGAAGCGGGTGGGAGAGGAGGAGTACGGATTCAGACACGTGGAGGCGGGTCCGCTGGTCCGCTCCAGCTATCACGCCAAAGAGCAGGCGAGAGACGTGGTGGCGGGCGGGCCGGGCTCCATCCAGAGCGTGGTGGAAGCGGACGTTCCCGCGCCCGCCGAGATGCGGCTGGACCTCGTCCAGCTCGAGCTCGGACGTGACCGCAGGCAAGGCTGAACAACCCAATGGCCGAAACCAAGACCAAGACCAAGAAAGAGAAGTCGAGTCCTCTCGAGGAGTACGGCGTAACCCCGGAGCTGGCGCGGGAGCTGCTCCGGAAGATGCTGCTGTTCCGGCGCTTCGAGGAGAAGGCCGAAGAGGGATACGCCATCGGGAAGATCGGAGGCTTCTGCCACCTGCATATCGGACAGGAGGGCGTGGCCGCGGGAACGACGAAGGCGTTGAGAGACGACGACTACGTCATCACGGCGTATCGGGAGCACACCATGGCGATCGCCAAGGGTGTCGATCCCGGTGCGGTGCTGGCCGAGTTGTACGGATTCCGCGCCGGATGCTCGCACGGCCGGGGAGGGTCCATGCACCTCTTCGACAAGTCCGTGAACTTCATGGGTGGGCACGGCATCGTGGGTGGGCAGGTACCGCTCGCCACAGGAATCGGCTGGAGCATCAAGTACCGGGAGGAGGACCGGGTGTGCGTCTGCTACATGGGAGACGCCTCGGTCAACCAGGGGGCGTTCCACGAGTCGCTCAACCTGGCGGCGATCTGGCACCTTCCGGTCATCTATGTTGTCGAGAACAATGCCTACGGAATGGGCACGGCGTTCCACCGGGTCTCGCTCACCGAGATGGTCAGCAAGTCGTCGCCCTACGGGATCGAGGCGAGCTCGGTGAACGGCCAGGACGCGCTGGCCACCTACGCGCACTTCCGCGACCTGGTGGCCGAGGTCCGGGCCGGGGGAGGCCCGCGCTTCGTCGACTGCCAGACCTATCGCTTCAAGGGCCACTCCATGTCCGACCCGGTGTCGGGCACCTATCGGAGCAAGGAGGAGGTCGAGGAGCACACCCGGGACGACGACCCCATCGGCATCCTGAGAGATCGCCTGATCCACGCGGGCCATCTCGACCGCGACGGTATGGAAGCGCTCGACGCGGAGGTCCACGAGATCATCGATGCGGCGGCTGACTTCGCCGACGCGTCGTCCCTGCCCGACGAGAACGGGCTGCGCGACCATGTGTACGCCGAGCTCAACGAGCACGGTCGCCTCTTCTTCGACGAGCGGAGGGGCGGCTGATGGCGACCATCACGTATCGCGAAGCGCTCAACCAGGCGCTCGCGGAGGAGATGGAGCGCGACCCGGACGTCTTCCTCATGGGAGAGGAGGTGGCGGAGTACGACGGCGCGTACAAGGTCTCCAAGGGGCTCCTGGCGCGGTTCGGAGCGCGACGCGTCGTGGACTCTCCCATCAGCGAGCTCGGCTTTGCCGGGCTGTGCGTCGGCGCGGCCATGGCCGGGCTGAGGCCGATCGTCGAGTTCATGACGTTCAACTTCTCGTATCTCGCGCTCGACCAGGTCGTCAACAGCGCCTCGAAGCTGCTCTACATGTCGGGTGGCCAGTTCCCGATCCCGATCGTGTTCCGCGGCCCCACCGGCGCGGCGCTGCAGCTTTCGGCGCAGCACTCGCAGGCGCTCGAGACGTTCTACGTGCACGCTCCGGGACTCAAGCTCGTCACGCCGGCCACGCCGGCCGACGCGAAGGGGCTGCTCAAGGCCTCGATCCGCGACGAGGACCCGGTGGCGTTCATGGAGGGTGAGCTCCTCTACAACTTCAAGGGCGAGGTGCCCGACGACGACGACTTCGTGATTCCGCTGGGTGTGGCGGATCTCAAGCACGAGGGTGGCGACGTCTCGATCATCACGCACGGCAAGATGGTGCACGTCGCGCTTCAGGCAGCCGGGCAGCTCGAGAAGGACGGGATCGGGGCGGACGTGCTCGATCTGCGGACGCTGCGTCCGCTCGACGTCGACGCCATCCTCGAGAGCGTGCGCAAGACGAACCGCGCGGTCTACGTGGAAGAGGGTTGGCCGTACGCCGGTGTGGGCGCGCAGATCGTGGCCACGATTCAGGAGGAGGCGTTCGACGACCTCGACGCGCCGGTGCTGCGTGTCACCCAGGCGGACATCCCCATGCCGTATGCCAAGAACCTCGAAAAGGCGGCCAAGCCCAGCGCCGATCGCGTGATCGAGGCGTGCAACCGCGTGCTCTACCGTTAAGCGAAGCCGGGATAGATTGCGATGGCAACCAAGGTCCACATGGAAGCGCTGTCTCCGACGATGGAGGAAGGCCAGCTCGTACGCTGGCTGAAGTCGGAGGGCGACGAGGTATCGACCGGTGACGTCCTGGCCGAGATCGAGACGGACAAGGCCACGATGGAGCTGGTTGCACGCGGCGACGGCACGCTCCGCAAGATCCTGCTGAGCGAGGGCGGCACTGCCGACGTGGGTGCGGTCATCGCGGTCATCGCGGCCGCGGATGAAGACATTTCCGACGTCGCGGGAGACGGGGGTGGCGCGGGCGAAGCCGCGCCGGCTCCGGAGAAGCCGGAGGAGGAGCCGACGCCCGCCCAGCCGTCCGGGAGATCCGAGCCGGCGGCACCGACGCCCGCGTCGGCGACGACGGCTGCTGCGTCCGCCAACGGTGGCCGCGTCAAGGCGTCGCCGCTCGCCCGCCGTCTGGCGGACGAGCTGGGTGTGGACCTCGGTAGCGTGGAGGGATCGGGTCCGGCGGGCCGCATCGTGAAGCGCGACGTGGAGGCCGCCAAGGAGGCGGGGCTCACCGCGCGTCCTGCGGCGGTCGGGTGGACGCCCGACGAGGCGGAGTACGAGGACGTCCCGGTCTCCCAGATGCGCAAGACCATCGCCAGGAGGCTGGTGGAGTCCATCGGGCCGGTGCCGCACTTCTTCCTGACCATCGACGTCGACATGGGCCGCGTCCTGGAGGCGCGCCGGAGCATCAACACGATGCTCGAGGCGCGCGGCGAGAAGGTGTCCCTCAACGACATCCTGCTCAAGGCGGTGGCCGCCGCGCTGCACGCGCATCCGGAGTGCAACGCGCAGTGGCACGAAGATCACGTGCGCCGCTTCAACGCCGTGCACCTCGGTGTCGCCGTGGCGATCGACGAGGGGCTGATCACGCCGGTGGTGCGCAACGCCCATCTGAAGGGAATCGCCCGGATCGCCCGCGAGGTGAGGGAGCTGGCGGGTCGGGCGCGCGAGCGGAAGCTGACGCCCGAGGAGTACACGGGATCCACGTTCTCGGTATCGAACCTGGGGATGTTCGGAATCCACGAGTTCACGGCGATCATCAACCCGCCGGAAGCGGGCATCCTGGCCGTCGGTGGGGTGGAGGACACGCCCGTCGTGGTGGACGGTGAAGTGGTCGTGCGGCCGCGCATGCGCATGACGATGAGCTGCGACCACCGGGTGATCGACGGCGCGCAGGGCTCCCGGTTCCTCGCTACGCTGAAGGCGATGCTCGAGGAGCCGACGGCGATCGTGGTATAGCGGAGAGCCCCCTACCCCGCCCGTTCCGGCGAGCGGCTACCGCGCAGGCTCCTCCGGATACTGTCCCAGGATCCTCACTTCGCCGGCGACGCTCCGCATCGCTTCGACGCACTCGTTCTGCACCGACAGCGGCACACCGCGGAGATCCGCGTAGAAGCGGTACTCCCACGGATGGCCCGGGATGGGACGAGACTCGAGCCGCGTGAGGTCCACGCCGCGGTCGGCGAAGCAGGCGAGCGCGTGGTGGAGCGAGCCGGGCCGGTGGGCCAGCGTGAAGACCAGCGACGTCTTGGCACCATCCTCGGCCGGGTGCGCAGGCTCCCTTGCCACCGCGAAGAAGCGCGTGAAGTTGCCCGGATCGTCCTCCAGACCCTCGACCAGGATCTCTCCTCCATACAGCTCCGCCGAGAGCGCCGACCCGATGGCGGCGTCGTACCCGGCCCTTCCTTCGAGGAGGTCCTTCACGCTTCCGGCCGTATCGTACGCCACGCGTGCCTCAATCGCCGGATGGGTCGTGAAGAAGCGGTGGCACTGCTGGAGCGCGACGGGGTGGGAGGCGGCCGAACGAATGTCCTCGCGACGACGTGCGGGCTCGGCCACGAGGCAGAGCCGCACGGGCACGCGGGTCTCTGCGGTCGCGTGGAGCGTGTGTTGCACGAGCAGGTCCAGGTTCCGCTGCACGGAGCCTGCCAGCGTGTTCTCGACGGGCACCACCGCGTAGTCGACGCGTCCGTCGGAAACCGCTTCGAAGAGCTCCTCGAACGTACGCAGAGGCAGCACCTCGACTTCCGATCCGAAGAATTGGATTCCAGCCGCATGGCTGAACGCTCCCCGCTCCCCCTGGATCGCGACCCTGGTCGTGCCTGCCAAACTCGCCTCCCTCGTCACCGTGACCGGCCGATTTCTCGCGTGCTTCCGGCGGAGTACAGGACCCGGGAATTCCTGTTCCATCGGCCCCGTCGTGAGCTCGAAGAGGATAGGCGGAACGACCGGGCCGGTCGAGGGTCCAATGGTGCGAGTCGACCCCTCCTCCGCCCGCCCGGCGCCCGGCTCCAGCGGCTTTACCTGTTCACACGCTGGTTCTAACTTCCAGAAGCTTCAATCGTCGGGACGATTCGGGCCGGCGGCACCCCCGCAACGGCATAGAAAACGAGGAAGAACGTGGCTGGTAAATCGAACGGCGGTGGAGCTTTCGATCTGATCGTCATCGGTAGTGGCCCCGGTGGGTACGTGGCCGCCATCCGGGCCGCCCAGCTGGGCATGAAGGTCGCCTGCGTGGAGGCCGACAAGCTCGGTGGTGTGTGCCTGAACATCGGGTGCATCCCGACGAAGTCGCTGCTTACGAGCGCCCTTCTCGTCAACGAGGTCAAGGACGGCGCCAAGCACGGGATCGTCGCCAAGGATCTGACGTTCGATCTCGAGCCCGCGCAGAAGCGCAGCCTGGCGGTCGCCCAACAGCTCAGCAAGGGCGTGGGCTTCCTGTTCAAGAAGAACAAGGTCACGTCCCTTCAGGGTTACGGGCGCCTCAAGGGCAAGGGAAAGGTCGAGGTGGAAGGCCCGGACGGTGACAAGTCCGTATACGAGGCGCCCCACATCCTCATCGCCACCGGCTCGCGTCCCCGGAACCTCCCGATGCTCACGATCGACGAGGACCGGATCTGGTCCTCGACGGGTGCCCTTCAGCAAACCAAGGCCCCCGGGAGTCTCTTGATCGTGGGCGCCGGGGCGATCGGCATGGAGTTCGCCGACGTCTTCGCTTCGTACGGGACGAAGGTGACGATCGTCGAGGCGCTCGAGCGCATCCTTCCTCTCGAGGATGCCGAGGTGTCCCAACTCATGCAGCGTCTCTACAAGAAGAGGGGCATCGATATCCACACGAGTGCGCGGTTCGAGAAGGGCGACGTCGCGAAGGACGGGGTGGACGTCACCTTCAAGGACGCCAAGGGTGAGCCTCACGAGATGAAGGTGGACTACGTTCTGTCGGCCGTTGGCCGTGTGCCGAATTCGGAGGATCTCGGCCTCGACAGCGCCGGTGTGAAGACGGACGAGCGGGGGTTCATCCCGGTCGACGAGCGGCTTCGCACGAACGTGGAGGGCGTCTACGCCATCGGCGATGTGGCGGGGCGTCAGCTTCTCGCGCACAAGGCGAGCCATGAAGGCATCGTCTGTGTCGAGCACATCGCCGGGCAGGGCCACCACACGGTGGATTATGGAAACGTTCCCAACTGCACCTACTGCCATCCGGAGGTCGCATCCGTCGGCCTCACCGAGGAGCAGGCCAAGGAACGAGGGTTCGACATAGAGGTGGGCAAGTTCCCGTGGGTCGGCATCGGTAGGGCCGTAGCGGCCGGCCACACGGACGGCTTCATCAAGATCATCCGAGACAAGAAGTACTCCGAGATCCTCGGTGCCCACATCGTGGGGCCGAGCGCGACGGAGTTGATCGCGGAGTTCGTGGTGGGTCGTCACCTCGAGTCGACCGTGGAGGAGATGGATACGGCAATTCACCCACATCCAACGCTTTCCGAAGGCGTGGCGGAAGGCGCTCTGGCGGCATTGGGCCGCCCGATTCACATCTGATCGATCGGGGCCTACCATGGCCAAGATGATGGTGGACCTGGAAGACGAGCTTTCAGGAGACGTCGACATGCCCGCGCCCAGGAATTGGACCGAAAGCCAGGAGACGGCGCTGCGCCTCTGGATCGCACTCGCGCGCTGCTACTCGACGTATTCCAGAGCGGTGGCGCTCAAGATCCAGGAGTACGGGCTGACGACGCCTCAGTTCGGGATTCTCGAGGCGCTTCACCACCTCGGTCCCCTCTCGCTCGGCGATCTGGCCGACAAGCTGCTCGTCACCGGGGGGAACGTGACGTACGTGATGGACCGTCTAGAGGATCTGGGGTTGGTCTACCGGGACCGCTCCAAGGACGACCGGCGAGTCATCCAGGCGAAGCTGACACCCGAAGGGCACAGGCTGATCGCCGAAGTGTTTCCCGGGCACGTGGAGTACGTCGAACGGCTTTCGGGCGAGCTCGATCCGGACGAGCAGGAAATGCTGCGCTCGCTTCTGAAGAAGCTCGGACTCGGGCTCAAGCAGCACCAGCTCGCGGACTGACGCGCGCTGATGTCCGGAGCCGCACCGAGGCGTGCCGGCGAACAAAAAGAATGGGGTGATGAGGATGCGGTGGGAGACCCGACCGCGGGTCAGCCGTGGTGCGTCGACTCGTCGTCGATGCGAACGCCGCGGATCTCCAGGACACGCATCAGCGCTTCACCGATCTTGTTGTTCGGGGTGGACGCGCCGGCCGTGATGCCCAGCTGAAACGCACCTTCCGGAAGCCAATCGCGCTCCTCGACCTCGTCGGCGTGCGGATTCAGCTCCGGCTTGTGCCGGATCGCCCCCGTGTCGACGTCGATGCATGTCGCGTCTTCGACGTGATACGTGGTCGTGTGCTGTCGACACAGGTGCGCCAGGTGGTTCGTGTTGGACGAATTGTATCCCCCGATCACCACCATGATGTCCGGTGGCTCCTTCATCATCTCGGCCACCGCGTCCTGCCGCTCCTGGGTCGCCGAGCAGATCGTACCGAAGGAGCGGTAGTTCTCCCCTGCGTACTCCTCTCCGTACCGCTCGCTCATGGCTTCGCGGATCTTGAGCCCGATCGCCATCGACTCGTTTGCGAGCATCGTGG
The DNA here is from genome assembly GCA_046704545.1 of Longimicrobiales bacterium. GTDB lineage: Bacteria > Gemmatimonadota > Gemmatimonadetes > Longimicrobiales > Gaopeijiaceae > SZUA-318. The sequence goes on from JBJKRT010000106.1 coordinate 24,213, forward strand.
TCTGGTTGGCGACGCCGATGCGGTCGAGGTGTCGGTCGGGATCGAACCCCTCCGAAGCCTTGGAGGCGAAGCGCTCCAGGAAAGCTTCGCGGTCGAGGTGCCCCGGCCTGCGCGCGATGTAGTCGCACACCTGCATGGCCTCGTCCATGTCCCGCACGATCAGATACTTCCCGTCGCCGTGCTTGCCCGCTTGAGATGCCGTCGCCCGGGATTCCTCGTGCGTGAACTTGCCGTGGATCACCGATGTGAAGCCGTCCCTCGAATAGCTCTCGACACGCTTCCACACGTGGAGAACCGACCCGCACGTGGTGTCGACCAGGATGCACCCGATGGCGCTCAGCGCCTGGAAGTCGTGCTGCGTTACGCCGAACGCCGGGATGATGACCACGTCCTCCGCCGAAACCGGCGAAAAGTCGAAGACGCCTCCCTCGTCCGGGTAGATGAACGTGATCCCCATCTCCCTCATACGCTGGTTCACATGAGGATTGTGGATGATCTCGCCCACGAGCCAGATCCGCTTGTCCGGAAACTCGTGCACCGTCTCGTACGCGTAGTCCACCGCGCGGTCCACCCCGTAGCAGAATCCGAACTGCTGAGCGAGGCGGACGGTCACGTCTCCGAACGTGTCGACGTAGCCTCGGCTACGGATGCGCTCGACGATCGCCGAATGGTACTCGGCGTCGATCAGAGGCTTGAGCTCCTTCTTGAGCCCGAATCCCTTGCGGAAGTAGGTCTGCTCCATGGCTCGACGATTGGCTGGCGGATGTACCGGCCCCGGAGGCGAGGGGCGTGTGGAGGCTCGAGGCGAAGGCTACCCCTCGTCTGCGGGGGAGGTCCGCACGCCGGGACCTCGTCACGAGACACCGGGTACAGCCTGGCATGACCTTTCTGGCACGACTGATGTTCTTCTTCGTGGTGGTGCCCCTGGTCGAGCTCATGCTCCTGATCCGGATCGGGGAGTGGATCGGCCTGTGGCCCACGCTCGCCCTGGTGCTGGTGACCGGGGCGGTCGGCGCCACGCTCGCTCGGGCGGAAGGCACGCGGGTCCTCACCCAGTTTCGCAGGGAGCTCGCCGAAGGGCGCCTTCCCGGGCAACCGCTGCTGGATGGGATCTCGGTGCTGGTCGGAGGCGCGTTCCTCCTGACGCCGGGGATCCTCACGGACCTCGCCGGCCTGGTTCTCCTCTTCCCCCCGAGCCGCCGTTGGATCCAGCGACGCCTCCGCTCCAGGCTGGAGTCCCGCATCCGCGACGGAACGCTCAACGTCGTGGTCATGGGGTCGGGGCCCTGGCAAACGTCCGGCCGACGAGACCCTCCGCGTCCGGATGGACTCGACCCGAGGCTGGGCATCGACGTCGATCCCGAGTAGCTTGTTCGCGGCCCTTCCATCCGGCCCCATCTCCCCGAGACAGCCATGAATGACGACATCGCTTTTCTCGAGCGCCTTCTCGACGCACAGGGTCCTTCCGGCTTCGAGGTGCGGCCCGGCCGCGTCTGGAGAGAGGAGGCGGCCACGTTCGCGGAGGATGTCGACGTCGACGTGAGCGGGAGCTCACGGGCGACCGTGAACGGCGCGGGACGGCCCCGGGTGATGCTCGCGGGCCACATCGACGAGATCGGGCTCCAGGTCACGTACGTCGACGAGAACGGCTACCTCTACATCGACGAGATCGGAGGATGGGACCCGCAGGTCCTCGTAGGCCAGCGCGTGAGCGTCATGGGCCGCAACGGCGACGTGCCCGGGGTCGTCGGCAAGAAGGCCATCCACCTCATGACCCCGGAGGATCGGACCAAGGCCTCGAAGACCAAGGATCTGTGGGTCGACGTCGGAGCCTCGACGCGCGAAGAAGTGGCCGAGCTCGGTGTTCGTGTGGGAGACCCCATGGTACTCGCGCAGAAGATGGTCCGGCTGGCCGGCGACCGGATCGCGAGCCGTGCCGTCGATGACCGTATCGGTGCCTACGTCGTCCTCGAGGCGCTGCGCCTTCTGGCCCAGGAGCCCCCTGCGGCGAGCGTCACGGCCGTCGCCACCAGCCAGGAGGAGATCGGTTACTCGGGGGGTGGTGCGCGCACGAGCGCGTATGCCCTCGAGCCCGACGTCGCCATCGTCGTGGACGTGACCTTCAGCACCGACATGCCCGACGTGGAGAAGAAGGAGCTCGGCGAGCACAAGATCGGCGGCGGTCCCGTTCTCAGCCGAGGCTCGGCCGCACACAACGAGGTCTTCGAGATGCTCGCTCGTGTGGCCGAGGAAGAGGAGATCCCCCACACGATTCAGGCCTCACCGCGCGCCACGCGGACGGACGCGGACGCAATCTACCTGACCCGGGCCGGCGTGCCGACCGGGGTGGTTTCGGTGCCGAATCGGTACATGCACTCACCGAACGAGATCGTGAGCGTGTCCGATCTCCACAACACGGCCCGGCTGATCGCGGCGTTCGTGCGCAGGCTCGACGCTCAGACCGACTTCACGCCCCGGTAGGTCCCCGGCGCGGGACGGCGGTGGGCGCGGGCCCGGCAGGGGCCGGGACGACACGTCCCGGAGGCCCGCGGTGTCACCGGTCAGCTCGCTACGGCTCCAGGAGCCGAGACGTGAATGCCGCCGCTCTCGCTCTTCTGCAACGTGAGCGGGGTGCCGCACTTCTCGCACACGACCTGGGTGGGCAGCTCGAGCTTCTCGCCTGGCTGGCCGACCGTCTGTCGGGTGTGGCACAGGGGGCAGTAGATCGCGCTTCCACCTTTCATACGACCCTCCCCGTTGGTGGCCCACGACTGAAATTTCGCCGCTCGGAGCGGTGGCCGGAAGAGTACGGCGAGGCGGGCGCGGAAATCCCGCGGAACCTTCACGTCGATGCGCGGAAAAGCGTTGACGGACCCCTTCCCCGCCTCTAGCCTTCAAAGCTCCGGATGCTACGGGACCGCGGGATACCTCCCATGCGGGGAGGCGCCATGGCACCGGAGGCAGGAAGCTCGCACGGGTCCGCGCCGGCGCGAGTGCAACAGTACGGACGGAAGCACAGGTATGATCGAAGCGGGAAAGCTGGTGAGGGAGTTGCAGACGATGCGCGACGAGGGGCACCTCTCGGACGCGCTCCTGCGTTACGCCGTGCGCCAAATCTCCTCCTCGGACGATCGGTTCGAGTGGGTCGGTGCGTACCTCTTGAATGAGGAAGGCACCGAGCTCTGGCTCCACAACTACGTCGGCACACCGACGGAGCACGCCAAGATCGAAGTCGGATCGGGGGTCTGTGGGCGTGCGATTGCCGAGAAGGAGAACCTGAACGTCGCGGACGTCACCCAGGAAGAGAACTACCTGGTGTGCTCTCCCGACGTGAAGTCGGAGATGGTCGTGCTGATCCGCGCGGGCGACGAGGTCTTCGGTGAGATCGACATCGACTCCGAGGAAGACGCGGCGTTCACCGACGAGGATCAGACGGCGCTCGAGTTCGTGGCCGACAAGCTCGCCGAACAGCTGATGGCGGAGCGCCGCTGAAGCACCCACCGTTTCTCAACGCGGGCAACGCCGGCCCGTTCACGCTCGACGGGACACGCACCTATCGGGTGGGTCGGGCCGCCGCCGTGCTGATCGACCCGGGTCCGGACGTGGCTGATCACGTCCGGGCCCTCGTCGCATGGATGGACGATGCCTCCTCCGCGACGGTTCTCCTCACGCACGGCCACAGCGACCATACCGGTGCGGCCCGCGCCGTCGCCGAAGCGCTGAACGCGCCGATCTTCGGGCCGGAATCGCTCGAGATCGTGGAGCGCCCCCTCGCCGACGGCGACGCCGTCGAGACCGACGAAGGCCGCCTGGTGGCCGTGTACACGCCGGGGCACGCTCGGGAGCACCTGTGCTACCTCTGGGAGGAGCGAGGGGCGCTCTTCGCGGGAGATCTCCTGCTCGGACGGGGCGATACCACGTGGGTGGCCGGGTACCCCGGCTGCGTGGCCGACTACCTCGGCTCGCTCGCCCGCCTGCGGGCGCTCGACCTCCAGGTCGTCTACCCGGCGCACGGGCCGCCGCTCGAACGCCCCTCCGAGGCCTTGGACCGCTTCGAGGCCCATCGCATGCAACGCATCCGGGAGGTGAAGTCGGCTTTGGCCGCGGACCCGCACGCCACGCCTCGAAGCCTGGTGCGCGCCGTGTACGGGTCGGAGCTCCCTCCGAAGCTGGAGCGGGCCGCGCTCGACAGCCTCGCGGCGCTGCTCGATCACGTGCGGACCGACGCGGGCAGGTGAGCGCCCCGCTCGATCGGGCACCGTAACAGCCGGCGTACGGCAGTTGCCGCCGGTGTCCGACTCTCGGTATCGTCGAGGGTCCTGATAGGTCGCTGTTTCTCCGAGGCAGCGAGCCACGCCCGTATCGTCGAGCACCGTGCCTGCATCACTACCGACCCACATCATCCGCCGACTCCGGAATCTGGTTGGCGCCGAGCACGTCATCACCGACCCCGATCGTCTGGTCGTATACGATTCCGACGGGCTGACGGCGTATCACTTCCCGCCCCGGGCCGTAGTTCTTCCGGCGTCTCACGAGGAGGTGGTGAGCGTCGTGACCACCCTCCATGAAGAGGGCCTTCCCGTCGTGCCACGAGGGGCCGGCACTGGACTCTCGGGCGGGGCCCTTGCGACGCACGACGCGGTCGTGGTCGGCACCGCGCGCATGAAGCGGATCCTCTCTCTCGACCCGGTCAACCGTCTTGCGCGTGTCGAGCCGGGGGTGGTCAACGCGCGGCTCGGAGACGTGGCCCGCGGCCACGGACTCCACTACGCCCCGGATCCGTCGTCGCAGAGCACGTGCACGCTCGGGGGCAACGTGGCGGAGAACTCGGGGGGACCCCACTGTCTGAAGTACGGTGTGACCACACGCTACATCACCGGCCTGAAGGTGGTCCTCTCGACGGGGCGGGTCGTCGAGCTCGGCGGCGCGGCCCGAGATCCGGCGGAGGGCTACGACATGGTCGGGCTCTTCGTGGGTTCCGAGGGGTGTTTCGGGATCGCGACCGAGATCGAGGTGAGGCTGTTGCCTCTGCCCGAGGGCGTGCGGACGTTGCTCGGTATCTTCGACACGGTGGAAGACGCCGCCCGGGCGGTGACGTCCATCGTCGGCGCGGGCCTGCTTCCGGCGGCCATGGAGATCATGGACGGGGCCAGCATCCGTGCGGTGGAAGCGAGCGCCTACGCGGCGGGCTACCCCACGGACGCCGGCGCTGCGTTGGTGGTGGAGTTCGACGGCACCGATGCGGGTCTGGACGAAGACGCGGAGCGCGCCGTGGCGTTCTGCCGGGAGGCGGGGGCCCGGGAGGTGCGGCGGGCGACGAACGAGACGGAGCGTGCCAAGCTCTGGCAGGGTCGAAAGAAGGCGTTCGGCGTGATGGGCCGAATCGCTCCCGACGTTCTCGTGCAGGACGCCACCGTGCCACGCACGAGACTCCCGGACGTCCTGCACCGCATCATGCAGATCGGCGACCGGTACGGGTTGCACGTCGGCAATGTCTTCCATGCCGGAGACGGCAACCTGCACCCCAAGCTGCTCTTCGACCGCCGCGACGCGGAAACGCTGGCCAAGGTCGAGGCCGCGTCGAAGGAGATCATGGGACTGTGCGTGGAGGCGGGGGGAACGATCACCGGGGAGCACGGCGTCGGCGTCGACAAGCGAGGATACATGCGACTCGTCCATGGTCCGGACGAGCTCTCGGCCATGGCATCGGTGCGGCGTGTCTGGAATCCCGACGGTCTGATGAATCCCGGAAAGGTCCTCCCGGACGGTGTGGAAGCGGCCGACGCGCCGGAGCGGCCCCAGGCCTTCGGCGGGGAGGGAGCGAAGTGACCGGCGACGCGCTCCGGGCGGTGCTCGATGCCGCCGATCCGACGTCGGTGGTCGCGGAGCGCGAGCTCGACGGCTGGGCGATCGGAGGCCGCACCCCATCGGCGGTTCTGACACCGGGAAGCGTAGACGAGGTGGCCGTCATCCTCCGCGCCGCACGGGGCGTGCACGTGCTGCCGGTGGGGGGCAGGACCCACCTTGGCGTGGTCCGTCCCATCGAGCCGTTCGTCGTGCTCTCCACGAAGCGCCTCGTAGGCGTGCAGACGTACGAGCCCGCAGACCTGACGGTCACCGCGGGAGCCGGCACGAAGCTGTCGACCCTCTTCGAGACGCTGGGAGCCCACCGCCAGTGGCTCCCGTGCGATACGCCGCGTGCCCCGGAGCGCACGCTCGGGGGGCTCGCCGCCACGGGCTCCGCTCCGCCACTGTGGGCGCGCTACGGAGCCCTGCGCGATCAGGTGCTCGGCCTCACCGTGGTAACCGGCGACGGACGGGTGCTCCAGCTCGGCGGGCGGGTCATGAAGAACGTGGCCGGCTTCGATCTCGTGAGGCTCATGGTCGGGAGCAGAGGCACGCTGGGTGTGATCGTGTCGGTGAGCGTGCGGGTCTTCCCGCGTCCGGCCGTGGACCGATTCCTGGTCGTGCGTGCCACGCGCGTCGAGGAGCTGCTCGATGCGGCAGGAGCCGTCGCGACGGCTCCCGTGATGCCGGCGTCCGCCGTGCTGGTCGAGCCGGAGCCCGGGAGCGGCGCCGCGCTCGTCGTGCGGCTGCACGGCGCGGCGGCGGCCGTGGATGCCGACCGCGCTCGTCTCGAGGCATACGCCGGGGTACGCTTCGAAGCCGTGGAGGGAGAGAGCGCAAATCATCTGGCTCATCGCCTGCGCGACCATACGTTCGGCCAGCCGCTCGTCCTCAGGCTCGCGGCGCTTCCGTCGCGCCTCCCGGAGACGCTCGAGGTCGCGCGGACCATGCCGCACGCCACGCTCCTGGCCGACGTCATGGCCGGGCGTCTGCGGGTCGGGACTCCGGCCGTGCCGCCCCGCGCCGTGGAGTGGGTGGCATCGTGCAGGCGCGCGATGGGAGCGCTCGACGGAACGCTGGTCGTCGAGGCGGCCCCGCCCGACGTAGCGGCCGTGGCGGCGGCCGGGCCGAAGCGGGCCGGCGACCTCGAGGCGGAGCTGCGAGCGTCGTTCGATCCGCGCGGTGTGCTCTGGCATAGGGGCTCGCTTCCGTGAGCACCCTGCTGGATGCGTCGGGGCCCGGAGACGGCGTCGCCCCGGGGGCCGTCGCGATCCAGGGTGAGCAGGAAGTGCGTGAGGCAGTCGTGCGGGCGCGGGCGGCCCAGAAGGCCTGGGCGGCGCTGGGTGCCCACGAGCGGGCGCGCCGCCTCGGGCGGCTCGCCCGGGTGCTTGGCGAACGCGCGGACGAGATCGTGTCGACGATCCGGGCCGAGACCTCGAAGCCCGAAGAGGAGGCTCTCACCGAAGTCGTCGTCTCGGCGGACCTCATCCGGTTCTACGCCAAGGCGGCGCCCGGGCACCTGAAGCGTCGTCGGGTGCGCACGGGATGGCTCGTCGGCAAGTCCGCCATGGTGGAGCGGGAGCCGCAGGGCGTCGTCGGTGCCATCACGCCGTGGAACTATCCGTTCATTCTCGTGATGGATTCGGTCGTGCCTGCCCTCTTCGCGGGCAACGCCGTGATCGTGAAACCCTCCGAGCTCACGCCTCGCACGGCGCTCCTGCTCCCGGAGCTGTGCAGCTCGGCGGGCCTCGACGAGCGTCTGGCTCAGGTCGTGACGGGAGACAGCACGACGGGGCAGGCGCTGGTACGCTCGGGCGTGGACCGGATCGTGTTCACGGGAAGCACGGCCACGGGCCGACGCGTCATGGCCGCGGCCGCCGAGATTCCGATTCCGGTGACGCTCGAGCTCGGCGGCAAGGATCCGGCGATCGTGCTCGAGGACGCGAACCTGGAGCGCGCGGCGCGCGGCGTGGTGTACGGGGCGTTCTTCAACGCCGGCCAGACGTGCATCTCGGTCGAGCGGGCCTACGTGGCCCGGCCGCTGTACGAGCGGTTCGTCGCGAGCGTCGTCGATCTCGTGACGCAGCTGAGGGTCGGCACCGGGCCGGACGCCGACATCGGGCCGCTCGTGAGCGATGCCCAGGTCGCGATCGTGGAGCGACACGTGCGCGAGGCTCTCGCGGCGGGGGCCAGGGTACTCGTGGGAGGGCGTCGCCTCGAAGAGGGCTCACGCCTCTACGCACCGACGGTGCTGGTGGACGTCGACGAGTCGATGGCGGTCGTGCGCGAGGAATCGTTCGGGCCACTTCTACCCGTCATGTCGGTGGAAGACGAAGACGACGCGGTGCGCCGTGCCAACGCGTCGGGATACGGTCTTTTCGCGAGCGTCTGGACCGGCGATCGCGACCGGGGCGTCCGGTTGGCGCGCCGGCTGCGTGCGGGTGGGGTGTCGGTGAACGACGTGTTGAGCCACTATGCGGTCCCCGCTCTTCCGATGGGGGGCGTCGGCGAAAGCGGCTTTGGACGCCGACGGGGGCTGGAGGCGCTCGACGAGGTATCGCGCACGCGCACGCTCTTCGTCGACCGCCTGGGGCTTCGCAGGGAGCTGTGGTGGTTCCCCTACTCGGGAAAGAGCACCCGGATCGTGCGATCACTACTGCAGTGGAGGACACGCGGCGGCACCGGCGGCCTGGTGCGTGCCTTCATGGGAATGATGATGCGTTCATGACGCCAGCAACGACCCTGGAGCACGAGACGCCCCTGGCAAGGGCGCTCGAGATTCAGCGCGAGCGCTTGATGCCGTGCGTCCACTGCGGGTTCTGTCTGCCGGCTTGCCCGACGTACAACCGCCTGGGCGACGAAGCCGACTCCCCGAGGGGGCGACTCCATCTCATGCGGGCCGTGGTGGACGGGCGTCTCGACGCCGCGTCGGATGCCTTTCGCACGCACATCGACCGCTGCCTCGGTTGTCGCGCGTGCGAGCCGGTGTGCCCTTCCGGAGTCGAGTATGGCAGCCTGCTCGAGCTCGCCAGGGACGTGGCGGCACGAAGCGCTCCGCCCCCGTTCGCGACGCGTTTGCTGCTCGGCCTCTTCCGCACGCGCGCGGGGCGCGAGGCGTTCTTCCTGGGAGGCCGTGCGCTGCGCGCCACGGGTCTGGCCGCCCTGATGGTGAAGATCCTTCCGCGCGGCGAACTCTTCGCGAAGGCTCGTACGGGGCTGGCCATGGTGGCCGCGACGGCACCCTGGAAGGCGCTGTCGTCGGGCTCGTTCGGTGGACCTCGGGCCGCCGCCCCGGCCCCCACGCCCCGCGGCGTGCGGGTGGGTGTCCTCTCGGGTTGCGTTCAGGAAGGTTTGTACGCCCGGGTCAACGCGGCCACCGTGCGGGTGCTGGAGGCAAACGGCTACGAGGTCGTTCGCGTAGCGGGGCAGACGTGTTGCGGCGCCCTGCACGCCCACGGCGGCGCCCTCGACGAAGCCCGTGACCTGGCGCGGGCGAACATCGAGCGGTTCACGGCGGCGGGTGTGGATCGGGTGGCCGTGAACGCCGCCGGGTGCGGCGCGACGATGAAGGAGTATGGAGATCTGCTCGCGGACGACCCCGAGGTGGCCGCGGAGGCGAAGCGGTTCTCGGAGAGGGTGCGCGACGTGAGCGAGCTCCTGGCGGAGGCCGGGCCTCGGCGCGGCGCGGAGCTCACCTGCTCCGTCGCATACGACCATCCCTGCCACCTCGTCCACGCTCAGGGGATCCGTGAGGAGCCTCTTACGGTGCTCGCCGCGGTGCCGGGCCTCGACGTGCGCGTGGTCGAGAACGCGACCGAGTGCTGTGGGGGCGCGGGCATCTACGGGCTCACGCATCCCGACCTGGGGGGGGAGATCGGTGGAGACAAGGTCGCGGCGGTGCGCCGAGCGCGGGCCGAGGCCGTCGCCACGCCCAACCCTGGTTGCATGATGCAGATCGGCGCGGGCCTCCGCCTGGAGAGCGCACAGGAAGGCGTGGTGCATCCCGTCGAGCTGCTCGACGAGAGCTACCGCCGCGCGGGCTACTACGCCGCGGGGTGAGAGGAGCGCGCGCATGAGCGGCGTGGAGAGGCGTGCAGGCGAGGTCCTGGACTGGCTGCGCCAGCGAGCGCCGGCCATGGTGGATCTGCTGACCGCGCTGGCCTCGCTGGAGTCGCCCACCGACGCTCCAGCGTCCCAGGAGCCCGTCCAGAAGCTCCTCGGCGAGGCGCTGGAGCGTGAGGACTACGCGGTGCGCAGGGTCCGGGGCCATGGAGGCCGCAGACACCTCTTCGCGCACCCGCGGGAGCGTCCGCGCGGCCGGCCCATCCAGCTCCTCGTGGGACACTCCGACACGGTCTGGCCCATCGGCACGCTCGCCTCGATGCCGGTCCAGGTGCAGGACGGAATCGTGCGCGGACCGGGCACCTTCGACATGAAGGCCGGCCTGGTCCAGGGCGTGTTCGCGCTGGCCTGCGTCCGGAGCCTCGAGCTCGCGCCTCCCGCGACCCCGGTCATGTTCGTCAACTCCGACGAGGAGATCGGCAGTCCCGATTCCAGACGGTGGATGGAGCGGCTCGCTCGTCGGGCAGCGCGTGCGCTCGTGCTCGAGCCCGCGATGGGTGAGACCGGCAAGCTCAAGACGGCCCGTAAGGGGATGGGGGTCTTCACCGTCACCGTGCGGGGCCGGGCGGCCCATGCGGGTCTGGATCCCACCGGCGGCGCCTCCGCGATCCTGGAGCTCGCACGCACTGTCGAGCGGCTCCACGCTCTGACCGACCTCCACCGCGGCACGACCGTGAACGTGGGCATCGTGCGCGGCGGCACCCGGCCGAACGTCATCGCGGCCGAAGCGCAGGCCGAGGTGGATGTACGCGTCACCGCGCTCGATGCGGCCCGCGAAGTCGAGGACGCGATTCGCCGTCTCCGCCCGTCGCTCGACGGCACGAGCATCGAGGTGGAGGGAGGCATGCGAGTGCCGCCGATGGAGCGCACTCCCCGAAACGAGCGGCTGTGGACCGCCGCGCGCGCGGCTGGAGAGCGACTCGGGCTCAGCCTCGAGCAGACGCTGTCCGGAGGTGGCTCGGACGGAAACACGACGAGCCGGTTCACGGCGACGCTCGACGGGCTCGGGCCGGTCGGCGACGGGGCCCACGCACGACACGAGCACGTGGTGGCGAAGCACATGGCGGAGCGTGCGGCGCTGGTGGTGGAGCTGCTCATGGAGCCGTTGGCTCCATGAGCGCCTCGCGCCACACGATCCGTCCGCTGGAGGGGATGGACGAGCTCCACGCGTGCGTGGCGCTGCAGGAGGAAACCTGGGGACACGGGTTCGCCGAGCGCGTAGCTCCCTCCATGCTCAAGATCGCGGGGATGCTTGGGGGCGTGGCGGCAGGGGCGTTCGACGAGAGCGGGACGCTCACGGGCTTCGTCTTCGGGCTGACCGGGGTCCGGGACGGCGAGGTCGTGCACTGGTCGGACATGCTGGCCGTGCGTCGTGGGGTGCGAGACCAGGGGCTCGGCGAAGAGCTGAAGCGTTACCAGCGGAGCGTCCTGATGGAGCGGGGGGTGCAGAAGGTGTTCTGGACCGTCGATCCGCTGCAGGCCCGGAACGCTCACCTCAACTTCTCGAAGCTCGGCATCGTCGTGCGGGAGTACGTCCCGGACATGTACGGTCAGAGCGACTCACCGCTGCATCGCGGCATCGGCACGGACCGCTTCGTCGCGCTCTGGCTCCTGGACTCGGATCGTGTGCGCCGCCGTGTGGAAGGCCGCGAGCGAGGGCCCGGGTCGGAGGTCGCCCAGGGAGTGCCCGCAGCGCTCGACGCCCGCTCCGCCGGCGGGTGGGTCGAACCGGACGAGCCCCGGCTCGATCTGGACGCCGAGCGTGTCACCGTGGCCATCCCCTCGGACATCTCGGCGATCATGGGTGAGTCGACGGACCTCGCGGTGGCCTGGCGGAGCGCGACCCGGACGGCCCTTCGCCACTATCTGGGCTCCGGCTGGGAGGTGCGCGAGGCGTTGCGGGACGAGCATGTGTCCCGGTATCTGCTGGTGCATCCGTGAGCCTGCCGTCGGGGGGCGACGTGAAGATCGAGCGGGCGGAGCTCCGACAGGTCCCGATGCGCTTGAAGGAGCGCTTCGAGATCAGCAGCGGCGCCATGCACGAGCGCCGCGTCATTCTCGTGACGCTGTACGGCGAGGGACTGGAAGGTTGGGGCGAGTGTGTCGCGGGAGAGGATCCGGCCTACTCCAGTGAGACGACCGAGACCGCCTGGCACGTGCTCACGGAGTTCATCCTGCCCCGGATCGTGGGCCGACGGATCGCGGCGGCCGAAGAGGTGCTGGGCCCGGTCGGGTGGATTCGCGGCCACCGCATGGCCAAGGCGGCCGTGGAGATGGCCGCGTGGGACCTCGTGGCGCGCCGAGACGGGATTCCGCTCGCGAAGGCGCTCGGCGGAGAGCGCTCGGCGGTTCCGGTGGGCGTGAGCATCGGCCTCCAGAAGAGCGACGCGCTTCTCGCCGATCGGGTCGGCTCGTACCTGGCGGAGGGCTATGCCCGCATCAAGGTCAAGATCAAGCCGGGACGCGACGTGGATATGCTCACCGCGGTCCGCGATCGCTTTCCGGACGTGCCGCTCATGGCCGACGCGAACTCGGCGTACACGCTCGCGGATCTGCCTCTGTTGCAGGAGCTCGACCCTCTGGACCTCATGATGATCGAGCAGCCGCTCGGACACGACGATCTCCTCGATCACGCGAAGCTCCAGAAGCGGCTGCGCACGCCGATCTGCCTGGACGAGTCGATCCGGTCGGTGGGCGACCTGGAGCTGGCGCTGGAGCTCGCCAGCTGCCGGATCGTGAACATCAAGCCCGGGCGCGTCGGAGGACACGCATCGGCCCGTCGCATACACGACCTCATGCAGGCGCGCGGCCTGCCGGTGTGGTGCGGAGGGATGCTCGAGTCCGGTGTGGGGCGCGCGCACAACGTGGCATTGGCTTCGCTGCCCGGCTTCACGTTGCCCGGCGATATCTCGGCCAGCCGGCGCTACTGGGAGCGCGACATCGTGTGGCCGGAGTTCGAGGTCGTGAACGGAAAGATGGGTGTTCCCGAGGGCCACGGAATCGGCGTCGAGCCCGACGTGGAGCGGATCGAGGCGACCGCCGTGCGAACGGCCTCGTTCGGCTGAGTCCGGGCGGACGGCATCCGGCCTCGCGCAACGAAGCTCAGCGGCCGCGGATCCGGAACTCGGGGGTGCGTACCTGGAAGCGGCGGGCCGGGAGGCCGAGCATCCGCACCAGGGCGCGTCGCACACCGCGTCCCACCGCGTTTTCCATCTTGTCCTCGCCCGCGACCGCGGGGGCGAGATCACCGTGCAGCCATCGCTGCAGCTCTTCCAGGTCCGACAGCGACAGCGTCTGCATGACGACCTGTCCGAGGTAGTAGAATCGACCGTTCTCCGTGGGCTGAAGGGGGACCGTGAAGGCCTTCTGCAGGACGTCCCGTACCTGCGAAAGGGAGTCGACGACCGTCTCATGGGTCTTCCCGTGCCCGGTCATGACGTCGTACCGCTGCTCGAGCGGATCGTAGACGACGCTGGCTCGCCAATCGGCCCGGCCGCGCTCGTGGTCGAAGAGAAAGCCGTCCTTCCAGAGCTCGACCACGATTTCGATTCGCAGCGGCAGCCCGGAGTGGAGCGCACGTCGCAACCCCGGGTCGTTGAAGAGGTCTCCGATGGTGATGGAGGCCTTGCCGTCCGTCTTCGACACCGACAGCGACACCGGTCCCGGGTCCTGGGCACGGGCCGGCCTCGGCAGGCAGGCCAGGGCCAGCAGCAGGACCCAGAGGGACGCGGGGGCCCTCAACGCACGGGAAAATGCCTCAGAAGCGATGGTCGATGCGCAGGAAGAAGTTTACGGAACGGTTGCTGCCGTTGAGCGGCCAGGCCCAGTAGAAGCCCAGGTCGCCCAACGCGAATCCGACGCCCGTATCCATGAGCGTCTCGGTGCTGGTGAGTATGGATGCGCTCGACGGATTGGCGAGGGACCATCCCTTGCCCGCGTCGAAGAACACCGACCAGCTGGGAGACAGATCGATGTTCGGGTACCAGTTCCACTGATCACCCCATTCGTCGTGGGGTCCGATGTTCAGGTTCCAGGCGAGGTTGCCGCGGTACTCCGCCTGGAAGAGCGCGATCTGGTCGCACCCGTAGTGCGCGAAGGTCGGCACGCGGGATCCTCCGGCGCGCAGCAGCGTGTAGGTCTGGGAGCGGGCGCCGCAGTCGACGGACATGAGCGAGTAGCCCGGCAGCGAACCTTCCCCGCCCAGCGCGTGCTGGAACTGCGGCGGGAGGGATCCCCCGTCGAGCGAACCCGCGACGATTCCGCGGAGCCTGACGTCGGACGTCGGTCCGAGTCGGGCATAGCGGCGCAACTCGAGATATCCGAAAGTGAAGTCGTGGCCGAGGTTTCGGGCCGGTGCTACGGTGGTCGGGGGTGAGGAGGGAGCGGCCAGATACCCGGGCAGCGTGAGGTCACCTCCGACGCCCAGGGTTCCTCGGGCGTGGAGATACCAGCCGTCGGTCGGGTCCGCGCGGTCGTTGCGCTGGTCTACGACGAGGTCGGCGCCGATCGTCTGAAGGCGTCCCTCACCTACGAGCGGCTGCGGTCTCCACGGCGCGTCGTTGCGTCGCAGCGTCCACGGACTGCCGACGGGCTCGTACGAATCCCTGTCATCGCGGTACTCCGCTGTGAACCGCACGCCCTCGAAGGGCAGGCGCATCTGACCGTAGAGGCTGATGCCGCGGCGTTGGTAGTAATCGCGATAGTCCTCGTGCAGCAGGAACGTCGCCAGCGAGTTCTCGATATCGGAGAGGCCCCATCGCTCGATGGGGTCCACCACCGAGTGGACGGTGGCGCCCACCGAGAACTCTCCTTCGGGTCCGAAACGCTGCTCGGCCCGGATCATGTAGCCCAGATGGTCGTTGTTGAGCTGGAATCCGGATTCGGATCGCCAGATCGCCAACGCATCCAGGCGAAGCACGTTGTCTCCGCGGGTCTCGATCTCCGGGCCGACCATCACCGGGAATCCCTCGACCCTGTTGTACGCACCTTCGGTCCGGAGCTGCAATCGCGAGCGGGTGGACGCGCTCTCGTACTGGAGCTGATCCAGTGGGCGCCGCTTCTCGTCGACGGCGATGCCGCTCCCCTGGCGCTGGATCGCCAGCGGCTGGCTGTAGACCACGAGCGCTCCCTCGACCGCGGCCGCGGTCGAGTGCGCCGACCCACCCACCACGGTCACGTCTCCACTCACGCGTCCCGAATCGCCGATGATGAGGTCGCCGTTCATCACGAGCACGTTGCCTTTGATGGTGCCCGCCACAGTGAATGGACCTCCGAGCACCGCGACGTCGCCGATGATCGACCTGCCGTCCGGCACGCCGGACGCGCCTCGGAACCGGATCGTGGTCGGCGCGTTGAAGAACTTGACGAGCGAGTCCGCCACGTTCCGGGGAACGCTCATGTCCTCCACCCTGCGCTCCTGTGCCCCGAGGGGAGCGGCCAGAAGCATGAGCAGCAGTCCGACCTTCCACGTGGTCATCGCTCCAATCCCTCCGTCTGATGAAGCCCGCACGCCTCTTCGTTCGCCTCGAAGCAGAGACCGTACCAGCGTCATCGTGTCTCCTAAGATCTGGTCCGACTGTATGTTACAGGGCTCGCAGCCCCGTTCGTAACCGTGTGATGCCGACATGGGGAGGCACCGTATGTCGCAGATTGACACGCATCGTGCCGTGTCAGGAGCGCACCCCCAGCCGCTTCATCCTCCGGTACAGGTTCGCCCGGTCGGTCTGGAGCCGCCGCCCGGCCTCCGCCACGTTCCCTCCGGAGGCTTCGAGCGCTCCGCTGATGAGGGACCGCTCGTAGTCGTCCAGACGGTCGCGAAGGCTCCGGTCGTCGCTCGCCTCGTAGCTCGGCGGCGGGGCTGCCGTATCCGACGGCTCCCGAGGTAGAACCGCAGCCACGTCCCGTGGCTCGACATCGGGCCCCGACACCAGGATGCTCAGCCGCTCTACGACGTTGAACAGCTCCCGGACGTTGCCCGGCCAGGAGTACGCGGTCAGCGTTTCGAGGGCCTCGTCCGTGAACCGCGGAGGACGCATCCCCTGGCGTCGCCGCAAACGGTCGAGCGCGTGGGACACGAGGAGCGGGATGTCACTCGCCCGCTCGCGCAGCGGGGGCATCCGTATCGGCACGACGTCGAGCCGAAACAGGAGGTCCTCGCGGAACCCACCGCGATCGGCGACGGCGCGCAGATCTCGATTGGTGGCCGCCACCACCCGAACGTCGACGTGCAGCGTCCCTTTTCCTCCGACCCGCTCGATTTCTCCCGACTCCAGCGCGCGAAGGAGCTTCGCCTGCGCCTCCGGGCCCAGATCCGCGACTTCGTCGAGAAAGAGCGTTCCTCCGTGCGCGAGCTCGAAGCGGCCGCGGCGGCGCTCGGTAGCCCCGGTGAATGAGCCCTTCTCGTGGCCGAACATCTCGCTTTCCACGAGATCCCGGGGGATCGCGGCGGAGTTGACCCGAACGAACGGTCCTCCGGCGCGAGGAGAGAGCGCGTGGATCGCTGCGGCCGCGAGCTCCTTGCCGGTGCCGCTTTCGCCGGTCAGAAGCACGCGGGCGTCGGTGGGTGCCACCCTCCGGATGAGATCCCGGACCCGGGCCATGGACGCCGTCGATCCCACGAGCTCTCCATCCGGCCCGAGCTCCTCGGTGAGCGTGCGCGTGAGATCCCGCGCCCGGCTCACCTCCATGGCGCCCTGCAGGGTTACGAGCACGACCTCGGGCGTCAGGGGCTTCTCGATGAAGTGGAAGGCGCCCATCCGCGTTGCCTGGACCGCATCGGACAGGGTGGCCCTGCCGCTCATCATCACGACCGGTACGCCGGGAACCGTCCTGCCGAACCTGGGCAACGCCTCGAGCCCGTTCATGCCCGGGAGCATGAGATCGAGCAGAATCGCTTCCGGTGGCGCCTCGCGCGCGAGCGTGAGCCCCTCCTCGGCCGAACCGGCTTCCCGGACGCCGTAGCCCTCCGACTCGAGCAGGGCCCGCAGCATGCGCCGGATATTGCCCTCGTCGTCGACGATCAGGACGTCCATGGAAGATCTCCTATGCGCTATGGACGGCGAGTGGCAGTCGCACCGTGAAGACGGCGCCCCCTCCGGGACGGTTTTCGACGCTCACCGAACCGCCGTGGACGCGCACGGTCTGGTGCACGATGGCCAGCCCGAGTCCCGTCCCGCCACGCTTCGTCGTGACGTCGGGATCCCACACGTCCGCACGGAGCTCTTCCGGTACCCCCGGACCGCGATCCTGGACCCGCACGACGGCCTCGTCACCGTCAGGCTCCAGGTGGATATCGACCGAGCCGCCGGTGGGCCCTTCCTGCGCCTCCACGGCGTTCACCACCAGATTCCGGAACGCGCGCTCGAGCGCGTCGTAGTGGGCGTTGACCATGACGGTGCCGGGCGCGTCCAGATGGACGGGCACCCGTTCGGTCCCATGCTGCGCGGCCAGCGATCGGAGAAGCTCCTCCAGGTCGACGTCCGAGCGGGGACCCTCGGGCATCTTTCCGTACTGCGAGAACGTGCGGGCCAGCCCGTCCAGACGGTCGATCTCCTCGAGCAGCACCCGCCCCGCTTCGGCGCCGGGCCCGGACACGTCGCGCGTGAGCGTAGCCGCGGCCATTCGCATCGGCGTCAGCGGGTTCTTGATCTCGTGGGCGACCCGTCGCGCCATTGCGGTCCAGGATCGCATGCGGGCGGCCTCGACCTCCCTGGCTCGCGCCACCTCGAGCTCCCCCGCCATGTCGCGCAGCGCCGTTCGGAGCACGTGGAACTCCTCCAGGTCGGCCCGGTCCGCCGGACGCTCGGCCGGCAAGGGCTCCTGGCGGGCGATGAGTCGAGTCCACCCCACGAGCTCGGTGATGGGCCTTGCGAATCCACGCGACAACGTTCGTGCCGTCAGGAGCGCGAGCGCCGTCACGAGAAGGCCCGTCACGAGGGCGGCGATCGGGAGGATGTTCAGGAAGCGCTCCGCCACGAACGCGTAGAGCCTGGAGAGTCGCACGGATTCCGACAGAGCTTTGCGGTGGGCGGCGGCGGCGCGTCGGACGGACGGATTGTCGATGCCGGCCTTGTCGATGGAGTTCAGCAGCGTGCGTCCGGTCTGCGCCACGGCATCCCACGCGCCCAGCGTGCCCGAGCCGCTCCCGATGCGCTGGAGGGTGACGAGGCCGCCGCCCACGGCGATGCCCGCGGGCACCAGCACCACGGCGAGGATCGCCACGAAGATGCGTCCCTGGAAGCTGCGGATGTGCAATCGTGACATGGCGATCGTGTGGAGGTGACACCCTCCCTGGAAGGTAGAGCCGCGGGGGCGGGAGTGCGACGGGCTCGGGAGGCCGCACGAGGCCCGGGGCAACGTGCGTCCCTCATGAGACCGGACGGACGCACCACGGGCAGAAGCGCCACCCACGCTCGATAACGTGCCCGCAACGGCAAACGCGGATGCGCCTCCGACCACATGCGGGGCACGCGAGCGCTCCGGCCGGGACTTCCCCACCGCATGCCTTACAGGGAAAGGAGCCGCGAGGGTCCGCATGCAGCACACGACCGATCTCGTGGGGCGACGTGAGTCCGTCCGCCACGGCTCTACGGGCGTCATCCGCCAGCGTGCCCATTCCTCCCTCCCGTGCCAGGCGCCGAAGGGCGGCCGTGGAGGCGCCGCGGCTCACCTCGTCTCGGATGGCGTCGGACATGGTGAGGACCTGAAAGACCCCCGTTCGGCCGCGGTGCCCGTCGCCGCACCGCTCGCACCCTCGCCCACGACATCGGGAACAGGCACGGCGCACGAGACGCTGGGCCACGATTCCGGCGAGTCCCCCGGCAACGAGGAATGGCGGTACCCCCATGTTGAGGAGCCGCGTGATGGCGCCCGGAGCGTCGGTCGTGTGAATCGTCGAGAGCACCAGGTGGCCGGTGACGGCGGCGGTCATCGCGATCTCGGCGGTTTCCGGATCTCGAATCTCGCCGACCATGACGACGTCCGGATCCTGGCGCAGCACCGCTCGAAGGGCGTCCGCGAATCCCAATCCCGCGCGTCGGTCGACCTGAATCTGGTTGGCCTCCGAGAGACGGTACTCCACGGGGTCTTCCAGCGTCACCACGTTCTGCCGCCGCCGATCGGTTTCCGACAGTGCCGCGAACAGCGTGGTGCTCTTGCCGCTCCCGGTGGGGCCGGCCGCGAGCAGGACGCCCTGTCCGGCCTGCAGCAGCTCCCGGACCCGAGCGAGCGCCTCGGAAGCCATGCCGAGCGCTTCCAGGCTCCGGGGCGCGGCATCCGGGTCGAGAACGCGTACGACGGCCTTCTCTCCGCCGTTCACCGGCATCGTCGACACTCTGAGCGTGAGGCGTCGCTCGCCGTGGTTGAGCGCGATGCGCCCGTCCTGCGCCCGCCGTTGCACCGAGATGTCCATTCCCGCCATCACCTTGATGCGCGAGAGGACCGCCCGTCGCGCGGCGGCGGGCAGGTCCGTCGCCCGTTGAAGCACGCCGTCGACCCGGTAGCGGATCCGCACGTCGGCACCGGTCTCTTCGACGTGGATGTCACTTGCACCGACGTCGGCCGCGTCGCGGAGGATCTGGTCGACCAGCCGCACGACCGGTGCGGAGCGGGTGGCCCGCTCGAGGGCGTCCGGACGACCGCTGCCGTTGAGCCTCAACTCGGCGGGCAGGGCCTGCACGAGACGATCGAGGTCGCCACCGTACGCGCGATCGAGTCCTTCCATGATGTCGGCCGGGGTCGCGACCACCGCCTCGATTCGCCGGCCGCTCTGGAAGGCGAGATCGTCCACCGCCGAAAGGTCGAGGGGGTCCGCCATGGCGACGTGAAGCGCGCGGGCCGTCGCCCGCAACGGAAGCACCGCCCGGGCGCGCGCCAGCTCGGGTCGGATCAGATGGAGCGCGGCATCGTCCGGTTCCAGAGGGGGATCGACGTAGGGCAGCCCGAGCTGCACCGAGAGTGCGCGGGCGATGTCCCGTTCGCTGGCGGCCCGCATCCGCACCAGCGCCTCACCGAGTCGTTCTCCGGTGCGCCGCTGCTCCTCCAGCGCGAGCGCCAGGGCCTCTTCGCTCGTGCCCCCCTCATCGACCAGGAGCTGACCCAGGATCTTCGCGCGCGGCTTCACGTGCGAACGATACCTCGGATGCGCGGGCGCCCGGATGGCGCGATCGGAACCCTAGATCCCCAGGCAGGCCAGCAGGCTCGAAGGAACGTCCATGATCGAGCGTGTGCGCTCGGCGAGCAGGTCGGCGGCTGGGCCCACGGCAAGGCCCAGGACCGGGTTACGGGTGTGTTGCTGCGTGAGGTCCTCCACGTTTCCGTGGTCGCTCGCCACGAAGAGCGTGCACCTTTCGGGAAGCGTCTCGAGGACACCGGACAGGAATCGGTCGACCCGCTCCAGCGCGGCCACCGCGGCATCCATCGATCCGGTGTGACCCGCCGTGTCCGTGGCATAGTGGGCGTAGAGGGTCAGGTCGGCCTCGGCCGCGATGCTCGAGAGCACCCGGCCGGCCTGGACCTCGGTCACCTCCGGCAGCCAGTCGTGCCCGAGGTGCTCGCGCCATCCGTCGTTGACGATTTCGCTGGACACGGCCCTGCCCTCGCCGAGTGCTTCTTCGTGACGGTCGAGCACGCCTGCACCGCGCGCCGCGAGCGGAGGGCCTGCGATCCGGAGTCCGCCTCGGGGCCCGGGCCATCCGCGCGGATACGCGTTGGCGAACGCCACGTCGAGGTCGGCGTCCTTCGCCCGCCGGAGCACGCTCTCCCGCTCGACGAGCGGCCGGAGCTTCACGGGTGTCCAGGGTCCGAAGTGACGCCCGAACAGGCGTGCCGCGTTCTGGCCGGTCAGCAGTGCGGCCTGGCCCGTTCCGCTCTGGGGTGTTCCGTCGGTGTCGAGATTGCTGTCGAGGGGAAAGGCCCGCGCTCGGGGACCCTGTCGGTTGGGGGACTCGAGCGTGGGCAGATACCCACCCGTAAGCTCCAGGAGGGTGGGAAGCACCGCGCGCGCGAACGGGTTGCGCTCCGGGTCCGCCTCGCCGATGCCGACGCCGTCCAGAAACACGAACAGGACGCGAGCCGGAGCCGTCATGACGCCCGCGGCTCCCCCGGGGTGCGGAATGGCGTGAGGTGCTCCGGAACGTGGAGACGCTCCGCCCCGCGGAACGTCCTCAGCATCCGCTCCAGCGGTGTCTCGTGCTGGGTGAGCCCGTACCAGGTCGAGCGGATGATCGAATGCGGGCGCTCGAGGTCGGCAACCACGAGGACGAGGACCAGGAGGATCCCCACGACGATGAGGACCCGGCGAGACGCTCGTGCCTGCACGGGAGGGATTCCGGAGGGGTGACCCTCACTCCGCCGGGCGCAGGTCCACGGTCACGACCACCTGTACGTGGCCCATGTCCGCGCGCTCCCGGAGGGCGTCACGGATGCGGGGCTCGGCCTTCTGATACGCGGAGAGGACGCCCGTGCGGAGCTCGCCCCGAAGTACCTTCAGGGCATTGACGTCCGCGCGGCTGGTCTTGGTCTCCTTCTTCGCTTCGCCGAGCTCGTACGGACGAATCTCGAACGGCGACATCGTCACATCGTCGTGGCGCTCGTGATCCATGTACTGGATCGAGATGCTGACGTCGCCGCGCGCGTGGTGGTGATGGATGTCGCCGACCGCCTGAAAGCGCGCGGCCAGCTTGCCCAGCTCGGCGCGCTGCGCCGCCTTGGTGTAGGCGTTCTCCACCGCCTTGAAGATCCGCTTCAGCCGTTCGGTGGTGGTGGCGTCGGGGTCGGGCATCTCGGTGTCGAGCTCCCGGCCCTGGGCCTGGCGATCCAGGTTGAAACGCTGACTTTCGGCGTCGCGGTTCCGGGCACGGTCGATATTCTCGAGAATACGGTCTGGATTTGTCCTGAAGCTCATGCCACGCTCCGAGCGCTGAATTCGGATTGGTGGTTCTTCCGTCGCCCTTTGGGCTACAGCCTCTCAGGATACCAACTCGGTTGTCTGCGGCCAAGTGGCAGGGGGGTGCGCGAATATTTCGCCCGTGTCGCTCGTAGGCTACACTGATCCCACCCTCCCGCTCTTTCTCGAGAAGGGGCACACCATGCGATCGGGCTTGCGAATCCTCATCATGTTGCCATTCGCTCTCGGAGCCTGTGCGCCGGGAGGACCGCCCGTCCCTCCCTCCCTGGAGTATTCCCTTCCCGATCCGTCGACGGCGACCTATGTCCGAGGTGATACGTCGACGATGGAGATCGACGCGGACGGTCAGACCTTCGAGATGAGGATGTCCGCCAGCGGCACCTTCGGCACGACGTTCGGCCGCGCGGCGGACGGAGTGCGGGTGGCGATGGCCGTCCGGAAGTTCTCCGGTACGTTGCTGGAGCCGATGCAGGGGCCGACCTCCGTCGACGAGACGTCCATCGCCGGACCGCTGGTCTTCACGCTGGACCGACGCGGCGCGGCCGCGCTGGTCTCCTCTCCGAAGGTCTCCTCGCCCGCCGATCGCCTGTTCCGGCCGCTCTCGTACGCCAACTTCTTCTTTCCCCACCTGCCCGGTGGTCCGGTGAGCGCGGGCACATCGTGGACGGACACGATCCGGTTCGAGGGGCCGGCCGCGGGCGGCACCGCACGGGAGACCAGGGTGATCACCAAAACGGGCGCCCGCGACACCGCCGTGAGCGGCAGACGACTTCTGCGCATCGAGGAGCGGGGTCGGTCCACGCAGTCGGCGACGGGCACCGCGGCGACGATGGAGGCAGACTTCTCGCAAAGCCTGGAGGGCCCCGTGCGAGGCTGGGTGCTCTGGGACCCGGAGCGGCGGCTCATGGTCGAGCGGTATGTGCAGAGCGACGGCCGGGGAACGATGAACGTCTCCATAGCCCCCGGTCCGTTGGACATCCACATGCGGCAGGTGAGCCACATGAAGCTCTCCGGGGGAATGTGATCACTGCCACCCTGCACGCATCCAACGCACGAGGTGCTTCATGACGACTGAATCCCCGCACGACCTCGAAACCGATCCGGCCGTCCAGGCCGGAGCCTCCGAGGTCCCGCTACCCTCCTTCCCTCGGAGGGTGGTCGACACGTTCGTGGCGCCGGGCAGGCTCGGCGACGCGCTCAGGGATCACCCGGTGTGGGTCGCGGCACTCCTCACGGGGATGGTGCTGGCGGTCCTCCAGATGGCCCTGATCCCGGCCGACGTCTGGGCGGCCATGATGCGAGAGATGGCGCTGCAGGGTGGAGCCAAGGTCCCCGAGGGGGACGCGATGGTGGGCATCACGCGGATCTTCTCCGTCGGTGGCGCCGCCGTCGGCTACCTGATCTTCGTGCCGCTCATGGCGGGCCTGCTCGCGGTCCTGTTCGCCTTCATCCTGGGCGACGAGGGCAGCTTCAAGCAGTACCTCGCGGTTGTCGCCCACGCCCAGATCATCCCCACGTTGTTCGGGCTCCTGACCGTTCCGCTGAAGATCGTGGAGAAGGACCCGCGGGCGACGCTGAGCCTCGGCACCTTCTTCTACTTTCTTCCGGATGGTTACTGGCACCGCGTGTTCAGCATGCTGGACCTGACTCAGCTGTGGGCGTGGCTCGTCGTGGCGGCAGGGGTCCACGCCATCGACTCCAGACGGAGCTTCAAGAGCGCGGCGACCCTGCTTATCGTCCTCCAGGTCTGTATCGCCCTGATCTTCGCGATCTTCATCCACACCACCTGACCGGAAGGTGCCCGCGTGCAGTGGATCGGCACGGCCATCGTAGGCCTCGGTTTTCTAGCGATCATCCTCTGGGTGGCGCACGACGCGCGCTCGGGGGACCAGCCATGAGCGAGGCGACGGACGGGGAGACGCTCTCGTGTCGGCGTGAGCAGTTCTCCCTGCCCGACGACCTCCACTACCTCAACTGCGCCTTCATGGCGCCCCTGCCCAGGGACGCCGAGGAGGCCGGTGTCGAGGGACTTCGCAGAAAGAGGGTGCCCACGGGCATCACCGCTGCGGATTTCTTTACGGAGAGCGACGAGTTGCGTCGTCTGTTCGCCGCGCTCATCGGCGGGGCACGGGCCGAACGCATCGCCATCCAGCCCGGTGTGTCGTACGGGGTGGCCGTGGCCGCGCGGAACCTGCCTGTCGCGCGGAGCCAGAACATCGTGCTCGTCGACGAGCAGTTCCCGGGAAACGTCCTCGCGTGGCGAAGGAAGGCGACCGAGGTCGGGGCCGAGATCCGGACCGCGGCGCCGGGCCCGGCGGGCGCGCGGGGGGCGGTGTGGAACGAGCACCTCCTCGACGCCATCGATCGGGATACGGCCATAGTCGCCGTGCCGCACGTGCATTGGGCCGACGGCACACGCTTCGATCTCGCCGAAGTGGGCCGGCGATGCCGCGAGGTGGGTGCCGCCCTCGTGGTGGACGGCACCCAGTCGGTCGGGGCGCTCCCGTTCGACGTGCGTGAGGTGCAGCCGGACGCGCTGATCTGTGCGGGCTACAAGTGGCTGTTCGGGCCCTACTCGGTCGCCCTGTCCTACTACTCCGAGCGATTCGACGAGGGCATCCCGCTCGAAGAGACGTGGATCGGACGGGCGGGCAGCGAAGACTTCCAGGGCCTGGTGCGCTACGAGGACGCGTACCAGCCGGGGGCGCTACGCTACGACGCTGCCGAGCGGTCGAATTTCGCGCTCCTGCCGGTGGCGGTGGCGTCGCTCCGGCTGGTCGGCGATTGGCGTCCGGAGCGGGTCCAGGCCTACTGCGGCGATCTCACCCGGAGCGTATTGGAGGAGGCTCTGTCCCTGGGCTTCACCGTCGAGGAGCCACGGTGGCGTGCCGCGCACCTCTTCGGGTTGCGGATGCCGGAGGGGCTGGAGCTCGACGCACTCGCGCGTGCGCTCCGCTCGCGGAACGTGGTGGCGTCGCTGCGAGGCACCGCGCTCCGCCTCTCGCCGCACGTCTACAACGACGACGCGGACGTGGGTGCGCTCCTCGAAGGCCTCCGGGAGGCCGCAGCAGGTCGGTGAGCGGGAGCGAGTCGGGCCGGCGAGACGGCGCTCCTACCCCATCAGCTCCGGGCCGAACTCGACCTTGGGGACGGAGCCGACGTGGATGCCGTGCGCTTCGAACCATCCTTCGGGAACCTCGAGCGCGAACATGGCCGGAGCCGCGCTCTGGTGTGGCGAGGTGGTGTGCTTCTTCATCTGCTGGATGTCGACGACGCGGTACGAGGCGTCCATGAACGCGATGTCCAGGTCGACGTACGTGTGCTCCATCCAGAACGACTGCGGCCCCATCTGGTCGAAGACGAACAGCATGCCCGTACCGGCCGGAACCGAGTCGCGGTACATGAGCCCCTTCTCGCGCTGTGCTTCGGTCCGGGCGACCTCGGCCCGCACGGTGTCCTTACCGAAGATCACCCAGGCCTTGCCCGGAGGCGGCAGGTGGTGCTGCGCCGCGGACGTCGGCTCGGCCGAGCCGAGGGCGCTCTGGGTGTCCGCCGCCGCGGCAGGCTGCGACGTCTGCACCCGCGAGGCCTCGTCGGAGCCCGACCTGGAGCCCGAGGTGCACGCGCCGGTCGCGAGCGCCACGAGCGCAGCAAATACGACACCCTTCAGGGTGCCGTAGATATCACGGTTCATTCAAGCCTCTCCCCATCGGTGGCGGAACCTGTTACTATCGGCGCCCGTATCACGGTCCACGGACAACGAGTCGGCCGTCCGTTCTCTACAGACCGAGCGCGCGGAGCCGCTTGGCCAACGCGTCCAACGATAACGGCGTGAGGGAAACCGTCCACATGGTCCAAAGCGAGCTGCTGGACATTCTGGTTTGTCCGGAGTCGAAGCAGCCGGTCCGTCCGGCGGACAAGGCGACCCTGGACCGTCTCAACGCCGCCATTCGTGAGGGCGGGGTGACCAGCCGCGCAGGCCAACCCATCTCCGAGCCCGTGCAGGAAGGCCTCGTCCGCGAGGACGGCCGTTATCTGTACCCGGTTCGTGACGATATTCCGATCATGCTCATCGACGAGGCGATCCCGCTTTAAGGGGATTCTCCCCGAGCGTGAACGTTCGGAGCCCACATGAAGTCATGCTTCCGTGGTCTCGCTTGTATTCATTATGATTCTTGCTTAATTCAGGTTCCCCGAAGAGGCGGAAGCTCACCTCTTCGCGCCTGTACGTCGTCAGGGTGAGCGTTGGCTCGCCTTCCGGATCAGTCGCACCCTCCAGGTGAGATGATGGCACGAATCGGTAGCATCAGGGCGTTCGCAGCCCTGGCGGTGGTCTCTGGAATGGTTGCGTGCAACCAGGCCCCACCGCCGGTGAGCATGGCGCGCGGCAAGGCGCTGTTCGAGACCTGCGTGCCGTGCCATCAGTCCGACGGTCTCGGCAGTGCCGCGCTGGGCGTGCCGTCCATCGCGGGGCTTCCGGCTTGGTACGTCCAGAAGCAGCTGGAGCACTTCAAGGCATCGATGCGGGGTGCGAACCCCTACGACACGCTCGGTCTGCACATGGAGTCCATGTCGCGCGCGATGGATCTCAAGAACGACATCCCCGCGGTCGCCGAGTACGTCGCGAGCCTGCCCCGCACCAAGGTGCCGACGACACTGACGGGCGGCGACGCGCAGGCGGGTGCGACCGTCTACAAGAGGTGCGTCGCCTGCCACGGGCCTGCGGGTCAGGGCAACAAGGCCGTGAACGCCCCGCCGCTGGCCCATGCGAGCGACTACTACCTCCTCAAGTCCCTCGAGGATTTCAAGAAGGGCTGGCGGGGGACGAACCCGAAGGACATCGGGGGCCAGACGATGCGCCCGAATGCCCTCGCGCTCAGCAACCAGGACATGTTGAACGTCGTGGCCTACATCTCGACGCTGAAGTAGGCCGGGAGCCTCAGATGACCGAAGACGTCGCCCACCAGGAGTCGGCCACGATGCCGCAGCCGGAGACGGACGGCCACATGGCCCCGGCAGCGCCCGCACCCAGCGTGCCGGAGCCGCCGCCGGACGATCAGAACCCGGCGATCATCGACGCCCACAGGGCGTTCATCATCACGCTGACCAGCATTTTGCTGTTCCTCGCGTTCGTCGTGCTCTTCGTCCTTTAGACAACACACGGGGATCCCAGTCACATGCTAAGCAGCTTACTTCCGGAAGCCTCTTCCTTCGCATCCCAGATCGACGGGCTCATCCTGCTCGTCCTGGTTCTGGTGGGCTTCTGGTTCCTGGTGGCCGAGGGGATCTTCTTCGGCCTGATCTGGAAGTTCCGGGCGAAGGGTGACGGCAGGAAGGGCCAGTACCTCACCGGTCACGAGAAGCACGTGAAGCGGTGGATCACGATTCCGCACGCGCTGGTGCTCGTGTGTGACGTCGTCATCGTCATCGCCGCGATCCGCGTCTGGTACAACGTGAAGATGCAGCTCCCGCCTGCGGACTACGAGATCCGCATCATCGGACAGCAGTGGGCGTGGGTCTTCCAGCAGCCCGGAGCGGACCACAAGCTCGACACCAAGGACGACATCACGACCACCAACGATCTGCACGTCGTCGTGGACAAGACGTACCAGTTCCAGCTCCAGTCGCGCGACGTCGTCCACAGCTACTCGGTGCCCGTGTTCCGGCTTAAGCAGGACGCCATGCCGGGACGCACGATCACGGGATGGTTCAAGCCCACGAAGACGGGGACCTTCGACATCCAGTGCACCCAGATCTGCGGCATCGGCCACGGAGTGATGGTGGGCAAGCTCATCGTCCAGACGCCCGCGCAGCATGCAGCCTGGGTCGCCAAGAACACTCCTGCCGCCGCCAGTAGCTGAGGGGAACGCCGATGGCCGAGGTCACCACCGCCGATACGCACGTCAGCGACGCGCACGAGCACCACGGACCCACGGGGATCCTGAAGTACCTGTGGTCGACGGACCACAAGGTCATCGCCATGCAGTACCTGTTCACGGGCATGTTCATGGCGATGATCGCGGGCTTCTTCGCGTACGTGTTCCGTATGCAGCTCGCCTTCCCGGGCCACTCCGTCCCGGGCTTCGGCGTCGTGTCGCCGGGGGAGTACAACGCGCTGGTCACGGCGCACGGAAGCATCATGATCTTCTGGGTGGCGATGCCCGTGCTGATCGCCGCCTTCGGGAACTTCACGATCCCGTTGATGATCGGGGCGGACGACATGGTCTTCCCGAGAATCAACCGCCTCTCGTACCAGATCTTCCTGCTGAGCGCGCTCCTGCTGCTGTCCTCGTTCTTCGTGAAGGGCGGCAGCTTCGGAGGCGCGTGGACGTCGTATCCTCCGCTGTCCGCCAACGCGCACTACAACCTCACGCCGTACGGAGCCACGATGTGGCTGTTGGCCGTGATGCTGGAGTTCGTGGCGTTCCTCCTCGGTGGCATCAACTTCATCACCACGCTGATGAACGCGCGCGCGCCGGGCATGAAGGCGTACGACATCCCGATGACGCCGTGGATGATCGTGCTGGCCAGCATCGTCTTCATGCTGTCGGTCGGGCCGCTGGTGGCGGGTGCGATCATGCTGCTGTTCGACCAGGTGCTCGGCACCGGCTTCTACAACCCGGCGCAGGGCGGCGACCCGCTGCTCTGGCAGCACCTGTTCTGGTTCTTCGGTCACCCGGAGGTGTACGTCGTCCTGTTCCCGGCCATCGGCATCGTCGTGGACATCATCGCCACCTTCGCGCGCAAGAAGCCCTTCGGCTACAAGACGATCCTCTACACGGGCATCGCCACGGCCGTCCTGAGCTTCTTCGTGTGGGCGCACCACCAGTTCATCGCGGGCATCGACCCGCGCATGGCGAACATCTTCACGATCACGACACTCCTGATCTCGGTTCCGATCGCGGAGATGATCTTCGTGGTCATCGCCACGTTGTACGGAGGGACGATCAGGCTCACGGTGCCCATGTTGTGGGCGCTCTCGTTCATCGCCGAGTTCCTGATCGGAGGCGTGACGGGGATCTTCCTGGGTGCCAGCGGAGCCGACATCTACCTGCACGCGACCTACTTCGTGCTGGCCCACTTCCACTACACCTTCTTCCCCATCGCCATCATCGGGACCTTCGCGGCGTTCACCTACTGGTTCCCGAAGATGTTCGGGAAGATGCTGAACGAGACCCTCGGAAAGATCCACTTCTGGGGCACGGTCATCCCGTTCAACTTCATCTTCATCCCGCTCTTCATCCTCGGGCTGGGCGGCCAGCAGCGGCGCATCTACAACTTCCGGAACTTCCCGCAGCTCGCCGTTCCGTGGATGGAGCACCTGCGTGTCGTGGCGACGGTGTCCCTCATCGTACTGCTCTGCTTCCAGGCGTTCTTCTTCATCAACGTCATCTACTCGTGGATCAAGGGCCCCAAGGCGCCCAAGAACCCGTGGCAGGCCAACACGCTCGAGTGGACCGCCGAGTCGCCCCCGCCGCACGGGAACTGGCCCGCGGACCAGTTGCCGGTCGTGTACCGCGGTCCCTACGAGTACAACCATCCGGACCGCGAAGAGGACTACTGGCCCCAGAATCTTCCTGCTTGAGGTCGAGCCACGTGAGTTACGCCAAACCCATCGCCACCAACCGCAGCGCAACCGGGATCCCAACGGGCCGACTGGCCATCTGGTGGGTGCTCGCCTCGGAGATCGTCATCTTCGGCGGTCTTCTGGGCTCATACGTGATGCACCGCATCGGACACCCGGAGTGGGCCGATGCCCAGGCGCACACCCACACGCTGGTCGGGGCCTTCAACACGTTCGTGCTCCTCACGGCGAGCTTCACGGCGGTCAAGGGACACAAGGCGGCTGAAGAGGGGGATGGCCGGAGAGCCGGGAAATTCCTCGTCTACACGATCATCGGGGCGTTTCTGTTCCTCACCGTCAAGTCGCTCGAGTGGGCGAGCGAGATCCGCGAGGGCTTCACGATCCAGTCCAACGGGTTCTGGAGCTTCTACTACACGGCGGCCGGACTGCACGCGCTGCACGTACTCGCGGGCGCGATCGTGATGATCTTCATCGCCAGGGACGCCTTCAAGGGGCGGGAGTTGCAGCGGGTGGAGTACGTCGGCATCTACTGGCATTTTGTGGATGTGATCTGGATCTTCTTGTTCCCTCTCCTGTACATCGCAAAGTAGGAGGGAGCCATGAGCGAGCACGAAGAAGGGAAGCACGAGTACCCGAACTACACCAAGATCTACATCGCCCTGGTGGTGCTGCTGACGATCAGCGTCCTCGGCAACTTCACCGGGATCATGTGGATTACGCTCATCATCGCCTTCGGTGTCGCGCTGCTGAAGGCCAACCTGGTGGTTCAAAACTTCATGCACCTCAAGACCGAACGTCCCATTATCAAGTGGATGTTGACCACATCCCTGATGCTGGTCGTGCTGTTTCTCGCAGGCACGATGTCCGACATCATGAAGCACCATGGCGTGCAGTGGGTGAACGTGTCCGCCAAGGAGGCGATCGCCCAGGGCATTCCGCTGGAGCCCAAGCAGCCGAAGGACGAGCATCCGGCCCCCGTGCCGCTGACGGCGCCGGCCGCGAAGGTGCCCCAGAGCCAGCGTCCCGCGTCTTCCTCCGAGGGGGAGGCGGAGCGCGCCCAGGCGTCGCTGCCACGCATCGCGGAGGCGAGCATCGTGCCGCTGCCGCACCGGCAGGGTTTCGACGCCAAGGGAACGTTCAACTCGACCTGCGCCACGTGCCACGGCCAGAACGGCGAGGGTGACGGCGTAGCCGCCGCCTCGATGAATCCGAAGCCGGCCAACTTCACGGATCCGGCCTTCTGGAAGGCCAACAGCGACTCCGTGCTGTTCAAGGCGATCAAGGACGGCGGTGCATCGGTCGGGAAGTCGCCCATGATGGTGGCGTGGGGTGGCTCGTACAGTGACGCCCAGATTCACGCCCTGCTCGACTACATCAAGAAGGCGTTCAAGCCGAAGACCAAGTGAGCCCGGTGTCCTCGAACTCGGCGACGTTCACCCTCGAGCCACGGCCCGCGCCGCGGGCACGCCGTAAGGCCGTGCCGGACGGGGTCGTGGCGATGCTGATGTTCGTGTTCACCGAGGCGATGCTGTTCGCCGGGCTGATCTCCGCGTTCATCGTGATCCGCTCCGCCGCGTCGGGGCAGATGTGGCCCCCGTACGGTCAGCCTCGTCTGCCGTTCGAGCGCACCGCGATCAACACGTCGGCGCTGCTGGTCAGCGGGATCGTCCTGGTCCTCGCGCAGATCGCGTTTCGCAAGCAGCACGAACGCGCCCGGATTCCCGTTCTGATCGCCATCCTTCTGGGCGGCTTCTTCGTGGGATTCCAGGGTGTCGAGTGGCTGGGGTTGATTCGCCAGGGACTCACGCTCCAGTCCAGCTCCTACGGGAGCTTCTTCTACCTGATCGTGGGTGCCCACGCGGTGCATGCCGTGGCCGCGCTGGGCGGGCTCGTCTGGGCGTGGGTGCAGTTGATGCGAAACCGCCTGACGCAGTCCGCGTTCGCGACCGTCCAGGTGTTCTGGTACTTCGTCGTGATCATCTGGCCTGTGATCTATCTAAAGGTGTACCTGTCATGAAGCGCAGATGGATTGCCGTCGTGGTGACGTTCTGGTTGGCCGCACTGCCCAAGGCGGCGTTCGCCTGCTCGGTCTGCTTCGATCCGCGTGACAAGAACCGGGCCGCGTTCGTCATCACGACGATGCTGCTGACCTTCTTCCCGCTGGGTATGGTGGGAGGGGCGGGCGTGTGGCTCCGCAAGCGCTTCAAGAAGACCGCCGGTGAGGAGGACGAGGCGCAGCCTACCGTCGAGTAAGCTGCGTCTCGTCTCGCCGGCCTTCTCCGCCGTCGATACCTTCCAGCGCATGGACGACGCCTTCTTCTCGGGGGCTTTTCTGGCCACCCTGGTGCTCACCGCCGCCGCGTGGCTGACGTCCGTCGTCCGGCTGGTGCGCCTGAGCCGGCCCGAGCCAGGAAGAGGGTCGGGTCCGCTGCGGCGCGCCCTGGGCATCGAGATCGTCTGGACCCTCGTGCCGGCCGCCGTCGTGATCGCCTTGACCGTGAAGGTGCTGCTGACGACCCGCTAGGCCATCCTGCGCCGCTTGTGCTTCATGAAGTCCATCATGATGTACTGCCCGAGCGTCATCGTGCTCGTGAAGTACGCTTTGCCCCGCGCGATCTCCGATACCTTCTTGACGAACTGCACGAGGTAGGGATCGCGCGCGAGCATGAAGGTGTTGATGAGGATCCCCGCCTTCCGGCACGCCGCCACCTCGGCGAACGTCCGCTTCAGCACGACGGGGTCCAGGCCGCCGGAGTTGGTGTACACGCGTCCGTCGGGCAGCGTCACCGCGCTCGGCTTGCCGTCGGTGATCATGATGATCTGGCGCATGTCCTTCTTCTGGCCCATGAGCACCCGGCGCGCCACCTCGAAGCCCTCGGCCGTGTTCGTGTGGAACGGTCCGACCTGCGCCTTCGCGAGCTGTGACAGCGGGATCTCCTCCGCCCGGTCACCGAACGTCACGACGCGCAGGGAGTCGCCCGGAAACTGCGTGCGGATGAGGTGGGACAGGGCGAGTGCCACACGCTTGGCCGGCGTGAAGCGATCCTCTCCATAGAGGATCATCGAATGCGAGATGTCGAGCATGAGGACGGTCGCGCAGGACGAGCGGTACTCCGCCTGGTGGACCATCAGGTCGCCGTAGTCCAGGGCGATCGGGACGGACAGGCCCTCACGCTCGATCGCGTTCTTGAGCGTGGCCGGGATGTCGAGGTTCAGCGTGTCTCCGAACTCGTAGGGCTTCGAGGCCGCCTCGGCCTCCACGCCGGTGGCCAGGTGCGGTGTGTCGTGTGAGCCGAAGCTGGACTTGCCGATGGCGGACAGGAGCCCCTTGAGGGCCCGGTATCCGAGGAAGTCCATGCCCTTCTGGGTCAGGTTGAACTGGACCTGCTGCGCCGCTTCCTTGGCCTCGTCGACCTTACCCTGTCCCGTGACGTCGTACGTGGCACCCGGGATCTGCGGACGGCCGCCCTCCAGCGTGATGTATCCTTCGTCCACCATGCGCTGGATGAGGTCGTCGAGGAGCTCGGCGAGCTGGCGCTGCACGTCCTCGTCGCCCTGTCCTTCGCCCCTGAGCTCCTCGATCATCTCGGGTGTGAGCTCCCCGCTCTCGAGCAGGGCCTTCAGCAGCGCCTGCTTGAGCGAGTCCTCGGAGTTGGGGTCGTCCATGCCCGACCACCCCCAGTACGGGTGGTAGTGGGGCCCGCCTGCGAATCCCCCGTCCAGGAGGAAGTCGGACAGCCGCTCGAGGAGAGACTCGAGGTTGAGGGCGTCGAGCCAGCGTCCCTTGTACTTCGTGTAGGTTGTGAAGCGCATGAGGCGAATCACTGATGTGAGGAGTACCTTCCCGCCATGATCTCCGACGCCCCGGGCCCCGCCGCCGTATCC
Source organism: Longimicrobiales bacterium (assembly GCA_046704545.1). Classification (GTDB taxonomy): domain Bacteria; phylum Gemmatimonadota; class Gemmatimonadetes; order Longimicrobiales; family Gaopeijiaceae; genus SZUA-318. The sequence goes on from JBJKRT010000106.1 coordinate 57,557, forward strand.
GACGATCTCGTGCGGGAGCTCCGCGCGGCCCTTCTCGAGCACTACGACCGGGCCCATCGAGATCTCCCCTGGCGGGGTGAGACGGATCCCTATCGGATCTGGATCTCCGAGGTGATGCTCCAGCAGACCCGCGTCGAGACCGTCCTGGACTACTACGGTGCCTGGCTGGAGCGGTTCCCTGACGTGCAGACGTTGGCGCGGGCACCGCTGGACGACGTGCTCCTCCGGTGGCAGGGACTCGGCTACTACCGCAGGGCGCGCAACCTGCATCGAGCGGCGGCCGTCGTACGGGAGCGATACGGCGGCCATTTGCCGGACAGCGCCAACGGGCTGCGGGCTCTTCCCGGAGTCGGAGAGTACACCGCAGGCGCAGTCGCGAGCATCGCCTTCGGCGAGGCGGTGCCCGCCGTGGACGGAAACGTGCGACGCGTTCTGGCCCGGGTCTTCGACGAAGCCGAGCCGACCCCTTCGTGGCTCCGAAAGGTCGCCGGAACGCTCGTGGACCCCGAGCGCCCCGGCGACTGGAATCAAGCGCTCATGGACCTCGGGGCCACCACCTGCACCCCGACGAGCCCGGACTGCGAACGCTGTCCCATAGCGGCCTGGTGCACATCCAGGGCGCGGGGCACGCAGGGCGATCGGCCGGCCCCCTCACCCGCGCGAAGCGTTCCGAAAGTGGAGATCGTCACGGCGGTCGTGGTCGACGGAGACCGGCGTGCCCTCGTCGTCCGACTGCCCCCGGACGGGCTGCTCGGAGGCATGTGGTCGTTCCCGGGCGTGGAGCTCGAACGGGCGGAGTCGGGTCGCGAGAGCTCCGGGCTGCCCGCGGTCGCGCGGGCCGCGGCCGCGCGCGAAGGGGCAGAGGTGAGCGAAGGCGGCGCGCGGACGCTGGAGCCCGTCCGGCATCGGTTCACACACCTGGAGGCGACGTACCGGCCCGTGCTGCTGCGGGGTCGCGGCACCGAGGGAGCGGATCGCCGTTGGCTTCCGCTCGACGGACCGTTCGATGTCGCCCTTCCGGTGGCCCAGCAGAAGATCGCCCATGCAGCGCAGTCCGTGCTGACCGAAGAGTGAGGAGGGAGTCGTGCGTGTCCGTGACATGAACTGGATGCAGATGGAAGCCTGGCTGGAGCGGGACGACCGGTGTGTGCTGCCGCTCGGGAGCACGGAGCAGCACGCCTACCTCAGCCTCGCGACCGACGCCGTTCTGCCGGAGCGGGTGGCCGCGGAAGCGGCCGAACCTCTCGGCGTGCCGGTCTTTCCCGCGCTCGCGTATGGACTCACGCCGTACTTCATGGCGTTTCCGGGCACGGTGTCGCTATCGCCCGAGACGTACCGGCACGTGCTGACCGACGTGCTCGGGAGCCTCTCACGGCACGGATTCAGGCGCGTCCTGGTCGTGAACGGGCACGGCGGGAACGCAGAGGCCAGGGAGGGCGCGGAGGCGTGGGCGGCGTCGCGGCCCGAGACGAGCCTGAAGTGGTACGACTGGTGGCGGGCGCCGGCGACGCTGGCGGCCGTACGCAGGGTCGATCCCGAAGCGTCGCACGCGTCGTGGATGGAGGGCTTCCCGTGGACGCGCGTCGAGGGGGCTGTGGCTCCCGCGGGACGGAAGGAGCCCGTGGACCTGACCGGCCGCGAGGGGCTCAGCCCCGAGGCGTTCCGCGAGCGCCTGGGTGACGGGTGCTTCGGAGGATACTACGCCCGTCCGGACGAGGATCTGCTCTCGGTGTGGGCCGTCGCCGTCGAGGAGACCCGCGCGCAGCTGACCCGAGGATGGGGCTGATCAGGTAGCCCCGTTCAGCTCCCGGCGCGGTCATGCCCATCCGAGCGCGTCACCCGGTCCAGGACGTAGATCGGACGGGCCTTCACCTCCTCGTAGATGCGGCCGACGTACTCGCCCACGATCCCGAGGAAGAAGAGGAGCACGCCCGACAGGAAGGTGATGACGACGATGAGGGCCGTGAAGCCCACGGGCGGGCGGCCGAAGAAGAGCTTCAGGACGATGGAGTAGACGGCGAACAGCACCGAGAGCGCGACGGCGACGGCGCCGAGGAGCGCGGCCGCCCGGATCGGGACGATCGAGAAGGAGAAGATCCCGTCGAGGCCGAGCTCCACGAGGCGGCCGAACGAGTATTTCGACGTGCCCGCGTGCCGGCCGGCGCGCTCGACCGGGATGCCGATCTGGCGAAAGCCCGCCCAAGCGCGCAAGCCCCTGAGGTAGCGGTGCCTCTCCGGGGAGCGGCGGATCTCCTCGACCACCCTCCTCGACACGAGGGAGAAGTCCCCCGCGTCGAGCGGGAGTGAGAGGCTCGACATGCGGGCGAGCAGGCGATAGTAGGTCCAGTAGCAGAACCTCAGCCAGAGCGCCTCCTTCCTGTGCTCTCGCTTGGCGTAGACGACGTCGTAGCCCTCGGCCCAGGCCTCGAGGAACCGCGGGATCTCCTCCGGGCGATCCTGCAGGTCGCCGTCCAGCAGGATCACGACGTCTCCCCGCACATGGTCGAGCGCCGCCGAAAAGGCCGCCTGGTGCCCGAAGTTCCTGGACAGGAAGACCCCGACGACACGTGGATCCGCGGCCGCGGCCTCCTCCATCAGGCGGCGGGTGGCGTCCGTGCTCCCGTCGTCCACCAGGACGATCTCGTGCGGTCCCCCCGGGAGCTCGTCCAGCACGGCCCCGATACGACGGGTCAGCTCCGGAAGCGTCTCTTCCTCGTTGTACAGGGGAGCGGCGACCGACACGCGTGGAGCGCTCACGCGGCGCGTCCCTTGAAGTAGACCATCTTCCAGAGCGCGACCCCCGGAACCAGCTTGCCGACGTCGAACTGCTCGAAGGCCTCTTCCCGAAAGTGCCGGGTGAAGAGCGCGTGCCACGCGTCCAGGGGACGTGCGTAGTCGCCGCGGTCCATGAGGGCGAGGAGGCGCGACGGCGACGCTCGGGGGGGAAGCACGAGATCGATCACGTTGATGCGGCCCCCTTCCGTGAGGAGCGTGGCCAGATGCGCGAGGATGCGGTCGCAGTCGTCGTCGGCCACGTGGTGGAAGAAGCTGTTCACCAGGATGAGGTCGAAGGTCCCGTCCGTCACCCGATAGCGTGTGACGTCGGCGACCTCGAAGCGCATCCCGTGTCGACGCCGCGCGCTCTCCACGTAGGACGGGTTGATGTCGAGGCCGAGGTAGTCCGTGTTCCGGAAGTGCGGGGCGTTCGTGCCCGGTCCGCACCCCACGTCCAGGACCCTGCTCGCGCTGGAGAGGTCGTTGTCGCGGAGCACCAGCCTGAGCTTGGACTCCACGAAGGGAGCCTGCCAGGCGCGGTACACGAGCGGCAGCTCGAACAGCGGGGACCAGATCTTCTTCAACGCCTCTCGTCCTGGATCAAGAGATCGGCCGGGGACCACGCCTCACGGGTGCGGCCCGGTGAGCGCCTTCCCGCTCAGTCCAGCGCCGCCGCCCGCTGAAGGTCCAGCACCCAGTCCGGCGTGTCCCGTACATAGGCTTCCACCATCGGGCCCCGCTTGAAGTAGTAGCGCGCCATGAATCCCTGGCCGAGGCCCGTCGCGGCGATGACCGCAAGGTACAGGATGGTGGTGAGGGATGCGACGAGGCCGCTCGTGTCGCCCCCGAGAATCTGGTCCATCTGCGCCAGATCCGCGTCGGGATGCGTCCTGACGCGGTAGATGCTCCAGAGAGCGTAGACCACGACCAGCGCCATCAGACCGAGCTGGTTGCGTCCGAGGAGGCGAGGCCCGGCGGGGTCGAAGCTCACGAGGAGGCGTCGGCCCCGGAATTCGTTCCACGTCACGACCGCCAGGCCCACGCCCAGCGCGATCGCGGTGAAGCTGAACAGCCCGAAGATGATGGTGAGCGCCGCGAAGATTCCGATCGACCAGGCGTTGAAGGCGGCCCACCGGGCCGCGCCCATGAGGGGCTTGGCACGGTCCTTGGCATCGGCGAGCTCCTGCCGCTGCTCCGGCGTGAGCGGCCCCGGCGCCTCGACGACGTCCATCACGCGTTCATACCGCCGAGCGGATCGAAGCCTTGGTATCCCTTGCCCGACGGCCCTTCGTGGCGCGCTTTCGTATAGCCACCCGGGCTCCGGCTGATGCGCTTCTGGGCGACGAGAGCCTCGAGCACGAGCTCGCACGCCGCGGCCCGGGCGCCGTCACCCTTCTCGGGCTTCGCGAGCCCCACGAGCTCGATGAGCTCGAGCAGCCCCGGGACCGCCTCGAAACCCTTCACGCACGCGTCCGCCGACGCGTCGTCGCTCACCTGCAGGACCCCACCCGCCTCGAAGTACTCGATGATGTCGTCCACGTCGGCTCCTCCCGCCCGGATCTCGAACGTCCGGGAAGCCGCTTCCTGGATGAGCTCACGCGCGATCTTCTGTGCGCCATGCAGCTCGCCCTCGTACTCGAGCTCCATCTTGCCGGTGATGGCAGGCAGTGCGGCGTACACGTCGCTCATGCGTGGCACGGCCGTTTCCTCCGTGTTGCGCAGCGCCCGCCGCTCCGCGTTCGAGACCACCGTCTCCATGACGGTGATCGGCATTCGCTGGCTCACTCCGGAGCGATGGTCCACCCGCTTGTCGTCGCGGGCGAGAAAGGCGATGAGCTCGACGGCTTCCTCCATGAACTCCGGAACTTCCACGCAGATCTCCTGACGGGCAACCCACGCCTCCTGTCGGGTGATCTCGATTCCGGTGTCGAGCTCTTCCGGATAGTGGGTGCGGATCTCCGCACCGATACGGTCCTTCAACGGCGTGATGATCTTGCCTCGCGCCGTGTAGTCCTCCGGGTTGGCGGTGAAGACCATCATCACGTTGAGCGGCAGGCGGATGGGATAGCCCTTCACCTGCACGTCGCCCTCCTGGAGGATGTTGAAGAGGCCGACCTGGATCTTGCCCGCCAGGTCGGGCAGCTCGTTGATGGCGAAGACACCCCGGTTGGCGCGCGGAAGCAGCCCGTAGTGGATCGTGAGCTCGTCGGCGAGGATGTGGCCGCCCCTGGCCGCCTTGATCGGGTCGACGTCGCCGATCATGTCGGCGATGGTCACGTCCGGGGTGGCGAGCTTCTCGACGTAGCGCTGCTCACGCCCCACCCAGGACACCGGAGCGTCGTCGCCCTTCTCTTCCAGGAGCTGGCGCGCGTACTTCGAGATCGGACGCAGCGGATCGTCGTTGACCTCGCTTCCCGACAAGATCGGGATCTCCTCGTCCAGCAGCTCCACGAGCTGGCGTAGGATGCGGCTCTTCGCCTGGCCTCGCAGCCCGAGCAGGATGAAGTCGTGGCGGGAGAGGATCGCATTAACGATCTGGGGTACGACGGTATCGTCGTAGCCACGGATACCCGGAAAGAGCTCCTCCCCGTTCCGGAGCTTGCGAACCAGGTTGGCGCGCATCTCCTCTTTGACGGTTCGCGGCTCGTATCCGGCGGCCTTGAGCTCGCCTACGGTGCCTGCATGGCGCTCGCTCATGGAATGGACCCTCGTGTTCAGGCGGGAGTGAACGGATACGTACGCCCGGACCCGCCGACCGGTTCCGGGGGGGGCCGACGCCGTGCAAGGCGGCCGCCGATACGCTAGGCTTATTCCGTTCCGTTCGTTCTTCGGGCCGTCGGCCCGGACCCGCCGAAGGAAGGGAGCGCATGAGCACCTCCGAGATCATCCGCCTCGTCGTCGGCGTCTACATCGTCGGCGCACTCGTCGTATTCGGTTGGCTGGTAGCGAGCAAGATCGCGTTCGTCCGGCGCGGACGTTCCGAGTCGCGCTCCGACCACATCGGAAGGCGGATCTGGATCTTCATCTCCGAAGTGCTCTTCCAGAGCAAGGTCCGCAGGCGGCTCACGGCCGGGTGGGCCCACGCGCTGGTCTTCTGGGGATTCCTGGCGTTCGCGGTCTCCACGGTCGATCTCCTCGTGCGCCTCGCCGTCGGAGGTGGGGGGTTCCTGCACGGCGCGCTCGGCTGGGTTTCCCCGGTGGTGGACGTCTTCGCCGGCCTCATTCTTCTGGGCATCGTGGTGCTGGCCATCCGGCGGTACGTGGTGCGGCCGTCCTATCTCACGTACCACAGCCCCGAATCGGCCATCGTGCTGGCCCTCATCGCGGTCATCGCGATCACGCACCTCGGCGAGCGCTTCATGGCCGCGCCCATGGGCACGTACATGGGCTACGCACACCTGGCGGTGGCGTTCTCCTTTCTCGCCTACGTGCCCACGTCGAAGCACTTCCACATTCTCGGCGCACCGTTCAACGCCGTTCTTCAGCAGCTCGAGGACCATCAGAAGATGGATTTCATGGACCTCGAGGCCGAGCTCGATTTCGAGGGCGGTGACACGTACGGCGCGAACAAGCTACGCGACTTCGCGTGGACGGATCGTCTGGACCTGATGACCTGCATCGAGTGCGGGCGGTGCCAGGAGGCCTGTCCGGCCTACGCGACGGGCAAGCTTCTCAATCCGCGCGACTTCATCGTGGACCTGAAGTACCACTCGCGTGGCAAGACGCCGCACGGGAAGCAGTCGGAGATCGCCCGAGCGTCGTTCGCGGAGGGAGGCGGAACCGTCGAGGGCGTGGCGCTCGACGACCAGCCGCTGGTCGACCACGTCATCGCCTCTCAGACGCTCTGGGAATGCACGACGTGCATGGCGTGCGTGGCGGCGTGCCCTGTGAACATCGACCACCTCTCGATGCTGTTGAACCTACGGCGCTACGAGGTGCTAGACGCCGGCGAGATCGAGCCGGAGTACCAGCGGGTGTTCCAGAACATGGAGCGCCAGGGCGACCCGTGGGGCTACGGGGAGCATCGCAAGACCGAGACGCTGGAAGCGCTCGACGAAGTGCCGGTGGCCGAGCCGGGCGAGAAGTTCGACGTCCTCTTCTGGGTGGGTTGCTGGGGGCTCTACGACGACCGGTCCATCGAGACGACGCAGGCGACGCTCGAGGTGCTGCGGCACTTCGACGTCGATTTCCGCGTGCTCGGCGACAGCGAGGTCTGCTGTGGTGAGAACTACCGCAGGATGGGCAACGAGCTCCAGTTCCAGATGAACGCCCAGACGAACCTGGAGCTGTTCAAGACGGTCGAGTTCAAGACGCTCATGGTCACGAACCCGCACTGCCACCAGGTCTTCGGCAAGGACTACCGCGACTTCGGCGAGATGCCGTTCGAGATCCGTAGCGTCGAGGAGGTGGTGGCCGAGCTGGTGCGCTCACGCGGGCTGCCCGCAAACGCCGATCTGGGACGCATCGCGTACCACGATTCCTGCTTCTACGGCCGCTACAACGGCATCTACGACGAGCAGCGCGAGCTCGTGAGCGCGAGCGGCGGGCAGCTCGTCGAGCTGGGTCGCAACCGCGAGAGCTCGTTCTGCTGCGGGGCGGGCGGCGGCAACTTCTGGCGCGAGGAGGCCGAGCCTCGCGTGTCCTGGAACCGGGCCGAGGAGGTCATGGAGACCGGAGCGCCGACGTTGGCCGTGTCGTGCCCCTTCTGCATGGCGATGCTGGAGGACGGGCTCAAGGCCCAGGACGGGTTCGAGGAGCGTCCCGTGAAGGTCCGCCACGTCGTCGAGCTGGTAGCCGAGGCGATCGGGTCGAAGCGCCTGCCGGCCGCGGAGGCCGGCGAAAGCTAGGAGCCTCCTCCTCCCACCGAGGTCGTGTCGCCGGTAGGCCAGGTTGCGCCGCCCGGGAAGACGACCTTTCCACCCAGCTGGATCGCCAGCTCCGAGGCGTCCCAGTAGTCCGCCGCACGCGTGATCATTCCGCTCTGGATCTGATAGACCGTCACGCCGTTGATCACGACGTTCTTGTTGGTTGCCATCGGGACGAGATTGCCCATCGGGCGGTTCTGAACCAACGAGAGCGTCCACTCCACCACCGCCGACGTCGGGCCGGTGTGCACCGCGCCCACGTCCATGGAGATGTCGGTAGCCCAGCTCTGGAGGCTCGTCAGGTGGCCGACGATCTCCGTAATGCCGTGGAACTGCTCCTGCTCCGGGTAGTCGTCGTACACCGCGTCGGGTTGGAAGAGGTCGACGATCGTGGTGGTGTCGCCGCTCGCCCAGGCCGCGATGACCCGACGCGCGATCAGCTCGTTCTGCTTGTCGACGGCCGAGGGCCCGGACGCCGAGCAGCCTCCGATCAGCGTCAGCACGGCGGCTACGACCGGCAGCGTCTTGAACAGCGTGGTGCTCTTCATGGCTCGCTCCGACTGTCCTCGGGGTCGGGCAGGGTGATGGCGATGCCCGTGCGTGTCACGTGCAGCTGCGGTCGGAGGGTCGGAACCGGGTGGAGCGCGAGGTCGGCGAGCGCATCCTCCACGCGGTCGAACGTCGCGAGCTGCTCGAGCGTCCGGATCGTCGGAAAGACCATCGGCAACCTTCCTTCGCGGTTGCGGTCGAGGGCTTCCGACGGCCTGAGCCACAGCGCGTCGCTCATCTCGTGACGGTGCACGACCGAGCGCGTGTCTTCGTCCACCCGCGCGACGAAGAACCGCGTGTCGTAGCGTCGGGGCTCGCTCTCCGGCGTGATCCAGTGCGCGATGTACTCGACGCCGCTGGCATCCAGGCGGCACTCCAGCGCGGCCAGGACCTCCACGAAGCCGAGCCGGTCTTCGACCAGGTCCCTGCGGAGCGCCTCGATCTCGGGATCGGCGGCGGCGGAGGAGGGCGACGTGCCGTCGGAGAAGCGCGCGACGAGGATCCCGGTCTCCTCGAACGCCTCGCGCAGCGCCGCTACGTAGTAGGCGATCGCTTCGGCTCCGTCGGCCAGGCCGAGCCGGGCAGAGGCTCCGCGGGGGGTGATGCCGTCGACGAGCGCGGTCAGGTCGGGGTCGCGATCTTCCGGATCCAGTCGGCCCCCGGGGAAGACGTACGCGCCCGGCACGAAGCTCGCCTGGTGGCCCCGGCCGAGCAGGAGCACCTCGATGTCGTCCCCGGACTGCCGGAGAAGCACGACCGTCGCGGCCGCTCGCGCGGGCACGGACTCCGACGAGGCGGGGTGTGCCACCGCCTCCAGAAACCGTTCGGGCAAACGGTCGAACGAGAGCTCGAAGCCGCCCTGGCTCACGCCTCGGCGTCCAGCACGTGGACCTCTCCGGCGAACAGCTCCCCGAGCCGCTCGACCTCCTTCCGGGTTCCGTGTGGCTGGCCCCAATGGATGGGGACCACGACCGACGCGCCGCACGCCTCCGCGGCCCGGGCCGCATCCTCGACGCCCATCGTGTAGTGGCCGCCGCACGGAAGAAACGCCACGTCGCATCGGATGCCGAACATCGCGGGAAGGAAGTCCGTGTCGCCGGCGTGGTAGTACGTCACGCCGTCCAGCGAGAACACGTAGCCCAGCCACCCGTGCTCGGGAAGGTGGAAGCGCTTGTCCGTGTTGTGAGCCGGTACGGCCAGCACGTCCAATCCTTCCAGCTGAAGCATGTCGCCCGCGCGCATGAAATGATCGGCGTCGCCGAGCTGTTTCTTCATCGTCGCCGGCGCGATCACGACCGTGCCGTCCGTGCGTACCCGCCCGATGCCTTCCTCGGAGAAGTTGTCGTAATGGGGATGGGTGAGGAGGACGAAGTCCGCGACGACGTCTTCGCCGACGTCCGGCGGGTCGACGTAAACGACCCGACCCGCCCGCCGGATGCGGACGGACGAGCCTCGAAACCATGTGACACCGTCGAGCAAATTGCTCATAGACTCCACCAGCGGTGGCGGAAGGCGTCTCAACGTGCCAAGCTAACTGCCTGCGGCGGGCCGAAAAAGTGGCGGGAAGGCCATGAGATCCGCGCCACTTTGGCAGGGATTCCTGCGAATGGGGCACGAGTCGAGGCCCGTTGCCCGTGGCAAGGTTCCTGCACCACATGCTCCTGCTGCCCCTTCGCGGACGGCGCTCGCGTCCAGAAGCAACGATCGCTCCGCCCGACGGCGGAATCAGATACAGAGAGGATCCCATGGGAGAGCGCTTCACCCTACCCGTCCTGCCCCTTCGCGACACCGTGGTCTATCCGGGTGTGGCCGTGCCGATCGCCGCTGGCCGACCGGGCACCGTGGAGGCGGTGCAGGAGGCGTTGGATGGCGACCGGCGGCTCTTCGCGGTCGCCCAGCGGGAGAACGTGGACGAGCCCACTCCCGAAGTGCTCTACAACATCGGGACGGTGGTTCGGATCATTCAGACGCACCGCGTCCGTGGTGGCGTCCAGCTGCTCGTGCAGGGCGAGGGGCGCGCTCAGGCCCTCTCGTACCAGAGCGAGGGCGAGAGCATGCTGCACGCGGTGCTTCTCAACATGGACCGCATGCCTCCGGCGAACCCGGAGGCGCCGGCCTTCCAGGCCCTGGACCGCGAGCTGCGCGACCGGGCCGCCGAGTTGGGCACCCGCCGTGGCGTCCCGGCCGAGGCGCTGAACCAGCTCATCCAGGGCGTGGACGATCCCGGTGCGTTCGCCGACCTCGTGGCCTTCTACCTCGAGCTCGGCACCGAAGACAAGCAGCGCCTCCTCGAGAGCCTCGACGACGAGATGCGCATGCGCGCCGCGCTGGTGGCGGTCGAGCGTGAGCTGGCGCGGATCGATGCTCAGGAAGACATCCAGGCCAAGGTCCAGTCGGAGCTCGGCGAGCGCCAACGCGAGATGCTGCTGCGAGAGCAGCTCAAGGCGATCCAGAAGGAGCTGGGTGAGGAGGAGGAGCGCGACGACATCGAGGAGATGCGCGAGCGCCTGGAGGAGATCGACTTCAACGAGGAGCAGCGTTCCGAAGTCGATCGCGAGCTCCACCGCCTGGAGCGTACGAGCCCGCAATCGGCCGAGTATCAGGTGATCCGCACCTATCTCGAGTGGATCACCGAGCTCCCCTGGGAGGAGCGCACCGAGGACAAGATCGATCTCGCGCATGCCGAGGAGATCCTGGAGGAGGATCACCACGGTCTCGAGGACGTGAAGGACCGGGTGCTCGAGTTCCTGGCCGTCCGCAAGCTCCAGCTCGAGCGGGCGGAGGAGGAAGAGTCCGTCGAGACCGAGGACGACGTCCGCACGGTCGAGGAGCTCGCCGAGTCGGCCCGCGTCACGCGGGTTCCGAACGAGGACGACCGTGCGCCGTCGGGCCGCGGACCGATCCTGCTCTTCGTCGGCCCGCCCGGAGTGGGAAAGACGTCGATCGCCCAGTCGATCGCCCGGTCGCTCGGCCGCAAATACGTGCGGATCTCGCTCGGCGGCGCGCGCGACGAGGCCGACATCCGCGGCCACCGCCGAACCTACGTCGGGGCGATGCCTGGACGGATCATCCAGGGCATGCGTCAGGCGAAGACGAAGAACCCGGTCTTCCTGCTCGACGAGGTGGACAAGCTCGGCGTCTCGTTCCAGGGCGATCCCAGCTCGGCACTGCTCGAGGTGTTGGATCCGGCACAGAACTCGACGTTCGTGGACCACTACCTGGGCATCCCGTTCGACCTGTCGGAGGTCCTGTTCATCGCGACGGCGAACTACCTGGACCGCATTCCCGGTCCACTGCTCGACCGCATGGAGCGCGTCGACTTCGCGGGCTACACGGAAGACGAGAAGCTACAGATCGCCAAGAAGTACCTGCTGCCCCGTCAGCGCGGTGAGAACAGCCTGACGGAGGACGAGCTCCAGATGACGGACGAGGCGATCCTGAGCATCGTGCAGCAGCACACGCGTGAGGCCGGTGTCCGGCAGCTCGAGCGGGAGCTCGGCAAGTTCGCGCGCAAGGTGGCGCGCAGGATCGCGGGCGGTCATGCGGAGAAGGTGAACGCGACGCCCGACGACGTGCGGGAGCTGCTCGGCAGACCGCGCGTGCACCCGGAGCACAAGGCCGCCGAGGACCAGGTCGGTGTGGCCACGGGGATGTTCTACACGCCCATGGGTGGTGACATCATGTTCGTCGAGGCGAGCGTCATGCCCGGAGAGGGCGGCCTCGTCCTGACCGGCCAGCTCGGCGACGTCATGAAGGAGTCGGGCCGCGCCGCGCTCTCCTACGCCAAGGCGCACTGGGACCGGCTCGGCATCGCCGAGGAGAGCCTCAAGGGACGCGAGGTCCATATCCACGTCCCTGCCGGTGCCGTGCCGAAGGACGGCCCGTCGGCGGGCATCACGATCGCGACGGCGCTCGTGTCCGCGTTGTCGGGCCGGAAGGTCCGCTCCGACGTGTCGATGACCGGAGAGCTGACGCTGACGGGTCGGGTCCTCCCGATCGGAGGACTCAAGGAGAAGATCCTGGGCGCGGTTCGGGCGGGCATCCGGGAGATCGTCCTGCCACAGGAGAACGAGGCCGATCTCGAGGACATTCCCGAAGACGTGCAGCAGATGCTGACCTTCCATCTCGTCGAGACGCTCGACGAGGTGATGGCGGTCGCGCTCACCGGCGAGGGCCCGCACGCCACGCGCGGCCCGAAGAAGAGCCGGAAGCCGAAGGCGCGCAAGGACGAAGAGAAGAACGAGGTCGGGGCGGGCGCGAGCGCCTGAGCCCCCAGGGGGCGCGGGGAGCGTTCAGGCGTCGATGGCCACGCTCCCTGCCCTTCCCTCTTCGATCCGCCCGATCACAGCGGCCGCGGGTGCACGGCCATCGAGTGCCTGGAGCAGGTCGTCCAGGCGCTCGTGCGGCACGCAAACGAGAAGGCCTCCCGACGTCTGTGCGTCGCACAGGACGGTTCGCATCGTGGTATCCACGCCGTCCTCCCACGTCAGATCCTCGGCCAGGTCGGTCCGGTTCCGCTCGGTTCCTCCGGGAACGTGACCGGCCGCCGCGAGCGCGACGGCGCCTTCCAGGAGCGGGACGGCGGATGCCGTCACGCGAGCGCGCACGCCCGAGGCGCGCGCGAGATTCCTCAGATGTCCCAGCAGACCGAAGCCCGTGACGTCGGTCGCCGCCGAGACCGGGGCGGCTCGCATCGCTTCGGAGGCACCTCGGTTGAGCGTAGCCATCACCTCGACGGCGGCGGTGAGCACTTCGGGCGGGGCGGCGTCGGCCTTGAGGGCCGTGGCGATGATGCCCGAGCCGATCGGCTTGGTGAGGACGATCGCGTCGCCCGGACGCGCTCGCGCGTTGGTGACGATGCGGTCGGGATGGACCTCCCCGATGGCCACCAGCCCGAACTTCGGCTCCGGATCGTCGATGGAGTGGCCACCCAGCACGGGGATGCCCGCCTCGCGACACTTCTCGCCCCCGCCCCTGAGGATCTCGTCCAGGAGTCCCTCGCCCAGGAGCGACCGGGGAAACGCCACCAGGTTCAGCGCGAAGAGAGGTGCGGCACCCATCGCGTAGATGTCCGAGAGCGCGTTCGCGGCGCCGATCCGGCCGAAATCGTACGGATCGTCGACGATCGGCGTGAAGAAATCGGTCGTCACCACGAGCGCACGGTCCGGGGCGAGACGGTACACGGCGGCGTCGTCCCCCGTCGTCGAGTCGACGAGGGCGTCGGGGTCTTCGATCGGTACCAGGCGACGCAGAACCTGCGCCAGCTCGGACATGCCGAGCTTACACGCTCACCCGGAGCCGTGGCTGAGCTGGGACAGGCGGATCTCAGGCCGCTGATCCCTCGGCTCGTCGGACATCGCTGCTCGCGGTCAGGGGAGGATGGATGGTGGCCGGATCCCGAACCGGATCAGGATCTCGGTGGATCGAAACTTGATGTCTCCGGGCGCTTCGGTGAACGCCGACGTGAGATCGGCGCTGCGTCGGATCTCGGCGCGGACGGCCCAGCGCCCACGGACGAGGAGCTCCAGCCCGGCACCGGCCTCTCCGACGAGCACCTGAGCCTTGTCGTTGTGGTAGGGGGGCGAGACCGCCGCGGCGCTCTGCGTGTCCAGGTGCACGTCCACGCCGGGGCCCGCGTATCCGAAAAGGCTCACCGGACCCAGCCCGACACGAGCCTGGGGCAACACCGCCATGCTCAGGTAGTCCACGCGAACGTCGCCGAGAAGCGTCGCGCCGTTGCCACCGATGCCCACGGGCAGGCGCGCCCCACGCTGCAGGTAGCTCGCCTCCGCGACGACACTCAACCATGGGTGTGGCGTGGCCACGTCGATGAATGCTCCGAGCTCGATCCCCTTGCGATGGCGCGTGTCCGGATGCTCGGCCCAACTTTGCCACGAGTCGGTCCGCCCGACGAAGCCACCGACGGCCCGAATGTTCTGGGCGTGGGCCCGCGTGCCGGGGAAGAGGGTGGCCGTCGCGCACAGCGCGGCGGAAACTAGAAAGGTGCGGAGTGTACCCATCGACGATCCCGGCGATAAAGGTATCGATCTGGAGGAATGTAGCGCGGCCCCGCCAGGGCTGCGAGAAACCGTCTCTTCGAGAAATGAGCGCACCGATCGCATCTCCACGTAGAGAGTTCGTGGCCGAGATCTCCAGGCCCGAGCCGGACATCAACCTCGCCCGCGCGGCGCTGTTGGTGGCCAAGGAGGAATATCCACAGCTCTCGGTGGAGCAGTACCTGGCGCGTCTCGAGCAGCTGGCCGAGGAAGTGAAGGATCGGCTCGACGACGAGAACGCGCCGCTCATGCTCCTGGAGGAGCTCGGCACGACGCTCTTCCGCCGTCATGGCTTCGGCGGCAACCGGAAGGCGTACTACGACCCGCGCAACTCGTTTCTGAACGACGTGCTGGATCGTGAGCTCGGGATTCCCCTCACCCTGGGGATGATCCTGCTCGAGGTCGGATGGCGACTCCGGCTTCCTCTGGAGGGTGTGAACTTCCCCAGCCACTTCCTCGTGCGATACGCCGGAGAGGCCGTCCGCCTGCTGATCGATCCCTTCGACGCCGGCACGGTGCGCTTCGAAGACCAGGCCCAGGAGCTGCTCGACCGCGCGTACGGCGGAATGGTGCGCGTCCAGGACTCCTTTCTGCGGGTGGCGGATCGGCGGGACATGCTCGTCCGTCTCAACACGAACCTGAAGGGGGTATACCTGAACGTCGGAGATCATACGCGCGCGCTGGCGGCGGTCGAGCGGACGCTGTTGATCACCCCCCTGTCGCCGTCGGCGAACCGCTCCCGCGGCATGCTCCTGGTTCGGCTCGGGAGGCACGAGGAGGCCATCGAGCAGCTCGAGGCGTACCTGCACGTGGCTCCCGGCTCCGCCGACGCGGATCATGTGCAGGAGATGGTGGACGCCCTACGCCAGGGGCAGGAACCGTCAACCGAAGAGCTGGACGAAGAATGAGCGGAGGTTACGAGGCGGCGGTCGGGGCCCTCGCGCTCTTCGAGCGCCGGGACCGCGCCCAGATCATCGTGGCCGGCCGGTCGCCCGGCCAGATGCTGAACGGGATCGTCACGGGCACCGTTCCGGAGGCGCCCGAGCGGCAGCGAATGCGTCTGCTGGCAGGGCACGCCTCCTACACGGCGGTCCTCACGCCCAAGGGGAAGATGATCACCGACGGTCGCCTCTTCAGGCTCGTGGGAGAGGCCGAGCGCTTCCTGCTGGACGTCCCTCTGGCCGGTCGAGACGGCTTGCTGGCCCACTTCGCCAGATTTCTGCCGCCGCGCCTGGCATCGTCCGAGGATGTCTCCGACTCCTGGGCGGTGCTCTCCGTCGTCGGGCCACGCGCCGCGGAGCGGCTCGTGGAGGCGGCCTTCGAGAGTGCGGTGGACGTGGCGGCGCTCTCGGAGCTCGGCGACGGCGCGTGGTGGACGCTCGACGGGCCGGACGCCGGCGATGGCGTGCTGGTCCTTCGCTGGTCGGACGTGTGGCCACAAGCGTACGACGTGCTGGGTCCGGCCGATGCGGTCGCGGCGCTGCGCGAAGGGCTGACGGCGGCCGGTGCGGAGACGCTGTCGGCGGAGAGCTGGGAGGTCCTGCGGGTCGAGGCGGGGCGTCCCGCGTTCGGCGTGGACATGGACGAGGATACGATTCCCGTCGAGGCCGGCATCCACGAGCGGGCGATCGACTACGCGAAAGGGTGCTATACGGGCCAGGAGGTCATCGTGCGCATCCGTGACCGAGGGCACGTCAACCGCACGCTCCGGACGGTGCGTCTGGGCGACGTGGCTCCGCCGGCTCCGGGCGCCGAGCTGTTTGCCGAAGGCGCCGAGAAGTCCGTGGGGGTCGTCACGTCCGCGGTGCGCTCGCCACGCGCCGGCGAGACGATCGCGCTGGCCTACGTGCGCCGAGGAGTCGATCCGTCCGCGGTGCTACGCTCTCGCTGACGGTCCAGCGAACCCGTCAGCTGTTTGCGGTCGCTCCGGAGCGCATCCTGTCCGCCACGATCAGTCCGCCGTGCATCCGGCCGTTCTCGATGAAGATCTTGTTGGCGTTGTGTCCCGCCGCCAGCACGCCCGCGATGTAGACGCCCGGGACGCTCGTCCGCATGGTCTCCGGGTCGTGCTCCGGAATCCCCGTCTCCTCGTCGGTCTCCACGCCCAGCGTGCTCAGGAGCGTGGGGTCGGCCCTCCATCCCGTCATGGCCACGACGAAGTCGTTGGCGATCTCGGTGAGCGCGCCGGTCTCCTCGAGGCGCAGATCCACCGCCGTCGGCTTGATCTCCGAGATGCGATGCTTCCAGTACATCTCGATCTCGCCGCGCTTCAGGCGATTCGTGATATCGGGAACGACCCACGGCTTCACGCCAGAATCGATGACGTCGGTGAAGTGGACCATCTTCACACGCGCGCCGTTGCGGAACATCTCCAGGGCGGATTCCACCGACGAGTTGCCCCCTCCCACCACGAGCACGTCCTGGTCGAAATACGGGTATGGCTCGTGGTAGTAGTGGTGGACCTTCGGGAGATTCTCGCCGGGGACACCCAGGTGATTGGGGTGATGGAACGCTCCGAGCGCGATCACCACCGCCGCAGCCTCGTACGCTCCTTCGCTTCCGTCGCGCCGGCGTGTACGGACGGTGAAGCTGCCCTCCGTGCCCGTGATCTCTTCGACCGGCTCGTACTGATGCACGTCGATGCCCCAGTGGGACACGACGTAGCGGTAGTACGCGAGCGCGTCGCGGCGCGTAGGCTTGTCCGTGGGGATCGTGAACGGCACGTCTCCGATCTCCAGCATCCGAGCGGTGCTGAAGAACGTCATGTAATAGGGATAGTCCAGCAGCGAGCTGGTGATCGGGCCCGCATCGAACAGAAGGCACGACACGCCGGCCTTGCTCGCTGCCGCTCCCACGGCGATGCCGCACGGCCCGGCTCCCACGACGATGATCTCGTATTTCTCAGTCATGGGAGCAGACTACCCCGCGAGAGGCGACGGTTCCAACCGCGCATCCGCGTGCGAGGCGCGCAACCCGTTGCTGGGCGGCGCGAGAACGGTCACCTTGAGGATCTGGATCCATTCCTTTCGCGACCTTGTCATGGACACCGCCGAGTCCGAAGCCCGAAAAGCGCTGAACCGCCTGCGTCGTGCGGCCGAGAAGGCCGAGCGCGAGATGGAGGCGCTCCAGGGCGCCCTCGAGCATGCCGAGGGTAGCGACTTTCCCGCCGAGACCTACGCCGACGTGAACCGCGCGCTCCGCCTCGTGCTGGACTTCACCGAGGAGGAAGCGACTCGTCTCCAGGAGAAGATTCTCCACGCGGGCGGTCTCGAGCCGGGGCGGGTACGCCGGGGTTGATGACCCTCTTTCAGCGACCCGCCAGATCGGCCGGAGTTCGATCGTGAAGAGCTTCTTCGATTTCTCCGAGCGGTACGGCACCCGTGCCGGCGGTTACCGCGACCTGATGAGCCGCCAGGTCCGCCACGTCCTGTTGGTGTCGTCGCTGTACGAGTCGTTCATCCTGGCCGAGGACGGCCACCTGCACGAGCACGTTCTGGGGAAGTTCCTGGAGGCGAGCCCACGTGAGCCGCCGGACCTCACCCGCGTGTCGTCCGGGCGAGAGGCGCTCAGGCTGCTGGCCGAGGGCTCGCGCCCCGTCGATCTGGTCATCACCAGCCCGGAAGTGGGCGACATGGACGCGGTGGGGCTCTCGAAGGCGATCGCCGCCGAGGGCCTCGACGTGCCGGTCGCGATGCTCGCGTACGATCGCGAGGAGCTGCGCTCCTTCGAGGCCAGCGAAGACAAGGGCGGGATATCTGCGGCCTTCCTCTACCAGGGAGACGCGCGCATCCTGATGGCGATCGTCCAGGCCGTGGAGGACCGCCTCAACGTGGAGCGCGACACGGCGATCGGCGTGCCGGTCTTCCTGGTCGTCGAAGACAACGTGCGCTTCTATTCCTCCTTCCTCCCCGTCATCTACAGCGAGGTCCAGAACCTCTCGGAGGCGGTCCAGTTCGAGGCGGGGAACCGGCTTCAGCGCATCATGCGGATGCGCGCCCGGCCCAAGATCCTGCTGACTACCACGTTCGAGCGCGCCTTCGAGGACTTTCTGCGCTATCGGGCGGCGATCATGGGCGTGTTCTCGGACATGCAGTTTCCCAAGGGGGGCCAACCCCATCCGGACGCCGGACGGGAGCTGGTCCAGGCGATCCGCGACCTCCAGCCGGAGGTTCCGGTCGCGCTCCAGTCGTCCCACGAGGAGAACCGGAGCGTAGCCGAAGAGCTCGGCGTCGGCTTCCTGCTCAAAGGATCGCCCGACTTCCTGCACCAGCTTCGACTGTATCTGTCCGAGCACCTCTTCTTCGGGGACTTCGTCTTCCGCAACAGAGACGACGAGGAGATCGATCGGGCTCCAGACCTGAAGGCACTGGTACACAAGCTGCGCACGGTGCCCGCCGAGAGCGTGGCCCACCACGCGGTGCGCCACGACTTCTCCCGCTGGCTGAGGGCTCGAGCCGAGTTCGGGATGGCCGCGAAGCTCCGTCCGCGTCTCCTCGAAGACTATCCGTCGGTCGAGGCTCTGAGAGACAGCCTGGTCCGTGACCTGGACCACTACCGTCGCGAGCGCAACCGGGGCTCGGTCAATCCCTTCCGGAGCGAGTTCTTCGACGGGGAGGAGGGCATCGTCCAGATCGGTGGCGGGTCGCTCGGTGGAAAGGGACGCGGGCTCGCGTTCGCGAGCCGTCTCCTCGACGAGGTGCGTCTGTCCGAGCGGTTCCCCGACGTCCACATCGGCGTGCCCGCCGCCGTGGTCCTGGGCACCGCCGTGTTCGACGAGTTCCTCGACGACAACGACCTGCGTGCCTTCGCGCTGCAGAGCGAGGACGAGAACGAGACGCTGCGCCGGATCCTCGCCGCGCCGCTTCCCCCGGAGACCATGGAAGCGCTGGAGCGGGTCGTGTCGGTCATGAAGACGCCGATCGCCGTGCGCTCCTCGAGCCTCCTCGAGGACTCGCCGCAGCAACCGCTGGCCGGAATCTACGGCACATGGATTCTGCCGAACGATTCGCGCGATCCCGAGCACAGGCTCTCGCAGCTCGTCGACGCCGTGAAACGGGTGTACGCGACCACCTTCGGGCGCGGTGCCCGGGCCTTCATCCAGGCGACGCCGTATCGTCTCGAGGAAGAGGCGATGGCGGTGATCATCCAGCGCGTCGTCGGCGCGCGGCACGGAGATCGCTTCTACCCCCACCTGTCGGGCGTGGCGCGCTCCCACAACTACTATCCCGCGCCGCCGGCGCACCCCGAGGATGGAATCGCCGCGGTGGCGCTCGGCCTCGGCAAGACGGTGGCGGAGGGAGAGCCGTGCCTGCGATTCGCCCCGACCCATCCCGGTCACATCCTCGATCACTCGTCCGTGGAGGGGATGCTGCAGAGCTCCCAGCGGGAGTTCTGGGGATTGCACCTCGGAGAAGAGCCGCCCGCCGAGGGATGGCGCGTGGACGGGCCGCTGGTCCACTACTCCCTGAAGGCCGCCGAGCAGGACGGAGTCCTCGGCGCCGTGGCTTCGACCTACTCGGCCGAGAACCACGCCGTATACGACGGAATCGGCAGGCCGGGCGTACGCCTGGTGACCTTCGCCCCGGTGTTGAAGCACGGCGTGCTTCCCCTCGCTGAGATCCTCAGGGAGCTGCTCATTCTCGGGATGGCAGGGACCCGCCTGCCCGTCGAGATCGAGTTCGCCGCGACGTTGCCGGGCACCCGGAGGGAGGAGGCGGAGTTCGGGTTCCTCCAGCTACGCCCGTTGGGCCGTGGCAGCGAGGGGGCCGACGTGGATCTCTCGAGCTTCGATCGGAGCCGGGTGTTCTGCGAGAGTCCGGCCACGATGGGGCACGGCCGTATCGACGACCTTACGGACTGGATCGTAGTCGACCGCAACGAGTTCGAGCGGTCGCGAAGCAGCGAGTGTGCGGACGCGGTTGCCAGCATGAATGCCAAGCTCCTCGCCGAGGGCCGCAGGTACGGCCTGATCGGTGTCGGACGCTGGGGCTCCACGCAGCCGTGGCTCGGCATTCCGGTCGCGTGGGAGGACATCGCCGGGGCGCGCGTGATCGTGGAGGCGGGGTTCAAGGACTTCCGGGTGACACCGTCCCAGGGGACCCATCTCTACCAGAACCTCGTTTCTCTGCGGGTGGCCTACTTCACGGTGAACGCGGCCGCCGACGAGGGCTTCGTGGACTGGGCGTGGCTGGCCCAGTGTCCCGAGGTCGAGCGGATCGGGCCGGTGCGCCACCTTCGTTTCGAGCGACCACCCGTCGCCATCCTGAACGGCAAAGAGCGGCGCGGGGTGTTGCTGAGGCCGGATGGAGCCGCGTGAGAATCGTCGGGGGGCGGTGGGCCGGCAGGTCCCTGGTCTCGCCCGGAGGACGGGTGCGGCCGACTGCCGAGGCCGTCCGCGGGGGCTGGCTGGACCTGCTGGAGCCCCACCTGCGGAGCGCACGGGTGCTCGACCTCTTCGCCGGGTCGGGTGCGCTCGGGCTGGAAGCGCTCTCCCGAGGAGCAGCCGCCGCGGACTTCGTGGAGAACGGGCACGCGGCGCTCCACTCGCTCAAGGCGAACGTCGCCGCATGCCGGAGCCGCTCCAGGAACGCGGTGCGGATCTTCAAGAAGGACGCAGTGCCGTTCGTGGACGCGCTCGAGGCCGGTACGTACGACATCGTATTCGCGGATCCGCCGTACGGATCGGCCAAGCTCGACCGGATCCTGGCCCGGTGGCGCGAAGTGCCGTACGGCCGCATCCTGTCGGTCGAGCACGCCGCCGGAACGCCGCTCCCGGAGGGGGGATCGACCTGGGAATTCGGCGATACGGCGGTCACCATCTTCGGATTGAAAGAGAGGCGCCGGCGGACGGGTGGCCGGGGTGTCGGGACGACCGTGTGAAGGAGGGTGCAATCCCGGCCGAAAGGCGTCATCTTTCATCCGCCCTCCCATCGCACCCTCCCTCCACTTTCCAACCACAGAACGGACGGACCCATGGCCGCTTACGTAACGAGCCTCATGGAGGAGGTGAAGGCGAAGAACCCGGCACAGCCCGAGTTCCATCAGGCCGTGCAGGAGGTCGCGGAGTCGCTCGAGCTGGTACTCGACCGGCGCCCCGAATATCGCTCGTCGAAGATCCTCGAGCGGATCATCGAGCCGGAGCGCGTGATCCTGTTCCGTGTCCCCTGGGTCAACGATCAGGGTGAGGTGCAGGTGAACCGGGGCTTTCGTGTCGAGATGAACAGCGCCATCGGCCCCTACAAGGGCGGACTCCGGTTCCACCCTTCCGTGACGCTCGGGCTGCTGAAGTTCCTCGCCTTCGAGCAGGTATTCAAGAACGCCCTCACGACGCTACCGATGGGCGGAGGCAAGGGAGGATCGGACTTCGATCCGAAGGGGAAGAGCGACGGCGAGGTGATGCGGTTCTGCCAGAGCTTCATGACCGAGCTGTACCGTCATATCGGGCCCAACACCGACGTGCCGGCCGGAGACATCGGCGTCGGCGGGCGTGAGATCGGCTTCCTCTTCGGCCAATACAAGAGGCTCGCCAACGAGTTCACCGGAGTCCTGACGGGCAAGGGGCTGAACTGGGGTGGCTCGCTCATCCGGCCCGAAGCGACCGGCTACGGTGCGGTCTACTTCGCCGCCGAGATGCTCACCACCCGTGGTGAGACCCTCGAAGGCAAGCGCTGCGTGGTGTCGGGGAGCGGCAACGTCGCGCAGTACACGGCCGAGAAGCTCCTCGACCTCGGCGCGACCGTGCTCACGCTTTCGGACTCGAGTGGCTACGTGTACGACGAGGAGGGCATCGACCGCGACAAGCTCGCGTGGGTGATGGAGCTCAAGAACGAGCGTCGCGGCCGCATCTCCGAATACGCGGACAAGTACAAGAACGCGGTCTATACGCCCATCGACGCCGGCCACGACCACAACGACCTGTGGAACCACAAGGCCGACTGCGCATTCCCGAGCGCGACCCAGAACGAGATCAACGTGAAGGACGCCCAGAACCTGTTGGACAACGGCGTCTATGTGGTCTCCGAGGGTGCCAACATGCCCACCACGCCCGAAGGCGTGGAGCTCTTCCTGGACAAGAAGATCCTGTACGGTCCGGGCAAGGCGGCGAACGCCGGTGGTGTGGCGGTGTCCGGCCTCGAGATGACGCAGAACAGCCAGCGTCTCGCGTGGAGCCGCGAGGAGGTGGATCACAAGCTGCACGGCATCATGAAGAGCATCCATGCGCGCTGCGTGACGGTGGCCGACGAGTTCGGCACGCCGGGCAACTACGTGAACGGCGCCAACATCGGCGGCTTCCTCAAGGTGGCCGACGCGATGCTCGATCAGGGAGTGGTTTGAGCGGTTCGCGCCACAAGCGCGCAGCTCCCCGGGGACGGGCCCGAGCCGGGTCCGTCCCTTTTCGTCGGCCCGGCCCGACGTACTCGACTCCTTCTGCGACCTGCTAGATTTCAGACACGCCGATACCCTCCCGCTTCACCTCGCAGACAGAGGAGCCATGGCCGACTCGTCCACCTCCCGGAAGCGCTTCGAGGGGGAGCTTCCACGGGACACCGATGTCGTCGTCGTCGGTGGCGGAATCGCAGGAGCCTCCACGGCCTACCACCTCGCGTCCGCCGGCGTGCGGACCCTGCTCGTAGAGCGCGACCGCATCGCGTCGGGAGCCACGGCCACGGCCGTGGGTCTGCTCGCGCCTCCCATGCGGCAGCCGTTCAACGAGACGGTTCGCTTCCGTGGCCGGGACGAGGCCCGAGCCATCTGGGCGTTCGCGCTCCGCTCGGTGGAGGGGCTGGCGGCGCTGCTGGATGCGCGCGGACAGGCGGAGGCCAGCGCGCTCGATCTCTCCGGAGGGTACGTACTCGCGGAGACGCATACCCTGCACGAGGTCCACGCGTCGTACGACGCGCTCCACGAGGCGGGGCTCCCCGTCGAGTGGCTCACGGCCGAAGAGGTCCGCGCGCTCACGCACGGCCACGGGTTCTGCGGAGGCTACCGTCTGGAAGGTGGCGGATCCGTGAATCCGTGTGTCGCCACAGCCGTGCTGGCCGAGGCGGCGGCCGAAGCCGGAGCGACGGTGATCGAAGAGCTGGACGTGAGCGGCACGCGCCGGGAGGGAGGTGCGCTCCGCTGTGCGACCGACCGGGGAGAGGTTCAGGCCGAGATGGTCGTCTATGCGACGCACGTGGACTCCCGGCGGTTCTCGGCGTTCGCGGGCGACGAGATCGTGCCGATCCGCGGCCAGGGCATGGTCGTGCCGGAGGGTGCGCCGGTGTTCGAAGGGGCCTTCTCGACACACTGGAAGATGAACGTCTGGCGGAGCGACCCGAAGGGCGGCCTCGTGCTCGGCGGTTGGCGTCACGACGCCTGGGACCGCTCGTACTGGAAGGTGCGGCCGGAGATCGACGAGCACCTTCAGTCGGACATCGAGACGTGGTTCAACAGTGCTTTTCCCGATACGGCGCCCATTCAGGTCGAGCGTCGGTGGAGCGGCATCTTCGGATGGACCGCGGATTACCTGCCATTGGTGGGGGCGTTGCCCGGCCGGGTGGGCGAGCTGGTCGTGTCCGGATTCAGCGGCGGTGGCCTGCCCTTCGCCTTCGAGGCGGGACGCGTGATCGGCTCGATCGTCAAAGGTGCGGATCCCGTGCCCGGTGGTGAGCTCTTCAACCCGAGGCGCTTCGCCTCCTGATGGCGTGATCGCGCGACGAGAGCCGGCGGAAGCGGGGCGCGACAGGGGCGCGTTCTCTCGCCTGGCGGAGGAGCTCGAGGCGCTCTTCGCCGAAGGAGGTCGGGCGGATCTATCCGACGAAGCCTTTGGCGAGCTGGCGCTCCGCGCCGTGCGGGTGCAGCTCGAGACGAACGACACGTACCGCGCCTTCTGCGAGCGGCGCGGGGTGAGCGCGGCGGGTCTGCGGCGGTGGCGGGACGCGCCGCCGGTGCCCGCCACCGCCTTCAAGCACCTCGACCTCGTCTCGGGCGATCCGGACAGGGTCCAGAGGGTCTTCCGCACGAGCGGCACGACGATGGGGGGCGAACGGAGAGGTCGGCACCTCGTGCCTCGCTTGTCACTCTACCGCGCGTCACTGCTCGCGAGCTTCCGTGCGTTCGTTTTGCCCGACGATGCGCGCCTTCCGCTTCTGTCGCTGATCCCCGATTCCTCCGAGATGCCGGATTCCTCGCTGTCGACGATGATCGGCACGGTCGCCGAGAACCTGTGCGAGGAGGCACACTGGCTGGTGGACGGGGAGGGCGTGCTCGACGTGGACGCCTTCCTGGAGATCTCGGGCACGATGATCCGGGAGCGGCGCCCGGTGCTCGTCACGGGCACGGCGTTCGCCTTCGTCCACCTTCTGGACGAGCTGGCCGCGCGGGACGTCCGGATTGCCTTACCGGCGGGAACGCGGGCGATGGAGACGGGGGGATTCAAGGGACGTAGCCGACACCTCGAACGTGACGAGCTGTACGCCGGGATCGAGGCCCGCATCGGTGTGCCCGCCGGTCGGATCGTGAACGAATACGGGATGACCGAGCTGCTGTCCCAGCTGTACGAGCCGACGCTGCTCGACGGCGGAGGCGCGACCGGACGGCATGTGCCTCCGCCGTGGATGCGCGTGCGCGCGCTCGACCCGGTCTCGCTCGAACCCCTTCCGGACGGCCAGGCAGGCCTGCTCGCCTTCTTCGATCTCGCCAACCTGGGCTCCGTCTGTCACATCCTCACCGAGGACATCGGCTCGGTCGGGCCGGACGGCGTACGCCTGCGGGGCAGGACGGAGGGCGCGGAGCCGCGTGGGTGCTCGCGCGCGATGGAGGAGCTGATGGCCGCGGCGGAGCGTCGGCGATGAGCACCGGCTCGAAGCCGTTCCGGGCCTGGGCCTTGCCGTCCGGGGTCGCGCCGCCCGACGGCGCGGAGCTCCAGTATGAAGCGGGACCGCTCCGCATCCGGCATCCTCGTGCCACGCCTCAGTGGATCCGAGGAGTCGTGGACTCGCTGGTGGAGGCCCGCCGACCGCTGCTCGAGCGGCGTGCGAGCGACGTTCTCGCGGTGCTCGCCCGGGTGGGCGCCCGGTTCCTGGATCCGGGCGATCCGGTGCGCGAGGCCGCGGTGGAGGCCTTGCCGCCCACCTCGGGGCTCTCACCCGGGATGGCGCGCGCCGTCCTCGACGGAATGGCGGTGGATTGGACGGCCGATCGGCTCGAGGCTATGGTGGTGGCCGACCTGGGCTCTCCGGACGTTCTGGACGGGTTTGTGCCCGACCAGCGAGGTCGCCGTGTCCGGGCCGTCCCACCGACGCTTTGCGTGCAGGTCGTCTCCGGCAGCGTGCCCGGTGTGGGTGTGACCGCACTCGTGAGGAGTCTCGCGGTGAAGGCTCCCACGCTGCTGAAGCCGGGCCGCGGCGACATCGTGCTTCCCGTGCTGTTCGCCCGGGCCCTGCGGGAGGAGGATGCCGCGCTCGCGGACGCACTGGCCGTGGTCTACTGGCCGGGAGGAAGCGAGGCCCTGGAGTCCGCGGCTCTGGAGAGAGCCGATGCCGTGACCGCGTATGGAGAGGATGAGACCGTTCGCAGCCTTCGCGACCGGGCGGCCCCTCAGGCCCGCTTCGCGGCCTATCCCCATCGGATCAGCCTCGCCGTCGTGGGCCGTGATGCCCTGCGGGAGGCGGCGGTGCACCGCGTTGCGTGCGAAGCGGCCGGCGCGGTGGCGTTCTTCGACCAGCGGGGGTGCGTTTCGCCCCAGGTCATCTACGCCGAGACCGGAGGGGAGGTGGACCCGCCTGGCTTCGCCGCCGCCCTGGCGCGCGCGCTGGAGGTCGTGGAGGAGCGGCTCCCGGGAGGGACTTTGGATCCGCTAGAGGCATCCGCGGTGCATCAGATTCGAGGTACTGCCGAGTTGCTGGCGTCCTCGGGCGAGGCCTTCGAGGTGCATCACGGTGGGTCGGCGTCGTGGACGGTCGTGTACGACCCGGCCCCGGACTTCGAGCCCGCATGCGTCGGTCGGGTGGTGCGGGTCAAGCCGGTATCGGACGTCTTCGACGTGCCGTATCTGGTCGCCCCGTTCCGCCGCAGCCTTCAGACGGTCGGCGTATCGGGATGTGGCGAGCGGCGGGAGCCCCTCGCGAACGCCCTGGCAGACGCGGGCGTCACGCGGCTGGCCCCACTGAGCGCCGTTCCGTTCCCGCCCGCGTGGTGGCATCACGACGGGCAGGGGCCGCTCTCCGCATTGGTTCGCTGGGTGGATCTGGAGCTCTGAGCGCGGTGCGATTCTAAGACTTCTGCTCCACGAGCGCGCGCAACGTCTGCGCGGCAGATTCGGAATACCCGTAGAGCACGACCGTCTCCGGGAGGGTGTGCGCCTCACCGTGGCGACGGATCTCTTCGAGCATCAGCCGCGCAGCCTGATCGAACGGGAATCCGCCCACGCCGCTGCCGAGCACCGGGAACGCGACGCTCTTCATGCTCTGCTCAGCCGCGAGGCGGAGCGCGTGCCGTGTCGAAGCACGGATGGTGGTGGTGCTGGGTGGAAGATCGCCCATTGCCGCGGCATGGATCACCCAGCGCACCGGGAGGTCTCCGCCTCCGGTTACGGCCGCCTCCCCCACCTGGAGCGGTCCGTGCTTGCGCACGTGCTCGTCGCATTCGGCCTGGATGGCCATGCCGCCCGCTCTCAGGAGCGCGCCGGCGACGCCGGCACCCATGCGTAGATGGTTGTTGGCCGCGTTGACTACGGCGTCGCCGTCAAAGCGGGCGATATCGCCCTGCTCGACCCGGATCAGCGGTGGCACGGTGCCTCGACAGGCTTTGGAAGGAGCGCGCGTCTCCTCCGTCCTTCACTCGTCTTCCGGTTGCTGCTCGGCCCGCCAGATGACCATCTGTCGGCCGCCCTCGGGATTCTCCTCGACTCGAACGACCAGCGTATCGCCCTCGTCGATGCCCATATCATCACGAATATCCTGGGGGATCGTGATGCGCCCTCCGACACCGACCGAGACGTTGCCGTAGTAGAGCGTCCGGAAAATGGCCATCCAGCCTCCTCGTTGGTTCAAGCCGTAGCCACGGAATCTACAAGCACGCCGTCAAGAGCGCGACGAGCCGGGAGCGTTTTCTTCGAATCGGCCTTGCTGAAGGAAAGCCGCCCCCTTTTCGTAGGTGGAAGCGATCCCTCCCTCGACATCTCCCACACACGAGCGGCCCATGAGTCACGATGGCTTCGCGGTACGGCTTCGAGGCCTGACCAAGCGCTTCGGAAAGCAGACTGCCGTCTCCGCATTCGACCTGGAGGTCCCCCGGGGGGTCGTCTACGGGCTCCTGGGCCCAAACGGCTCGGGCAAGACCACGACGATCCGCATGATCATGGGGATCCTCCACCCCGACGAGGGCACGGTCGCGCTGTTCGGAGCGGACCCGGACACGACCCGGCGCACCAAGGTCGGGTATCTGCCCGAGGAGCGGGGTGTCTACAAGAAGATGAAGGTTCTCGAGCTGCTCATGTTTTTGGGCGAGATCCGCGGGGTGAGCCGTCCGGAAGGGCGTCGGAAGGGCGGCGAGTGGCTCGACCGGCTCGGTCTCGGGCAGTGGGCCGAGAAGAAAGTCGAGGACCTGTCGAAGGGCATGCAGCAGAAGGTGCAGTTCATCAGCACCGTTCTGCACGATCCCGAGCTCCTGGTGCTGGACGAGCCCTTCAGCGGGCTCGATCCCATCAACCAGGATGTCCTCGAGGAGATCGTGATGGAGTTCCACAGAAAGGGGACGACCATCCTGTTCTCGACGCATCTGATGGATCAGGCCGAGCGGCTGTGCGAGCGGGTCTGCCTGATCTCGAAGTCGAAGAAGGTGCTGGACGGGGATCTTCGCGAGATCAAGGCGGCCGAGCGCAAAGGCGTGATCGCGGTGGAGTTCACGGGGCCCGACACCTGGCTCGAGGGGCCCGAGGTGGCCCACATCGAGCCGCACAACGGCGCCGTCCACCTCCTGCTTCGTGACGGAGGCGATCATCAGGCGATCCTCCGGAGGGGCGTGGAGGCAGGTGCCTCCATCACCCGATTCGATCTTCTCGAGCCGCGGCTGCACGAAATCTTCGTTCGGCGGGCCGGAGCGGACGCCGCCGGTGACGCCGGACTGCCCGAAGACGCCGCGGTAGCGGCCCGGGGAGGTGCACGATGAACATGGTCTGGGCCGTGATCCGGCGGGAGTACATCCAGCGGGTGCGCTCCAGGTGGTTCATCCTTTCGACCATCGGCATGCCGATCTTCATGATCGCGGTGATGGTCGTGCCGATCTACTTCGCCCACAAGAGCGAGCAGGCGGGACACTCGATCGCGGTGGTCGACCGCACCGGCGTGCTCACCGATCGGCTCCTGCCGGCCCTCCGCGAAGGTGGGTACAAGGTGCGCACGGAGGCCTGGTCGGACACGGCCGTGCCGCACCTCAGCCAGGAGGTCTCCGACAAGAAGCTCGGCGGCTTCCTGGTGCTCGACAGCAAGACGCTCGAGAGCGGTGAGGCGGTCTACTACGGTGAATCGGCGCCGTCCACGCTGCGCTCGCTCACGATGCGCCAGGCGATCGTGGCGGCCGCCCTGGAGGCACAGCTCTCGGGCAAGGGGGTGGATGCGGCGGCCATGGTGAAGGGGGGAAAGCTCCGGGTCGACGTGCTCTCCGCTCAGAGCAACGTGACCGACAAGGAGATGGCCATCGGGTTTGCCGGGGCCTTCTTCCTCTACATGGTCATCCTGCTGTATTCCGTGGCCGTGATGCGCGCCACGCTCGAGGAGAAGACGAGCCGGGTCGTGGAGGTGGTCATCTCGTCCATGAAGCCGTGGCACCTGATGCTCGGGAAGATCCTGGGCGTCGGCAGCGTGGGCCTCACGCAGATGGCCGTATGGGCGCTCTCGGCGGGGCTCATCTTCTCGATGGGCATTCCCGCGATCATCTCGGCGCGCCCTGAGCTGGCCTCGCTGACGAACCTCAAGAGCCTGGCGCCCGGCGCCGGCCTGCTGGTCCTGTTCGTGGCGTTCTTCCTGTTCGGCTTCTTCCTGTTCTCGAGCATGTACGCGGCGGTGGGTGCCATGTGCAGCACCGACG
This sequence comes from Longimicrobiales bacterium, assembly GCA_046704545.1. Lineage (GTDB taxonomy): Bacteria > Gemmatimonadota > Gemmatimonadetes > Longimicrobiales > Gaopeijiaceae > SZUA-318. Next base: position 86,871 of record JBJKRT010000106.1, read on the forward strand.
AGGAAGCGCAGCAGGCACAGTTCCCGGTGACGCTCCTCATCATCGTGCCGATCATCTTCATGACGCCGGTGATGAATGATCCGACGTCGGCGATGGCCGTGGGCATGTCGCTCTTCCCCTTCTTCAGCCCGATCCTGATGTTCGCCCGGGCCGCCGGGGGTGCGGCGCCGGCCTGGCAGGTGGCGTTGTCGTTCGTGCTGATGGCCGTGACGATCGTGGCGGTGGCCTGGGTGGCCGGCCGGATCTACAAGGTCGGCATCCTGATGGCCGGAAAGCGGCCCACGCTGCCCGAGCTCTGGCGCTGGGTGAAGGAGGCATGACGATGAGTGCGGAGAACGGAGCCCTCGCGACGCTCCTGGCGCGTCTCGCGTACCGGGAGGGTGAGTTCCGGTTGGCCTCGGGGCGAACGAGCTCGTTCTACCTGGACGCCAAGCAGGTCACCTACCATCCGGAGGGGGTGGGGCTGGTGGGTGCCGCCATGCTCGATATCGCTCGGGAGTTCGGCGTGGAAGCGGTCGGGGGCCCGACGATGGGAGCCGACGCCATCGTGGCGGCGGCCGTATGGGCGTCGAAGGACACCGATGCTCCCCTCACCGGCTTCGTAGTCCGAAAGGAGGGCAAGCGCCATGGCCTCCAGAAGTGGATCGAAGGCGTGTCACCGGAAGGGAAGCGGGTCGCCCTGGTCGAGGACGTGGTGACGACCGGAGGGTCCGTGCTGCGGGCCGTCGAGGCGGTGCGGGAAGCGGGCGCGGAGGTTGCGGTGGTCGTCGCGCTGGTCGACCGGGAAGAGGGCGGTCACGAGGCGCTCGAAGAGGCCGGCGTTCCCTTCCGCGGCATCTGTACCCTTTCGGAGATCCGCGCCGCCCGATGAGCTCGAGAGGGGCCGGCCGGCACCGCCGGCCGGCTCAGCTCCTCGCGAATCCTTCCTCGAACGCGGCCACGTCCTCGTAGTACCTGCGCGCGAGCCCGGCGCTGGAGGGGTTCGTGTAGACCTCGGCCACCGGATGGGCGATGAGCTCGACCATCCGCGATGCGACCTCCTCCGCGGTCTGGGAGCCCGCCCTCACGCCGGCGGGGGGCGCCGCGTCGGCGGGCGCCCCGCTCGCGTTGCGGTGGAACGGCGTCTCCACGACGCCGGGCATCACGAGCGAGACGTGGATGCCCGGATACGGGTGCAGATCGACCCGTACGTTCGCGGTGATCATGTTCAGGGCCGCCTTCGCGGCGTTGTACGCGGAGCGGAAGGTGACCAGCGGCACCCGACCGAGAAACGAGGAGACGTTGATCAGGTGTCCTCGGCCGCGCTCCTCGAAGTGCGGCACGATCGCCTGCATGCCGTACAGCGCCGACTTGAAGTTGACCGCCATCATCTCGTCCACGTCGTCGTCCGTGAGCTCGAGAACCGGACGGTGGATCCCCCGGCCGGCGTTGTTGATCCAGACGTCCACGCCGCCGAACGCCGAGAGCGCTTCATCCCTCAGGCGTTCGACATCGGATCGAAGCGTGACGTCGGTGACGACCGTGAGGGCCTCGCCGGCGCAGTCATGCGCCACCTCCGCGAGGGCTTCGGATCCTCGAGCGGCCAGGGCGAGCCGATGCCCGCCCTCCGCGAGTTGCTTCGCCAGCGCGGCCCCGATCCCGCTGCTGGCCCCCGTGATGACGACGACCTTCGAGTCCATGTCCCGATACCTCCGTTTCCGTCTACGATCCTCCGCTCCGGCCGAGCTCCTTCAGCACCTCGTCGTGCAGGATGCCGTTGCTGCTGATGCCGGATCCGCCATGGATGGTAGCTTGGCCGTCGCGGGTCGTGAACCGCCCGCCCGCCTCGGTGAGAATCGTGAGGAACGGGCCCGCGTCCCACGGATTCACGATCGGGTCGATCATGACGTCGGCGCGTCCGGTGGCCACCAGGGCGTGTCCGTAACAGTCGCCCCAGGTGCGTGCGAGGGCCGCGCGAGACTGCAATGAGCGCCACCCGGGACCGTCCTCGCTCGCGAGAATGGTCTCTGGGTCGGTGGTCAGGACCAACGCCTCCTCGATACGCGCGGTCCGCGACACCCCACACGGACGGCCGTTCCACGTGCAGCCGAGGCCCTGGCCGGCGGCCACGGTCTCCTGGAGCGCCGGAAAGTGCGCGACGCCGACGACCGGGGTCTCCTCGACCTCGACGCCGATGAGCACGCCGTAGAGCGGAACGCCCCGCATGAACGAGCGGGTGGCATCGATGGGGTCGAGGATCCAGCGCACACGGGCCTCCTCCCGGGAGGCGCCCATCTCCTCACCGAGCACCGCGTGGTCCGGGAAACGACCGCCCAGCCTGCGGCGCAGGAGCTCTTCGGCCTGGCGGTCGGCGATCGTGACCGGACTTCCGTCCGACTTGGCTTCGTGGGCGACGAGGCCCCCGAAATGCTGGAGCGTGACCGCCCCCGCTTCGTGGGCTATGTCCACGGCGAACGAAAGGAGGTCCCGGATCTCCTTCGGGTCGATGGATTGCGTCATGGATGTCGGTGTAGGGGGCTCAGCTCGACCCGGCGCTGCGGCGCGCTCGCTCGTTCTTGCGCCGATACATGTCGGAGTCGGCAGCCTGGATGATGTCTTCCATGGTCTTCATGGACGCTCGATCGAACTCCGCCAGGCCGATGCTGACCGTGACTCCGTGCTCTCCCAGGACCGCGTCGGTGACCACACGCTCGGTGACGCGATGAACATACAACTGCGCCCCGTCCATGTGGCTGTCGGACAGGATCGCGACGAACTCGTCGCCTCCGTAGCGGGCGACGAGGTTCATGGCGCGGTTCTCCTCGTCGAGGATCTGGGCGAACGCTCGCAGGATGTCGTCGCCCATGAGGTGCCCGAGCGTGTCGTTGTAGTGCTTGAAGTCGTCCAGGTCGAAGACCGCGACCACGAGCGAGCGTCCGCGCCGCGCCGCCGCCACCTCCTTGTCCAGATGGATCTGGAGCCTGCGGCGGTTCGGGAGCCCGGTCAGCGGATCGGTCAGCGTCAGCGCCTGCAAGCTGGCGTGCAGGCGGGCGTTCTCCAGAGCTACCGACGCCTGCCCCGCGAGACGCTGGAGCACCGCGGTGTCGTCGTCCGTGAAGTGTCGCGCGTTGCGGCTTCCGGCCGTGAGGACCCCTGCTACGCGCCCGCCGACGATGAGAGGTACGCCGACGCCCGATCCGGATTTGAGGTGAGGACGGAGGTGCTCGGGCACCAGGGCGCTCGATCCCAGATCGTCGAGAATGACGGGCAAGCGGTCTTCGATCACCCGATCGGCGATCGGCGTGCCCGTCAGGTCCCAGGTCAGGCCCTTGGGAAGGCTGATCGAGCCTCCCGACTCGGCGACCTCCGCAGCGCGCTCCACGCCCTCCTGCCGCAGGAGCCAGACGCTGGCCCCGTCGACGCCCAGGACATCCAGGGCGGCGGCGATGACCTTGCCGAGAACCTCCTTGCGGTCGAGCGAGCTGGTCAGGGCCCGTCCGATCTCCTCCACCCGCTCCGCCTCCCGTCTTCGGCGCTCGAGCTCGGCGATGTGGAAGGCGTTGTCGATGGCCACGGACGAGATGTCCGCGATGCCCTGCAGGAGATCGAGGTCCTCGGGCGTGTAGGATCCCTCCTGGTAGCTCTGCGCGCTGATCGCGCCGAGCACGCGGCCCTTGTATAGCATCGGCGCGCAGATGGCTGCGCTCGCCACGGCCCCCGCCTGCTCTCCCAGCACCAGGAATCCACGGTCGTGCAGGCCTTCATTGACCAGTGTGGGCTTACCGCTGCGAATCACCTCGCTGTCCGAGCCGCGGTAGGTGACGTCCACGTGCTTCTCTTCTCCCCGGTCCGCGAAGAAGACGATCGTGGCGAGGTCCCGGCCCGGATCGTACAGGGCGACGTAGAATCCGTCCGCGTCCAGGACGCGGGCGGTCTCCCGGTGGATGGCGGCGTACAGATCCTCCGCGCTCAACGTGCCCGCGAGCGTACGGCCGATCTCCAGGAGAACGCGATAGCGATCGCCCAGGCTGGAGCGCGAGATTGGAACGTCTGTTGGAGGCATGGAGTGCGCTTCAACCCCGTGAGGGGAGGGCTCGAGCCTTCCGCCCGCTCCACGAGGTAATGTCGTCCATGGTGAAGGCTATTGGGGGGGACTCCACGGGCGTCGAAATCTCTCCTTCTGGACCGTGCCAAATTGGAGCCACGGCCCTCGTTCGACCGCAGATGCCCCCCGGCTCGCGGTGCACTCGCTTCGCTCTGTTGGCCCCGCGATGCCGCCGACGGTGGGACGGCGGCAGGGTGCCGATCCTTCGCATTCCCATAATAGGGACCGCCTCACGGCGTCACAACAACGAAGATCAGACGTCGGAGCCCCGTCGGGGCGTCTCTTCTTCTCGCTCGGGTGGGGATGCCGCCTGCTCCGAAGCGCGATCGAGATAGTGGCCGATCTCGAATCCGATGGCCGCCAGAAGCTTCGCTTCGCGGAGATCGGGGCGGGCGCGCGTGACGAGGGTGCGCAGGGTCCTGAGCACGGCGGAGGGCTTGCGAGCCTTGTAGAACTCGATCCGCTCCAGGCCGTCCGCGAGCGCCGCGAACGTACGCTCGAGCTCGTCCTGGGTGGGGGGGCGGGTGGCGCGTCGCCCGGTGGGGAGGTCCAGCTCGTCCCCGTTGGCAGCCAGGAAGATCTCGTACGCGAGGACGAGGCTCGCCTGGGCGAGGTTCAGGCTGGGAAACTCCGGATCCGTCGGGATGATGACCACGGAGTGACAGCGGTCCAGCATCGCGTTCGTGAGGCCCCGGTCTTCGCGCCCGAAGAGAACCGCGACCCTTCCCTCTCCCGCCCGCTCGACGATCGTGGCGGCCGCCTCGCGCGGTCGCATGTACGTGCGCCCGGCCGTACGGGCGCGGGCCGTCGTTCCCACGATGAACGAGGCGTCGGCAACGGCCTCGTCCAGCGTCTGGTGGATGGTCGTCGCCTCGACGAGCGCGTCGCTCCGATGGGCGATACCCCCGATGCGCCATGCATCGAACTCGTCCGGGTCGACGAGCCGCAGGTCCCCGAGCCCGAAGTTCATCATCACGCGCACGATGCTCGCGATATTGACGACGTCCTTCGGATGATCCAGGACGACGGAGACGTTCGACAGCCGCTCGGACGGCGCGGACGGCTCCCCGCCGCCGGTCGTGGGCGAGGGGGTGCTACTTGTCGTCGTGATCGCTCGGTTCCTTCAGCTCGCCCTTGAAGTTCCGGATGCCGGCTCCGAGCCCGCGTGCCAGCATGGGCAGCTTCTTGGCGCCGAAGACGAGCATGACCACGACCAGGATGAGGAGGGACTCTCCCAGGCCGGGCAGGGCGAGGAGAGGGCCCTGAGTCGTGGCGGGAATCACTTGAGGATCACCTTGGCGATCGTCTGCTTCTGCATGTTCGACGTCCCCTCGTAGATGGTGCCGATCTTGGCGTCGCGATAGAGCTTCTCGACGGGGTACTCCTTCGTGAAGCCGTAGCCGCCGTGCAGATCTATACACCGCGACGCGACGCGTTGGGCCGTCTCCGACGCGTACAGCTTGGCCATCGCCGCCTGGACCAGAAACGGCTGCCCGGCGTCCTTGAGCCGAGCGGCGTTGTACACGAGCAAGCGGGCCGCCTCGATCTCCGTGGCCATCTCGGCGAGTTGGAACTGTACGCCCTGGAAGGAGCCGATCGACCTCCCGAACTGCTCGCGCTCCTGAACATAACGCACGGTATGATCGAGCGCGCCTTGCGCCAGACCGAGCATCTGGGCGCCGATTCCGATGCGTCCTTCGTTGAGCGTCTCGATCGCGACCTTGTAGCCTTTGCCTACCTCTCCCAGGACGTTGGCCGCCGGGACGCGCACGCCTTCGAGAATGAGCTCCGTGGTCGACGAGGCGCGGATGCCGAGCTTGTCCTCCTTCTTGCCCACGGAGAATCCGTCACTGTCGCGCTCGACCAGGAAGGCCGTGATCCCCTTGTAGCCCGAGTCGGGGTCGGCGTTCGCGAAGATGATGAAGAGGCCCGCTTCGGCTCCGTTCGTGATCCAGAGCTTGCGACCCTCCAGAATCCAGTCGTCTCCGTCGCTCGTGGCGCGTGTCGCCAGCGCGAACGCGTCCGAGCCGCTTCCGGCTTCGGAGAGGGCGTAGGCACCTACGGTGTCGGAGGCGAGCCGCGGAAAGTAGCGATCCTTCTGGTCGTCGTCCGCCCAGCGCTTGATGGCGTTGATGACGAGGGTGTTCTGGACGTCCGCGAGGACACCCACGGCCGGATCGGCCTTCGACAGCTCTTCGACGATGAGCACCGACGTGAAGAAGTCGGCGCCGGTCCCACCGTAGCTCTCGGGAATCTCGATGCCCATCAGCCCGAGCTCGAAGAGCTGTGAGATCAGGGTCGGGTCCATGGCCGCGTCCCGGTCCATGGCGGCGGCTCTCGGCGCGATCTCGGCGGCAGCGAAATCCCGCACCGCCTCCTGGAAGAGCTGTTCGCGCTCGGTCAGCGTCGTCAGCGCGGGAAGGGCTTCAGTGATGAGCGTGGCCATCGCATCCCTCGGTGAGTTCCTGTTCGACCTGCTTCCACGAATCTACCATAGCCGCGCCTCCGGTCGAGGCTTACGGCAACGACCCGTCGGCTTCGGCGTGCAGCACGTCCGGGACATGAAGGCCGCTCCGGTACGCTTTCACCTGGTCGTAGGTCAGAATGCCGGCATCGGTCACGAGGCTCGTGACCAGCTCCAGCGGCACCGCTTCGAAGTACCGATTCCAGACCTCCATCCCTTCCGCGCCGTCCCAGACTTCGCCGGCGGGCCGGTCGTCGGCCACATGCTGCGCGAATCCGAGCGGGAGGATCTTCGTCCGGTCGGCGATCACGTGAAAGGGGACGGCCGAACGGCGCGCGGCTTCGGCGACCGACCGGGTACCGATCTTGTTCACGATGCCCAGATCACCGATCGAGTCGGCGCCGGCCAGCACCCGGTCGCACTCCGGCACGAGGCTCTCGGCGGCGGCGTCGACGGCGAGCGTCACCGGCACACCGTGCCGAGCCAGGTCGGCGGCGAGCGCCCGGCCCTCCAAAAGCGGTCTCCCTTCCAGGCAGACGACGCGCAGAGGGCCGCGCCGCGCCCGGTCGACCAGCACGGCCCGAACGGTAGAGGAGGAGGATACCGTCAGCACGGTGCCCTCCTCGCGAAGTAGTCCCTC